>NZ_JAUTYU010000005.1:0-433651 GCF_052112105.1 Pseudomonas sp. BP11-1-1
GGCGATGGGCGGTTGGGGGACGGGTAGTCACCGAAACACCAGAAACGGCTTACTGGATTTCGTGCGTATTCATCCGCCACCTACACTCCACCTGTTTGACTGACCGCTACCTTCCTTGGAAATCGCGCAATAAGGATTACGCACATGGATGTTGGATTGGCTCATGCAATCGAGGCCGCTGAAGGCGAGTATTTGTGTTCCCGCGTTGAGAGCTTGTTACGGATAAGTGGAAATCCTTTCGGTGCCCGCGTGTTTTTCAACGAAGCTTTTCCCTGCTTTCAAGTGAAAGCATCAGCCAGCCCGATGTTCAATCGCATCTACGGCGACAGTACCGACAGCCCCCAACAACTGTTGAGCTTGCTCATGGAATCAGCGGAATATTCGACCGTAACGCCTCTTATCGGGAAGACCTCGACGTTGAAGCAGTACGTTTTTGTAGGGGAGAGGCGATTAGAACGCCTGAAGGGGTGGACGCACCTGCAACTTGCGTGCGCCATCAAGGACGTGGTCTTGAGCCCCCACTCGTTTGAGGTCGAGGAGGCAACCTTACACACGCTTCCTGAGTTCGCAGCTGTGCATGCGAGCGGATTTCATACCAAGCCAGAGCATCGTCAGTTGAGTCAGGCCTCTTTTGCAGGGCTACTGTCAAATGATCGTCTGAAAATCTACGTCCTTAAAGCTGATGGAGATGTAGTTGCAGGAGCGTTGATGTACCTGGCCAGCAATGGGGTTGCCTACCTCGGGACGGCTGCCACCCGAAAAGATGCACGAGGCTTGGGCTACCATGGAGCCCTGATATCTCACCGGATAGAGCAAGCGAAGAAGCACGGGAGTTTGGTGGTCGCCGCAACGGCGCTTCCCAGCTCGCAAAGTCGCCGTAACTTGCAGCGCATGGGGCTGGCGGTATCTCACGTTCAAGCGCTTTATCGCTTGACGGATCGTTGAGGTATGCCAGTGCAGGAGCGTCTGCTTTTGGCCGATTCTGTTGAAAAAGTAGCTCCCCTATCTGACCTGCGGCAAAATTGCTTCATTGGCCGGTGGGGGATCACAGAGCATGATGGGACAGTTATCGAGTGGGCAGGAGCGGCTGTTTTACTCGTTCAACCTTGAAGATCACATCCCAGCCAATCATCTTCTGCGCAGCATTGATCAGTGTCTCGATCTGAGTGACCTGCGCCATTACCTCGCCGATTTCTATAGTCCGATTGGGCGTCCGTCGATTGATCCCGAACTGATGATCCGCATGCTGATCGTCGGCTACTGTCTATGGCATCCGCTCCGAACGACGGTTGTGCGAAGAGGCCCATTTGAACCTGGCGTATCGCTGGTTCTGCCGGTTGAGCCTTGAAGGTGAAGTGCCCAACCACTCGACCTTTTCCAAAAACCGACACGGCCGTTTTCGGGACAGCGATCTGTTTCGCTGGCTGTTCAATGAAGTGCTGCGTCGTTGCATGGACGCCGGCCTGGTCAAGGGCGAAGGCTTTGCCGTGGACGCCAGCATCATCAAAGCGGATGCCAGCCGGCAGCGCGGTGTACCGGGTGATGAACCGGTCAACTGGAGCGATCCGGCCCTGAGCACCCGCGCCGTGCGTGAGTATCTTGAGGCACTCGATGAAGAGGCTCTGGCCGAAACGCTACCGAAGCGCCTGTCGCTGACGGATCCTCAAGCCCGCTGGACCGCAGCTCCAGGCGGCCCAGCGTTCTACGCTTACTCCACGAATTATCTGATCGATACCGAGCACGGCGTGATCATGGATGTGGAACCCACACCGGCTCATCGAACCGCAGAAGTCGAGAGCACCAAGACGATGATCGATCGGGTCGAAGCGCAGTTCGACATTAAGCCGGAACGCCTCATTGGCGACACCGCTTACGGTACTGCGCCGATGCTGGCCTGGATGGTGGAGGAAAAAGACATCGAGCCGTATGTGCCGGTGTGGGACAAAACCGAGCGCAAGAACGACAGTTTTTCGAGTAACGATTTCCACTGGAATGAAGAGGCTGAGGAATACCGCTGCCCAGCCGGCAACGTATTACGCAGCGAATGGCGAGCCTTCAAGAACGAGCGTTCGCACGTCACCAAAGCCAACACCATCATCTTCCGATCCCGGCAGACCGACTGCGCTACGTGTCCGATGAAAGCCAAGTGCTGCCCGAACACTGCGTTCCGCAAGATCGCTCGCAGCGTCCATGAAGCCGCTCGCGATGTGGCTCGGCGCATTGCAGCAACGCCGGCATATCAGCGCTCTCGCCACGAACGTAAAAAGGTCGAAATGTTGTTTGCCCACCTCAAGCGCATCCTGAAATTGGATCGCCTGCGGCTACGTGGCATGAGTGGCGCGACGGATGAATTCACGCTGGCCGCTGCGGTGCAGAACCTGCGACGGCTGGCCAAATTTTCATCTCAAGGGCCACCAGTCGCGGGATAGGTGCGCCTGCACCAAGCAAAAAACCTCAAATTAACCCAATAACAGAGCAGCAAAGGTCACCGAAGGGCCGAAACACCACTCTATGTGGTGAGTAGGTTCTCCGGTGGTGGTCGTGCCTGAGTTCAGGCCATTTGAAAATCCGACTTTTTCAACAGAATCGGCCGCTTTCTGCCCTTGATACTCCTAGGATCCAAAGCGCAGAAAACGTCCAGAGAATCCATTCCAGCCGGTCATTTGGGCCAAAAAAACGGGCGTCTCCAACGCCCGTTCCCTCATCAACCCTCTGCCTTCTCCTGAAGCCGCCGTCCGATGACCTCCAACAAATCACACCCATCCCGCAAGGGGATGACCAACAACTGCGCAAAGTCCGATAACACAACCGTATCGCTACCAAGCTCAGCTCGAAACGCAATGTTTTCCAGAACCTGGGTCACCACTCGAATACGGTAATCAGCCGTAGCATGCAGAACATCAAGCGGTGCCTGACTATCAATCAACAGCGAAGCCGGTGAGCAGTCGATGCCGGTGATGGGGATGTATCTTTCCATGGGATTGCTCCGATCAGATTAATGGACTGATCCGATACTTAGGTCGCCAAACCTGACCGCCCTTCAAGGCGACGCAACGACTATAGTTCTCAGCCCGAACCTCGAACAGGTATCCGATTCCGAGAATTGCGTAGGAATCGTCATCACTCACTCCCAACGAACCCCCAACACAATCCCGTGCGCCTTGAACCCCTCAAGCGCCGCCATCCCCATTGGCATGATTTCCCGCACCGTCACCCCAGCCATCTCAGCCAACGCAACCAGATGCTCCCGCCCACTACGGCGATGCTCCATCAGCGATACCAACAACCCATAAGCCAGCGGCGCAAGGCGCGAAAATGTCACTTGCCCAGCGCGGCGCTGTAGCAGGACTAACGTCGGAGCCGCAGGTTTTTCACCCGGTTGATAATCCGGTCCGATGTCGCAGACCGGCCATTCATAGACATGCGCTTGCACAAGTTCCGACACCACGGGCGTGCCCACGATCAGATCGCCATAGGGTTTGTGCGAAGGCTCCACCGCGTCGCTCAGCAGCAGGGCGCTTTCGCTCCATTCGTGTTGGGCGAGTTCGGGCAGCCAGGGCGGGAGGTCGTCCAGGTCGGTGTGTTGTTCCAGGTAGGTGACGAACTCGCCGGCCAGTTTTGTGAACAGCGGCGTCTGGCAGCGGTAGTTGGCGTAGAAGTCGTGGACCAGCCATCGCCAGTCGGCGGGCGCCAGGGTTTGCTGGATGACCGGGAAGCTGGCGGCCAGCAGTGATTCGATGCTGCCGATGAACAGTTGGCGGTAGATGGCCAGGCGGCGGGCTTCGAGCCCGGGCGGTGGCGATTGGAGGGGGTTGCGCACGTAGCTGGCCATGCAGTTGAGTTGTTCAAGCAGTTGATCAGGCATGGCGGGCCTCCGGGATAACCGGGCAGGCGAGTTGCTGGAGCTGTTTGATCTGCCCGACTTCGGCGAACAGTTCCGACAAGGGCGGGAAGTTGAAGTCGCGCTCCAGTAGCGTCGGTACGGGGCCGAATCGTTGGTAGGTCTGGTGCAGCAGCGTCCACACGTCTGGCTTGACGGCGGCGCCGTGGGTGTCGATTTTCAGGTCGTCGGCTTCGTCGTAATGGCCGGCAACGTGCAGGTAGGTGACGCGTTGCGCGGGGAGGGCTGCCAGGAACTTCTCGGCGTCGTAACGGTGATTGATGGCATTGACGTAGAGGTTGTTGACGTCCAGCAGCAGGTCGCAGTCGGCTTCCACAAGCACCGCGTTGATGAAGTCGATTTCGCTCATGGCCTGGAAGGGCGCGGCGTAGTAGGAGATGTTTTCCACGGCGATGCGTTGGCCCAGCTCGTTCTGGGCCTGGCGTATGCGGGCGGCGACGTGGTGGACGGCTTCTTCGGTGAAGGGGATCGGCAAGAGGTCGTAGAGGTGACCGCTGTCGGAGCAGTAGCTCAGGTGTTCGCTGTAGATCGCCACGGCGTAGCGATCGAGAAATCGACGTGTGCCCCGCAGCAGGTCGAGGTCGAGGGATTGGGGGCCGCCGAGGGACAGCGACAGCCCATGGCAGGTGATGGGGTGCCGGGCGGCCAGTCGGTCCAGTTGTTCGGCGTAGACGCCGCCGACGCCGATCCAGTTGTCCGGGGCGCACTCGAGGAAATCCACGGCGCCCGGGGCCATCTCCAGCAGGTCGCCAAGCAGGGCGCGGCGCAGGCCGAGCCCGGCGCCGCTGGGGGAAGTGAAGGTATTCATCGCGGTTCTCCAGGGATGACCAAACCCTCCCGGCGTGCATGTCCAGGAGGGTCGGAGCGAAGGCGGTTATTCCTTGGCTTGGCTCATGCGGGTGAACAGCTCGGTTGGCACTTTCTTGCCGTTGGCCGTGTATTGGCCGGTGCGGTATTTGTAGGTTTCGGCCTCGGACAGGTAGCCGTCGTGGTTGCTGTCCATCTTTTCGAACTCGGCTTGCTGGGTCGGCGCGACGCTGAGGAATTCCTTCAGCGAGACGCGATCGTCATCGTCGGTGTCAGTGCGAGCGAAGGAGGCGTCGCCACATTTGCCTTCGCCGCACTTGCCTTCGGCAGCAGTGACTTTCTTGCTCGATTCGGCGGCACCGCATTTGCCTTCACCGCATTTGCCTTCAGAGGTCTTTTCCGCCGAGGCCAATTGATACCCCTGGGGCAGTGCTTCCACGGCGAAAGCGGACTGGGCCAGGCTCAAGCCGCCGGACAAAGCCAGGGCGGCGAGGGCGAGGCGAGCGGAGTTCGAGTTTTTTGTACGGGTCATGAATTTTCTCCAGATAAGAGCTGTGTGGCCCCTGGCAAACGTTGCGCGGGGCGTGTGCCGTGGCGGCGTCACGTTGCTTGCCCGGTGCTCGGCACGTCGGGTCGAAGCAAGGTGGGACTGCCTGTTCGGACGGGGCCATTTGGCGCTTGTCGTGTATCTGGGATGTGTCATGCCGCGGTGTGTTTGTATTGCTGTGTGTCGCGGATACAGAGCCCTGCAGAAGGGCGGCGCTCAGGTCAGATCATGCAAGTCCTTGCGCAGCGCCGGCCCGAGTGTCCAGTCGGAAAACGCCACTTTCAATCCACCTCGCTTGGGGCTACAGGCCATCGGGCCCACTTGGTAATGAGGTGCGACGATGAAGCGAGAGGTGATTCAGAAGAACGAGGGCTGCTGCGCAACCTAGCGGGAGCAAGCTCCCTCGCCACGGGATGGGTGTGTTGCTGACAGCAAAAGTTTGGCAGCCAGTCACTGGCCGAAGAATGGCTCAGCAAGCCCTGCAAATACTTGGACGGTCATGTGCCCTTGGAGCTGATCGACAATTCGATGGGCTTTCAGGTGGTAACGAATTACCTGAGCCGCATCGCGCATGGGGTTTATCAATGAGCCTCTGACTTCGTGTGTATTCACTTCTTGACCGAATAATCCGCACCCCACATCCGCACAGCACTGACCGCCTCGTTCATGCCTTCGAAAACGAATTTCTGCCGTACGGCGATTTTCGGTGGGACGGTGACTTCGTCGGGGTTGTCCAGGCCGGTGAGGCGGTTGGCGTAGCCTGCCTGGTCGATGGCGAGCAGGGCGCCTGTCTGCCCGAGGTTGATCAGGCGCAATTGGGTGTCGGTGCTGTTCTTGAAGCCGAGGGTGATGGTGACGCTTTCTTCGCTGGGCTCGAGCTTCAACACCTCGACGGTGATGCGGTCTTTCATCTGCTCGCCGGAGGAGATGATCGCAGCGCCGTCGGTGCCCTGGACCGACTCACGGCCATCGAGCACGCCTTCGCTCACACCGCCCAACAGGTTCTTACCGGCGGTGATGAAGGTCGAGACGGCGGATTTGGTTGAGTCCTTGATGACGCTCTCTGTCGGCTCGCCCTCGGCCAGGCACAGTGAGCTGATCAGGAGGCTGGAGACGAAGAGGGTGGCGCGTGACGGCAGAAGGGTCATACCTGGGGTCCTTGAAGGTGGCTTGCAGCATGCCCGTCAAATGGGCGTGCGGCATGATAGCGGTGATCATGGCGCACTTGTCCATTACTGGTTTCGCCGTTTGCCGGCTTTTTGCACTGATCCGCATTTTTCGCTTACAGGTGCGTCTGTAATGGTCTCAGTTCACACGCCACAATTCGGCCGTGCCGCAATGACTCTATTGGGAGAAAACTCATGGCGAAGATGGCGATTTTTCTGGGTGGTTTCCTGGCGTTGACGTTGCTGATTGGCGTGCTGGCGACGATCTCGCCTGTTTAAGGGGTTTTTCTGTGGCGAGGGGATTCATCCCCTCGCCACAACAGCTTTCACTCAAAGAAGAATGCGTCGATCACCGATGCAAGATCACCTGCGCGATCTCCAGCAGCGGCATCACCCGTTGCGCGGCGTTGAGCTTGATCGCTTCCTTGGGCATGCCAAACACCACGCAACTGGCTTCGTCCTGGGCGACGGTGGCGCTGCCGGCGTCGAGCATTTCCTTCAGGCCGCGGGCGCCGTCGTCGCCCATGCCGGTCATGATGATGCCCGTGGCGTTACGGCCGGCGAACTTGGCGACCGAGCGGAACAGCACATCCACTGAAGGGCGATGGCGATTGACCAGCGGGCCGTCCACCACCTGCACGTGATAGAACGCGCCGCTGCGGGTCACCATCATGTGTTTGCCGCCCGGGGCAATGAGCGCCAGGCCAGGGTGGATGCGGTCGTTGTTCTTCGCTTCGCGCACTTCGATCTGGCACAGGCTGTTGAGCCGGGCGGCAAAGGACGCGGTGAATTTTTCCGGCATGTGCTGGACGATGACGATGCCCGGACACACGCGTGGCAGGGCAGTCAGCACCGCTTCGAGCGCCTGGGTGCCGCCGGTGGACGTGCCCATGGCGACGATGCGCTCGGTGGTCTGGGCCATGGCGTGGCCGTTGGCGGCAGGCAACATGGCGTCGGCGGTGAGTTTGGTCGCGGGCGTCAGCGGGGCCGCCGGGGCAGTGCGTTTGCCCAGGTTGCGCACATTGACCTGGGCGGCGGCGCGGATGGCCGAGACCAGTTCCGGTGCCGAGTCCAACAGGAAGTTCTTCAAGCCGCTGGTGGGCTTGGTGATGATCTCCACCGCGCCGGCGGCCATGGCTTGCAGGGTGGTTTCCGCGCCCTTGGGCGTCAGCGACGAGCAGATCACCACCGGGGTCGGCCGTTCGCTCATGATTTTTTTCAGGAACGTGATGCCATCCATACGCGGCATCTCTACGTCCAGCACGATTACGTCGGGCCATTCCTTCGCCAGTTTGTCCATGGCGAAAATCGGGTCGGACGCGGCGCCGATGACATTGATGTCCGGGGTGTCACTGAGTATGGCCATCAACACCTGGCGGACCACGGCGGAGTCATCCACCAGCAATACGTTAATTTTTTTGCCTGACATGGTTAATGCAGGGTCCTTATTGGTTGGTGCCTGACCCAGACGTCGCCGGTGCAAAGGTCAAAAATGATACTGCGGTGGCCGGTGCTGCCCATGTCCTGGGCGATCAGGTCCAGGCGATAGAGGGCCGCCATTTCCAGTGCCGCGTTGACGTTCAACCGCGCCACGTCGCCGTAGGGCACATGGCGTTGCAATTCGGGAAACATCTCGCCGCCACCGAACAGCTTGAGTTGGTATTCCTCAGGCTCGGTGTGATGGGCCCGCGCCTTGCGGACGAACAGCTCGATGGCCTCATCGGCGTACAGCCCGTTCAGCGCCGTGGAACAACGCACGCGGCTGGGCAACATGAAGTGGCACATGCCGCCGATCTTGCGCTCTGGATGCCAGAGCGTAATCGCCACGCAAGAGCCGAGGATCGTGCGCAGCCGGGTCGGGCAGGTCGCAAAGCGAAACTCTCCCGGCCCCAGGTAGACCTCGGCGACTTGCTTGATCGCGGCGCTCATGGCTTGCGATAAATCGAAGGGGCCACCAGCTTCAACGCGTCGGAAACACCGTTGAGGCTCTCCGAATGGCTGACGATGAAATACCCGCCGCGCTTGAGCCGCGGGAGGAGCCGGGCGACCACTTTGCTTTTTGTGGGCTGGTCGAAATAGATCATCACGTTGCGCAGGAAAATCACGTCGAACTCCCCCAGCTCCGGAAGGGTGTCGTTGAGGTTGACCTGGATGAAGTTGACCCGGTTGCGCAACGCCCGGTCGATCAGCAAGGTGCCCTGCTGGCTGCCGGTGCCCTTGAGGCAATATTTCACCAGCAGCGAATGGGGCAGGTTGCGGGCGCGCTCCATCGGGTAATGCCCCGAACGGGCTTTTGCCAACACTTGCGTGCTGATGTCGGAACCGATGACCTCCCAAGGCGTGGTGCCCAGGCTTTCGGCCAGGGTCATGGCGAGGCTATAGGGTTCCTCGCCCGACGAACTGGCCGCACTCCACAGGCGAAAGGTCTTGCCCGGCGTCGTGTGGGGCAGCACGTGATCGCGAAGGAAGTCAAAGTGCTTGGGTTCGCGGAAGAAATAGGTCTCGTTGGTCGTAAGCAGGTCCAGCGCCACTTGCAATTCGTCGCTGCGCTGGCCGCTCATGATCAGCTTGAAATACTCGCCGTAGCTGTCCAGCTCATAGTGCTTGAGGCGCTTGAACAGGCGCCCGGCCACCAGGGCTTTCTTGGCCGGCGACAGATTGATGCCGGCCGCCTGGTACAACCAGGATTGGAACTGGCCGAACTCCCGGTCGGTGAGCGCCATCGAATTCACCGTGCGTTCCCTGCAAGTGTCTGTGCTCATGAGTCTGGCGCTTCCAACGCGGCGGGGCTGGCCTGGGCGAGTTCGGACATCTCATCGATGGACAGCACCCGGTCCACTTCCAGGACGATGACGAACTTGCCATCGACCTTGGCCATGCCACTGATGAAGTCGGCGCGGATCTTCGCGCCGAAACTCGGTGGCGGCTCGATCTGCGAAGCCGGGATTTCCAGCACCGCCGACACCGTGTCCACCAGCAGGCCAATGTCCTGGGCCAGCCCATCGGCACTGGCGGCCTCGATGATCACCACGCAACTGCGACGGCTGATGGTGGAGTTCGGCCGGCCGAAACGGGCCGACAGATCCACCACCGGCACGACCGCGCCGCGCAGGTTGATCACCCCGCGGACGAAGGCCGGCATCATCGGCACGACGGTGAGATTGCCGTATTCGATGATTTCCTTGATGCACAGGATGCCGATGGCGAACATCTCCGTGCCGAGCATGAACGTCAGGTACTGCGCTTCTTCCTCGACCGCGCTGGCGGTCTGACGTGTGGTCGCGATGGCGCCCATTGCCTTTCTCCTTTAAGCAAGCCTGTGGAACCGGGCCGTCAGAACCGGGTGAATTCCGATTCGTCCGGTGCGCTGGCCATGTTGTAGGCAAACGCCTTGGGCATCACCGGTGCCGGTGCCCGGCCCGGTTTACGGCTGGACGGGCCAGGGGTGTTATCGACCCGAGCGGCCTGGACGGCAGATTTCGGCGGCGTGTCCAAGGTGAAGAAGCTCATGGCCTGCTGCAGTTGTTCGGCCTGGCTGCTCATCTCCTCGGCGGTGGCGGCCAGTTCTTCGCTGCTGGAGGCGTTCTGCTGGGTCACTTGGTTGAGCTGGGTCATGGCGGTGTTGATCTGCGCCACGCCAGCAGCCTGTTCTTCGGACGCGGCGCTGATTTCCTGGACCAGGTCCGAGGTCTTGTTGATGGACGGAACCATCTCGTTGAGCAGGTTGCCGGCCTTCTCGGCCATGTCGACGCTGCTGGACGACAGCTCGCCGATTTCCTGTGCCGCGACCTGGCTACGCTCGGCCAGTTTGCGGACTTCGGCGGCGACCACCGCGAAGCCTTTGCCGTGTTCGCCGGCGCGGGCTGCTTCGATGGCGGCGTTGAGCGCCAGCAGGTTGGTCTGGTAGGCGATGTCGTCGATGATGCTGATGCGCTGGGCGATTTTCTTCATCGCCACCACGGTCTGCTGCACCGATTCGCCACCGTCGGTGGCTTCCTTGGCGGCCTTGCTGGCCATGCCGTCGGTGACCTTGGCGTTCTCGGTGTTCTGGTTGATGCTGGCGCTCATCTGCTCGATGGACGCGCTGGTTTCCTCGACGCTGGCCGCCTGTTCGCTGGTGGCTTGGCTCATCGACTGCGCGGTGGCGCTGACTTCTTCGGAAGCGCTGGCGAGGTTGTCCGCTGCGTTGCGCACTTCACCGATGATGTGCGACAGCTTGCCGACCATGTTCTGCATGGCGTTGAGCACCATGCCGGTTTCGTCTTTCGAGCCACCTTCGATCTTCGCGTTCAGGTTGCCTTCGGCCAGTTGTTCGGCAACGACGGCGGCTTGTTTCAGCGGACGGGAAATGATGCGCGAGATGAACAGCGCCAGGCCCAGGCCCACCAGCAAAGCAACAGCCAGCACGGCGATGATTGACAGGCGCGCGTTCTCATACAGCTTGGTGCCGTGCGCACTGGCGACGTCAGCGCCGGCCGCGTTGAGCTCGACAAGCTTTTGCAAGTCGCCGGTCACCAGGTCGAACTGACGCTTGGACTCGCCCTTGAGCAGTGCCATGGCTTGCTCTGCCTGGTTTTGCCGCGACAGTGCGAAGAGGTCTTTGCTGGTGACCAGATAAGCAGCCCAATCATTGCGAGTGGTTTCGAATAGCTGGCGGTCCTCGGCGCTGGAGAGCAATTTTTCATAAGTGCCCAGACGGGTCTCGAAAGCCTTCTTGGCTTCGTCGGCTTCTTGTTCCAGGGTTACGCGTTCCTGCTCGGAGTCCGCGGCGATGTGGCGGTTTTCCTTGAGGCGATAGCTCGCGGCAAAGAAACGCATGCCCGAGGCCGCGCGCATGGACGGCATCCAGTTTTCACGAATGTCCAGAGCGGTGCCGTTCACCTGGCCCAACTGGATGATCGAGAACACGCCCATGACGGCGGTCAGCGCCAACACCACAAGGAAGGAAGTGATCAGTTTGGTGGCGATTCTAAGGTCGTAGAACCATTTCATTGGGGAATACCTCTCCATGGAGTGTTGAAGCGTCAGCGAGCGTTGGCTTGTTGTAATGGGGTCGAGTTGTAGCGGTTTTCTATCTGTGCGATCTGGGTGAGCAGGGCCGGGACGTCGAGGATCAACGCCACGGCGCCGCTGCCCAGGATGGTCGAGCCGCTGATGCCGCGCAGCGCGCCGAACAGCTTGCCCAAGGGTTTGATCACGGTCTGGAATTCACCCAGCAGGTCATCCACCACCAGCCCTGCCTTGAGCTCGGCGTAGCGCACCACCACCACGTTCTGCCGGCGCGAGGCCGGGCCTTCGTGGTGGAAGTGATCGCGCAGGTACACCAGCGGGAGCACTTCGCCCCGCAGGTCGAGGTAGCCTTGTTCGCGACTGGCGATGCCATCGTCTTCGCTCAACTCGATGCATTCCTGGACCATGTCCAGGGGAATGACATAGGTGGACTGGCCGATGCCGACCAGGAAGCCATTGATGATTGCCAGGGTCAGCGGCAAGCGGATGCGCACCACGGTGCCCTTGCCCGGCTGGCTGTCCAAATCGACCGTGCCGCGCAAGAGCGTGATGTTGCGCTTGACCACGTCCATGCCGACGCCACGCCCGGAAAGGTTGGTGACGGCCTGGGCGGTGGAGAAGCCCGGTTCGAAAATCAGGTTGTAGATTTCCTGGTCGGTCAGGTTCGCACCCTGGGCGATCAGGCCACGTTCGTGGGCTTTTTCCAGGATGCGGTCGCGGTTCAGGCCGGCGCCGTCGTCGGCGATTTCCAGCACGATGCTGCCCGAGTCGTGGTAGGCGTTGAGGTGCAGATGCCCCTTGGCCGGCTTGCCTGCCGCCTGCCGCGCCTCGGCGGTTTCGATGCCGTGGTCCATGGCGTTGCGCAGCAGGTGCATCAGCGGGTCGCCGATCTTTTCCACCACGGTCTTGTCCAGCTCGGTTTCCGCGCCGCTGATGATCAGGTCGATGTCCTTGCCCAGTTCCTGGCTGACATCGCGCACCACCCGGCGAAAGCGGTTGAAGGTTTCGCCGATGGGGATCATGCGCAGGCGCAAGGCACCGTCGAGAATCTCTTCCACCAGGCCGGACACCGATGAGGTGGCTTCCTGCAACGGGTCGTTCTGGCAGGTGCGGGCCAGCAGGCTGGCACCGGCGCTGGCGATGACCAGCTCACCCACGAGGTTGATCAGTTCGTCGAGTTTGTCGGCATTGACCCGGACGTAGGCACCGTCCTTGGCTTTGTTTTCATTGGTGACGGCCTGTCTGTCAGGCGCGACCTGGGCGGGCATGCGCGGGGTCTTGCGTTGGTCCGGCATCAGCTCGCCCGTGGTGACCACGGCGGTGCCTTCGTCGCTCGCCGGCTGGGACGTCGCGACCAGGCCGGTATTCGCCTGGGCTTCGACGTCCTGGGCGGCGACGATTTCGATCACGCAGTCTTCCCGCACGAAATCGAAGACTTCGTTGATCGCGGTGTATCCGGCGGCGGAGCGAAACGCGATGTCGAAGCCCAGGTAGCAGGACTCGGCATCCCAGGCCTCGACAGCCGGCAGCGCCTCTGTGAGCGTGGAGATCTCGACGATTTCACCCAGGGTTTGCAAGTAGCGCAGGAACGACAAAGGGTCCATGCCGTTGCGGAATACGTCCTGGCCGAAGCGCAGGGAAATGTGCCAGAGGCTCGCTTCGGATGTATCGGTCGGCTCGGCTTCTGCTTTGCGGGCCGGTTCGGCTGCGGTCGGCGGAGCCTGGTATTCCTGCAGGATCTGGCACAGTTCCATTTCCCGCGCCAGGGCAGGGGGCTGCAAGGTCGAGCCCTGGTTGGCGACCACGTCGATCAGCTCGAGCATGTGATCGCCGGACTTGAGCAGCACCGCGATCAAGCCCGGGTCTACCTCGACGCTGCCCTCGCGCAGGCGATCGAGGACGTCTTCGACGATGTGGGTAAAACTGACGATCGGCTCCAGGCCGAACAGTCCGGCCGAGCCCTTGATCGTGTGGGCCGCCCGGAAAATCGCGCCGATGGCGTCATCGTCGCCGGGGTCGTTTTCCAACTGCAGCAGCGACTCTTCCATCGCCTGCAGTTGTTCCCGAGCCTCGACGATGAAGGTTTGTTGTGCCTGATCGAGATTGATGCTCACGCTCATGTCCTTTGTCGTGTTCGACGTGTTGCGGTGGCGCTAGGCAACCAGGTTGCATAGGGCCAGTGTTTCCGTGACGGCTTTGCTTTGATCGGTCACCGTCAGTTGGGTGCCGGCCTTGGGTGCCTCGCGCTGAATCATCAGCAGCAGTTGCAGGCCGGCGCCATCCATCTCGGTGATCTGCGACAGGTCCAGCGCCATGGCTGGGGTTGCCCCCAACCGTGGCAGCAATTGCGCGGCCAGGTCGGCGGCGGTGTAGATCGTCAGCTCGCCGTCGATCTGCACCTGCGCGGTGTCATCTTCTATTTCGTACAGCAGCGGCATTGAAGCCTCCGGCCATCAGGGAAGAATCAGCTTGGACACCGCCGCCAACATCTGCGCCGGCTGGAATGGCTTGACCACCCAGGCCTTGGCACCCGCGGCCTGGCCTTCTTGCTTCTTCGATTCCTGGGATTCGGTGGTGAGCATGATGATCGGTGTGAACTTGTAGCTCGCGAGCTTCTTGACCTCCTTGACGAAGGTGATGCCGTCCATGTTCGGCATGTTCACGTCGCTGATGATCAAGTGCACCTTCTGGCCGTTGAGCTTGCCCAGTGCGTCCTTGCCATCGCTGGCCTCGATCACGTCGTAGCCGGCACTTTTCAATGCGATGCCGACCACCTGCCGAACGCTCGCGGAGTCGTCGACAACCAATACACTTTTCGCCATGGGGGGCTCCTAGAAGAAGGTTATTTCCTGTGAAGTCTGTTGCGCCGCCGAGTCGCCGTGGTGATTGCGGCGCTGCTCGTCGGTGGCATAGGTGGTTTCCATGCGCGCCAGCCATTGGCGGGCGTCGATGGAAGCGGCCTGTTCGGGCGACTGGCTGGCCTGCTGCAGGTGCACATGCAGGTCCTCGATGTTGTCGCGCACGTGGCTGAGGATCTGGCTGACCCGATCCTGGAATTGCAGGTTGACCAGCACGTCGGTGAGTTCGTCGCGAATGCCGAAACTCTCTCGTTGCAACATGTCGGCCGAATCGGCGAGGCGCCCGGTGACGCTCTGGAAGCGCTCGAGTACACGCTGGATGCTGCCTTCGGACACGGCCACGGATTGACTGTCCTGGTCGGCACCGCTGGAGGCTGCGTGGACCAATTGGGTGATGGCGGTGTTGATGACATCGACCTTGGCCGACATCTGTTGACCGGTCTCGCTGGACTTGCTCGACAGGGCGCGCACCGCGTCGGCCACCACCGCAAAGCCACGTCCGGCTTCGCCTGCGCGAGCGGCTTCGATGGCAGCGTTGAGGGCCAACAGGTTGGTCTGGGCGGCAATCGCCGCGACGTCGGCGGCCATGGTCCGCAGCTCGCCGGTATAGGCCGTCAGGTTGCGCACCTGTGCGAGGGTTTCATCACGACTGGCCTGGGTGGCCTTGAGCGAATCGATGACCTTGACCAGTTCGCCTTCACTCTGCGCCAACACCTGGACGGCACCGCCACTGCTGCTGCCGGCCAACTCGCCAGCGGCCAGTTGCGAGGCTTGCACGGTCTCTTCGAGGCGCGAGGAAATGCCGGTGAAACGGCTGGTCAACGAAACGATCGCGGTTTCAGTCTGCTGGCGCGAGCTTTCGACTTGCTTGGCCCAGATCGGCATGGCGCCGAGCATCACTTCGTTGAGTTGCGCGGTCCCGTTATTGCTGGCCTGGCTGGCCTGCAATTCATGGCTGGCGATGGCGGCAGCGATGGCCTTGTCGAATTGAAGACGCTGCGACCGCGCGCCGAAGATCCCGGCGCCCACGCCAAGGATCAGCAGCACGACGCTCAAACCGATGTTCTGCGCGCTCGCGCCATTCAATACCAGCACGCCGACGCACGCGGCAACGGCCACGATAATGGCGGGCCAGAGCACGCGAGGCTGGGATTTGGCGAAGGATTGGTCGTGGGAATACGACGTCATGGTTCGGTCCTTGAACAGTGTTGCGGACAGGTGTTTGCGAATAACTGGTTATCTGCAAAACCGACTTGGCCTTTAGGACCAGTCGTCCGATTCCATTAAAAAAGATGGCACATTGATATCTCAGAATAGACGAGATCGGCGAAATGTCGAGGTGGCCCGACCTATGGAAAACCCGTGGCGAGGGAGCTTGCTCCCGCTGGACTGCGCAGCAGTCCCAACCACCGGTCTGATTTCCCGGCGATGCCAATTCAAAAAGGGGGCCGCTTCGCGACCCAGCGGGAGCAAGCTCCCTCGCCACAAAAGCGGACATCTTCCGAAACATAACGAAAGGATTGAGCTAAATTACCCCGCATCAGATTTCGAACCTGCCATCGAGCCCTCATGCCCACCCAGCCTCTCTGGAAAACCTACCTGCTGTTCCTGGCCCCCATGGTCGTGTCCAATTTCCTGCAATCAATGTCCGGTACGCTCAACAGCATCTATATCGGCCAGATGCTCGGCACCCAGGCCTTGGCAGCGGTGTCGGGGATGTTTCCCATCGTGTTTTTCTTCATCGCGTTGGTGATTGGCCTGGGTGCCGGGGCAGGGGTGCTGATCGGGCAGGCGTACGGCGCCGGTGAAACCGGGACGGTGAAGGCGATTGCCGGTTCGACGCTGTTGCTAGGGGCGATCATCGGGTTGGTCGCGGCGGTGCTGGGCAGTGTCTTTGCCCGCGAAGGCCTGCAGGGGCTCGGGACGCCGGCCGATGTGCTGGATGACGCGGTGTCCTATGCGCGGGTGATGATGTGGATTTTGCCGATGCTGCTGGTGTTCGTACTGTTCACCCAGCTGTTGCGCGGTGTCAGCGATACCGTTTCGCCGCTGCTGGCGTTGCTCGTCTCCACCAGCGTCGGGATGATACTGACGCCGGTGCTGATCCGTGGCTGGCTGGGGTTCCCGCCGATGGGCATCCAGAGCGCGGCGCTGGCGGGGCTGGTGGGCACCGCGTCGGCGATGGCGATGCTGGCGTGGCGCCTGAACCGCCGGGCGCATGCCCTGGCACCGGATCGGGCGTTGTTCGCGGCGATGCGCCTGGACCGGGACATCCTCGGCAAAGTGCTGCGCATCGGCCTGCCCACCGGTTTGCAGATGGTGGTGATCTCGTTGTCGGAGCTGGTCATCCTCGCCCTGGTCAATCGCCACGGCTCCCAGGCCACGGCGGCCTACGGCGCGGTGACGCAGATCGTCAACTACGTGCAGTTCCCGGCGTTGTCGATCGCCATCACCGCTTCGATCCTCGGTGCCCAGGCCATCGGGGCCGGGCGCCTGGAACGCCTGGGACCGATCCTGCGCACCGGGCTGTTGATCAATGTCTGGCTGACCGGTGGGCTGGTGCTGCTGGGGTATCTGTTGTCCCACTGGTTGTTGGGGCTGTTCATCACTGACCCGGCAGCGCGAGTCCAGGCCGAGCATCTGCTGCACATCATGCTCTGGAGCCTTCTGGTGTTCGGCTTCCAGGCGATCGTCGGCGGCATCATGCGCGCCAGCGGCACGGTGCTGGTGCCGGTGGCGATCTCGATCTTCTGCATCATCGGCGTGCAAGTGCCGGTTGCCTACCTGTTCGACGCCCACTTCGGCCTGCAAGGGGTGTGGATGGCGTTTCCGGTGGCGTACCTGAGCATGCTGTTGCTGCAGACGCTGTATTACAAACGGGTCTGGCAGCATCAGCGGATCGAGCGGTTGGTGTAGACCACTGCCAGGCGAAACGATGCAGAACTCTGTGTGGGAGCGGGCTTGCTCGCGAAGACGGCAGTCCATTCGCCATTGATGCAAGCTGACCCACCGCCTTCGCGAGCAAGCCTGCTCCCACAGTACAGTGGCCACCATTTCATCCCAGTACGAGGATCACGATGTCCGTAGAACGCACCTCCATCGCCTACCGCGCCTTCCTCTTCGACATGGACGGCACGCTGCTCAATTCGGTCGCCGCCACCGAGCGGATCTGGACCCGCTGGGCCATCCGCCATGGCCTGGACGTGGCGAAGTTCCTGCCTACCATCCACGGCGTGCGCGCCGTCGACACGGTCGCCCGCCAGAACTTGCCCGGTGTGGATGTCCAGTCCGAGGCCGCGCAGCTCACCGTTGAAGAAATCGAAGACGTGGAAGGCGTGGTCGAGGTGCCCGGGGCGGTGGCATTTCTCAGGAGCCTGCCGCCAACGCAATGGGCTATCGTCACGTCTGCGCCGATGGCCTTGGCTTTACGCCGGATGGAAGCCGCCGGGATCCCGCGCCCAGAGGTGATGGTGACTGCCGAAGACGTGAGCGCCGGTAAGCCGAATCCAGGGTGCTATCTGTTGGCCGCGCAACGCTTGCAGGTCGCCCCGCAGGAATGCCTGGTGTTCGAGGACGCCGACGCCGGGATCAAGGCCGGCGAGGCGGCGGACATGGACGTAATGGTGGTGACCGCCACGCATACCCACCCGGTGGTGACGTTGCATGGGCAGATCGAGGATTACCGTGGGCTGAGCATTGCGATAGACGACAACGGATTGATGCACCTTCCAGACCACCGCTAACCCCTGTGGGAGCGGGCTTGCTCGCGAAAGCGTCGTGTCAGCCACATCAGTCATGGCTGAACCACCGCCTTCGCGAGCAAGCCCGCTCCCACATGTCTACCTCAGCGATTTCGGGATCAGGTCACTACGCGATAGCACGGCACATACGCCGCTCCGCCCGGCAGTTTCATCCGATGCTGGGCGACGAAGGCCTGGAGCAGGCGATCCAGCGGCTCCATGATCGCGGCGTCGCCGTGGATTTCGTACGGGCCGTGTTCTTCGATCAGGCGGATGCCCTTGTCCTTCACGTTCCCCGCCACGATCCCCGAGAACGCCCGGCGCAGGTTCGCGGCCAATTCGTGGGCTGGCAATTCGCGGCTCAGGCCCAGGCTGGCCATGTTGGCGTGGGTTGGGTCGAACGGACGCTGGAAACCTTCGTCGATTTTCAGCAGCCAGTTGAAGTGGAACGCGTCGTTGCGCTCGCGGCGGAACTGCTTCACTTCTTTCAACCCCTGGGTCATCTGCCGCGCCACTTCGGCCGGGTCGTCAATGATGATCTGGTAATGCTTTTGCGCGGCCTCGCCCAAGGTCGCACCGACGAATGCGTGCAGTTGCTCGAAATACGGCGTGGCGCTTTTAGGCCCGGTGAGGATCACCGGGAAGGGCAGGTCCTGGTTGGCCGGGTGCATGAGAATGCCCAGCAAGTAGAGGAACTCTTCCGCCGTACCGGCGCCGCCCGGGAAGATGATGATGCCGTGGCCGACGCGCACGAAGGCTTCCAGGCGCTTCTCGATGTCCGGCAGGATCACCAGTTCATTGACGATCGGGTTCGGCGCTTCGGCGGCGATGATGCCCGGCTCGGTCAGGCCCAGGTAGCGACCGCCGTGGATGCGCTGCTTGGCGTGGGCGATGGTGGCGCCTTTCATCGGGCCCTTCATCACGCCCGGGCCGCAGCCGGTGCAGATGTCCAGGCTGCGCAGGCCCAGTTCGTGGCCGACTTTCTTGGTGTATTTGTATTCTTCGGTGTTGATCGAGTGACCGCCCCAGCACACGACGATTTTCGGTTCCACGCCCGGGCGCAGGGTGCGAGCGTTGCGCAGCAGGTGGAAGACGTAGTCGCTGATGCCCTGGGATGAGCTCAGGTCGATGCGCTGGCTGTCCAGTTCGTTCTCGGTATAGACGATGTCGCGCAGGGCGCTGAACAGCATCTCGCGGGTGCTGGCGATCATTTCGCCGTCGACGAATGCGTCGGCCGGCGCGTTCAGCAGTTCCAGGCGCACGCCACGGTCCTGCTGGTGAATGCGGATCTCGAAATCCTTGTAGGCTTCCAGGATGGTCTTGGCGTTATCGACATGGGCGCCGGTATTGAGAATGGCCAGGGCGCACTGGCGGAAAAGATCGTAGATGCTGCCGGAACCGGCTTCGCTCAGTTGCTGCACTTCGCGCTGGGACAGGGTTTCCAGGCTGCCCTTCGGGCTTACCGAAGCGTTGATTACATGTCTTTGAGTCATTCAGCTTTCCTTGAAAACGATGCCGCTCGCACGACGGCGGCATCTTGAAAAAAACATCCACGCAGGAAGATCGCACGATCCTTGCGGTATCGCCATGGACTTTGATCCGGGTCCTTCGGATCGCTTGCCACTTAAAATGAGCCCCAGCATAGCTAAATCGACCGGGCAGGCGATAATGCGCGACTCTTTTCACGCCACACAAGGAAATTGCGACGCGATGTTCGAGATCAAACCGTGGGACGCCGC
This sequence comes from Pseudomonas sp. BP11-1-1, assembly GCF_052112105.1. Taxonomy (NCBI): domain Bacteria; kingdom Pseudomonadati; phylum Pseudomonadota; class Gammaproteobacteria; order Pseudomonadales; family Pseudomonadaceae; genus Pseudomonas; species Pseudomonas sp. BP11-1-1. The sequence goes on from NZ_JAUTYU010000005.1 coordinate 19,769, forward strand.
CGACTACCGGCAACAGACCCGTCGCAGCACGCTCATCCTGGCCGTGGTGTTTCTCGCGCTGGCGATGCTGTTATCGAGCTTGGCAGTGATGGCGTTCGGTACGCCTGGAGGGGACAATTTTCGCTTCAATGTAGGTGGCGTATTTGCTGCCGTGCTGGTGATGGTCGGGCTGATGCGCGGGTATTTCTGGTCGCAGCCGTGGATGAGTGCGGCGGTGTACGGCTGGCAGCTCAAGCGCAGCCTGATGAGCATCACCAACGTGATGCATCAAGTGAAGGCCGGCGCGCAGGCCCGGGACCCGGCGGCGATGAAACTGTTGCGTTTCTATCACTTGGGCTTGGCCCAGATGCACCTGCTGGATGCCAATTCCAGCGACCACGCCTCGCTGGTTCGCGAGGCCGATGAGCATCTGGAGAAATTGCAGGCGCAAGGCCTGGACCCTGATCAATCACGCTTGGACCCGGCCTGGATCGACACTGTGAAGCAGGCCTACAACGCGCGGCCGTAGCGGCCGCTCGTCGGTTCCCTTAGGGAAAAATCAAACCCCGGCCAGCGGACGCCTTTCTCATGAACAGTCATGGAAAGGAGAGTCGAGATGCCTGGAAAGATTGTTCATGGAACCTGGGCCATGCTCTATGCGGCAACGGTGGGCCTGGCGGGCTGCGCGGGCGGCAACAGCCATTCACCGGTGGATGCGCCAGGGGCTGCGAAAAGCCCGACCACCGCGACCCTGGAAGCGGGGGCCGGGATCATGCAGAACAAACCCCCGTTGCAAGCGTTGGATACCTACCTCGATGGCTTTCATTTCTATAACGGGCGAATGTCCGGGCAAATGGAGGCGCACCACTACTGCACGGCGCTGAACGAAGAAGTCTTCCAGTGCGCCATCTTCGACGCCAACACCGCCAAGGCCAAATTGATGGGCGTGGAGTACATCGTCAGCAAGCGTCTGTTCGAAGGCTTGCCCGCCGCCGAAAAGCAGCTGTGGCACAGCCATGTACATGAGGTGAAGTCGGGTCAATTGGTCGCGCCGGGCATACCCGAAGCCGCCGAAACGCGCTTGATGAAGAACCTGGTCAGCACCTACGGCAAGACCTGGCACACCTGGCACACCGAGCAGGGCAACGCGCTGCCCTACGGCGTCCCGCAATTGATGATGGGCTTTACGGCCGATGGCCAGATCGATTCGCAGCTGGTGCGCGAGCGCGACGAGCGGATGGGCATCGACAGCGAAGCGAAGAAACGTGCCCGCGAATCCATTGAGGCGCCGGCAATCGATCCTGGCGCGGATGCGTGGCAGAAAGGCAAGATTTGGCAGATCAAGGATCCGACGGGGCATGCTCATTAAAGAAAGTGATCTTGAAGAAAGCTTTCTGTGGCGAGGGGATTTATCCCCGCTGGGTTGCGAAGCGACCCCAAATAATAAACGAATCAGATATCAAGTTTGTCGCCCGGGGGGCTGCTTCGCAGCCCAGCGGGGATAAATCCCCTCGCCACAAGTGCAGCGACAGCAAAAGATAGGTGCGTTTGGAAGTTAGGTGGGGCGATCGGCATCCGTTACGGCTGTTTGAAATGCCCCGGAACATCATGTTCCGTTTCGTTTGGCCTGGTTCTTTTCTGAACTTGAACGTCACTGATCTTGACACTCTTAAGTTCAGTGAAGGTCACCCTCAAGAGCGCTTCGGCTTCTTCGGTGGTCAGCGTCTCGGTGTCCGTTGCGAGTACCCGGCTATCGGGTTGGCCGTCGGCGATAAAGCTGATGATGAATCGATCGTGGCTCATTCATGACCTCGACAGGTTAAGCGCCAGGACGCAGCAAAGCTGCGCCCCAACGATTCTCCGGGTTACGACTTCCGGCCACCGCCGTGGCTACGTTCGCCACCTTTGCGGCCAGCTTCAGAAGCTTTTTCCCGGTCGTTTGCGAAATTGCCGCCGGAAGCATGTCCGCCTTTCTTGCCGGCTTCGGATGCTTTCTCACGGTCGTTTGCGAAGTTACCTGGGTTTTTGTTTCCGCTATTAGCCATTTCGAGAATCCTCATTTTGGTTAAGCGAGTAAAACGTGCCTCGCAGTACTGTGAAAGAAAACTGCGAAGGGAAGTTTAAAAAAAACGTTTCGCTGGCGACGAACGGCATTGGTTTGTAAAAGTGTATGGAAAAAGTTATACAGCCGTTTCGCTTGAACTTATACAACATGGATTTTGTTAATAAACAAAACGGCGTCAAATCGAATTTATTCATTGCCAGGGGGGCGGTTTCAGTCCTCGCCGCCGCTCACTTTCCAATGCTTGGCCTCGGGTGGGAACACCACTTGTTCAACCCGATGCGCGATGCCGAAGGCCAGGGAATTCTCCGCCGGGATCACTCGTTCTTCGGCGCACAGGCATTTGAAGATATCCAGTTGCGTGGCAGCGCCGGCCGTTTCCTTGACGTAGATTTCCACGTACCGCGCCACGTCGTTGTCGAGGCTGGACAGGTATTCGCGCAAGCGCGAGTGGTCCACGGATTTCTGGCCGAAATACCAATTCATCGGGTGGATCAGGAAGCGCGAATGCGGGGTCGTGGTGCGGTCGCTGGCGGCCAGGTACATGACGATGCCCATCGACTCGATGTTGCCGGCGTTCACGGCGCGCACCGGCACGGGGAGGGACTTGATGAAGGTGTAGAGGGTGAACCCGAAGTTGGTGCTACCGCCGACCGTAGAGAGGTTGAGCATCAGCGAGTCAGCGCCTTTTTCAATGGCTTCCAGGCAATTGTCGCGGAAGCGTTCGGTGGTTCCCTGATCGATCTGGCAATGGAAATGGACGATGTGTTCGGACATCTGAAACTCCTCTCGACGTCACGCGTTGACGAGTCTGCGGATCAGCGGCTCTGTACAGTTGGGAGTCCACCGGCTGTCGGATGTTCCACTTCCGTAACACGTTATCGAGTCCGGCTACGAATCGATCGTTTCGCTCAACAGGCTTCGACGGCGTGGGCCATGCGTTCCAGGAACATCGTCAGCGCCGCTTCCTGCGCACTGAGGCCCTTGCGCACCCGAGGCTTGGGCAGTTCATGCAGGACGCCGCCCATGAAGCCTTCCAGTACGGCGGGATGGATGTAGCATTTGCGACAGACGGCTGGCGTGTTGCCCAACTGGCGGGCGACCTGCCGGACCATCTCGGCGACGTGTCGCTTGGCCTCGGTTTCGGTTTCCCATTGCAATGTGCGCAGTCCCTCCAGGGCTGCCGCGCTGCCCGCCCAGGTGCGGTAATCCTTGGCGGTGAAATCCGCGCCGGTGAGTGTCTTGAGGTAGGCGTTGACGTCCGATGAGGTGACGGCGTGGCGCTCGCCGTTCTCGTCCAGGTACTGGAACAGATTCTGTCCGGGCATTTCCTGGCAGCGCCGGATGATGCGCGCCAGGCGTCGGTCTTTCACGGTGATCTGGTGTTCGATGCCGCTTTTGCCACGGAACTGGAACGCGATGGCACTGCCGTTGACCGCGACGTGCTTATTGCGCAGCGTGGTCAGGCCGTAGGAACGATTATCCCGGGCGTATTGGGTGTTGCCGACGCGGATCAGGGTCACGTCGAGCAAGGTGATGACTGTTGCCATGACTTTGTCGCGGCTGAAGCCCGGGGTGGCGAGAATGTCTTCCAGGCGCTTGCGCAAGCGGGGCAGGGTGCGGCCGAACTCCAGCATGCGTGAATACTTGTCGGCATCGCGCACTTCGCGCCAGCGTGGATGATAACGGTACTGCTTGCGCCCACGGGCATCGCGGCCGGTGGCCTGGAGATGGCCGCGGGGGTCGGTGCAGATCCAGACATCGGTGTAGGCCGGCGGAACGGCCAGGGCATTGATGCGCTGGATTTCGGCTGCGTCGGTGATGCGCTCGCCCGATGGATCGAAATAACAGAACTTGCCCCGCAGTTTCCTGCGGGTGATGCCCGGCGCCGTGTCGTCGACGTAATGCAAGTCGGCCGGGAGCGCATCGGACATTGGGGTATCGGGCATGGTGGATCCTTGGCGATGAATTCGGATGGCCTGTGAATTCATTGACCGCTGGCCGTTGCGGTCGTGCCGAGATTCTCATATCACCCGATTCAACCCTGTGGGAGCGAGCTTGCTCGCGATAGCGGTGGATCAGCTTGCTCAGAAGCTGAATGTGCCGACGTCATCGCGAGCAAGCTCGCTCCCACAGGGGAAATCTTCTGTGAACGGCTACGCCAACACCGCCACCGCCTTGATCTGCGCCCACAGCACTTGCCCTGGGTGCAGCTCCAACTGGTCGCGGGAATACCGGGTGATCCGCGCCAGCAGCGGGGTGCCGGCAGCGTCCAGGCGGATCAGCACGTGGGCCGCGTTGTCGCCGGCCAGTTCGCTGACCACCGTCACCGGCAGGCGATTGAGGATGCTGGTCTGCGCATCGTTTGCCAGGCTCAGGCTGACGTCCCGGGCCTGGACCTTGATGCGCAGCGGCAGTCCGTCAGCCAGGGGCGTGTGGGTCACTCGCATGCGGAGCTGGCTGTCGGGCAGCGTCAGGGTGAGCAACTGATACTGCGTGTCATAGCCGGCGACCTTGCCCTGGATCACCACGCCTGCGTCATCGCCCAGGGCCAGTGGCAGGTCGAGCCGGGCCAGGGTCTCGCCGATCGGCCCGCTGGCCAAGGCCCGCCCGGCATCCAGCAACACGATGTGATCGGCCAGGCGCGCCACTTCATCCTGGGAATGGCTGACGTACAGCACCGGGATGTCCAGCTCATCGTGGAGTCGTTGCAGGTACGGCAGGATCTCGTTCTTGCGTCGCGTATCGAGGGCCGCCAGCGGTTCATCCATCAGCAGCAAGCGTGGGCTGGTCAGCAAGGCGCGGGCGATGCCGACGCGCTGGCGTTCGCCGCCGGAAAGGTTGTGCGGCTGCCTGTCGAGCAAGTGGCCGATGCCCAGCAGTTCCGTCGCTTGGGTCATGTCCACGCGCCGTTGCGCCGTGGCGACGCGCTTGAGGCCGAACAGCAAGTTACCGCGCACCGACAGGTGATCGAACAGGCTCGCCTCCTGGAAAACGTACCCCAGCGCTCGCTGGTGGGGCGGCACGAAAATCCCGCGCTCGCTGTCCTGCCACACCTCGCCATTGACCTCGACGAAGCCCCGCGCAGGCCGGTCCAGCCCGGCGATGCAGCGCAGGCAGGTGGTTTTGCCGGAGCCGGATTCGCCGTATAGCGCGGTCACGCCCCGGCCAGGCAATTGCACGTCCAGGTCCAGGGAAAACGGGCCGTGGTCGAGTTGAAATCTCGCCTGGATCATCGATCAGCTCCAGCCGGCGCGGGTTCGGCGGCTGGAATACAACGCCAGCAACACCAGGAAGGAAAACACCAGCATCGCCGCCGCCAGCCAGTGGGCCTGGCTGTATTCAAGGGCTTCGACATGGTCGTAGATCTGCACCGACACCACCCGGGTCTTGTCCGGAATGTTCCCGCCGATCATCAGCACCACGCCAAATTCGCCGACCGTGTGGGCGAAGCCGAGGATCGCCGCCGAGATGAAGCCGGGGCGCGCCAAGGGCAGGATGACGCTGAAGAAGGTGTCCCACGGCCCGGCTCGCAGGGTGGCGGCGACTTCCAGGGGGCGGCTGCCGATGGCGGAAAAGGCGTTTTGCAGCGGCTGCACGACGAAGGGCATCGAGTAGATCACCGAGCCAATCACCAGCCCGCTGAAGCTGAAGGTGAGGGTGCCCAGACCGAGGGCCTGGGTGAATTGGCCGATCCAGCCGTTTGGCCCCAATGCCAGTAACAGATAGAAGCCGATCACGGTCGGCGGCAGCACCAATGGCAGGGCGACCACTGCACCCACGGGCCCGCGCAGCCAGGATCGGGTGCGCGACAGCCACAACGCGATAGGCGTGCCGATCAGCAGCAGGATCACCGTGGTCAGTGACGCCAGTTTCAGGGTCAACCCGATGGCGGAATAGTCGGCGCCGGTCAGCATTTAGCGTTGATAACCGTAGGCTTGGATGATGGCGGCGGCTTTCGGCCCCTTGAGGTAGTCCATCAATGCCTTCGCGGCAGGGTTGTCCCGGCCCTTGCCGAGGATCACGGCGTCCTGCTTGATCGGGTCGTGCAGTTCGGCAGGGACAATCCACGCGGAACCGCTCGCCAGCTTGCCGTCCTTGAACACCTGGGACAAGGCCACGAAACCGAGCTCGGCATTGCCGGTGGAAACGAACTGGTAGGCCTGGGTGATGTTCTGGCCTTCGACGATCTTGCCCTTGACCTGATTGGCGAGCCCCATCTTATCCAACACCTGGGTGGCGGCGAGGCCATAGGGCGCGGCTTTCGGGTTAGCGATGGACAGGTGTTGGAACGCGTTGTCCCGCAGGACCTGGCCCTTGGCGTCGACGTAATTGTCCTTGGCTGACCACAACGCAAGCGTGCCAATGGCGTAGGTGAAGCGCGAGCCTTTCACGGTATCGCCTTCGCTTTCCAGTTTGGCCGGGGTGGTGTCGTCGGCGGCGAGGAACACTTCGAACGGCGCGCCGTTCTTGATCTGGGTGTAGAACTGCCCGGTCGCGCCGTATGCGGCAATCAGTTTGTGTCCGGTGTCCTTCTCGAAATCGGCGGCGATGGCCTGGATCGGGGCGGTGAAATTGGACGCGACCGCGACTTGCACCTCTTCGGCGTGGGCAGCGTTGACACAAAAGCAGGCTGCCAGCAGCAGCGGGGCGAAATGGACTGGGCGCATGGACAGGGTTCCGTGGGGGCGGGTTCGCTATATAGCGGAATATATAGCGAATGGCTGGCAAACGGAACGTGGCATTTTGTCAGAAGTCAGCGGTGGCAGGGCTGCCGTCATCGCGAGCAAACTCGCTCCCACAGGATTTCGGGATGAATGCATGATTGATATTCACACTGAACCCCTGTGGGAGCGAGCTTGCTCGCGATAGCGTCCGGTCAAGCGCCGGGGACTGTCAGGCTTGCGCTCAGCCCTTGAATCGAGCCAGCGCCTCCTCGGCCAGACGCCGCGTCAACTCGCCGCTCGGCAACTCGCGCCCCAGCGGAAACGCCTGGCCGGCCCAGAGATTGGAGAAGTCAGCTTCATCTTTGGCGCGCAAGGGCATCAACGCGCCGCCCGCCAGGGGGAATGCCGGGGCGAGCGGGCTCATCGGGCCGACTTCGCGCATCACTCGGTTGACGATCCCTCGGGCCGGGCGCCCCGTGAACAGATTGGTGACCGCGGTCTGGCTTTCCTTGGCCGTGCGCAACGCCCGGTGATGGGACGCGCTGATCTTGGCTTCCGGCGTGAACAGATAGGCGCTGCCCAGCTGTACCGCCGACGCGCCCAGGGCGAACGCGGCGACGATTCCGCGCGCATCGCCGATACCGCCGGTTGCGATCACCGGCACCTTCACTGCGTCCACGATCTGCGGCAGCAGGGCGAACAGGCCCACTTGAGTGTTGAGGTCTTCACTGAGGAACATCCCGCGATGACCGCCGGCTTCATAACCCATGGCGATGATCGCGTCGCAGCCGTGTTGTTCGAGCCAGATGGCTTCCTCGACAGTGGTGGCCGACGAGAGGATTTTCGCGCCGGTGGCCTTGACCCGATCCAGCAACGACTTTTCCGGCAGGCCGAAGTGGAAGCTGACCACCTTGGGCCGCAACTCTTCCAGCACGCGGCAGGCTGCGTCGTCGAATGGCGTGCGATTGGATACCGGCGTTGGCGCGTCAAAATCGGCGCCAAGCTCTTCGTAATAAGGCTTGAGTCGTTGCTTCCAGGCCTCGGCCCTTTGCTCATCAAAGACCGGCGGTTGGTGGCTGAAAAAATTCACGTTGAACGGCTTGTCGGTCTGTCCTGCAATGTCGGTCAGGGCCTGGCGCAATTGCTCTACATCGAGCATCGCGGCAGGCATCGAACCCATCCCACCGGCATTGGACGTGGCGACCACCATGGCCGGACCGGTCACCCCGGCCAGCGGACCCTGGATGATCGGATGCTCGATGCCGAGCAGGTCGAGAATGCGGGTGTCTGGCCACTGACTCATGTCCGGGTGTCTCCGACGGCAGAAGGAAATGCTGTTTTTAGCAGGAGTGACCCGGCCAGGGCCAGTCGAGTTTTTCAATCGATGCCCGGGTTGATCCCGACGCAAGGATCGGTACCATGCGGACTTCAACTATCAAGGAGCCCGACCCATGGACGTGAAACTCAGGACCGTCGAACCCTTCACGGTCGCCGGATTGCAGGTACGCACCCGCAACGCCGACGAGCAGCAGGGCGACGCGGCGAAGATCGGCCCGATGTGGCAGCAGTTCTTCACCGAAGGGGTGTTCGACCGGATCCCGGCGCGTCAGTCGGAGTCGTTCGTCTATGGGGTGTATTCCGACTACGAGTCCGATGCGACTGGCTATTTCAACGTGACGGCGGGTGTGCAGGTCGATGCCACGAGCGCAGGCTACCCCGCCGTGGATATCGAGGGCGGGGATTACCTGGTGTTCTCGGCCAAGGGTGAGATGCCCGGCTGCGTGATCCAGGCCTGGGGGCTGATCTGGGCGTACTTCGCCGACAACCCACAGGCCGTGCGTCGGTTCACCACCGATTTCGAGGTGTATAACGCGCCCGATTCGGTCGCGATCTATATCGGCGTTCAATCCTCCAGCGAGCGCTCCAGCGCCAACAGCTGACGCTTGCGCTCAACGCCCCATCGGTAGCCGGACAGGTTGCCGTCGCTGCGCACCACCCGATGGCAGGGGATCGCCACGGCGAGGCTGTTGGCACCGCAGGCCTGGGCCACCGCGCGCACCGCTTTGGGCAAGCCGATGCGCTGGGCGATCTCGGCGTAGCTGGCGGTGCTGCCCGGTGGAATCTCCCGCAGGGCCTGCCAGACCCGCTCCTGGAACGCCGTGCCGCGCAGGTCCAACGGCAAATCCAGGCCCAAGGCCGGCGCTTCGATAAACCCCACCACCTGGGCGATCAGTTGCTCGAATTCCCGGTCGGCGCCGATGAGGTTGGCACGGCGGAATTTGTCCTGCAGGTCGCGCACCAGCGCGTCCGGATCATCCCCCAGCAGGATCGCGCATACGCCACGCTCGCTTTGCGCCACCAGGATCGCCCCGAGGGAGCACTGGCCGACGGCGAAGCGAATGTCAGTGTTTTGTCCGGCGGCGCGGTAATCGGCGGGTTTCATGCCCAGGACTTTGTCGGCGGCTTCATAGAAGCGGCTGTTGGAATTGAAGCCGGCGTCATACAGCGCTTCGGTCACCGATCCGGCGTCTGCCAGGCGTTCGCGCACCTTGCGTGAGCGATGGGCTGCGGCGTAGGCCTTGGGTGTCAGGCCGGTGATGGATTTGAAGACTCGATGGAAGTGGAAGGGGCTCAGGCCCGCAGTCCTGGCGAGGTCATTCAGCCCAGGCAGTTCCTCGGCCGCCTCGATCTGCCGGCAGGCGGCCGCGACCCGGGCCGCTTGTTGCGCGGCAATCTGGGTCTGGTCCCTTGCCAGGCGTTTGCTGGGGCGGTAGCCGGCGGCCTGGGCCTGTTCCGGCGTGTCGAAGAATTCGACGTTGCGCGGGTTCGGCAGGCGCGACAGGCTGCTGGGGTGGCAATAGATGCCAGTGGTCTTCACGCCGTAGACAAATGTGCCGTCGGCGCGTGGATCCCGGGCGAGCACGGCGGCCCAGCGTGGGTCCTGATCAGGGGAGCGGTTGTTGGAAGTGTTGTTCATGGTCGTTATTCCATTGGCCCGTTTTGCCTAGAGTAAGGAGCCATGCTTGTGACGACACTCCGGGTCTTGCGGTTGAATTCTGCGCTTTTAACCGGCCATGCGGAACGTCAGATTGATCCGTTGGGCGCCCAGGCGCGGATGCTCTCCGGGCTTGAGCGGCAGCACGCCGTGGTAGCGTAACCGGTCCACGCCACCCCAGACCACAATGTCGCCATGGAACAACGGGATGCGCTGGCTTTTGTCGCTGCGCTCGAATCCGCCGAACTGGAAGACGGCTGGCAGGCCCAGGGAGAGCGAGACGACGGGGGCCGTCAGGGAACGTTCGTTCTTGTCCTGGTGCAGCGACATGCGTGCGCCAGGCACGTAGCGGTTGATCAGGCAGGCGTCCGGCTCGAAATGCTCGAACCTTGCCTCACGGGCGGCGGCCAGGGCCAGTTCGCGAAATACTTGCGGCATGTCGGGCCAGGGGTGGCCGGTCTGCGGGTCGTGGGCGGTATAGCGGTAGCCGCTGCGGTCAGTGGTCCAGCCGAGCGCGCCACAACTGGTCAACGCCACCGACATGGTGAAACCGCCGGGCGTGACCATCTGCCGGAACGGTGCTGCCTGCAAGACGCTTTCCAGGGCCGGCAGCAGGCGCTCGAGCCAAGGCAGGGCAAACCCGCGCAGTACAAAGGACTGTCGGCCGATCTGCTCGACCTGGCCTGGGAGAGTGGGCGCCTGGTCGGCGAACAGGTCGAAGGTGATGGGCGTGTCGTCATTGCGCATCATGAAAAATGATCCCGAGTGTATGCCGGCGCCCGCTGTGTACGCGGCTGACGCCATGGCGCAAGTTGACTCGATAATAACCTCGAACGCCTTTGACCGGCCGCTGATGTACGGCGAACACTACGGCGTCGCCTTGTTTCAAGTCGATGACCTGGGGGCGCGACTGCATACGCGGGCGCTGCTCGGTGAGGACGAACTCGCCCCCGGTGAAGTCCTCGCCGGGTTCCGACAGCAGGATCGCCACCTGCAGCGGGAATACGTGCTCGCCATACAGGTCCTGGTGCAGGCAGTTGTAGTCCTGAGGCCCGTATTGCAGGAGCAATGGAGTGGGGCGTTGTTGACCGGCGGCGTGGCAGCGTTGGATGAAATCGGTGTGTTGCTCGGGATATCGCGCGTCCAGCCCCATGCATTCATTCCAGCGATTGGCCAGCGGTACCAGCTTCGGATACAGCGACTGACGCAATTGCTGGATCACTTCAGGCAGCGGATAAGCAAAGTACTGGTACTCGCCGCGCCCGAATCCATGGCGCGCCATTATTACCCGTGAACGGAAAAACCCGGGGTCGGCGTACAAGCCGCTCAACCGTTGGCATTGCGCCGCCAGCAGCAGGTTGCGAATGGCGGCACAGCCGTCCTGGTCGAGGTTTCGTTCCAGGGTGGGCCAGTCGAGGTTGGAAAGGTGTTGGGTCAGGGCGGGGGTAGGGGACATGATGGCAATCCTGTAGGGAGGACTGGTCAGTCTGCAGAATGCCGCGGTGCAGGCACCCCGTTTCTTGCTTATTTGAGAGCTCTTGTGGCGAGGGGATTTATCCCCGCTCGGCTGCGCAGCAGTCGTAAGCTCGCATTCACTTTTCACCTGCTGCAATGAGGTAGCAAGTTTTGGGCTGCTGCGCAGCCCAGCGGGGATAAATCCCCTCGCCACGGATGCATGGCTGCGTCTTACAGTGCCTTGCTGACCTTGAGCTCGGTGATCTCGTCGTCCGTCTCGCCATGCAGCTTTTTCAGCGCGGCCATGGCTTCTTCCTCAGTGCCGAATTGCAACTGCGCGAACTCGAAGCGGCGTTCGCCGTTGAGCTTGTACTTGATCACGTATTTGGTCGTCGGGGTCACGGTTTTCCTGTCCTTTGCGATAGGGAGGCTCAGCTGAGTTTCGAGCTGGAGCGCCGGATGATCTTGATCTTGTGGGTCAGGGTCGGCTTGCGGGTGACGCTGATGGCGCGACGGCTGACGGTGTCGATGGTAATGTTCCAGAAACCGGTGCTGGGCGCGGTGATCCTGGCCGGGAACGTGTCGAACGCGCCGCCATGGTAAGTGTGCCGGCCACCGTTCTTGAAGCTGCGGAAATTGGCGTCGTTCATCAAGCGGATGTTGCACATTTGGGAGCATTCGATGACGACGATGTCGTCCTCGTTGAGGTGCTCGCGCTGATGGATGAATTTCATGGGTGCCTCCAGAAGGGCATTTCTTGCAATCGACACGGCAAGGTGGGCAAATAATGGCGCGCAGTTTACCAGCACCACGGTGCAATAACCGACCCCTGTCCTGGGTGAAACTTATTTATTGCCGGTAGGCGAATAAAAAAACCAGGGCGCCGGAGAAAAACGGCGTTTGCATTGTCGGAGGGTCTTTATCGGAGGATTGATATGAAGCGCAGCGTGTGGGTAATGGCCTTGGCCCTGGGTGGATGTGCATCGGTATCGGACATCAACCAGACGCCACCCACCATGAGCGTCATCTCCGGTAAGAAACCTCATGAATACGCCAATTGCGTTGCCGACAAGCTGCTCAAGACCCGTGGCCCGCTGCAGATGGAGCCGCACAAGAACGGCGTCCGGGTGATCGTGCCAGGCCGATTGTCGACGCTGCCCGCGGCGGTGTTCGACATTGACGAGCGTTCCAGTGGCAGCAGCATCAAGTTGCACGAAAGCCTGTCCAACGTGCCGGTGCGTCCGGGAGACGTGCAGGAAGCGGCCAACGCATGCATCTCCGGTTGAGCGCGTCCCGGGCCTGACGAACGGGCCGGGCATCGGTTAAACTGCATCCTTCGAAAAAATGCCGCCACGGTCACGTTGGCGGCATTGTCATTTATGGAGTTCAGTCGATGAAACGCGAGCAGGTCCGCGAGCGCCATGCAGAAGGACTTATCTGCGCCACCCATGTGATACAGAATCCTGCGAGCCCCGGGGAATGGATCGTCTTCTTCAAGAAAAGCGCCGGACGCAGTTTCTTTCTCGTGGATGACCAGGACGAAGTCGAATCCTTCGGCCGGCTCGATGACCTGATCGAGACCTTGCGGGGCCTGGGGATCAAGTTCGCCGAGATTCACATCTAGCTTATTTGCAGACGACCACGACACTGCGGCTGGTGAAGTTCCCGACGTCGACGCCCAAGGTTTTTTCGCTGTCCTTGGCCTGTGGCGTGCCATCGGTGCCGACGATGCGGTAGCCGGTGCCGGCGCATGAGGCATCCGCCTTCTCATAGCAGGTGGCCCAGGAGTTGGCTTCGCCCGAACAGTCGATGGACAGGCCTTGCTCGCCGTTATCCAGGTAGGTTTTTTCCGCCGAGGCACAACCTGCCAGGGCCAGGACTGCGGACAGCGCCAGGAGTGTCTTCATGGGGAGAGTCATCGAGAAGGGAAGGATGGCGCGAGATTATAGCGAATGGCCATTCCGGTACAGCTAAACCAATGGCCCCTTCGAGCACCCAGGCGTCGAAGGGGCTGGTCGATTACTTCTTGCGGCGATTATTGCGCGCTGGCGCCTGTTCGCGCTCCCGGGGCGCCGGTGCAGAGCGCTCGTCCTGGAAGACCGCGGCGACTTCCACCGCCATCGTCTTGCTGGGCAAGGGGCCGGCGACCTGCTCGCCATGGTAGTTGATAATCCACCATTGGCCGTCCTTGTCCTGGCTGACCGAATAACCGTTTGCGTTCTGTGTTGCCGACATCTAGCTGCCTCGTTGGCGGGATCAAGGCGGCCATGATACGCCAAATACCCGCAAACAGCGCTGATGGGCGTACAGTGGGGACCGCTGGAACCATCGAAGCGAAAGGCGATTGAACTATCCGCCGGTTTATTTCTCTATGATGGCATCGGTTGGCCAGTGCAGGCATTGTAAGCCGCCTGCCGGCTGATTAGACTGCGCCGAAACTTGTACACACCGCCTTTTCAAGGACTTATATGATCAAGAAATGCTTGTTCCCAGCAGCCGGTTACGGTACTCGCTTCCTGCCAGCGACTAAAGCCATGCCCAAAGAAATGCTGCCGGTGGTGAACAAGCCACTGATCCAGTACGGCGTCGAAGAAGCCCTCGATGCAGGCCTGACGGAAATTTCCATCGTCACCGGCCGTGGCAAGCGCGCCCTGGAAGACCATTTCGACATCAGCTACGAGCTGGAAAACCAGATCAAGGGCACCGACAAGGAAAAATACCTGGTCGGCATTCGCAAGTTGCTGGACGAGTGCTCGTTCTCCTACACCCGCCAGACCGAAATGAAAGGCCTGGGCCACGCGATTCTCACCGGCCGCCCACTGATCGGTGACGAACCGTTCGCCGTGGTCCTCGCGGACGACCTTTGCGTCAACCTGGAAGGCGACGGCGTACTGACCCAGATGGTCAAGCTGTACAAGCAGTTCCGCTGCTCCATCGTGGCGATCCAGGAAGTGGATCCGCAGGAAACCAACAAGTACGGTGTGATCGCTGGCGAAATGATCCGCGACGACATCTACCGCGTCCACAGCATGGTTGAAAAACCAAAGCCTGAAGATGCACCGTCGAACCTGGCGATCATCGGCCGCTACATCCTGACCCCGGACATCTTCGACCTGATCGAACAGACCGAGCCAGGCAAGGGCGGTGAAATCCAGATCACCGACGCCCTGATGAAACAGGCCCAGAACGGCTGCGTCATGGCCTACAAGTTCAAGGGCAAGCGTTTCGACTGCGGTGGCGCCGAAGGTTATATCGACGCGACCAACTTCTGCTTCGAGAACTTCTACAAGACCGGCAAGGCTTACTGATAAGCCTGCGTCGCGCTTGAAAAAAACGCCCCGACTGGTTCGGGGCGTTTTTTTGCCTGGAGTTTCCCATAAACACGCAGAAACCTGTGGCGAGGGGATTTATCCCCGTTGGGCTGCGCAGCGGCCCTGAAATCTGAGACGAAGATGTATCAGGCTGATCGCATTCGGAGCTTTTGGGGCCGCTGCGCAGCCCAGCGGGGATAAATCCCCTCGCCACATGGATGAGTTGGGCCTCCGGTAGTCTCACTCCATCGTTTGGCTTTTCGTTTTCCGTCCCCATAATCAATTGCAACGCTGCCCGATCTGGCTGCTCCGCGCAGGAACAGCAGGTATGCTGACAACCTGCCGAAGGAGATAGATGATGGCCTACGATTTTGATCTGTATGTGATTGGCGCCGGTTCCGGTGGTGTGCGGGCGGCGCGGTTTGCCGCGGGGTTTGGCGCAAAAGTGGGCGTGGCGGAAAGCCGCTACCTGGGCGGTACGTGCGTGAACGTCGGTTGCGTGCCGAAAAAACTGCTGGTCTACGGAGCGCATTACGCCGAGGACTTCGAACAAGCGTCGGCCTACGGCTGGACGGCGGGCGAGGCGAGTTTCGACTGGGCGACGCTGATTGCCAACAAGGATCGCGAGATCAATCGCCTCAACGGCATCTACCGCAATCTGCTGGGCAACAGTGGCGTCACGCTGCATGAAGGCCACGCCCGGATCACCGGCCCTCACGAAGTCGAGATCAACGGCGAGCGCCATACCGCCGAGCACATCATGATCGCCACGGGTGGCTGGCCGGTGATCCCGGATATTCCAGGGCGCGAGCACGCCATCAGTTCCAACGAGGCGTTTTTCCTGAAGACGCTGCCCAAGCGCATGCTGGTGGTGGGCGGCGGCTACATCGCGGTGGAATTCGCCGGGATCTTCCACGGCATGGGCGCGCAAACGTCCTTGCTCTATCGCGGCGACCTGTTCTTGCGTGGCTTCGACGGCGCAGTGCGCAAGCATCTGGCCGAGGAGTTGCAGCGTCGTGGCCTGGACCTGCAATTCAATGCAGACATCCAGCGCATCGACAAAGAAGCCGACGGCAGCCTGAAGGTGACACTCAAGGACGGTCGCACGCTGTCCACCGATTGCGTGTTCTACGCCACTGGCCGGCGACCGATGCTGGACAACCTCGGCCTGGAGAACACCGGCGTGACGCTGGACGAAAAAGGCTTTGTCCAGGTCAACGAAAAATACGAGACCGCCGAGCCGTCGATCCTGGCCATAGGCGACGTGATCGGCCGCGTGCAGCTCACGCCTGTCGCGTTGGCTGAAGGCATGGCGGTGGCGCGACGCCTGTTCAAGCCCGAGCAGTATCGCCTGGTGGATTACCGGATGATTCCCACGGCCGTGTTCAGCCTGCCGAACATCGGCACGGTTGGCCTGACGGAAGAGCAGGCCCGGGAGGAGGGCCATGAGGTGCAGATTTTCGAAAGCCGTTTCCGGCCGATGAAGCTGACCCTCACCGAGTGCCAGGAACGCACGCTGATGAAGCTGGTGGTCGATGCCAAGTCCGACAAAGTGCTGGGTTGCCACATGGTCGGGCCGGACGCAGGGGAAATTGTCCAGGGCCTGGCGATTGCCCTGAAGGCCGGCGCGACCAAGCGTGACTTCGACGAGACCATCGGCGTACACCCGACCGCTGCCGAAGAATTCGTCACCATGCGTACGCCCACTGCCTGATCTCCTCCCCAGAACAAGGCTGCGATCCCTTTGATCCAGCCTTGTGAACTGTTTGGCAACCGCTGCGATCAACCGATCGCCGCCTTCCGCAGCTTCCACAGATTTCTTCTATCTATATGGATTCCTGATAGCCAAAACCAATCATTCGCATGAGGTTTGGCAATGAGCCAATAGCGGAATGAATGGCTAAGATTCACCCCATCAACTTTTCAACCCCTGACGGAGAGTCAACGATGCCTATCATCAACAGCCAAGTTAAACCGTTCAAAGCTACCGCTTTCAAAAACGGCGCATTCGTCGAAGTGTCGGATGCTGACCTGAAAGGCAAGTGGTCTGTCGTGTTCTTCTACCCGGCTGACTTCACCTTCGTTTGCCCAACCGAGCTGGAAGACCTGGCCGACAACTACGCCGAATTCCAGAAACTGGGCGTCGAGATCTACAGCGTGTCCACCGACACTCACTTTGCCCACGCTGCCTGGCACAACACTTCGCCAGCCATCGGCAAGATCCAGTACACCATGATCGGCGACCCGACCCTGGCAATCTCCCGCAACTTCGACGTGCTGATCGAAGAAGCAGGCCTGGCTGACCGCGGTACTTTCGTGATCAACCCAGAAGGCCAGATCAAGATCGTTGAAATCAACGACGGCGGTGTAGGCCGCGACGCTTCCGAGCTGCTGCGCAAGATCAAGGCTGCTCAGTACGTTGCCGCTCACCCAGGCGAAGTCTGCCCAGCCAAGTGGAAAGAAGGCGAGGCCACCCTGGCTCCGTCCCTGGACCTGGTCGGCAAGATCTAAGTCCGTGAGTCATCCGAGGGCGATCCGCTCTTGATCAGGTAAGCCGCTTCGCCCCAAAAAACGCCCGGGCGAGATTCGCTCGGGCGTTGTTTTTTCTGAAATTCAAACATGGAAATCGCCCGTATGTTGGACGCCAATCTTAAAGCTCAGTTGAAGTCATACCTGGAACGGGTCACCCAGCCGATCGAGATCGTTGCATCCCTCGACGACGGTGCGAAATCCCAGGAAATGCTCGCGTTACTCAAAGACGTTGCCAGTCTTTCCAATCAGATTACCTTGCTCGACAACGGCACCGATGCGCGCAAGCCATCGTTCTCGTTGAACCGCCCCGGAGCCGATATCAGCCTGCGTTTCGCCGGCATTCCCATGGGGCATGAATTCACTTCGCTGGTGCTGGCCCTGCTGCAAGTCGGTGGCCACCCTTCGAAGGCCAGTGTCGAAGTGATCGAACAGATCCGCTCGCTCAAGGGCGAGTTCAACTTCGAGACGTATTTCTCGCTGTCGTGCCAGAACTGCCCGGACGTGGTCCAGGCGCTGAACCTGATGGCCGTGCTGAACCCGAACATCAAGCACGTCGCCATCGACGGCGCGCTGTTCCAGGCCGAAGTCGATGAACGCCAGATCATGGCCGTGCCAAGCATCTACTTGAACGGTGTGAACTTCGGCCAGGGCCGCATGGGCCTGGAAGAAATCCTCGCCAAGATCGACACCAGCGGCATCGAGCGCCAAGCCGAGAAGATCAGCGCCAAGGATGCCTTTGACGTGTTGGTGGTTGGCGGTGGCCCGGCCGGTGCCTCGGCGGCGATTTACGCAGCGCGTAAAGGCATCCGCACCGGTGTGGCGGCCGAGCGTTTCGGCGGCCAGGTGCTCGACACCATGGCCATCGAGAACTTCATCTCGGTCCAGGAAACCGAAGGCCCGAAACTGGCCGTTGCCCTGGAAGAACACGTCAAGCAGTACGACGTGGACATCATGAACCTGCAACGCGCCGACGCCTTGGTGCCTGGCACGGACGGCGGGCTACATGAAGTCAGGTTCGCCAGCGGCGCAAGCCTCAAGGCCAAGACCGTAATCCTGGCGACCGGCGCCCGCTGGCGCGAAATGAACGTGCCGGGTGAGCAACAATATCGCAACAAAGGCGTGGCTTACTGCCCGCACTGCGACGGTCCACTGTTCAAGGGCAAGCGCGTTGCGGTAATCGGTGGCGGCAACTCCGGCGTTGAAGCGGCCATCGACTTGGCCGGTATCGTGTCCCATGTGACCCTGCTGGAGTTCGACGTGCAATTGCGTGCCGACGCAGTGTTGCAGCGCAAACTGCACAGCCTGCCGAACGTGACGGTGATCACCAACGCCCAGACCACTGAAGTAACCGGCGATGGGCAGAAGGTCAACGGCCTGCGCTACAAGGATCGTCCGAGCGGTGAATTGCGCGACGTGGCGCTGGAAGGGATCTTCGTGCAGATCGGCCTGTTGCCTAATACCGATTGGCTCAAGGGCACCGTCGAGTTGTCACCGCGTGGCGAGATCATCGTCGATGCCCGTGGCGAAACCTCGATCCCGGGTGTGTTCGCCGCCGGTGACGTGACCACCGTGCCGTACAAGCAGATCGTGATCGCCGTGGGCGAGGGGGCCAAGGCTTCGTTGAGCGCCTTCGATCACCTGATCCGCACGTCCGCGCCGGCCTGATCGCCAGTCGCTGAAACAACAAAACCCCATGGGCCTTGGCTCATGGGGTTTTTTATTTCGAATTACGCATTCTCCTGTGGGAGCGAGCTTGCTCGCGATAGCTGCAGCACATTCAGTATTGATGTGCCAGACAGACCGCTATCGCGAGCAAGCTCGCTCCCACAAGGGGGCTGATGTGGTTATAGAACTTGTAACGGCGCAGGCTGGATGATCTCGACCCAGTAGCCATCCGGGTCCTTGATGAACGCCAGGCTTTTCATGCGGCCATCGTTCAGGCGTTTCTGGAAGTCACAGCCCAGCGCTTCGAAGCGTTCGCAGGCGGCGACGACGTCCGGCACCGAGATGCAGATGTGGCCAAAACCGCGCGGGTCGGTGTTGCCGTTGTGGTAGGCAAATGCCGGGTCGTTTTCGGTGCCATGATTGTGGGTCAGTTCGAGAATACCGGGGATCGACTTCATCCACTCGGTGCGCGCCGCCGCGTCCGCCGGGATCTGGTTTTTGTCCACCAGCGCCAGGAAATACAGGCTGAATTCGGCTTCAGGGAAATCACGTTTTTCCACCAGGGAAAAACCCAGCACGCGGGTATAGAAGTCCAAGGATTTGGTAATGTCCTTGACCCGCAGCATGGTGTGGTTGAAGACGAACTTGGCCGTGGCGGTGTCAGGTTGGGCGGTGACGCCAGGAAAAGAGTTGAGTGCTTGCAGGCTCATGGGCCCTCCGGAAAATAAGTGGGGCAAACGGCGTCGCAACTTGGGCGCGACGATCCTGGGCTTGCGCTGGACGGCTTCCTTGCAGGTGTGTCCATGATACGCAAGGGGCATGGCATCGCCAAACATCGCTATTGCCTGGTGATGCCACGCCCATCAGACTTCAGGATTCGCCCTGGAGTGCGTGCAATGTTTCGATCGTTCCTTCCGCTGTCTTTTTTACTGTTCGCCGTCGTGGCGAGTGTCGATGCCGGAGCGGCCGAACCGCAGGTAATCTGGCCCCAGGGCTGGAAAGTCGAGTCGTTGTCTGCCGATGCGCCGGCACCGGGCACCCACCGGCAGCGTGCGACCAAGAGCGACCTTTCAGGTAATGCCTTGATGGTCATGGAACTGACTGTAACGCCTGTAGCGGCGGATCATCAGCCGAACTTGCAAGGCGTGTTGCTGGAAATGCGAAAGTCCCTGCAAAAGGATTTTTTCCAGGGCGGCTATCAAAGCGTCTGCAATAAGATTCACCCTTCCATGTTGGGCGGCGTAACGGCATTGGAAACCACTTGCACGATCACGCAGAACGGGCGTCATGTATTGTCACAAACGTTGGTCGTAGCACTAAGCGAGGGCAGCGCCTACGTGCTGTCCTATGCTGGGCAGGCGCAGGTGTATGTTGAAAGCCAGGACGAAATACAGTCAGTACGAAATAGCCTGAAACTATAAGGCCTCGGTGTACTACTCTGGAATTACTTCCAAAGTTCAGCCATAAAAAAGCCCTGAATGTATTCAGGGCTTTTTCCACTAGTGTTGACTGTCAGCCACGCAGCCACGAATCGACCGTGCTTGCGCCGTACTTTTCCTTCCAGGCTTTCAGGCCGCGATGGTTGCCGCCCTTGGTTTCGATGAGTTCGCCGGTGTGTGGGTTCTGGTAAACCTTGACGACCCTGGCCCGGCGGGTCTTTGGGGTCTTGGCGGAGAGGCTGCCCGACTTGGACGGGTTCGGCTCGAGGATCGCGATAATGTCACGCAGGCCTTTGCCGTAGGTTTTCATCAGCCCCTGGAGCTTCTCTTCGAATTCGATTTCTTTCTTGAGCCCGGCGTCATTCTTCAGTGCCTCCAGCTGTGCGAGCTGTTCCTGAAGGGCCTTCTCGGCTTTGCGAAATTCAGCGAGTCTGGACAATATCAATACTCCAATAGAAATAAATGGCTGATACCAACCGCAAACAAAGCTATAAGCCAAGCGCTTTGTAGCGACTCGGTGACTAATGACTCTCCTGCTATCTGGTACAGGCAGAAAAAATTGTAGTAGTTAAACCGAAAAGTGTAAATCGTAACTTTTTCGTTATGTAACAACAGTAGACGTTCTAGCGAGAGCGCGCTTTCATCGTCAAGCGCTTGGCGGCGGAAAATGGCCACTAACGGTACTCGCTGTCGCAATAAATTTTTTCTCCTGATCGCACATATCAATAGACAGCACTCTATAAAGTTCACGCGTCGGGCTGCGGAAAGTCACTCTCACTCAGTAGGTTATTTAAGATTCGAGCTTGCTGTCACCCAAGCGAACGCCGCATCAGACCGGGTGCAACGCCTGGGCCAGTTCAATAAATGCAAGGGTTGCGGGAGAGGCCTGGCGGCGATCCAGCACGGCCATGCCGATCTGGCGTGGAACCCGTGGTGACAAGGCTCGTTTGGCGATACGTGGATCATCGAGGGGCGGCAACGAGCCTTCGGACACCACGCTTACCGCGTCGCCACGACTGACGATATCGAGCGTGCTGAGCAACTGCGAGCAGCGATAACGTACGTTCGGTGTGAGCCGAGCGGCATTGAACAGGCGCCAGACCAGTTCCGACGAGCCGGCCTCGGTGAGTATGAAAGGGTCGTTGCACAGCTCGCCGAGCTTGAGATTGGCCTGGGCGGCGAGGGGGTGAGCGGCGGGGAGCAGAGCGACCATTTGGTCCTCCATCAACGCGAATGTATCGAAGCGCTCTTCAGGCAAGACCACGAAGCCGACGTCGACTCGCCGTTCATCCAGCCACTGTAGAACCTGCCGGTCCGGCCCCTCGTCGACGTGCACCTCGATCCCCGGGTGCAAGGCACGGAAGCGCTCCAGGATGGACGGCAGCAACTTCATCGACGACGTCGGACCGAACGAGCCGATGCGCAACGTGCCGCGGCGCATCCCTCGGGCGTCGGCGGCTTCCTGGCGCAAGGTGTTCGCCAACCCGAGCATGGCCCGGGCCCGCAACAGCAACTGCTGGCCGATGTCGCTCGGCTCGACGAGGGACTGATGACGTCGGAACAATTCGACGCCCAATTCCTGTTCGAGGGTTTTGATGGCGTGTGACACCGCTGACTGGCCGATGCCCAGGCGTGTCGCGGCTGCCGTGAACCCGCGCAGCTCGGCGACCAGCGAGAAGATTTCGAGTTGGGTGAGTGTCATGAGGAAATGCTCATTTTACGATGATCGGACATGAGTAGAACAATACGACATCCCAACCATACACGGAACTTTGGCCCAGGCGCTTTTCCGTGGCGAGGGAGCAAGCTCCCTCGCCACAGGTAATTCGTCCTATTCAACGTGGTGAAACCATGAAAACCCTCGAACAAACCGTCCCAATCCCTTCAGACCTTCCGGTCTATCTAAAGCTCGCCATGGTCACGATGATCTGGGGCGGGACTTTCGTGGCCGGGCGGATCCTCTCCGATGCCCTGGCGCCCCTGTTCGCGGCCAGCCTGCGGTTCCTGCTGGCGAGTGGCGCGCTGTTGGTGTTTCTAGGCCTGGCCGGCATTCCCCTGGCCAGGCCCAGCCTGAAGCAGGGCGTGCAACTGGCGGTGCTGGGATTCTTCGGTATCTTCTTCTACAACCTGTGCTTCTTTTATGGCTTGCAGTACATCAACGCATCACGGGCCTCGCTGATAGTGGCATTGAATCCGGCCGTGATCGGGTTGGCCTCCTGGTGGCTGTTCAAGGAGCGGTTGGGGCGCTTGAAAATCATCGGCATCGCGCTGTGTATCGGCGGGGCGGGGCTGGTGATCGTCAGTCGTGATCCGTCCTTGCTGCAGGCAACGGGGCAGGGCTGGACCGGCGACTTGCTGATTTTCGGCTGCGTGCTGGGATGGGGCATTTATTCGCTGTTCTCCCGAAGCCTCAACGAAAGCCTTGGCCCGTTGCAGACGGTCACCTGGTCGATCCTGTTGGGCACGCTGATGTTGTGGGCTGCCTGTGCGACGGTGGGTGAGGTTCGCTTGGAGGCGTTGACCGCGCTGGACATCAGGCAATGGCTGAGCCTGCTATACCTCGGCGTGCTGGGCTCGGCCCTGGCCTACATCGCCTGGTATGACGGTATTCGCCGGATTGGCGCAACCCGTTCCGGCGTGTTCATCGCACTCAATCCGCTGACGGCGGTGTTGCTGGGGGCGTTGTTGCTGGACGAACGGCTCACGGCCCTGATGTGCGTCGGCGGCGGCGTGATTCTGGCGGGCATTTTCCTCTGCAACAAACCCCTTGCACGGTCGGCGCAAAAGGCAATTTGATACAGAAGGCGGACAAATCCAGTTACGCTGTGTAGAATCGGTTTACGCATACAAGAATAACGTCTTCTGGCAGCAGAAGCCTCGCCCGCAAGAGCCTTGGGTCGACAATGAAGATACTTGGGTTTCAACTGATCTATGGCGATTTCCTCGCCCGCAGCGTTCGTGGCATCTCCTGCGCGCCGCCCCGTGCCCTCAGCATCACTGGCAACTAACGTTTCCTGTTAATTGATAAGCATGATGAGGCGCCGACATGGCAGATCTATACGAAAACCCAATGGGCCTGATGGGCTTTGAATTCATCGAATTCGCGTCCCCTACGCCCAACACCCTGGAGCCGATCTTTGAGATCATGGGCTTCACCAAAGTGGCCACCCACCGGTCCAAGGATGTGCACCTGTATCGCCAGGGCGCGATCAACCTGATCCTCAACAACGAACCCCATAGCGTCGCTTCGTATTTCGCGGCCGAGCACGGTCCGTCGGTGTGCGGCATGGCGTTCCGGGTCAAGGACTCGCAAAAAGCCTACAAGCGCGCCCTGGAGCTTGGCGCCCAGCCGATCCATATCGAAACCGGCCCGATGGAGCTGAACCTGCCTGCCATCAAAGGTATCGGCGGCGCGCCGCTGTACCTGATCGACCGTTTTGGCGAAGGCAGTTCGATCTATGACATCGACTTCGTGTTCCTCGAAGGCGTCGACCGCAACCCGGTGGGCGCGGGCCTGAAAATCATCGATCACCTGACCCACAACGTGTATCGCGGGCGCATGGCCTACTGGGCGAACTTCTACGAGAAGCTGTTCAACTTCCGCGAGATCCGTTACTTCGACATCAAGGGCGAATACACCGGCCTGACCTCCAAGGCGATGACCGCTCCGGACGGCATGATTCGCATCCCGTTGAACGAAGAATCGTCCAAGGGCGCCGGCCAGATCGAAGAGTTCCTGATGCAGTTCAACGGCGAGGGCATCCAACACGTGGCGTTCCTCACCGACGACCTGATCAAGACCTGGGACCAGTTGAAGAAAATTGGCATGCGCTTCATGACCGCGCCGCCGGACACCTACTACGAAATGCTCGAAGGTCGCCTGCCGAACCACGGTGAACCTGTCGGTGAGCTGCAATCGCGTGGCATTTTGCTGGACGGTGCGTCCGAGCAAGGCGATAAGCGCCTGCTGCTGCAGATATTTTCGGAAACCCTGATGGGCCCGGTGTTCTTCGAGTTCATCCAGCGCAAGGGCGACGACGGCTTCGGCGAGGGCAACTTCAAGGCCCTGTTCGAGTCGATCGAGCGCGACCAGGTGCGTCGTGGTGTGCTCGCGACCGAATAAAGCCTGACCCATGAAAAAGCCCGCCCGGCAATGACGCCGGGCGGGCTTTTTTGTTGGGCGCAGGCTACCGCTTCATCCGGATTTTCTTTGCATCAGGAACTCGGCGGGCGACGTAACCCCAGGGCATTTTCAAGGTGGGTTGTAAGAGCGTCCAGATCGTTGAACAGATGGGCATCCGTAAGGTTCCATTCCGGACGGTTGATAAATACCTTGCCCGAAGCTTTTTCCGTGCCGACCAGTGTTCTTTTGACCGAGCTATCCTTCGACCGGTGATAGATCGCGACGCCTTCAGGCCGGCGTTCGACCAGGTACATCCCAGGCCGGGTTAGCTGTGGGTGCATGTCCCTGAGCCGGGGCGGCGACACGGGGATAACCGTTGTTCCGTTGATCTGTTTTCGATTGTTGGCTTTCAGTGCCCATACCAGTTCGTCCAGGCTACGGAATCGCACGTTGCTTACTTGGGCCAATTCGAAACCGTGAGGGGAAAGTTCCGTGATATGGACCCAGAATCGGTCATTTGCCATGGACACGTCGTAAGCAATGAATTGTCCGGGCACGTTCGTCGCCAGGTACAGCTCAAATCCGTCTCCCTTTCTTTCAATCAAGAATTCGTCCGGCCTGTTCAGCAGTTTTCCGGGACTGATAGGCGCACGTGGTACCGCCTGTTCGCTGACTTTTACCTCTAGGAGCAGATCCGATTTCACATAGTGGTGGCCGAAATGCGTAACGTGTCGGCTTCCAGACGGTACTGCGATAGGCAACAAACTCTTGATCACCTCACCTTGGTCCGGCACAACGCGCATAGGTTGCCCACCGACATCTATCACACGCACCCCGATCACACCTTGCAGTTCAGCGAGTCCCGGGATGTCCTGGACAGTATTGGCCTGGCTACTTTCGACCAATGCCACCCATTTGTGCGGGCCGCGCTTGCCTTGGTCGGCTTGGATTACGGTATGGGCCATGTACTTGAAGAGGCTGGCGCGATTGGCGTCATGCAACCTCAGGTCACGGTTGAAACTGACAGACGTGTCGAGCGCCTTTACTCCGATGCCATTCGCCTGGGCGGCGTTCACCAGGTTTACCAACGAATAGGGGCCTAGCGGATCCATCTGCTGCAGTTGGTCCTGGCGCCGAAGGTTATCTCGCAGCGAGGCGGGCATCACACCGTCGGACGCGAACGCATCGAGCAGCGGTTGGTCGTACTCGGTGATCAGGTTTTCCATGTACAGCGTTTTGACCTGTTGCGCTTCCAGGTCCTGCATGTGTTCGATCAGGAATTTCCTGGCACCCGTGGCGTTATAAGCGGTTCCCATGACCAGCCCGCTGGCGTCACGGTAGACACCGCCAAGAATCGCCGAGGCTGAACTGTAGCGTTGCAATGTCGGCGTTGGCGGCCTGGGGAGGTCTACGGGTTTTTTTTCAAAGAAAAAGTGTCGACTGTCCTCCCGCGCATCCGAGGCGCGATATAACTGTTCCAGTTGCGCCATCTTGCGGTTGTAGTCACGGATTACCGTAATAAAACGATGGTCGCTGTTAGGGTCGTCCGACAGGGGGAATTTACGAATATCGGATTCAAAATGGGGCCGGTATCGACTGGAGAGCTCATAGGGCATCAGTCCCTGGCCACCGGCTTCCAGCCTCACGTCAACGGGCGAGAGTGCCGGCTCCTGGGCAACCCGCATCGCCGGGCCGGATGGCAGGTCTTCAACATGGACATTCATCACGCCCTGCAGTTGCGCCAGGCTGGGAGGGGACGTCACGCCACGCTGCTGCAATTCGAGCAGCCTCTTCTGGCGCGCAGCGGCGGTTTTCCCTTGATAATCGGGCGCCGTTACCAGCGCGACCCACTTGCCTTGCGGATGGCTGAGCCGGTCGGCGTTGATGACGTGATGGGCGTGATAAGTGAAGAGCCCTCGCCTTAGATCTTCGATCGAGAGTTCGGCCTGGTACCGGGCGGCGCAATCCAGTGCTCTTACTCGTATGCCGTTCTCGCGCGCCGCGCTAATGAGGTTCTGGTAGGTGTAAGGCATATGACCAGAGGCATCGGAATTCACATCCACGTGGTGCAGGCGATTTTTCAGGCGGCGGTCCATTACGCCGCTGCGGGCAAAAGCATCCAGGGCGCTCTGGTCAATGTCGGTCCTGAGGCGGTCCAGGTATAGCGTGGTCACGCCGTTGCCGGCCAGTGTCGACATGTTATCGATCAATTGCATCTTGCTGCCGATGCCGAAGTATTGTTCGGTGAGCACCATGCCTTGAGCGGGCTCGAGCATTGTCTGCACGAATCTGGCGAAAGTCTCCGTGCCAACCAGTTGGGGGGCTGGAAGGCGAGAGGCTGGCGTGACCGTTTTGAAAAAGGAGTCGGCGTCCGCTTTCAGTTTTGCCTGTTGACTTTGATAGAGCGGCTTCAAGGTCGCGCCGCGCTCCTGAGGGTCCTGACCGAGCAATGCCTCGCTTCGTCGATCAAAACTCGCTCGGTGTTCCATGCTCACCTGATAAGGAAGCAGCTTCATGGCGAAGGGGTTTTCACGCCAGGAAGTTGAGCCGTCAGGCCTATGGAGCGCAAGGCTCGAAGGCTTCGCCCCCTGCGTATCCCAGGCGCAATACGCGCCCAGGGCTTGATCGAAAACAACCCTGACGACCTGGCCGTCTGCCAAATCGACGTAGTGTTCAGTGCCCTTGACCCGAAGTCCGTCTTCGCGGGCAGGCGACAATCCTTCGGGTGGGTTGTGCGCATAGCTGGCCAGTGGACGTTCTGGGTTACCTGCACTCGTTGAGCTGCCATCTGAAGGGTCGATCAATTCGACCCCCGACGATCGCGGCGTGTCGGGCGCTGGCCTGCTGGAAGGGCCTGGCACCGGCGTAGAGGTTGAAGGACTCGGTGTGCTTGTGGCGACCGGCACCCTCACATGAGTCGGCAGCCGCGGAAAATCGGGTACGGTGGTCGCGCCTGGGGCAGGCGTGGGTATGTCCGTTCCCTTTGGACGTATAGGGTTTCTTGGAGACATTGTTTCTTCCTTGAAGTGTTTCACATGGGAATGGCCTTCAACTGTCGAGGCATACCGCGGCGGTGTGTTGACGGTTTTTTCTGAAGGCCGGTTGATTTGTCTGTTTGTTTGAAGTGCTGTCGGAACGCTCCTTCAGTGTTTTGCAACCGTGCCGACGACCAAGTCCGAACTGGTGACCTCCCGCGTTTCGTCGGTGTCGACAACCCATCTGTGCTCCTGGGTGTCGTAGAAGATCGCCCCATGGGTGCCATCGGCGAGGCGAACGCCGCCGACGCTCAGGAACGTCGTCGCCAGGCTGTCCTGTGCCTCATGGGCCTTGATCTCTCGTTCCAGTGTGAGGGCATTGGTGGAAGGGCCCGCGTCGATGCTCAGCAACCGCGCTTTTGCCGAACGGAAGTCGATCTGATAACAACTGCCGGACGCGAGCATGACATGCACCGTGTCCAGGGACTCGTGGCCGTCCGATACTTGCGCAAGCGACACCCGCACGTCGTCCATCAATAACCAGGTTTTGCCGACGCGCAGATCGTCGTGGTTCAGATTCACGTCCAGGGCTTGGGTGTGCAATTCCCAGAATGAACGATGGGCCGCGCTGGTCGAGGACAACTGAATGGTCGCGCCAGGGCTGGGGTGGATTTCGTAAGAGGACGCATTGCCTTGCAGGCTATAGATGCTGGTGTGTTGACGTTCAGGCAGCTTGACTATTTGTGGCTTGGCAGGCAGCCGTACGACTTCGTGAGTGGGGGATTGGAAGAGGTAGCGACCGCCACGTCGGTGTAACGCGTGGCGGCCCTCGATCTCCCGAATCCCTGGGTTGCGATGATCATCGTAGAAGGACATTTGCGGGGCGCCAACGCGGTAGGAACTCCCATCGCGCAGCGTCAGGATGATGGGGTGCGCAAGTGCCACACCCGTGGACATGAGCGTGCCCGTTACGTTCGATGGAATACCCGGGGCGTTTTTCAGCCAGTGTTTTAGCGTTAGCCGGGTACCGTCCGAGAACTGCAGCACCAGCCTCATGTCGCTGTACGTCAGGTAGTTGAAATGGCCGACGTATCGGCTGTCGACATGGTAATGCGCGCTTACGGTGTCCAGCTCATCGGCGTCATAGTCGACGAACAAGGTAGTGCTCGCTCGGGGGTGGCTTTCCTGAAGTTGGATAACCGGGCTGTTGCATCCCCTGGGAATGAAATAACTGTCGTCAAGGGCGGGCAGCAGGACATCGGTTCCGCCGTTGAAGATGATCGGTGGGAGCGCGGGAACACCTTGTTTGGTTATGATCACGCTGATTTCGTGATCGCCCGGGAGGAGCAGCTCGGCAGGCAGATCCGGCTTGAGCGTAAAACCGTCCCGTGTCATGAATAACAACGCGTCGTTACGCAGGGTTCGGCTGCCCTCAACCTGGGCATAGACATCGGTGAGGAAAACTTCCCGAGGCGACAGCTCCGCGTCCACGCCACGGGACACCGTCACCTTCAACGATGTGCCTTGTACCCACCAGCCCTGAATCGCTTCCAAGGGGCAATCGAATTCAACGATGCTCAGGTCCTTGCCATCCTCAGCGATATGTACGCTGCCGCTTTCCACGGCAATGAAGTAGCGATCATTGCCCGGGCCGCCATCGACCCGATTGAATTGCCCCATCAGGCGGAACTGATCATCGCCGCCTCCGCCGGTCGCGGTGTCATCGAAGCCATTGAGCGTGATCCTGTTGGCCTGCCGATCGCCAACGACTCGGCTGCTGCCGCCCGGCAGCGTCTCGACGTTTTCGATGGAAGTCATCTTCGCGTAATAGACCGGGGCGGTATCGGCGTGGGACTTCAACAGGGATATCCCACCGGTCAGATCAATCTCGTGACCGGTATAGGCAAGGTCATCGAAGGGGTGGACCTGGCCCTGCAGGGACACCGTGTCGTTACCTGCGCCGCCATGCAGGGCATTCATTGCCTCAGTGGCTGGCGTCTTGAGGCTCTCGCTGGCTTGGAACATGAACGCATCGTCTTCGGTTCCACCTGTCAAATTTTTCTTGCCGGTGGAAAAACTGAAATAGTTGGGCTTGTCGCGCACGCCGATCACCTGATCGTTGCCGGCGCCCAATTGCCAGTAGACGCCTTTGTTTTTTCCTGACTCCCCGGTAATGACGCCAGACACCCGGTCCAGTCCGTTGGAGGCATCGATCCGATCATCGCTTTGCGCAACCGTTGGTACGTTGACTTGCTGGTAAGGCAGCTCGCCGTCCTTCCATTGAAATTTCCAATACTTGACCGGTTGCATCTCGACGTTGAAATGGCCACTGACAATCGCTTCCACACTGGGCTTCAGTTCACCGTCCAATAGCTTGCGTGCTTGTTCCTTCAGGGTCTTGGTGTAGCTCGTTCGTGTCTGCTCGACCTGGTAGCGTTCCAGCACGTTGGTGTCCAGGTCTTGACCGGTGAAAGCGAACCAACCCGAACGCCAGCGCTCATTGATGCTGAGCTCGATATAGTCATCGATGTCGTCAACCTGACGGACCGCACCGTAGATCGTGGCCCCCAGTATCAAGGTCGCGCACGCCAACAGCCCGATGGGGCCGGCGGAGCTGAACCCGGCCAGGGCCGCTGCGCCGATGGCAACCGTGAGGCCGGCGCTCGCCACGCTCATGCCGCCGGCAACATAGTGGTCCATGGCTTGCTTGCCTGACGTTTTGCCGGCAGCGTCGAAGGCTTTTATTGCCTGGTAGATGTCGAAGGGCAGGGTGATGACACTGGCCATCAGGCCAGCCCCACGAACCAGCCATTTGCCCATTGAGGTCGTGCCGAATCCCTTGAGCACTTTGTCACCGTGGCGCAGCATTTCCTTGCCGGTTTGCGTGATCCCTTGCTCGACGAGAATGGACGTGACTTCGCCTCCAATTTCCGCCGCGGCGATCGCCACATCGAGATAGTTGCCTTTTTGCAGGCCATCGCGAATGCCCATGACACCGCTATAAAGGCCGTAGGCCTGCATGCCCAGGCCAGCGGTGATCATGCTTTGGCTCTTTACCGTATTGACCCACTTTGGTTTACCTGGAGCGACGGGTTGGCTCTTCAAGGCTTCCATCTTGCGTAAAGCGTCGATCAGTTTGTCGAGCTTGTTCATGGACTCGCTGGGAACCTGCCCTGGCGTCGTGTCAAAGAGGGGGGGCGTGCTTGATGATCGAACCGACGCCAGTTCGAAAAGTAGCGCAGCCGCATCGGGCGCATCGGGCGACGTTTGCGCCTGGATGTGATTCTCTACCATGAGTGGGTCGAACTGGATTGCATCGATCAGCGCTGCATCCGGTTGCAGAAGAAGCGCCGATTCGGTTTGGGTGGCGGACTGGCTGAGCCGCGCTCCCATGTAATAGAGCTCGACGCGGCTGATGCTCAACTCACCGATTTTTACGGGGCCCAGGCGCTCGTCCAGGTTGGCGATTGTCTCTCTGGGCGACAAGCGCCTGCTTGGCCGTGAGCCGTTGGGCTCGGGTGAGGGCTCGACGCGATCCGAGAGGATGACAGTAGCAGACGAAACTCGCTCTATCCGGGGCGTGGAAGACTCCCTTTGGGGAAACTCTGACATTGACAAATCCTTTTATCGTAGCGTTTTACCGAACGCCGTCCTGGCATTCGTAGGGCATGATAAAGAGAGTGTCGTTGCCGTGTGATTGGATTATGTATCCTGATGCTAGGGTCTGTACGAAATGTATCCGCACTCACCCATACTGTGTTGAAACGGGGCTCGGAATGCTCATGTACTCCAGTACACTGCGCTTCCTCGCCCCGTTTCGCCTTATCTGGCTTTCGCGCGAACACATTTCGTACAGACCCTGGCGCTCCGTCAGCTTGGGCGGCGCGGTGAAATCCACAACGGTGCGCGGTAAACATCGGACACAAAGGGGAGGCCGTAGCCCCGGTAGGTGACTGCGGCTGGTTTTTTAAAAGGGAGTTAATGACGTATATCGTCTGATGATCCAGAACCGTTCCGGCGGTCAGGTTCGAGCTGTTCCCTTACCGCGTCTCGGGATGGCTTTGAAGCACTCCCTGATCAAATGCCCGTACGCGGACCAAACTCTGCTTCGTCTCCAGATGCGTTATAAGCGTTTGCGCATTGGCATACAGGTTTTCCGCGCTCATCCCCCAATCGGGATGGTCGATATATACCTTGTCGGTTTTCTTGATCTTGTGGATCAGTATTCGTTCTACTTCACCGTGCCTGGTCCGATGGAACAGCTCGGCGCCATTGGGTTTGTAATTGATCACGTACTGCCCAGGCGCGGTGAGCAGCGGGCCTTGATCGAAGAGTAGAGGAGGCGAAACGGAAGTGACCGTCGTGCTGTGGACCTGGGTCATGCCGACGCTCTCGAATGTCAGCGCCAGGTTTTCCAGATTGCTGAATTTCACCTGACGGACCATTCGTAGGCGCTCGAAAACGTCGGGTATGTCGACTAGGAACTTGCCATCGCTCAGGCGCAGGGGGATGGTATGGAACCGTCCGAACTCGTTGGACAAAAGATACAATGTAGCGCTTTGTCCCACGTTTTCAATCAGGAATTCCGAGGGGCGATGCAATAACTTTCCGGGGCTGACGGGGGGGCGTGGTATCGGTTGGCTACTGACCCTCATCTCTACCAACAGATCCGATTTCACGAACTGATGGAAAGTGCGTGGAGGAGGGAAGGCACCTTGAGATGGTTGGATGGGCAGTAGATTCGAAAGAATTTCTCCCTCATCGGATACCACTCGGGTGGGTTGGCCGCCGACGTCGGTAACGCGAACCCCAACGGCACCTTGCAGCTCCGCGAGTCCTGGGGTATTGCGCACGGCATTGGCGTGCCCGCTTGCAACCAGCGCCAACCATTTATGAGGGCCGGCTTTAGCCTGATCATTCTGGATGATGGAATGGGCAATATATTTAAAGGCGCTTGAGCGCCCAGGGTCATACATTCTCAGGTCGTCCCGGAAAATGGCTGCCAGGTCGAGAGCGCTCACCTTGATACCGTGCTGCCGGGCGATGGTTACGAGCTTTTCCAACGAATGGTCGCTTTGCGGGTCCACCCGTTGAAGTTCGTCCTGACGACGAAGGTTAGCGCGCAACTCACCAGACATTATTCCCCCGGAGGCGAAACTTTCCAGTTGCGGCTGGTCGTACTCGACCATCAGGTTTTCCAGATACAGCGTCTTGACCTGCTGTTTTGCCAACACTTGCATGTTTTCAATCAGCAGGGTCCTTGCGCCCTTGGCGTCATAGGCGGCTCCCAGGACCAGTCCGTTGGATTGTTTATAAGCGTGCTGGAAAATATCCGAAGCCGGACTGTGGGGCGGCAATGTCGGTGGCGATGAATTTGGAAACGGCGAATGGCGATCAAAAAAGCGCTGGCTGGCATCGACAATATCCCAGGCGCGTCGGAAGCGTGCCCGTGCCGCTGTTTCGATATCGAAGCCTTCGAGTAGGTAAGGTTGGGCGGGAGGGGGACGCGAGGGATCAGCGTTTCGAATATCAGCTTTGAGAATGCTTAGGTAGCGACTGGGTAATTCATGCGGTACCAGCCCCTGATAACCCACTTCCAGGCTCAGGTCTGCAGTGGACTGCGGGGGCTCTTGTGTTATTCGCAGGATCGGATCGCGAGGAATATCCTCGATACGGATGTTCAGGATGTCCTCAAGTTCCACCCGTCTAGGCGTGTTTGGGTATTGGTCTGCAGCGTTGTCGGCATGTAGCTGCCGATAAGGGAGTGATTTTTTCTGACGCTCATAAGGGGCTTCTATCAGCGCGACCCATTTACCCTTGGGATGACTGAGTCTGTCAGCCTTGATTACCTGTGTCGCATGGTACGCAGAGTAACCTTTGAAGTCGCGGTAGAGCATGTCCTTCCAATGGTGCACCGCGCAGTCCAGCGCTCTGATCCGTATGCCATTGTTTTTCGCCGCACTGATCAAGCTCTCATAGGTGTAATAGGTGGATGGGAAATCAGATGTTTCTACGTCCAGGTGTTCCAGACGATGCTTCAGGCCACGGCTCACCACTGCGCTTTCGAAAAAATTATCCAGGGCGGGCTGATCTATGTCGATTCTGAAACGATGCAAGTAAAGCGTCTTCACTCCGATCGTTGCCAATGACGACATGTTGTCTATCAGTTGCATCTTGCCGCTGGCGCTGGCGTAATTTTCGGTGAAGATCGCACCTTGGGATTGCGCAAGAAGCGTCTCGACAAGCCTTGGAAAAGTATCGACGCCGACTAGAGACGGTATCGGCGGGCGAGGTGTCGGCGGGGTCGAATCGAAGTGCGCCAGCGCGTCGTCGCTCATGTGCATCAACTGCTTTTCGCAATACCGCCGCAGCGCTGAATAACGAACGTTGGTGTCCTGGCTGGTCGCCGCCTTGATGATTCGGTCAAAACTTGCTTGGTGCTCACTGTGCAATTGATAGCGGCGCAATCCCGTCGCGACAGTGTTTTCGCGCCAGTATGTTTCACCTTCCGGCCTGTAGAGCGCCGGGCCTGGAGGCTGCAATGGCCTCAAGCCCTTCGCGCAATATGCCGCCAGGATCGGATCATAGGTGACACCGGCGACTTGGCCATCCTCCAGATCCACATACATGTCAGTGCCCTTGGTCCGGATCCCGTCGTTATTGGGTGACGTCAACCCTTCGGGCCCGGCGAGCGCATAGCTGGCCAACGAATGTTCCAAGGGATGCGCCGCCGTCAAAATCCCCCTTGGGGAGTCGGTCACTTCGACTGTCGGCGGTTGCGCTTCGTTGTGGCGCGCAAGGGAGGTGCGTCCCGGCTCCGGCGTGGACGGGTGCGGGCTGCTTTCGGATATTCGCAATCCTGGAAAGTCAGGCAAGCGCGGGGTTTCTGGTGGCCTGATGGTAGGCTCAGACATTGGCCTACCCGTATTGGGCGGGCGTATGGGATTTCTTGGAGACATTTTTCATCCTTGAACTACACGTGCAATCATTTGTTGTCGGGCCCGCCGCAGCGGCCCTTCGGCTTGGACTTTCTACAGAACGCCGTCCTGGCA
This sequence comes from Pseudomonas sp. BP11-1-1, assembly GCF_052112105.1. Lineage (NCBI taxonomy): Bacteria > Pseudomonadati > Pseudomonadota > Gammaproteobacteria > Pseudomonadales > Pseudomonadaceae > Pseudomonas > Pseudomonas sp. BP11-1-1. The sequence continues at coordinate 54,024 of NZ_JAUTYU010000005.1, forward strand.
TTCGTAGGGGCATGATAAAGAGAACGCCGTTGTCTTGTGATTTGATTATGTGTCCTCGTGCAAGCGACCTAGCCTGTCAGGCCCGGCGCCGCTGCCGCACCAGATGCTTGAATCCTTCGAACACCAGCACCGCCACCGCCATCCAGATGGGAATGTAGGTCAGCCATTCTTCGGCCTTGATACTTTCTCCCAGCAACAGCGCAACGCCCAGCAGCAACACGGGTTCTACATAGCTCAACAACCCGAACAGGCTGAACGGCAGCAGTCGACTGGCGACGATATAGGACACCAGCGCCGACGCACTGATGACACCGAGAATCGGGATCAACAGCGACAGCCACGGGTACTGATCGAAGACGCCGAAGCCCTGTTCACCGCTCTGCACGAACCAGAGCGCCAATGGCAGCATCAATGTCATGTCCAGCCAGAGCCCGCCCAGGTTGTCGGTACGCAGGCGTTTGCGCAGGATGAAATAGATGGGATAGCCCACCACCACCAATAACGTCGCCCAGGAAAAACCACCCACCTGGTAGAGCTCGTTGAGCACGCCCAGGGTGGCGAAAAACACCGCGACCTTTTGCAAGCGGGAGAGGCGCTCGCCATAGACGATACGTCCGGTCAGGACCATCGATAACGGCAGCAGGAAATAGCCCAGCGACACGTCCAGGCTGTAGCCGTTGAGCGGCGCCCACATGAACAGCCACAACTGCGCGCCCATCAGTGCCGATGACGCCATTGCACCCAGCAGCAAGCGCGGCGTGGCGACCAGGCGTGCGACAAGATCCGAGACGAGTTTCCATTCGCGGGCGATCAACATGAACGCGGTCATGCACGGCATCGTCAGCAACATGCGCCAGCCGAAAATCTCCAGGCCGGTCAGTGGCGTGAGCAGTGAGGTGTAGTAATACATGACGGCGAACAGGGCGGATGCCGAGACCGATAGAGCGATGCCTTTGGACACTGATGCCTCTTGTTATTGGATGAGCCTGAGTCTCCGTGGCGAGGGCGCAAGCTCCCTCGCCACGGTGGTATCTGTGTAGGTTACGACGTACGCGGCACGCGTCCTGGCACGAAGTGGCCGACATCATTGAACCCCGGCGTCGAGGCATGCCCCGGCGTCACCAGCGAATCGATGAACGCTTCATCTTCCGCCGTGATCTTCACCGCCTGCGCCTTGGTGTACGAATCCCATTGCTCCTCGGTGCGCGGCCCGACGATGGCCGAGGTCACGGCATTGTTGTTCAGTACCCAGGCGATGGCGAACTCGACGATGCCTACGCCCCGGCCCTGGGTGTATTCCAGGATCTGCTGGGCAATGCGCAAGGACTCGACCCGCCATTCGGTTTCCAGGATGCGCTTGTCCTGGCGACCGGCGCGGCTGTTGGCGTCTGGTGCCACGTCTGGCGCGTATTTGCCGCTGAGCACGCCTCGGGCCAAGGGGCTGAACGGCACCACGCCAAGGCCGTAGTTCTGCGCGGCGGTGATCTGCTCGGTTTCCGCCTGGCGGTTGACGATGTTGTACAGCGGTTGGCTGATCACCGGGCGGTCGATGCCCATGCTGTCGGCAATTCGGATCACCTCGGCGATGCGCCAGCCGCGGTAGTTCGACAGGCCCCAATAGCGGATCTTGCCCTGGCGGATCAAATCGCCGATCGCTGACACGGTGACGTGCAGCGGGGTGTTGTGGTCTTCGCGGTGCAGGTAATAGATGTCCAGGTAATCGGTGCCCAGGCGCGTCAGGCTGGCCTCGATGCCATTGAACAGATGCTTGCGGCTCAGGCCGCTGCGGTTGGGCACACCGTCCGGCGGGCCGAAACCGACCTTGGTGGCGAGCACCCACTCGTGGCGACGACTGGCAATCGCTTCGCCGACGATTTCTTCGGAGCGACCGCCGGTGTAGACGTCCGCCGTGTCGATGAAATTGATGCCCTGGTCCCAGGCCTTGTCGATGATCCGCAGCGAATCCTCGGTGCTGGTCTGTTCGCCGAACATCATCGTGCCCAGGGTCAACGTCGAGACTTGCAACCCGGAATGGCCTAGCGTGCGGTAGCTCATGACAAGATCCTTTTATCCATGGGAAAGGCTCAATCAAATACCAGAACCGCCGCGTGGATCCAACCGTTTTCTCAAACACCCCCAATCAACTGTGGGAGCGAGCTTGCTCGCGATAGCGTCAGGTCAGCCAACATCTGTATCGACTGGTTCACCGCCATCGCGAGCAAGCTCGCTCCCACAGGGTAAGAGGTGGGTCAGGCCCGCAGGGTGCGAGTCATGCGCAACGCCAGCAGGCTGCCGCAGACGATCACGCCGGCCAGCAGGTACAACGCCGCGTCGGTCGAGCCGGTGGCGTCCTTGACCCAGCCCACCAGGTACGGGCTGAGGAAGCCGGCCATCTGGCCCATGGAGTTGATCAACGCCAAACCACCCGCCGCCGCGCCTGCGCTGAGCAGGGCGGTGGGCACCGGCCAGAACATCGGCAGGCCGGTGAGGGCGCCCATGGTGGCGATGGACAGGCCGAGGATGGCGATGGCCGGCGTAGTGGCGAAGTTCACCGCGATCAGCAACCCCACCGCGCCCATCAGCATCGGCACCACCAAGTGCCAGCGGCGCTCCTTGTGCAGGTCCGCCGAACGGCCCACCAGCAACATGAACACCGCCGCCAGCAAATAGGGGATCGCACTCAGCCAGCCGATCACCAGGTTATCGCTGAAGCCGAGGTTCTTGATGATCGACGGCAGCCAGAAGTTGATCGCGTATACGCCGCTCTGGATGCAGAAGTACACCAGGCCAAACGCCCAGATCGCCGGGTTCTTGAACACCGCCGCCAGTGAGTCGGTGCTGGTTTTCGGTTTGTTGGCCTGGTCTTCGGCGTGGTCGGCGGTGAGCACGGCACGTTCATGATCGGTCAGCCAGGTGGCCTTGGCGAAGGTGTCGCTGAGCAGGAAGAACGCCAGCGCGCCGAGGATCACCGTCGGGATGCCTTGCAGCAGGAACATCCACTGCCAGCCGGCTAGGCCACCTTGCCCGGCGGCGAAGTGGTTGAGGATCCAGCCGGAAAACGGGCTGCCAAGCAGGCCGGACACCGGGATGGCCGACATGAACAGCGCCATGATGCGGCCACGGCGGAACGTCGGGAACCACTGCGAGAGGTACAGCACGACGCCAGGGAAGAACCCGGCTTCGGCCGCGCCGGTGAACAGCCGCAAGGTGTAGAACTGGGTCGGCGTAGTCACGAACAACAGGCAGGTCGACAGCGTGCCCCAGGTGATCATCATCAGCGCGATCCAGCGCCGAGGGCCGAACTTGGTCAAGGCCAGGTTGCTCGGCACGCCGCACAGGACGTAGCCGATGAAGAAAATCCCGGCGCCGAGACCGTATACGGTTTCGCTGAATTTCAACGCGTCGAGCATCTGCAACTTGGCGAAGCCAACGTTCACCCGGTCGAGGTAATTGAACAGGTAGCAGATGAAGATGAACGGGATCAAGCGCAGGGTGATGCGCTTGTAGACGGTATTTTTTTCGTCGTGGGTAGCCAGGAGGGCTGTTGCGCTCTGGGACATGGCGGGTCTCTCTTTATTATGATTTTGGCGTGCCAAGGGGTAACGTTGACCGCCCCTTGAGTCTCGGCCAGCCCAAGGTCCCGTGTCTTTGTGCCGGAGCACAGGGTTTGCAGGCCGACCCTGTGCGCCTGACCAATCACGCGGGCGCTGTACCTCAAAAACAACAATCACGCCGCTTGCAAGGAACACCGCCCATGTTCGAACTCGATCACGACCTGGCGCAGGACATCGTCGACCGGGCGATGGCGATCCTGCCCTATAACGTCAACGTCATGGACAACCAGGGCCTGATCCTCGGCAGCGGCGAGCGCGAGCGCATCAATACCCGCCACGAGGGCGCGCAACTGGTCCTGGCCAACGGCCGGGTCGTGGAAATCGACGAACACACCGCCGTGCACCTCAAGGGCGTGCAGCCGGGGATCAACCTGCCGTTGATGCTCGACCAGCGGCTGATCGGCGTGCTGGGCATCACCGGCGAACCCGCACAATTGCGCACCTACGCCGAACTGGTGCGCATGACCGCGGAAATGCTGCTCGGCCAGCGCAACCAGCAGGCCGAGCAGCAATGGCGCCGCCAGCGTTGCGATGATTTGCTGGCGTTGCTGCTGGGCGATGCTGGGGATTCGCCACGGTTGCTCGACGAGGCGCAGCAGATGGGCCTCAAGCCGCAGCTGTCACGGGTGCCGTATCTGTTTGAACTGGGCCTGGAGCATGGCCCCGGGCAAACCGTGGAATCGTTGAGCGCTTGGTTGATGTCGCGCTACCCGGACAGTTGGTGCCTGACTCCGTCCAAATCCTCATTGCTCTGGTGCCGGCCGGTCACGGCTTCGGTGGAGAACGAGCGCCTGCTGGGCAAGCTCGACGGCTTGGGCTGGAATATTCTTCGAATCGCTGTGGGTGGGCAGGCCGAAGGCTTGGCGGGCCTGCGCCGTTGCTACCGGCGGGTGGCGGATTTGCTGGCGTATGGGCGCGATGTCCTGCCGCAGTCGCGCTTGTTGATCCTCAATCGCTATCGTCTGCCGGTGATGCTCTGGCGGCATCGCAGCGACGATGCGCTGGACGAGCTGCTGACCCCGTTGCGCAAAGTCATCGCCAAGGACAGCAACGGCCAACTGCTGGCTACACTGCGAAGCTGGTGCGAACACGACGGCCAGAGCCAGGCCTGCGCCGACGCCCTGGGCATCCACCGCAACAGCCTGCGCTATCGCATGGAGCGCATCGCCGAACTCAGCGGCGTCGACCCGCTCAGGCTGGATGGGATGTTGGCGTTGTACCTGGGCGTCCAGTTGTTGCCACAGACCGTCGATACCCCCACATAACCTATGTGGGGTGCAATTGACTCATAACCCCGTGGCGAGGGAGCTTGCTCTCGCTGGGTCGCGCAGCGGCCCCAAAAAAGCGGCCGCTACGCAGCCGAGCGGGAGCAAGCTCCCTCGCCACAGATGCGCTGGCCACACGCTATGCGACCCAGCCTTTGTGAATTTGACCAATAATGCTCCAAGATTTTTGTGCGGCGGACCGGCGTCACGGTTACGGTCAGCTGGCAGCATGCTGTGCATCGGAACCGGAGAACAAAAATGAAAATAATCATCGCCCCCGACTCGTTCAAGGACAGTCTCAGCGCCCAGGGCGTGGCGGACGCCGTCGCGCAAGGGTTGGCCCAGGTCTGGCCGGATGCGCAGTTGATCAAGTGCCCAATGGCTGACGGCGGCGAGGGAACGGTGGAGGCGGTGCTTGCGGCCTGCAACGGCCAGTGGCGTGAAAACCGGGTCCGTGGCCCGCTGGGAGCCGCCGTCGAGGCCCGTTGGGGCTGGCTGCCGCAAAGCCGCACGGCAATCATCGAGATGGCTGAGGCCAGCGGCTTGCAATTGGTGCCACCGGGGCAGCGCGATGCTTGTTCCAGCAGCACCTTTGGCACCGGCGAACTGATCCGCGCCGCCCTGGATGAAGGCGCTAGCCGGGTCATTCTGGCAATAGGCGGCAGCGCCACCAACGACGGCGGCGCCGGGGCGATGCAGGCCTTGGGCGTGGCGTTGCTCGACGACCAGGGCCAGACGCTGCCGCCCGGCGGCCTGGCCCTCGGCAAACTGGCGCACATCGACCTGAGCCAATTGGACCCGCGTCTGGCCGGCGTGTGTTTCGAAATCGCCGCTGACGTCGACAACCCGCTCTGCGGCCCCCATGGCGCTTCAGCCGTGTTCGGCCCGCAGAAAGGCGCCTCCGGCGAACAGGTGCAGCAACTTGACCGGGCGCTGGCGCACTTCGCCGGACACTGTGCCCAGGTGCTTGACCGTGACGTTCGCGACGAACCCGGCAGCGGCGCCGCCGGCGGCCTGGGCTTTGCCGCCAAGGCTTTCCTCAAGGCGCAGTTTCGCACCGGTGTGGAAGTCGTCGCGCAATTGACCGGCCTGGCCGATGCCATCAGCGGTGCCGACCTGGTGATCACCGGCGAAGGCCGTTTCGACGCCCAGACGCTGCGCGGCAAGACCCCGTTTGGCGTGGCCCGCATCGCCCAGCGCCACGGCGTGCCGGTGCTGGTCGTCGCCGGCACGCTGGGGGAGGGCTACGAAGCGCTCTATGAGCACGGCATCGATGCCGCGTTTGCCCTGGCGAACGGGCCGATGACGCTGCAAGAGGCCTGCACCGATGCGCCGCGCCTGCTGGCCGAGCGGGCCCGGGACATCGCGCGGCTCTGGCGGGTGGCGGCCCGCTGAATTCGCCCGCGCGGTAGTCGCCAGGACGCATCAGGCATCGCAGATTGCCTTCGGACATTGACCCGCCCGCACTCCCTGCGTAGCCTTGCGCCTTCGAGGTTCTTCGGCATGTGCCGAAGCTAAGAAGGGAACGCGGTCCAAGCCGCGGCTGCCCCCGCAACTGTGAACGGTGCCGTTTCTGCAAGGCCACTGTGCATGCCCTGTTACAACGGGCGCACGGGAAGGCGCAGCAAATTGTCAGCCCAGGCTTTGGATAAAAGCCTGCCTGGCCCGCCGTCAGCCAGGAGACCTGCCTCGACAACAGATTCTCACTACAACCGGGCGGGGTGATCCGGTGGCGAAATCTTCCGCGCACGCCCGTGCCTGCGGTTGTCGTCCCGTTTGCCCGCCACCTTGCCAAAGGGCATCCGATGAAAACACTGGCCAAACTCCCCGTCACCATCGTCACCGGTTTCCTCGGCTCGGGTAAGACCACCTTGCTGCGGCACATGCTCGACAACGCCCAGGGCCGGCGCATCGCGGTCATCGTCAATGAATTCGGCGAACTGGGCATCGACGGCGAGATCCTCAAGCAGTGCTCCATCGGTTGCACCGAAGAAGAAGCCAACGGCCGCGTCTATGAACTGGCCAACGGCTGCCTGTGCTGCACGGTGCAGGAAGAGTTCTTCCCGGTGATGCGCGAACTGGTGGCCCGTCGCGGCGACCTCGACCACATCCTCATCGAAACCTCCGGCCTGGCCTTGCCCAAGCCGCTGGTCCAGGCCTTCCAGTGGCCGGAAATCCGCAGCGCCTGCACCGTCGATGCGGTCATCACCGTGGTGGACAGTCCGGCCGTCGCCGCCGGCACCTTCGCCGCGTTCCCGGACAAGGTCGATGCCCAGCGCAAGCTGGACCCGAACCTGGACCATGAATCGCCGCTGCACGAGCTGTTCGCCGATCAACTGGCGAGCGCCGACCTGGTGATCCTCAACAAAGCCGACCTGATCAACCCCGAGGACCTGGCAAAAGTGCGCCTGGAAGTCGCCGAAGAACTGCCGCCAGCGGTCAAGGTCATCGAAGCCAGCAGCGGTCGCTTGCCGCTGGACGTGCTGATCGGCTTGGGCGCGGGCTCCGAAGAGCACATCGACAGCCGCCACAGCCATCACGACCACCACCATGACGGCGATGACGACGACCACGATCACGATGCCTTCGATTCGATTTCCATCGAGCTGCCCCAGGCTGACGAAAGCCTGCTGCTGGACGCGTTGACGCAACTGGTGGTCCAGCACGACGTGCTGCGGGTCAAGGGTTTCGCAGCCATCCCGAACAAGCCGATGCGCCTGCTGATCCAAGGCGTCGGCACGCGCTTCGACAAGCACTTCGACCGCCAGTGGGGCGCCGACGAAGCGCGGGTCACGCGGCTGGTATTGATCGGCCAGGACCTGGACGCCGGGCTGCTCGAAGCGCAGTTGCGCGCCGCCCTCAGCGCCTGAGCCATGCACCTGCTCAGGACCCAGCCCGGCGGTTTCGTGTCGGATGACAACATCGCCGACCTCGGGCAAACCCCTGCCGAGCTGGTGATCCTGTGCAGCGGCGATTCCAGCCTGGCACTGCTGGCCGAAGCGGCGCGGCAGTTGCCGGACGACTACCCGCAGTTCCGCCTCGCCAACCCGATGCAGGTGCAGAACCACGCGTCGGTGGACCTGTATTTCGAAGACGTGCTGCAACACGCCAAGGTCATCTTGCTGTCGCTGCACGGCGGCATCGGCTATTGGCGCTACGGCATCGAGCGGCTGATGGAACTGGCCGGACGCGGTGTGCAATTGATCCTGGTGCCGGGGGACGACCGCCCGGACCCGGAGCTCAGCGACTTGAGCAACGTGCCTGTCGAAGATCGCGACCGGCTCTGGCAGTTTCTCCGCCAGGGCGGATTGGAAAACGCCCTGAACCTGTTTCGGCACCTCGGCAGCCAATGGTTTGGCCGCGATTATTCGTGGGGCGAGCCCCAGCCCCTGGCGCGGACGGCGATCTATCATCCGGAAAAAAACAACGCGACCCTGAACGACTGGCAAGCCAATTGGCAGGCCGGCGAACCGGTGGCGGCGCTGTTGTTTTATCGCTCGCACCTGCAAGCCGCGAACACCGCGTTCATCGATGTGTTCTGCCAGCGCCTGCAAGCGGCGGGGCTCAATCCGTTGCCGATCGCGGTGGCGAGCCTCAAGGAACCCGCCTGTCTGGCCCAGGTAGAAGACTGGCTGGACGAGGTAGCGGCGGGGGTGATTCTCAATACCACCGGCTTCGCGCAATCCAGTCCGGAAGCACCGCACCTGCGGCCGTTTCGTCGCGATATCCCGGTGATCCAGGCGATCTGCGCCCAGGACAACGAACCCGGCTGGCGCGCCAGCGAACAAGGCCTGGGCCCGCGGGACCTGGCGATGCACATCGCCTTGCCGGAACTGGACGGACGCATCATCAGCCGGCCCATCAGCTTCAAGGACCTGGCCTGGCGCAGCGAGCGCAGCCAAAGCGACGTGGTGTGCTACCGGGCGGTGCCCGAGCGCATGGATTTTGTCGCCGGACTGGCCCGGCGCTGGACCACCTTGGCGCGCCTGCCCAACAGCGAAAAACGGGTGGCGCTGATCCTCGCCAACTACCCGACCCGGGACGGGCGCATCGGCAACGGCGTCGGCCTGGACACGCCGGCGGCGGCGCTGAATATCCTGCGGGCGATGCAGGCCGAAGGGTATCCACTGCCCGCCGCGTTGCCGGCCAGCGGCACCGCGTTGATCCAGCAGTTGCTCGGCGGCGTCACTAACGACCTGGACAGCCTCGACCTGCGGCCCTGCCATCAAAGCCTGGCCCTGGACGCGTACCAGGCCATGTTCGACGCGCTGCCCGAGGCCAATCGCCACGCGGTGCTGGCGCGTTGGGGCGCGCCCGAGCAGGACCCGATGTTCCGCGACGGCCGCCTGATGGTCGCCGGCTTGCGCCTGGGCCTGACGTTCGTTGGCATCCAGCCGGCGCGGGGTTACCAGGTCGATCCGAGCGCGGTGTACCACGACCCGGACCTGGTGCCGCCCCATGGCTACCTGGCGTTCTATTTCTGGTTGCGCCACGCCTACGGCACCCACGCCGTGATCCACGTCGGCAAGCACGGCAACCTCGAATGGCTGCCGGGCAAAGGCGTCGGGCTTTCGGAGAGCTGTTGGCCGGACGTGCTGCTGGGACCGCTGCCGAACATCTATCCATTCATCGTCAACGACCCGGGCGAGGGCGCCCAGGCCAAGCGCCGCACCCAGGCGGTGATCATCGACCACCTGATGCCACCGCTGACCCGCGCTGAAACCTACGGGCCGCTGCGTAACCTGGAGTTGCTCGCCGACGAATACTACGAGGCGCAGCTGCTCGATCCGCGCCGCGCCAGGGAGCTGCAACGGGACATCCTCGCCCTGGTGCGCGAGACCCACATCGACCGCGAGTTGCAACTTGACGCCGCCCTCGACAGCGACGCCGACGCGGCGATCTGGCTGCCGCGCCTGGACACCTACCTGTGCGACTTGAAGGAATCGCAGATCCGCGACGGCTTGCACATCTTTGGCGAGTCGCCCGGAGGCCGCCTGCGCATCGACACCTTGCTGGCGTTGTTGCGCATTCCCCGGGGCGATGGCAAGGGCGCCCAGTCGAGCCTGCTTCGCGCGCTGGCGAAGGCGTTCGGGCTGGGTTTCGATCCGCTCGATTGTGCCTTGGCCGAACCTTGGACCGGCGAGCGTCCCGAGGCTTTGCGCGACATCAGCGACGAGCCTTGGCGCACCGTCGGCGATAGCCGCGAGCGCCTGGAATTGTTCGCCGGACGGTTGATCGCACAAGCCTTGGACGGCGAGATCGGGCAGCTCGACGCGCCGGGTTGGGAGACGGTGCACGGCATCATCGACCACCTGCGCGCCGTCGTCGCGCCGCGCCTGGACGCCTGTGGCCCGGCGGAAATGCGCGGCTTGCTCGATGCCCTGGGCGGGCGTTTCGTACCGGCCGGCCCCAGTGGCGCGCCGAGTCGCGGACGCCTGGATGTGCTGCCTACCGGGCGCAACTTCTTCTCCGTCGATGTGCGCAACCTGCCCACCACCACGGCATGGCGCATCGGTTTCCAATCGGCGAACCTGATTCTCGAGCGGCACCTGCAAGACCATGGCGATCACCTGCGCCAGCTCGGCCTGTCCGTGTGGGGCACCGCGACCATGCGCACCGGCGGCGATGATATTGCCCAGGCAATGGCGCTGATGGGCGTGCGTCCGGTGTGGGCCACGGGCAGCCAGCGGGTCGATGATTTCGAGATTCTGCCGCTGAGCCTGCTGGACCGGCCTCGGGTCGATGTGACGCTGCGGGTCTCCGGTTTTTTCCGGGACGCCTTTGCCAACCTGATCCGCTTATTCGATGCGGCGGTGCAGGCCGTCGCGGCCCTGGATGAACCCGACGACATGAACCCGCTGGCGGCCAAGGTCCGCGCCGAGCGCGAAGCCTTGTTGGAATCGGGCTTGGCCCTGGAAGATGCGGCGCGCCAGGCCGGATGGCGGATCTTCGGCGCCAAGCCCGGTGCCTATGGCGCGGGTGTGCAGGGGGCAATCGACGGTCGGCTCTGGCAGAGCCGTGAAGACCTCGCTGAGGTTTACCTCAATTGGGGCGGCTACGCCTATGGCGCGGGCGACGAGGGCACCGCGGCGAGGGCGCAATTCTCCCGGCGCCTGAGCCAAGTGCAAGCGGTGCTGCAGAACCAGGACAACCGTGAGCACGACCTGCTTGATTCCAACGATTATTACCAGTTCCAGGGTGGCATGCTCGCTGCCGTGGAAACCCTCAGTGGCCAAGCCGCCGCCAGTTACCACGGCGATCACAGCCAGCCGGACCTGCCGAAGATCCGCACGCTGAAGGAAGAACTCAACCGAGTGATTCGTTCCCGCGCGGCCAATCCGAAGTGGATCGACGGGGTCAAGCGCCACGGCTACAAAGGCGCATTCGAACTGGCGGCGACGGTGGACAACCTGTTCGCCTTCGACGCCACCACCCAGTTGATCGACGACCACCAGTACGCCTTGCTGGCCGATGCCTATCTCCTCGATCCGCATACCCGGGATTTCGTCCGCCAGCACAACCCCGACGCGCTGCGGGACATGACCGAGCGAATGCTCGAAGCGCAGCAGCGCGGGATGTGGCAGGAACCGGGGGATTATCGCGAGGCGCTGGAAAACCTGCTGCTGGACATTGAAGAAGATGGCTGACTTTAGCCAAGACAGATATCTATGGTGATGGGATATCTCTGTGGCGAGGGGATTTATCCCCGCTGGGTTGCGAAGCGACCCTCTAGCCAGTTATTGGGGCTGCTTCGCAGCCCAGCGGGGATAAATCCCCTCGCCACGGAATATTGTGTTGCCTGAACCTCACCGGACAGCTTGAGAGAACAACATGACCGACACCCCACATTTCCCCCTCGCCGCCGTGGTCGGCGCCGATGCGCTGAAATTGGCCCTGTGCCTGGCGGCGATCGATCCGAAGATCGGCGGCGTGCTGATCGAAGGCCCGCGCGGGATGGCCAAGTCCACCCTGGCCCGGGGCCTGGCGGATTTGTTGGTCAGCGGCCAGTTCGTGACCTTGCCGCTGGGCGCCACCGAAGAACGGCTGGTCGGCACCCTCGACCTGGGCGCGGCGTTGGGGGAAGGGCGCGCGCAGTTTTCCCCCGGAGTGCTGGCCAAGGCCGACGGCGGCGTGTTGTATGTCGATGAAGTGAACCTGCTGCCGGATCATCTGGTGGACCTGCTGCTCGATGTCGCCGCCAGCGGCACCAACCTGATCGAGCGCGATGGCATCTCCCATCGGCATCCGGCGCGTTTCGTGTTGATCGGCACGATGAACCCGGAAGAAGGCGAGCTGCGTCCGCAACTGCTCGACCGCTTCGGTCTCAACGTGGCCCTGGACGGCCATACCGCCCCGGCCGAGCGCGGGCAGATCATCCGTCGGCGGCTGGATTTCGACAGCGATCCGGCGGCATTTTGCGCCGAGTGGGAGCCTGCCCAGCAACGGTTGCGTGAGCGCTGCGAACAGGCCCGCGCAGGCTTGGCCCAGATCCCCTTGGATGACACGGCGCTGGGGCAGATCACCGAGCGTTGCTTTGCCGCCGGGGTCGATGGGTTGCGCGCCGACCTGGTCTGGCTGCGGGCTGCCCGCGCCCATGCCGCGTGGCGTGGCGCGCAAGCCATCGCTGCTGAAGACATCGACGCCGTTGCCGAGCTTGCCCTGCGTCATCGCCGCCGCGACCAGGCCACCCCGGCCCCCGCGCCAACCCAGGCGCCACCCTCGAACCCGAATGAACCCAGCCAACCCCGCGAAGGCCAGGGCCAATGGGGCGACCTGCCGCCTCGGGCATTGCCGACCGGCGCCCGGCGTGATGTGCCGAGCTGGCCAAAAAAGCCCTAGGCATTCGTCCCCGTTCGCCGGCGGGGGCGAATGCCAGACCCCGCGCCGGGCGACTCGACCAGGGCCGCCAGGGACGGAGCAAAGCGGCGACCGCTGGCCTGGTGGACTGGCCGGGTTCCTTGCTCAATGGACGTCCGCGCATGCTGGCCGACTTGCGTTTCAAATGGCGGCAGCGTTCGGCCCATGAGCTGTGGCTGGTGATCGTCGATGCGTCGGCCTCGACCCGTCGCCATCGGGCCTTGAGTGACGGCAAGGGCCTGCTCGCGCAACTGTTCGACGACGCCTACCGGCAACGCGCGCGGCTAGCGTTGTTGACCGCCAGCGGCGCCGCACCGACCTGGCAAGTGCAGGGGCTCAAGGCCTCCACCGGCCTGGGGCACTGGCTCGACGCGCTGGGCGCCGGCGGCGGCACGCCGTTGCTGGCGGCGATCGGCGAGGCGCAGCGCTGGCTGGCCGCCCGGCGCAAGCGCTTCCCGGCGGAGCGACAGCGAGTGCTGTTGATGACCGATGGCCGAGTGAAGGAAGGGCACTCCCTGCCGCCCCTCGATTGCCCCAGCCTGCTGATCGACATCGAGCGCGGCCCGATTCGCCTGGGCCGGGCGCGGCAATTGGCGGGGCAGTTGGGGGCTGAGTATCGGCATATCGATGAAGGCACTTGAAATGTGCTGTGGCTGTCTGGGCCCTATCGCGAGCAAGCTCGCTCCCACATGGGTTTCGCTGTGAGCACATAACTGCTGAACACCCCAGCTCCCTGTGGGAGCGAGCTTGCTCGCGATGGCATCACCGCGGTTTCAATGCTCTGCCCACCCAACCCGCATCACTGCTCTATGCTCAAGCAACCCTCAAAGGAATGAACCCATGCGCGTACTCGTCACCAATCCCCAGGACGATTTCCGGGTCAAGGCCTACGCCGGCACCAACGGGGTGCTGCTCGCCATGGACCTCGCCGAACCCCGGCGCAAGGGGCTGTTGGGCTTTGCCATCGAGAAGCAGGCGGGCGACAAGCCCTGGCTGTTCCTGTTCAACAGCCTGACCTTTCCCGACAAGGCCCACACCTTTCCCCAATTCCACGCCACGCCCAGCGACAAGGCACCGTTGCAGAAATTTCGCTGGGCCGATTACGCCGTCAATCCCGGCGTGACGATCCATTACCGCGTGCACCTGGCCTACGGCAGCCCCGATGCGCCGCAACTGGGCGAAGCCCTGGAAGTGAGCGTCACCAGCGACGACGGTCAACCGGCCAGCCAGCGGGTCATGTTCAATCGCGCGGTGGCGGCCAGCCAGGCGTTCCAGCGCAAGTTTCCGGAAGTGGATGCGCTGATCAGCGCCAATAAAAAGTTGTCCATCGAGGAATGGCCCGACGCGCCACGTCGCTGGCTGGAAAACGGCTTGCTGGGGCGCTTGATCGGCTTCATCGACCGGGCCCTGGATGCCAACTGGGCGCTGGACGTGGCCATCTATGAATACGAACTGCCGGTGATCGTCGCTGCGGTGAGCGCCGCCCATGCACGCGGCGCGCAGGTCAGGGTGCTGTACCACGCCGAGCCGGATGACGACACGACACTGCGCAACGAAGCCAGCCTGGAAAACCTTCCGGCTGCCAACAAACGTGGGCGGGTCACACACAATATCTTTCACGACAAGTTCATCGTCCTGAGCCGGGTCGAAGCAAACGGCACGTTGACGCCCGAGGCGGTGCTGTGCGGCAGCACCAATTTCACCGCCAATGGTGTTTATCGCCAGGCCAACGTCATCCATGTGCTGGACGATACACGGATCAGCGACAGCTACCGCCAGGTGTTCGAGCAGATCTGGCACGCGCCCGAGGACGTCGACGCCACCCGCGACTGGTTGACCCAATACAATCCCATGAGCGCCGATGACAAACTGTTCGCCGGATTTTCGCCCCGCAACGGGCGAGGTGATCTCGATCGCTTCGTCGACATCATCAGGTCCGCGCGCAAGGACCTGCTGTTCGTCACGGCATTTGCCTTGCCGGACACGATTCTCGATGCCTTGCTCGGCCAGCCGAATGACGATGTGCTGCGCTACGGCCTGCAGAACTCTGCCAGCCGCATCACCGGTTTCCATGCCGATCGCACCGCGGAGTTCGCCGCCACCGCGTTACTCAATACCGGCCTGGAAGGTTGGCTCCGGGAAAACATGAAGGGCCAGAAGGGCAACCTGCTGGTGCACACCAAGGCGGTGGTCACCGACTTCACCAGTGATGCCCCGACGATCATCAGTGGCAGCCATAACCTGAGCGCCGCGGCCAGCAGCGGCAACGACGAAAACTACCTGATCATCCAGGGCGACACCGACCTGGCCGACCGCTACGGGCTGGAACTGCTGCGCTTCTACGAGCACTACCGGTTCCGCTACTTTGCGAAAAAACTCGCCCTCAAGCAGGTCAAGCCCTTGGCGCCGAACGACAGCTGGACCGATGACTACTACCGCGACGGCGATCTGCGGATGTTGTCCCGGCTGAGGTTCAGCGCCCGTTAAGGGATTCAAGGCGCGACGTGGTAGGGGTTGCGCGGATCGTGGTTCCAATCCAGGAACGGCTTGCCGGTATCCACCGTCACCATCTCGATGCAATCCTGCACCGGACAGGTGATCTGGCAGAGGTTGCAGCCCACGCATTCTTCATCGATCACCTCGTAGGCATGGGTGCCGTCCGCCAACTTGAGGCTGGCGATGGCCTGGTGCGAGGTGTCTTCACAGGCGATGTGACAGCGCCCGCAACCAATGCAGGCGTGCGGGTCGATTTTCGCGATGACCTGGTAGTTGATGTCGAGGTACTTCCAATCGGTGGTGTTGCCCACCGCGCGACCGGAGAAGGCTTGCAGGTTGGCGTGACCGTGTTCGTCCATCCAGCGCGACAGGCCGTCCTTCATCTCCTCGACGATGCGAAAGCCATGCAGCATCGCCGCCGTGCAGACCTGCACCGCGCCGCTGCCCAAGGCGATGAACTCCGCCGCGTCGCGCCAACTGCCGATGCCACCGATGCCGCAGATCGGCAGGCCCTGGGTCTGCGGGTCACGGGCGATTTCCGCGACCATGTTCAGCGCAATCGGCTTGACCGCCGAGCCGCAGTAACCGCCGTGGGTGCTCTGGCTGCCAACGATGGGCAGGGCGACCATGCGGTCCAGGTCGACGCTGGTGATGGAGTTGATGGTGTTGATCAGCGACACCGCGTCGGCCCCGCCGCGATGGGCGGCCCGGGCGGCGACGCGGATATCGGTGATGTTCGGCGTGAGCTTGACGATCACCGGCAGCGAGCAATAGGTCTTGCACCAGCGCGTCACCTGCTCGACGTACTCTGGCACTTGGCCCACCGCCGCACCCATGCCCCGTTCCGGCATGCCGTGGGGGCAACCGAAGTTCAGCTCGATGCCATCGGCGCCTGTGGCTTCCACCAGGGGCAGGATGTTCTTCCAGGACTCCTCGACGCACGGCACCATCAGCGACACGATCAGCGCCCGATCAGGCCAGTCCTTCTTTACCTGGGTGATTTCCCGCAGGTTGATCTCCAGCGAACGGTCGGTGATCAGCTCGATGTTATTGATGCCCAGCACCTCGCGATTGGCACCGTAGTGAGCCGAGTAGCGCGAGGACACGTTCACCGCCGCCGGATCCTCCCCCAGGGTTTTCCAGACCACGCCACCCCAGCCCGCCTCGAAGGCACGCACGACGTTGTACGCCTTGTCGGTGGGCGGCGCGGAGGCCAGCCAGAACGGATTGGGGGCTTTGATGCCGGCGAAGACAATCGACAGATCGGCCATTACGCAGCCTCCACATTGAGCATGAGATGAGCATTGATTGCCTCGGCGGCGAGCTTGCCGTGCTGCACGGCCTGCACGGTGAGGTCCTGGTCGAGGCTGGTGCAATCGCCGCCGGCGTAGACGCCGGGAATGCTGGTGCGCAGGTGTTCGTCCACCAGGATGCGTCCGTCCTGGCGCTTGAGTTCCCGGGCCAGCGGGTCCACCAGCGCGTCGTCGTCGAAGGCTTGGCCGATGGCTTTGAAGATGGCATCGGCGGGCAGGTCAAAGGTCTCGCTGCCGATCACCAGCCGACCGCTCTCCAGATGAGTCCGGGAGAAACGCATGCCGCGCACCACGCCGCTGTCGTCCAGCAGTACTTGCTGCGGCTGGGCCCAGGTCAGCAGGCGGACCTGATTGGCCTTGGCGATGTCCTGTTCGTGCCCGGTGGCGCCCATGTCCTCCAGGCCGCGTCGGTACACGAGACTGACGTCGCGGGCACCGAGGCGGGCCATCTGCACGGCCATGTCGATGGCGGTGTTGCCGGCGCCGAGCACGATGCAACGGTCGGCCAGCGGCAACTGGCTGAGGTCGTCAGCCTGGCGCAACTCGCGAATGTACTCGGTGGCGGCCAGCATCCCTGACGCTTGTTCGTCGCTCAGGCCCAGCTGTTTGCTGGCAGCCAAGCCGAGGCCGAGGAACACCGCGTCGAATTGCTGGTGCAGGTCGCTCAGGCTGAGGTTGTCGCCGAGCTTCTGGCCGTGACGGATCTCGATGCCGCCGATTTCCAGCAAGAAGTCCAATTCACGTTGCGCGTAGTCGTCCACCAGTTTGTACTTGGCGATGCCGTATTCGTTGAGGCCGCCGGCCTTGTCCCGGGCTTCGAAAATCACCACGTCATGGCCGTGCATCGCGCTGCGGTGCGCGCAGGACAGCCCGGCGGGACCTGCCCCGACCACCGCGATGCGTTTGCCGCTGGCGGCGGCGCGTTTGAACGGGTGTTCGCTGAAGTGGGCATTGTCGACGGCGTAGCGTTGCAACAGGCCGATCAGCACGGGCGCGCATTCCTGGGCGTTGTTGCGCACGCAGGCTTGCTGGCACAGCACCTCGGTGGGGCAGACCCGGGCGCAACTGCCGCCGAGGATGTTCGCCGAGAGAATCCGCTGGGCCGCACCCTGGACGTTGTCCTGGTGAATGTTGCGAATGAACGATGGAATATCGATCTCGCTAGGGCAAGCGTTCACGCAAGGCGCGTCGTAGCAGTACAGGCAGCGGGACGCCTCCAGGTGGGCCTGGCGCGCATTGAGGGGCGGCGCCAGGTCACTGAAGCGGGCGGCGAGGGTGGTCGGGTCTTCCTGGGAATGGGGGAGATGGCTCAAGGGCTGGATCATGGAATCGGGCCTCACGGTGTTTGAGGTGCTGCCTCTGGTGGGCAGTGGTTTTTTCGTTGCCTGGGCTGACGCTTTCGCGAGCAAGCTCGCTCCCACAGGGGGCTCTGCTGTGCACATGGTTTTTGCATTCACCCAAAATCCAGTGTGGGAGCGAGCCTGCTCGCGAAGGCCGAAGGCCTCGATTTCAGCGTTTCACAGCAGTCGGCTTATTCAACTCAGCCCGCTTGCTCAGCAAATCGAACACCGCCGGATACGCCGGTCGTTCGATATAGCGCCCGTCCCCGCGTTCGGCCCGCAGGTCGCCGTCGGCCCAGACCAGCCGACCCTGGCTGATGGTGTGGCTGGGTACGCCGCGCACGGTCTTGCCTTCGAAGATGTTGAAGTCCACTTGCTGGTGGTGGGTCTTGGCGGAAATCGTCCGGCTGCCCTGGGGATCCCAGAGCACCAGGTCAGCGTCGGCACCGACGCGGATCGCGCCTTTGCGTGGGTAGAGGTTGAAGATCTTCGCGGTGTTGGTGGAGGTCAGGGCAACGAAGTCGTGCATCGACAATTTGCCGCTGTTGACCCCTTCGTCCCAGAGCACGGCCATGCGGTCTTCGATACCAGCGGTGCCGTTGGGGATCTTGCTGAAGTCATCGCGGCCGGCGGCTTTCTGTTCCGCGCAGAAACAGCAGTGGTCGGTGGCGGTCGTGTGCAGGTTGCCGGATTGCAGGCCATGCCAGAGCGCTTCTTGGTGCCCGCGCGGACGGAAAGGCGGGCTCATCACATAACCGGCGGCGGTCTGCCAGTCGGGATCGCGATAGACACTGTCGTCCAGCAGCAGATGCCCTGCCAATACTTCACCGTAGACCGGCTGGCCCTTGCCGCGGGCGTAAGTGATTTCGTCCAGCGCTTCTTTCGTCGAGACGTGTACCAGGTACAGCGGCGTGCCGAGGGTCTCGGCGATACGGATGGCCCGGCTGGCGGCTTCGCCTTCCACCTGGGAAGGGCGCGACAGCGGGTGGGCTTCCGGCCCGGTAATGCCTTGGGCCAGCAGCTTGCGTTGCAGGTGATAGACCAGCTCGCCGTTCTCTGCATGCACGGTGGGCACCGCGCCCAGTTCCAGGCAGCGTTCGAAGCTCGCCACCAAGGTGTCGTCGGCGGCCATGATCGCGTTCTTGTAGGCCATGAAATGCTTGAAGCTGTTGACGCCGTGATGGCTGACCAGCTCGCCCATTTCCTCGCGAACCTGTTCGCTCCACCAGGTGATCGCTACATGGAAGCCGTAGTCGCTGGCGCTTTTTTCGGCCCAGCCCCGCCATTGATGAAAGGCTTCCATCAGCGATTGCTGGGGGTTGGGAATCACGAAGTCGATGATCGAAGTGGTGCCTCCGGCAAGCCCCGCCGCCGTGCCGCTGAAGAAGTCCTCGCTGGCGACCGTGCCCATGAAGGGCAGTTGCATATGGGTGTGGGGATCGATGCCGCCTGGCATCAGGTATTGACCGCTGCCGTCGAGCACTTCGGTCGCGGCCGGAACATCGAGGTTTTCACCAATGGCCTTGATCACGCCGTCGGCGCAGAACACATCGGCGCGATAACTTTCATCATGGGTAATAACGGTGGCGCCACGGATCAACAGAGACATTCCGAGTTCCTCGCAGGGCATGACCGACTGTTGCCGGCTCTTTATGTTTTATCCATTACGGTAGGTTAGTCGCGCAGTGTTTTAATCTTGTCACGACTGTCAGGATTAGACGCTAGCTTGAGTTATTGAAATGAGCAAGATTATTTTTTATAAGCTTATTCGTTTTATAACCTATTGAATTTAAAGTATTAACTATTCAAATCACCAAATTGGTGAGCATGCTCACCAATTTGACGCACTTGACAGGATCGCTATTTGAGCGAGATTTATCATGGTAAATCAGCCGCTTGAAAGCGCTTGTAGTGCGGTCTAGACACTTCGCGTGGATCAACGGCGCACCACTTTGAATCTCCCACTCGACAGGACGCGGAGGTCATCTAGCCTGAACATCGATGATCAGAGAGTGGAGCAGGACGACAAGTTGACCTTAAAGCGTTGAAGATCAAATGGTTGAAAGGAATATATCGATTACCCCGTCAGTTATTCAGATCATTCGGCACGGTTATTGAGTGTTGTCGTGGTCTGGCGAGGTGATTGGCAGTACGTGTGCAAGTACTCCAGCCATCGCCCGTCGATGAGCAAAAATAATGAAAACAGTGGAGCGGACATGACCAGATCAACAGTGACCGAGCGCGACGGATTATTCGAACTCGAAGCCGGCAGCGACGTCCTCGACAGCCCCCGTTACAACCACGACATCGCACCCACCAAGGTGCACGAGCGAACCTGGAACAAATGGCACATCACCGCACTGTGGGTCGGCATGGCGATCTGCGTGCCGACCTATACCTTGGGCGGCGTACTCACGGCCTATTTCGGCTTGACGGTGGGCGAGGCGCTGCTGGCGATCCTGTTTGCCAACATCATCGTGTTGATCCCGCTGACCTTGAATGCCTTTGCCGGGACCAAGTACGGCATCCCGTTCCCGGTGCTGCTGCGCTCGTCCTTCGGCGTCATCGGTTCCAACGTGCCGTGCCTGATCCGCGCCCTGGTCGCCTGTGGCTGGTTCGGCATCCAGACGATGTTCGGCGGGCTGGCGATCCACCTGTTTCTCGGTTCGGTGTTCGAGGGCTGGAAGAGCCTCGGCGGTACCGGCGAAGTGATCGGCTTCATGGTGTTCTGGGTCATCAACCTGTGGGTGGTGTTGCGCGGCGCCGAGTCGATCAAGTGGCTGGAAACCTTGTCTGCGCCGCTGCTGGTTCTGGTGGGGGCCGGGCTCCTGGTCTGGGCGTTGCCCAATGTGTCGCTGACCGAGCTGATGGCGGTCCCGGCCAAGCGACCCGAAGGCGCTGGCGTGACTGGCTATTTTCTCGCCGGGTTGACGGCGATGGTCGGTTTCTGGGCCACCTTGTCCTTGAACATCCCGGACTTCAGCCGTTATGCCAAGAGCCAGAAGGACCAGATCGTCGGGCAGATCATCGGCTTGCCGTTGACCATGTTCCTGTTCGCCTCCCTCGGCGTGGTCATGACCGCCGCCTCGGAAAAACTGGTGGGCGTGACCGTCTCCGACCCGGTGTCTTTGATCGGGCACATCCAGAGCCCGATGTGGGTGGCGTTGGCCATGGTGCTGATCATCGTCGCCACGCTCTCGACCAACACCGCGGCCAACATCGTCTCGCCGACCAATGACTTCCAGAACCTGGCGCCGAAACTGATCGGCCGCACCAAGGCCGTGCTGCTCACCGGCCTGGTGGGGCTGGCGCTGATGGGCCACGAATTGCTGAAAAAACTCGGCTGGATCGTTTCCGACGTCAGCCTGGAGTCGGTTTATTCGAATTGGCTGCTGGGCTATTCGAGCCTGCTGGGGCCGATCGCCGGGATCATGGTGGTGGATTATTTCCTGATCAAGCGACAGCAGTTGGACCTGGCCGGCTTGTACCGCGACGACATCTACCCGGCCTGGAACTGGAACGGTTTCATCGCCTTTGGCGTACCGGTGGCGCTGACGCTGCTGTCCCTGGGCAGCGATGCGTTCAGTTGGTTCTACAGCTACGGCTGGTTCACCGGCTCGGCGCTGGGCGGGGTGATTTATTACGGATTGTGCAGCTTGCGAGCGAGCCCGTCCGTTGCTAAGACCGCGGTGTGAAAGAGGGCCTCATCGCGAGCAAGCTCGCTCCCACATTGGATTGGGGTGGATGAAAAATTTGTATGCGCAGCACATCCCTGTGGGAGCGAGCTTGCTCGCGATGGCGGCCTCAAGTACACCGAAAACATGCCAGAAAAAATGGAGATCCCCATGAACGCAGCCACCGACGTCCTGCAATCCACCCACCAGCACATCAACCGCGACCGCCTCTGGCAATCACTCATGGACCTGGCCCAGCTCGGCGCCACGGTCAAGGGCGGTGTGTGCCGGCTGGCCCTGACCGACCTCGATCGCCAAGCCCGCGACTTGTTCGTGCAATGGACCGAAGCGGCAGGGTGTACGGTCAGCATCGATGCGGTAGGCAATATCTTCGCCCGGCGCCCGGGGCGCAATCCGAACCTGCCGCCAGTGATGACCGGCAGCCACATCGACACCCAGCCTACCGGTGGCAAGTTCGACGGCTGCTTCGGCGTGTTGTCCGGGCTGGAGGTGCTGCGCACCCTCAACGACTTGGGCATCGAGACCGAGGCACCCTTGGAAGTGGTGGTCTGGACCAACGAAGAAGGCTCGCGCTTCGCCCCTTGCATGATGGGCTCCGGGGTCTTCGCCGAGAAATTCACCCTCGAAGAAACCCTCGCCAAGACCGACGCCGAAGGCATCACGGTGGGCCAGGCGTTGAACGCCATCGGTTACGCCGGCTCCCGGCAAGTGAGTGGTCATCCGGTGGGCGCGTATTTCGAGGCCCACATCGAGCAGGGGCCGATCCTCGAAGACGAGGGCAAGACCATCGGCGTGGTGATGGGCGCCCTCGGGCAGAAATGGTTCGACCTGACCCTGCGCGGCGTCGAGGCCCACGCCGGCCCCACGCCGATGCACCTGCGCAAGGACGCCCTGGTGGGCGCCTCGATCATCGTCGGTGCCGTCAACCGCGCCGCCCTCGGTCATCAACCCCACGCCTGCGGCACGGTCGGTTGCCTGCAAGCCTATCCGGGGTCGCGCAATGTCATTCCTGGCGAGGTGCGCATGACCCTGGACTTCCGTCACCTGGAACCGGCGCGCCTGGATTCGATGATCGCCGAGGTCAAGCAAGTGATCGAAGACACGTGTCGGCAGCACGGCCTGACCTTCGATTTGAAACCCACGGCAGACTTCCCGCCGCTGTATTTCGATCCGGGCTGCGTCGAGGCGGTGCGCGGCGCTGCACAAGGGCTAGGAATGTCGCACCTGGACATTGTCAGCGGCGCCGGCCATGACGCGATTTTCCTCGCGGAACTGGGCCCCGCCGGCATGATCTTCGTGCCCTGCGAAGGCGGCATCAGCCACAACGAAATCGAAAACGCCGCCCCCGACGACCTCGCCGCCGGCTGCGCCGTGCTGCTGCGCGCCATGCTGGCCGCCTCCCAGGCGATCGCCGAGGGGCGCATGGCGGCTTGAGGCTGGCGCACTATCCCAGAGCCATGTGGTCGTAACCTTCAACGCATCCATGCCTGAACGTGACGACCCATGGAGACCCAATGAATCAGGATGTCCCGAACACCGACACCAATCGCCGCCAGTTGCTGCAGATCATCGCCGGGCTGTCCGACGGCGTCATACTCGTCGAGGTCGACCAGACCATTGCCTGGGCCAACGAGGCTGCGCTGACCATGCATGGTGTCCAGGAACTGAGGGAACTGGGCACCAATGCCAAGGAATATGCCCGGCGTTTCAACTTGCGCTATCGTAATAATCATCCGCTGCCTGAAGAAAACTATCCCATCGCCCGCGTGGCCCGTGGTGATGAGTTCAGTGACGTGCTGGTGGAAGTCACGCCAGTGGCCGACCCCGATCGAACCTGGGTGCACCGCATCCGCAGCATGGTCCTGGCCGACCGCGCTGGCGAGCCGGAGTACCTGGTGCTGATTCTCAGCGATGCCACCGAGTGGGCCAGCGCCGAGCAGCGTTTCGAGAGAACCTTCGCCGCCAACCCAGCGCCCGCGGTGATCTGCCGTCTCAGCGACTTGCGCTACATCAAGGTCAACCCCGGCTTCCTGGAAATGACCGGCTACAGCCGCGAGCAGGTGATCGGCCGTTCGGTGTACGAATTGGATGTGCTGGAGGCCGCCGAGAAGCGCGATCTGGCCATCGAACGACTGGGGCAGGGCGCAACCATTCCGCAAATGCAGGCCGAAATGCGCTTGCCGGACGGTACGAACAAGCAGGTGATCGTCGCCGGACAGCCGCTGGACCTGCACGATGAAGACTGCATGCTGTTCTCGTTCATGGACATGGAGCCGCGGCGCAAGGCCGAAACCGCGCTGCGCCAGAGCGAGGAGCGCTTCGCCAAGTCATTCCGCCTGTCCCCGGTGCCGACCTTGATTTGCAGCGGCGAGTTGCAACTGTTGGAAATCAACGAAGCCTTCCTCCAGGCGACCGGTTACGCCAGCGAGGAACTGCTGGGCAAGACCGTGGACGAAATCGGCTTCCTGGACAAGGAGGCGAGCGCTGCGTTGTTTGCCCGCCTCGAGAAAGCCGCCGTCGTGTCCAGCGTCGATGTCAAGGTACACAAGAAAGGCGGGGAGCAGATCGATTGCGAAGTGGCCGCCGATACCGTGGCAATCCAGGACAAACCCTGCTATTTGCTGGTGCTGATGAACATCACCGAACGCAAGCGCTCGGAGCTGGAGTTGGTGGCGGCCATCGAGGAAGTGATGAAGGACGCCTCGTGGTTCAGCCGGACCCTGATCGAAAAACTGGCGAATGTGAAAAGCATCAACGCGCAATCACCCTCGACGTCGTTCACCGAACTGACGGCCCGGGAGCGTGATGTATTGGGGCTGATTTGCGAAGGCCTGGCCGACAAGGAAATTGCCGCGCGCTTGAAATTGGCCCCCAACACCGTGCGCAATCATGTGGCGACGCTGTATTCGAAACTGGACGTTCACAGCCGCAGCGAAGCGATCGTCTGGGCCCGGGAGCGAGGTCTTTTCGGGAACGAATGGCGGATGAAGGCACCATGATAGCTAGTGCATATGCACCTGGCATTCTGGTGCAAATTCGGGTTCTACCCAGGCGGTTACGTCCCTAGGCTGGTGGGGTGCGACATTTGTTGTAGGTGTCGCGTCCCCACGAAACAGTCAAGGAATACGTCACGATGTGCAGCAAACCCTTCAAAAGTGAGATCGACAGGACGTCTGCGGGAGCCAGGAGGCCGGAGCTGTCTACCGGTCATTTGCGACTTCGAAGCTGAGGTGCGCCCCATGACCCAACTGGCTCCGTTACGCGCCCGTCTCGAGAACAGTTTTGCGCCGCTGTCCTGCGACTGCAGCCTCAATGGCGACGGCACGCTCACCATTCGTTTGTATCACCAGGAAAGCGGCGAGGTCGACCTGGTGGTCAGCGGCATGAGCGTCGACAGCATCCGCTCTGAAGAAAGTCTGGAAAAGCTGGTCGATGAGTTGCGCTATGAGCTGCATAACACACCGTTGCATCGCAGTGATCCTGCCTGACTCCAAGGTCGACGGGAGTTAGTTGTGGCGAGGGGATTTATCCCCGCTCGAGTGCGAAGCGCTCGCCATTTGCTAGCGTTGCATCGATACGGGGCCTGCTGCGCAGCCCAGCGGGGCGGTGCGACGTTTCACTAAATCCCCTCGCCACAGGAAAGCAGTTCTCCAAGCAGATCAACGTTCTTACAACAACGTCGCCCGACAATCGAGCACCAACCGCGCGCCCCCCGACTCGCTGCGATCCACCTCCAGCGTAAACCCGTGCAGGCTGACAATCGCGGCGACGATCGACAGGCCGAGGCCGAATCCGCCGTGTTGGCTGCTGCCCTCGGCGCGATAGAAGCGTCGAAACACCGCCTTGCGTTCGGCCTCGGGGATGCCGGGGCCGGAGTCGAGCACTTCGATGCGGGTGCTGTCGCCCTGGTCCACGCCCCGCAGGATCACTTCGCCGCCCGGCGGGGTGAATTTGATCGAGTTGCTCAGCAGGTTCGACACCGCTTCGAACAGCAGTGCCCGGTCGCCGTTGAGCAGGGGTAGGGCGTCGGGCACTTCCAGGGTGAAGACTAGCTCGCGCTCTTCCGCCAAGGGCAGATAGAAATCATGCAATTCCTGCAGTAGCTGCAACGGATCGAGGCGCACGAAACCTGAGCGGCGTTGTTGGTCCTCCAGTTCCGAAATCCTCAACAGGCCACGAAACCGCGCCATGAGCGTATCGGTCTCGGCGATCACCTGATCCATCTGCAACGCTTCGGGGGAGCCGTCGGCGGCTTCCTGCTGGATGCGATAGAGCTGGGCGCGCAGGCGGGTGAGCGGGGTGCGTAAATCGTGGGCGATGTTGTCGCACACGCCCTTGACCTCGTTCATCAGCCGTTCGATGCGGTCGAGCATGGCATTGACGATCGCTGCCAGCATGTCCAGTTCATCGCGCCGGCTCGACAGCGGCAGGCGATGGGTCAGGTCGCCGGCGACGATGGCTTCGGCACTGGCCTGCAGTTTGCGAATGCGTTGCAACGGTCGGCGGCGCAACAGGTGCCAGCCAGCGATACCTGGCAGGATCGTCAGCGAGACGCCCCAGAACAGCGCGTGCAGGATGATGCGCGTGACGGCGAACAGCGAACCGTTGTCCCGGGCCAGTACCAGCCAGCGGCCGTCCTGGGTCCGGGACGCCACGGCATCGCAACTGTCGGAAGGCACGTCCGGATCGTCGGAATCCACGCAGCCGCCGAGCATGTGGATCTTGCCGTCGAGCGGCAGGTCGGCGGGGATTCGCTGGATCGGCCCGCTCAGGTGACGCAGTTGCGGGTCGAACAGGCCATAGGCGTCGACGCCGCGTTCGTCCAGGGTCAGGCTGGCCATCAGCGCGTCTTCCAACTGATCGCCGTGGATGCGCGCGAACAAATGCTGGCGCTGCATCAGGGAGTGCTTGGCGAGGCTGTCGAGGTAGCCGAATACCTCGTAGTACATCACCCCCATCAGGATCGCGCTCCAGAGCACGAACAGCGAACTGTACAGCGCCAGCAGGCGGCTGCTGGAGGAGCGCCAGCCCTTAGCGGGGTTCAGCAATGACATAGCCGGAACCCCGTACCGTGCGAATCAGCGGTTCCAGGCCCGGCGGGTCGATTTTCTTGCGCAGGCGGCCGATGTGGACGTCGATCAGGTTGGTGCCGGGGTCGAAGTGATAACCCCAGACTTCCTCGAAAATCATCATGCGCGAGAGGATCTGCCCGCTGTTGCGCATCAGGAATTCCAGCAGTTTGTATTCGGTGGGCAGCAGGCTCAGCAACTGCCCGTTGCGGCTGGCTTCGCGGCTGATCAGGTTGAGCTCCAGGTCCGCTACCCGCAAGGCGGTTTCCGGTTCACGGGCGCCGTTGTTGCGTCGCAGCAGCACTTCGACCCGGGCGGCCATTTCGTCTGTGGCGAACGGTTTGGTCAGGTAATCGTCGCCGCCTGCCCGTAGACCACGGACCCGCTCATCGACATCCGAGAGGGCGCTGATCATCAGGATCGGCGTGGCGACGCCCATGCTTCGCAGTTGTGTGACGATCACCAGGCCGTCGAGCTCGGGCAGCATGCGGTCCAGGGTAATCAGGTCGTAGTCGCCGCTGACGGCACGTTCCAGGCCCTCGCGGCCGTTGTCGACCCAGTCGACATCCAGGCCGTTGCGGGTCAGTTCGGCGACGATCTCACGGGCGGTCACGGCGTCGTCTTCGATGGTCAGGATGCGGTTCATGGGCAGTACCGTGTGGGGAAGTTGGAGCGACTGCGCAGCATTTTGCCAAAGAATACCTGTCGGCTTTCTGAAAAAAAGTTCATCAGGCGCCAGCCTGCGCATTCAGTGGCCTGGATCAATACTTCGTCACAAATATTCCCTAACATCATTGCCCTGCGCACCATCATGCTGCGCCCGCTGCCCTGTTCTGGCGCGCTGTCGCCGATGGGCATTGACGCAAGGCAAAGAGTGGCGTGCCGCAAGGAGCCGGGACCGACTGAACTTTCAAGGAAGAGCTGCATGATGCAACCTCAAGACCTCATACACCGACCATTTGATATCCAACCCCTGGAACAGGCCGACATGACCGTGCACCTGGACGGCCAGGCTGTCAACGCCGCCCAGGGCGAAACCGTGCTCACGGTCATCCAGGCGCTGGGCCAGCGCCAGGTCGCGCGCAACGATCATGACCAGATCAGCGGTGCCTATTGCGGCATGGGCGTGTGCCAATGCTGCCTGGTCAAGATCGACGGTCGCCACAAGCGCCGCGCCTGCCAGACCCTGGTGCGACCCGGCATGCACATCGAGACCCGGACCAACCGCATTGCCGAAACGGAGGCGCCATGAACCACGATCCGGTGATTGTCGGCGGCGGCCCGGCAGGTATGGCGGCGGCCATTGAGCTGGCCGCCCATGGCGTGCGCTGCAGCTTGCTCGAAGAGGCGCCGCGCCTGGGTGGGGTGGTGTATCGCGGGCCTTTGCGCGACGGGGTACGCCTGGATTACCTGGGGCCGCGCTACAGCGAAGCCCTGGAAAAACTCCACGGTGAATTCCAGCACCATGCCGGCCTGATCGACGTGCGACTGGGCAGCCGGGTCATCGGCGCCGAAGGGTTCCGGGCCCTGATGCTGCTGGATGCCGACGAGCGCTTGCGCGAGGTCGCCTACTCCCAACTGATCCTCGCGGCCGGTTGCCATGAACGCAGCGTGCCGTTTCCTGGCTGGACGTTGCCGGGTGTGATGATGCTTGGTGGCTTGCAATTGCAGATCAAGAGCGGCGTGGTCAGGCCACCAAGCCCGGTGGTGATTGCCGGTACGGGGCCGCTGCTGCCATTGGTGGCCTGCCAGCTACATGCCTCGGGCGTCACCGTGGCGGGCGTCTACGAGGCCTGTGCGTTTGGCCGGATCGCCAAGGAAAGCCTGGCGTTGCTGAACAAGCCGCAGCTGTTCCTCGATGGCCTGGGCATGCTCGCGTACCTCAAGCGGCATCGCATTCCGGTGCGTTATGGCTGGGGCGTGGTGCGAGCCGAGGGCGAGGGTGAGTTGAGCGGCGTGACCGTCGCGCCGTATTCCGCCGATTGGGCGCCGGACCTTGAACGCGCCGAACAGTTGCCGGCCCAGACGCTGGCGGTTGGCTACGGGTTCATCCCGCGCACCCAGTTGAGCCAGCAGATGGGCCTGGAACATGGCTTCAGCGAAGACGGTTATTTGCGTGCGATGTCCGATGCCTGGCAACGCAGCAGCGAGGCGCACATCCACCTGGCGGGCGACATGGGCGGGATTCGCGGAGGTGAAGCCGCCATGCTGAGCGGGCGTA
Source organism: Pseudomonas sp. BP11-1-1 (assembly GCF_052112105.1). Lineage (NCBI taxonomy): Bacteria > Pseudomonadati > Pseudomonadota > Gammaproteobacteria > Pseudomonadales > Pseudomonadaceae > Pseudomonas > Pseudomonas sp. BP11-1-1. Next base: position 82,894 of record NZ_JAUTYU010000005.1, read on the forward strand.
TTGCCGCGCTGTCAGTGCTGATGCAACGCAATGTCCTGGATGAGCCGGCAGCCCTGGAGCGGCGTGGGCGCTATCAGGCCCGACTGGAGCGGATCATTCGCTTTCGCGCCGCCGTCGATCGCTATACCCGGCGCGGGGCGGGCCAGACTGCGCTGCCCACTGCCGAGACGGTGATCTGCCGCTGCGAGCATGCCACCCGTGCCGACATCGACCGAGCCCTGGAGCAGGGTGTGCAGGACATGGCCAGCCTGAAAATGCGCACCCGCGTCAGCATGGGTGATTGCCAGGGGCGCATGTGCGTCGGTTACTGCAGCGACCGGTTGCGCGAGGCCACCGGACGCGCCGATGTGGGCTGGTTGCGGCCGCGGTTTCCGATCGATCCGATTCCATTTTCAGCCTTTCAGAATGTCGGCACGGAGGCCGCTTCCCATGACTAAGCACTATGACGTGGTGATTGCCGGCGGCGGCGTGATTGGCGCTTCCTGTGCCTATCAGCTGTCCAAACGCAGCCATTTGAAGATCGCCCTGATCGACGCCAAGCGTCCCGGCAACGCTACCCGTGCGTCGGCGGGCGGCTTGTGGGCCATCGGCGAGTCAGTGGGCCTGGGCTGCGGGGTGATTTTCTTCCGCATGATGTCGGCCAATCGCAAGCGCCAGGCCCAGGGCGCCGCCGTGGCGGTGGATGCGAGTACGCCGCACATCCTGCCCGACTCGTTTTTCCAGTTCGCCTTGCAGTCCAACGGGATGTACCCGCAACTGCATCGCGAGTTGCTTGAGCGCCACGGCATGGATTTCAAGTTCGAAGAGACCGGGCTGAAGTTCGTGATCTATGACGATGAAGACCGCTTGTACGCCGAGCACATCGCCGCCTCCATTCCCCATCTGGCCGATCAGGTGCGTTGGCTCGACCAGGCGGCCTTGCGCGAGGCAGAGCCAAATGTGAGCCATGAGGCCCTCGGCGCGCTGGAGTTTCTCTGCGATCACCAGGTCAGCCCGTTCCGCCTCGCCGACGCCTACACCGAGGGCGCGCGGCAGAACGGCGTCGACCTGTACTTCAACACCCACGTGACTGAAGTCTTGCGCAGCGGCACGCGGGTGACCGGCGTGCAAACCGCCGAAGCCGGAACGTTCAATTGCCGGACCCTGATCAATGCCGCCGGCGCCTGGGCGGCGGACCTCAGCGAGCAGGCCACGGGCGTGCGGATTCCGGTCAAGCCGGTCAAGGGCCAGATCCTGTTGACCGAACGCATGCCCAAGATCCTCAACGGCTGCCTGACCACCAGCGATTGTTATGTGGCGCAGAAAGACAACGGCGAAATCCTGATTGGCAGCACCACGGAGGACAAGGGGTTCGACGTGACCACCACTTACCCGGAGATCGAAGGGCTGGTGCAAGGCGCGATGCGTTGTATTCCGCAACTGGCCGACATCAACCTCAAGCGTACCTGGGCCGGGCTGCGTCCCGGCTCACCCGACGAGCTGCCGATCCTCGGGCCGATGCGCGGCGTGGAGGGCTACCTCAACGCCTGCGGGCATTTCCGCACCGGCATCCTCACCTCGGCCATTACCGGGGTGTTACTGGATAAACTGGTCAATGATGAGCCGTTGCCGCTGGACATCACGCCGTTCCTCGCGGATCGGTTCGAGGTGGCGGCGGTTGCAGAACCAAGGGAAATGGAACCGGTCTGAGCAAATCCTGTGATCAACCGGTCCCCTGTGGGAGCGAGCCTGCTCGCGAAGGCGTCATGTCAGTCGGCATCCATGGTGACTGATGCACCGCTTTCGCGAGCAGGCTCGCTCCCACACGGGAATGGATCCAGCTGTTATTCCACCGGTGTGCTGATGAAGGCTTCCAGTTCTTCGGCATAGGCGGTGAAGGTGCTGATTTGCGGGAAGGCCTTTCCTTGCACCTGGTCTGCAACCAGAAGGTTGGTGAAGGTCCATGCCACGGCGATGGTGATGCCGGCCTGGTCGATCGAGCCATCGGTGGGCAATGGCTGTTTTGCCAGCGCTTGCTCCAACCCGCCGTATGCCGCCAGCAGTTGGCCGGAGATCCGCTCGAGCCACGGACCGTGCTGGATTTCCGCCGGCCGCAGGGTTCGTTCGTAATAGATCTGCACTGACTTCTCGCACGCCGCCAACGCCAATCCGATCAGTTGCAACGAGCGCAGCCGTTGTTCCGGACCGTTCGGCATCAGGCTGCGCGTTGGCCCGGCCAGGGCCTCCAAGTAATCGATGATCAAGGTGGAATCCATCAACACCGAGCCATCATCCAAGACCAGGGTCGGTGCCTTGACCACCGAGTTGATGCTCTGGAAGTGCTCGAATTGCCTGAACACCGACACCGATTCGTGTTCCAGGGCGATCCCCAGGCGTTTGGCGGAAATGGCGACGCGGCGTACATAGGGCGAGTCCAGCATGCCGATCAGTTTCATGGCTTCTCCTTCAGCGGTTTTCAGCTCGGGCATCAATCCTCGAAGCCGACCTGTTCATGGATTTCATCAACCTTGAGTTCAAGGCGGTAGGCCACGGCGATGAACAACGCCTGGCACAGGCACAGCGTGGCGCTCAACGAGCGGAACGCGAACGAGCTGCCTTCGTTGACCAGCAGCACCGCGTTGGCCCGCTTGGCCAGCGGCGACAGGTTGCTGTCGGTGATGATCAGCGTCTTGGCCTGGTGATGCTGGGCAATGCGCAGGCAATGCTGGGTTTCCTTGCCGTAGGGCGTGAAGCTGATGGCGATGACCAGGTCATTGGCCCGCACGCTGCGCATCTGCTCGCGATAACTGCCCCCCAGTCCGGACACCAGGTGAATGCGCTTGTTGGTGTGTTGCAGGTTGTAGACCAGGTAGTCGGCCACCGCGAATGAACGCCGCACGCCGACCACATAGATATTGTCGGCATTGACCACCAGGTCCACGGCTTTTTCGAACGCTTCGTCGTCCAGTTCCAGCCCCAGGCGCTCGATACCTGACAGGGTCGCGTTGACGCATTCACGGGCCAGGTCGCCGGCGCTGGCCTTCTGCGATTTGTTGGCGATCATGCTGCGGATGCGCTGCTGGTAGTTCTGCACCGGCGTGGTCTTGTGGGTATAGGCCTCGCGGAACAAGGCCTGCATTTCGCTGAACCCGCTGAAGCCGAAGCGCTGGGAGAACCGTACGATGGCCGAAGGGTGGACTTCGCATTCCCGGGCGATGTCGCTGATGCGATCCACCATGATCCGGTCGCTTTGCTGGCTCATGTAGCTGGCGATGCGCTTGAGCTGGCGCGGCAGGCTTTCGTATTCCTCGGTGATCAGTTGCAGCAGACGCTCGGCGTTGATCGGTGGGCTGGGGAGGGCGGCTTCGGACGCGCTCTCGGACGGCGCCGGCAGATCGGGGCGGGTCATAGGAAATCCTTCTGGCTTGTTCTTATAGGGCAGCCCGCGGAAACGGGCCGCCCTCGACAATAGGTTGGCTGGTCGCAGTCTACAGCGTAGGCGCCGGGAAAATCATGGTTGAGCGAAGTTGTCGCGCCTGCTGAAACGATGCACTGCGTCTGGTCCGGTTGAGCAGTAGCATATTGGAAAAAATATTCCACAATAAAAATTTATGGAAAAAATATTGATTATTGGCGCTGGCTCGTTTTAGTCTGCATCCACCAAAGCGCTGATGTCGGTTCCGACGACCAGCGCAGGCTGATAAAAATAACAGGAGCCAGCATGGGCCAGACTCGTTTTGCCAGTGGGCGTCAATTGGATGTGATCTGCCTGGGACGCCTGGGCGTCGATCTCTACGCGCAGCAAGTCGGCGCGCGCCTGGAAGATGTTTCAAGCTTCGCCAAATACCTGGGCGGATCATCGGCCAACATCGCCTTCGGCACGGCTCGCCTGGGGCTCCGGTCGGCGATGCTGAGCAGGGTCGGCGACGATCACATGGGGCGCTTCCTGGTGGAGTCCCTGGCGCGCGAAGGGTGTGACGTCAGCGGTATCAAGGTCGATCCTGAGCGACTCACCGCCATGGTCCTGCTGGGCATCAAGGATCGCGAGACCTTTCCCCTGGTGTTCTACCGGGAAAACTGCGCCGACATGGCGCTGCGGGCCGAAGACATCGACGAAGCCTTCATCGCCTCCAGCAAGGCGCTGCTGATCACCGGCACCCATTTCTCCACCGAAGGCGTCTACAACGCGAGCGTCCAGGCGCTCGATCATGCGCGAAAACACAACGTCAAATGCGTCCTCGACATCGATTACCGCCCAGTCCTCTGGGGCCTGGCAGGCAAGGCCGATGGCGAAACCCGTTTCGTCGCCGATCGTAAAGTCAGCCAGCACGTGCAAGGGATCCTGCCGCGTTTCGACCTGATCGTCGGCACCGAAGAAGAATTCCTGATTGCCGGTGGCAGCGAAGATCTGTTGACCGCGCTGCGGACGGTGCGCGCGCTGACGACCGCAACCCTCGTGGTCAAGCTCGGCCCGCAAGGGTGCACGGTGATCCACGGTGATATTCCAAGCCGCTTGGAGGACGGCGCCCTTTACCCTGGCGTGCGGGTCGAAGTCCTGAATGTGTTGGGCGCAGGCGATGCGTTCATGTCGGGTTTCCTCGCCGGTTGGCTGGAAGACGCCAGTGATGAGCGCTGCTGCCAATTGGCCAACGCCTGTGGCGGCCTGGTGGTGTCGCGCCATGCGTGCGCCCCGGCGATGCCGACCCGGGCCGAGCTCGATTATCTGTTCAAGAGCCCGGTGCCCATTACCCGACCGGACCAGGATGCCGTGCTTCAACGGCTGCATCAGGTCAGCGTGCCGCGCAAGGCTTGGAAACAGCTGTTCATCTTTGCCTTCGATCATCGCTGGCAGTTGGTGGAGCTGGCGCAGAAGGGCGGTCGTGAGCTGAGCAGCATCGGCGAGCTCAAGCAATTGTTCATCCAGGCGGTGGAGCGGGTCGAAGCCGACCTGCAACGCCAGGGCATCGACGCCGATGTCGGGCTGCTGGCCGATCAGCGTTTCGGCCAGGATTCGCTCAACGCGGCCACCGGACGTGGCTGGTGGGTGGCGCGGCCCGTGGAGGTACAGGGCTCGCGACCGCTGGCGTTCGAGCATGGGCGCTCCATCGGCAGCAACCTGATCGCCTGGCCGCAGGAACAGATCATCAAATGCCTGGTGCAATTTCACCCCGACGACGAGCCGCTGCTGCGCCTGGAACAGGAGGCGCAGTTGATGGGCTTGTATAAGGCGTCCCAGGCCAGTGGTCATGAGTTGCTGCTGGAAGTCATCCCGCCGAAGGATCATCCATCGGCCCATCCGGACGTGCTTTATCGCGCCCTCAAGCGCCTCTACAACCTCGGAATTTTCCCGGCGTGGTGGAAGATCGAAGCGCAGACAGCCGAAGACTGGAAGCAGCTCGACGAGTTGATCCAGCAACGCGACCCGTACTGCCGTGGCGTGGTGCTGCTGGGCCTCAACGCCCCGGCCTCCGCGTTGGCCGAGGGCTTCCGCCAGGCCAGCCAAAGCACCACCTGCCGCGGGTTTGCCGTGGGCCGGACGATCTTCCAGGAACCGAGCCGGGCCTGGTTGGCCGGGGAAATCGATGATGAAACGTTGATCCGGGACGTGCAGGGGCGGTTTGTGGAGTTGATCGAGGCGTGGCGTGCTGCACGGGCCTGAAGGGTGTTGTGCCGGCTTTTGTGGCGAGGGGATTTATCCCCGCTGGGCTGCGAAGCGGCCCCAAAACCGGCAACTCGGTGTGTCAGGCAACTTGCATTAAGTCTTTAAGGGGCCGCTTCGCGACCCAGCGGGGATAAATCCCCTCGCCACAAAAAGTATTCCAAACGATTTTCGTTATTCAGTTTGAAAAACAATAAAAGGTGCAGCCATGCCCGCAATCCGAATTGGCATCAACCCGATTTCCTGGAGCAACGACGACCTGCCATCCCTCGGCGGCGAGACGCCCTTGAGCACGGCGTTGAGCGAAGGCAAGGAAATCGGCTACGAAGGTTTCGAGCTCAATGGCAAGTTTCCCAAGGACGCCAAGGGCGTCGGCGACGTGCTGCGCCCGTATGACCTGGCGCTGGTGTCCGGCTGGTACTCCAGTCGCCTGGCGCGGCGTTCGGCCGCCGAGGAGATCGACGCCATCGCCAGTCATGTCGAGCTGTTGGCGCAGAACGGCGCGACGGTGCTGGTCTATGGCGAGGTGGCGGACTCGATCCAGGGCCAGCGCATCCCGCTGATCGAACGCCCGCGCTTCCACACTGACGAAGCCTGGCAAGCCTACGCCGACAAGCTCACCGAACTGGCGCGCTTCACCTTGTCCCACGGCGTGCGCCTGGCGTATCACCACCACATGGGCGCCTACGTCGAATCGCCTTCGGACATCGACAAGCTGATGGCCCTGACCGGCAGCGAAGTGGGCCTGTTGTTCGACTCGGGCCATTGCTACATGGGCGGCGGCGAACCGTTGCAAGTCCTGCGCAAGCACATCGAGCGCATCTGCCACGTGCATTTCAAGGACGTGCGCAAACCGGTGGTGCAGTTGGCACGCAACAACCTCTGGAGTTTCCCCGACTGCATCATCAACGGCACCTTCACCGTGCCGGGGGACGGCGACATCGATTTCGCCGCGTTGCTCGACGTCCTGCTCGCCGCCGATTACCACGGCTGGCTCGTGGTGGAAGCCGAGCAGGATCCGGCGGTAGCGCCGAGCTATGTCTACGCCAAGAAGGGCTACGACACCTTGCGTGCCCTGCTGCAAGAGAGGATGCCGGCATGAGCCTGTTGATCAAGAGCAATCCCAGCGGCCAAAAGCTGGTCGAACTGCCCCATGGCGCGTTGGAGTACGTGGGGTTCGCCGCCTACCGCCTGAGCCTCGGCGAAACCCTTCCGGTGATGGCCGGTGACAAGGAATTGTGCGTGGTCCTGCTCAGCGGACGCATCGACCTCAAGGGCGAAGCGCCCGGGCAGGGAGCCTTCAACTGGGACAACCTCGGTGACCGCCAATCGGTGTTCGAGGACAAATCACCCTTCGCGGCGTATCTCCCGCCCGGCAGCCAGGCCCAAGTCACCGCCCTGAACGATGTGCAGGTGGCGGTGTGCGCCGCGCCGGGGGCTGCCCAGCATACTTATGGTCCACGGCTGATCCGTCCGGACAGCATGAAACGCAGCGTGCGCGGCAAGGGCGCCAATACCCGCTACGTCTGCGACATCCTGCCCGACAGCGAGCCGGCCCATTCGCTGCTGGTGGTGGAAGTGCGCACGCCGTCCGGCCATTCGTCCAGCTACCCGCCGCACAAGCACGACACCGACGACCTGCCGCACCAGAGTTTTCTCGAAGAAACCTATTACCACCAGGTCAACCCGTCCCAGGGCTTCGTGTTCCAGCGGGTCTACACCGACGACCGCAGCATCGACCAGGCCATGGCCGTGGAGAACAGTGACCTGGTGGTGGTACCCAAGGGTTATCACCCGGTCAGCGTGCCTTACGGGTACGAGTCGTATTACCTGAATGTCATGGCCGGTCCGAAGCGGGTCTGGCAGTTCCATAACGACCCGCAGCACAGCTGGCTGCTCGACCTCTGAATTCCAATATTCCAACGGAGAACCAGGACAATGAGCGACACCCCGGTAATAGGCCATTACATCAACGGCCAAGTGCAGGACAGCGAAACCGCGCGCTCCAGCAACGTCTTCAACCCGGCCACCGGCGCGGTACAGGCGCGGGTGGCCCTGGCCGAGCCCAGTACCGTCGACGCGGCGGTGGCCTCGGCGCTGGCGGCGTTCCCGGCCTGGTCCGAACAGTCGTCGTTGCGCCGTTCGCGGGTGATGTTCAAGTTCAAGGAACTGCTCGACCGCCATCACGACGAACTGGCGCAGATCATCAGCCGTGAACATGGCAAGGTGCTGTCCGACGCCCACGGTGAAGTCACTCGCGGCATCGAGATCGTCGAGTACGCCTGTGGTGCACCCAACCTGCTCAAGACCGATTTCAGTGACAACATCGGCGGCGGTATCGACAACTGGAACCTGCGCCAGCCGCTGGGTGTGTGCGCCGGCGTCACGCCGTTCAACTTCCCGGTGATGGTGCCGTTGTGGATGATTCCGCTGGCATTGGTTGCCGGCAATTGCTTCATCCTCAAACCTTCGGAGCGCGACCCGTCCGCCAGCCTGCTGATGGCTCGCTTGCTGACCGAAGCCGGCTTGCCGGACGGCGTATTCAACGTCGTCCAAGGCGACAAGGCGGCAGTGGATGCGCTGTTGCAGCACCCGGATATCGAGGCAATTTCCTTTGTCGGCTCTACGCCGATTGCCGAGTACATCCACCAGCAGGGCACTGCGCATGGCAAGCGCGTGCAGGCCCTGGGCGGGGCCAAGAACCACATGATCGTCATGCCCGACGCCGACCTCGACCAGGCGGCGGACGCCTTGATCGGCGCGGCCTACGGCTCGGCCGGCGAGCGCTGCATGGCGATTTCCATTGCCGTGGCGGTGGGCGATGTCGGCGATGAGTTGATTGCTCGGCTGCTGCCGCGTATCGACCAGTTGAAGGTCGGCAATGGCCAGCAGCCCGGCACCGACATGGGGCCGCTGGTCACCGCCGAGCACAAGGCCAAGGTGGAAGGTTTTATCGACGCCGGTGTGGCCGAGGGCGCTCGGCTGATCGTCGACGGTCGGGGTTTCAAGGTGCCGGGGGCCGAGCAAGGATTTTTCGTCGGCGCGACGCTGTTCGACCAGGTCACCGTCGAGATGAGCATCTATAAGCAAGAGATCTTTGGCCCGGTGCTGGGCATCGTTCGTGTACCGGATTTCGCCACCGCGGTGGCGCTGATCAACGCCCATGAGTTCGGCAACGGCGTGTCGTGCTTCACCCGTGACGGCGGCATCGCCCGGGCGTTCGCGCGCAGCATCAAGGTCGGCATGGTGGGCATCAACGTGCCGATCCCGGTGCCGATGGCCTGGCATTCCTTTGGCGGCTGGAAGCGTTCGCTGTTCGGCGACCACCATGCCTACGGCGAGGAAGGCCTGCGTTTCTACAGTCGCTACAAGAGCGTGATGCAACGCTGGCCCGACAGCATCGCCAAGGGCCCCGAATTCAGCATGCCCACTGCCCAATAACTCATTTCATGAATGCCGGAGGGAGAACAACAATGAACCAGCCCCTGCGTTTTGCCTTGAACCGAATGGTTGCCCCACGCCTGTCACTGCCTGCTTTCATCGACTTGGCGCTGGCGTTGAAAACCGATGCCATCGAGATTCGCAATGATCTGAAAGGTGTCGAGATCGAAGACGGCATGCCCCCGGCCCGCGTCCGCGAGTTGTGCGAGGCACGCGACATCAAGGTGCTGTCGATCAACGCCCTGTACCCGTTCGATGTATGGAACGAAGAGCGTCGCGCCCAGGCCGTGCGCCTGGCCGACTATGCCCGTGAGTGCGGTGCCGAAGGGCTGGTGATGTGCCCGCTCAACGACCGCGCGGACCCACGCAGCGAGGCCGAACGTGCGTCGGGGCTGCGCACGGCCCTTAATGAACTGGCACCGATCCTGCGCGCCTTCGGCATCTACGGTTTCATCGAGCCTTTGGGTTTCGAGGAGTGCTCGCTGCGGCGCAAACGCACGGCGGTGGAAGCGATCAAGGCCATTGGCGGGCTGGACGTGTTCCGCCTGGTGCATGACACCTTCCACCATCATCTGGCCGGCGAGCAGGAATTCTTCCCTGAACTGACCGGGCTGGTGCACATCTCCGGGGTCGAGGATGCCAAGGCACCCTTGGCGACGATTCGTGACGGCCACCGGGTGCTGGTGGGCGAGGGCGATATTCTCGGCAATGCCGGGCAGATCGAGGCGCTGCTCCGCGGCGGCTATGACGGTTACCTGTCCTTCGAGCCGTTTGCCGAAAGCGTTCATGAGTTGGCCGATATTCGCCAGGCGTTGGGGGCGAGCATGAATCACTTGCAAAGCTCCCGGGCCTGACACGATTTGCTGAACGATGGAGCCTCCCCTGTGGGAGCGAGCTTGCTCGCGATAGCGGTATGTCAGGCGACATTAATGTTGGATGTATGGTCGCCTTCGCGAGCAAGCTCGCTCCCACAGTTGACCGAGTTGCGTTTGAAAAAGGTGCAAGCATGACCACAACACGACTGACCATGGCTCAGGCCCTGGTGAAATTCCTCGATAACCAGTACGTCGAGGTCGATGGCGTCCAGAGCAAGTTTATCGCCGGGGTGTTTACCATTTTCGGCCACGGCAACGTGCTGGGCCTGGGCCAGGCGCTGGAGCAGGACAGCGGCGACCTGGTGGTCCATCAGGGCCGCAACGAGCAGGGTATGGCCCATGCCGCCATCGGCTTTGCCAAGCAGCACCTGCGGCGCAAGATCTACGCCTGTACTTCGTCGGTCGGTCCCGGCGCGGCGAACATGCTGACCGCTGCCGCCACCGCGACGGCCAATCGCATCCCGCTGCTGCTGTTGCCGGGCGATGTCTACGCCAGTCGCCAGCCGGACCCGGTGCTGCAACAGATCGAGCAATTCCATGACCTGAGCATCAGCACCAACGATGCGTTCAAGGCCGTGAGCAAATACTGGGATCGCATCAACCGCCCCGAGCAATTGATGAGCGCCGCGATCCAGGCCATGCGCGTGTTGACCGACCCGGCCGAAACCGGTGCGGTGACCCTGGCGCTGCCCCAGGACGTGCAGGCCGAAGCTTATGATTACCCGGATTACTTCCTGCAGAAACGCGTGCATCGCATCGACCGCCGTCCGGCCACCGAAGCGATGCTCGGCGACGCGTTGGCGCTGTTCAAGGGCAAGCGCAAGCCGCTGATCATCTGCGGCGGCGGGGTGAAATACTCCGGGGCCAACGCGGTATTGCAAGCCTTCGCCGAGCGCTTCGACATTCCTTTTGCCGAAACCCAGGCGGGGAAAAGCGCCATCGTCTCCAGCCATCCGCTGAACGTGGGCGGCGTCGGCGAGACCGGTTGCCTGGCAGCGAACCTGCTGGCCAAGGAAGCGGACCTGATCATCGGTATCGGCACCCGCTACAGCGATTTCACCACGGCGTCGAAATGGCTGTTCCAGCACCCCGACGCGCAATTCCTCAACCTCAACATCAGCCCGTGCGATGCGCTGAAACTCGACGGCGTGCAACTGCTGGCCGACGCCCGTTCTGGCCTGGAGGCGCTGGCCGGCAAACTGGGGGACTACCGTGCCGAATGGGGCGGGCAGATCGCCGACGCCAAGGCCCAGCTCGACGCGGAAGTAGACCGGATCTACCAGGCGGATTTCCAGACCCAGGATTTCGTCCCGGAAATCAACGATCACATGGACCCGGCGGTGTTTCGCGAATTCATCGAACTCACCGGCTCCTGCCTGACCCAGAGCCGCGTGCTGGGCACGCTCAACCAAACCTTGGCGGACGACGCCATCATCGTCGCTGCCGCCGGCAGCCTGCCTGGCGATTTGCAACGCAGCTGGCGCAGCAAGGGCGTGAACACTTACCACGTCGAATATGCCTATTCGTGCATGGGCTACGAGGTGAATGCGGCGTTGGGGGTGAAGCTCGCCGAGCCGGACAAAGAGGTCTACGCGCTGGTGGGCGACGGTTCCTACATGATGCTGCATTCGGAACTGGCGACCTCGATCCAGGAGCGGCGCAAGATCAACGTGGTGCTGCTGGACAACATGACCTTCGGCTGCATCAACAATCTGCAAATGGAACACGGCATGGACAGCTTCGGCACCGAGTTCCGCTTCCGCAACCCCGAGACTGGCAAGCTCGACGGCGGCTTTGTGCCGGTGGACTTCGCCATGAGCGCTGCGGCCTACGGCTGCAAGACCTACTCGGTCAAGACGCTGGACGAGTTGCACGCGGCCCTGGCCGATGCCCGGCGCCAGACGGTCTCGACGCTGATCGACATCAAGGTCCTGCCCAAGACCATGATCCACAAATACCTGTCGTGGTGGCGGGTCGGCGTGGCGCAAGTCTCCACCAGCGCCCGCACCGATGCCGTCGCCAAGACCCTCAACGAACGACTGGCCAAGGCCCGTCAATACTGATTGCGCCAACACCTACATTAAGGAGTTCCACATGTCTTTGAAGCTGGGCGTCATCGGCACCGGGGCCATCGGCCAGGACCATATCCGTCGTTGCAGCCAGACCTTGCTCAACAGCCAGGTGGTGGCGGTGACCGACATCAACCTTGCCCAGGCGGCGAAAGTGGTGGCCGACCTGAAACTGACCGCCGAGGTGTATCCGGACGGCCACGCGCTGATCAAGGCGCCGGACGTCGAGGCGATCCTTGTCACGTCCTGGGGACCGAGCCATGAAGAATTCGTGCTGGCGGCCATCGCGGCAGGCAAACCGGTGTTCTGCGAAAAACCCCTGGCGGTCACGGCCGAAGGCTGCCGCAAGATCGTCGAAGCCGAAGTGGCCCACGGCAAGCGCCTGGTGCAGGTCGGTTTCATGCGGCCATATGATGAAGGTTATCGAGCGCTCAAATCGGTGATCGACAGCGGCCAGATCGGCGAGCCGCTGATGCTGCATTGCGCCCACCGCAACCCGAGCGTGGGCGAAAACTACAAGACCGACATGGCGATCACCGACACCCTGATCCACGAGCTGGACGTGCTGCGCTGGCTGCTGGCCGATGACTATGTGTCGGTGCAGGTGGTGTTCCCCCGCAAGAGCAGCAAGGCCTTGGCTCACCTGCGCGATCCGCAGATCGTCCTGCTGGAAACCGCCAAGGGCACGCGGATCGACGTCGAGGTGTTCGTCAATTGCCAGTACGGTTACGACATCCAATGCGAAGTGGTGGGGGAGACCGGCATCGCCAAGCTGCCGGAACCGTCCCAGGTGCAGCTGCGCAGCGGCGCCAAGTTGTCCAATGCGATCCTGATGGATTGGAAGGATCGCTTCATCGCCGCCTATGACGTCGAGTTGCAGGCGTTTATCGACGGCGTGCGCGCCGGGCAGGTGGGCGGGCCGTCGGCGTGGGATGGTTTTGCGGCGGCGGTGGCGGCGGATGCCTGCATCGAAGCGCAGCAGAGTGGGCAGATCGTCAAGGTCGACCTGCCGGAGCGGCCACGCTTTTACGGCTGACCACATTCCCTCTGTGGGAGCGGGCTTGCTCCGGGCGGCGATCCGACGAAGACGGCGGCACATCCAACATGGATGTCGACTGACACTACGCCTTCGCGAGCAAGCCCGCTCCCACAAGGGGCCTGCGTTATTTCCAGATAAGGAGCCTTCATGCGAATCGGACTAGTCGGCTATGGCAAGGGTGGGCGGTTCTTTCATGCGCCACTCATCAGCAGTCTGCCCGGCGCTACGTTCGTCGGCGTGGTGACCCGCTCCGCCGAGCGGCGCCAGCAATTGGCAACCGACCACCCCGGCGTCCAGGCCTTCGACAGCCTGGCGCAACTGGTGGCGGCCGGCGTCGATGCGGTGGTGGTGTCAACGCCGCTGGAGGCCCGTCCGGCCGTGGTGATGGAAGCCATCGAGCACGGCGTGGCGGTGGTCAGCGACAAGCCTTTTGCCCTTGACTCCGCCCAGGCCGAAGCGATGGTGCTGGCCGCCGAACGCCGCAACGTGCCGTTGAGCGTGTACCAGAACCGTCGCTGGGATTCGGATTTCCTGACCGTGCGCAAATTGCTCGCGTCCGGCGCCCTGGGTCAGGTCATTCGCTTTGAGTCCAGCGTAGAGCGTTACTCGCCGACCTCGGTGGGCAAAGGCAGCGGCGGGGGATTCCTGCGTGACCTGGGCAGCCATCTGGTGGACCAGGCGCTGCAGTTGTTCGGGCCGGTGATACGGGTTTATGCCGAGCTGGATTATCGACAGCCGGGCCAGGCGTTCGATAACGGTTTCTTCCTTTCACTGACCCATGCCGGTGGCGTCATTTCCCACTTGAGCGGTAATTGCGTGCAAAACGCTCCACGCCCACGTTTCCGGGTCAGCGGCAGCGAAGGCTGCTATACCGTCGAAGGCCTCGACGGGCAGGAAGCCTTGGCATTGGCGGGGCGGAGCCCAGCCACCGAAGGCGAACGCTGGGGCGCCGAGGAGCACCGGCGCTGGGGTTGGTTCGAGCACGGTGCCGAGCGCGAACGTGTGGCCTCGGAGCGCGGTTGCTGGCTGGAGTTCTATCAGCGCCTCCAGGCCGCGTTGCAGGGCGACGGCCTTCTGCCGGTGGCGGCCCGCGATGCCTTGGCCACGACGCGTATCCTGGACGCTGCCAGGCAAAGTGCGGAGCAAGGCGAGGTGGTGTGTTTATCAGCGCCTGTAGGACATGGAACAAAAAACGAATAAAATTCTAAAATGAGTTGATATGGAAAATATTTTCCAATAAAGTCGATTCCAGGTTACCGACAACCCTGTCCGCGTTTATCCAGGCCTGCCCTGGATGGACGAAGGACGAAACAAAAACAAGAAACACAGCCAGGTACCGTCGATGAAAACCTTCAACCGCTCTGCGTTTCACTTGCCACCGTCCTTGCGCCTGTCCGCAATTCTTCCCTTGTTTGAATCCCTGTGCATCCAGCGCAAGGGCGCCGTGGTGTGCTGCATGCCCGGCGCCCCGATCGTGCGTTTGCCGCGTTCCTGAAGTCCGTCACGCCTTATCCATAAAACAAACAAAAAAGTGGAGAAAGAACGTTCATGAACACCAAGACTCGCATTGCCTCGCTGGCCCTGTCATTGATGTTCGCCAGCGGCGCTGCCCTGGCGGACCTGAAGATCGGCGTCAGCATGTCTCAGTTCGATGACACCTGGTTGACCTACCTGCGCGAATCCATGGACAAGAAGGCCAAGTCCCTGCCGGACGGCGTCACGCTGCAGTTCGAAGACGCGCGCAGCGACGTGGTCAAGCAACTGAGCCAGGTGGAAAGCTTCATCAGCCAGAAGGTCGACGCGCTCATCGTCAACCCGGTGGACACCGCCGCGACCCAGCGCATCACCAAGGCCGCCGTGGCCGCCGGTATCCCGCTGGTGTACGTCAACCGCCGTCCGGACGATCCGAAGTTGCCGCAAGGCGTGGTCACCGTGGCCTCGGATGACCTGGAAGCCGGGCGCATGCAGATGCAATACCTGGCCGACAAGATGGGCGGCAAGGGCGACATCGTGATCCTGCTGGGCGATTTGGCGAACAACTCCACCACCAACCGCACCAAGGGCGTCAAGGAAATCCTCGCCAAATACCCGGGCATCAAGATCGAACAGGAACAGACCGGCACCTGGTCCCGGGACAAGGGCATGACCCTGGTCAACGACTGGCTGACCCAAGGCCGTGAATTCAACGCGGTGGTGTCCAACAACGACGAGATGGCCATCGGCGCCGCCATGGCCCTCAAGCAAGCGGGCACCAAGAAGGGCAGCGTGTTGATTGCCGGGGTCGACGGCACGCCGGACGGCTTGAACGCCATCAAGAAAGGCGACATGGCGGTCTCGGTGTTCCAGGACGCCAAGGGCCAGGCCGATGGCTCCATCGACACGGCGGTGAAAATGGCCAAGGGCGAGAAAATGGAATCCGTCGTGGTGCCGTATCGCCTGATCACGCCGGAGAACGTCGACCAGTTCAAGTGACGCTGCGCCTGGCCCACCACAACAATAAGCAGGCAAGGTCGCCGCGCCGACCTTGCCGAGGGAGTACCTGACCATGTTCGCATCTGCGACTGCTTCGAGCGCCCCGGCGGCAACCTTCCGGCCGGACGTATTACCCGACGAACCGTACCTGTTGGAGGTCGTCAACGTCAGCAAGGGCTTTCCCGGCGTGGTGGCGTTGTCCGACGTGCAATTGCGGGTGCGTCCCGGCTCGGTGCTGGCCCTGATGGGCGAAAACGGCGCAGGCAAATCCACCTTGATGAAGATCATCGCCGGCATCTACCAGCCGGACGCCGGCGAGCTGCGCTTGCGCGGCAAGCCCGTCACCTTCGATACGCCCCTGGCGGCGTTACAGGCCGGGATTGCGATGATCCACCAGGAACTGAACCTGATGCCGCACATGAGCATCGCCGAGAACATCTGGATCGGCCGTGAACAGCTCAACGGCCTGCACATGGTCGACCACGGTGAAATGCATCGCTGCACCGCCCGGTTGTTGGAGCGCTTGCGCATCAAGCTCGACCCGGAGGAGCAGGTGGGCAACCTGAGTATCGCCGAGCGGCAGATGGTGGAGATCGCCAAGGCGGTCTCGTACGACTCCGACATCCTGATCATGGACGAGCCGACCTCGGCCATCACCGAGACCGAAGTCGCCCACCTGTTCTCGATCATCGCCGACCTCAAGGCCCAGGGTAAGGGCATCATCTACATCACCCACAAAATGAACGAAGTGTTCGCCATCGCTGATGAAGTGGCGGTGTTTCGCGACGGCGCCTACATCGGCCTGCAACGGGCCGACAGCATGGACGGCGACAGTCTGATTTCGATGATGGTCGGACGCGAACTGAGCCAGTTGTTCCCGGTGCGTGACAAGCCCATCGGTGACTTGGTCCTGTCGGTTCGCGACCTGAGCCTGGACGGCATTTTCAAAGGCGTGTCGTTCGACCTGCATGCCGGGGAAATCCTTGGCATCGCCGGGCTGATGGGCTCGGGCCGGACCAACGTTGCCGAGGCGATCTTCGGCGTGACCCCGAGTACCGGC
Source organism: Pseudomonas sp. BP11-1-1 (assembly GCF_052112105.1). Classification (NCBI taxonomy): domain Bacteria; kingdom Pseudomonadati; phylum Pseudomonadota; class Gammaproteobacteria; order Pseudomonadales; family Pseudomonadaceae; genus Pseudomonas; species Pseudomonas sp. BP11-1-1. The sequence continues at coordinate 99,488 of NZ_JAUTYU010000005.1, forward strand.
GGCGAGATCCTGCTGGACGGCCAGCCGGTGCGCATCACCGACCCGCACATGGCGATCGAGAAGGGCTTCGCGCTGTTGACCGAGGACCGCAAGCTCAGTGGCCTGTTCCCGTGCCTGTCGGTGCTGGAGAACATGGAAATGGCCGTGCTGCCCCATTACGTCGGCAACGGCTTCATCCAGCAGAAAGCCCTGCGGGCGCTGTGCGAAGACATGTGCAAGAAGCTGCGGGTCAAGACGCCTTCCCTGGAGCAGTGCATCGACACCTTGTCCGGCGGCAACCAGCAGAAGGCCTTGCTGGCGCGCTGGTTGATGACCAACCCGCGCATCCTGATCCTCGACGAGCCGACCCGCGGCATCGACGTCGGCGCCAAGGCCGAGATCTACCGGCTCATTGCCTACCTCGCCAGTGAAGGCATGGCGGTGATCATGATTTCTTCGGAGTTGCCGGAAGTGCTGGGTATGAGCGACCGCGTCATGGTCATGCACGAAGGCGACCTGATGGGCACCCTCGACCGCAGCGAAGCCACCCAGGAACGCGTCATGCAACTGGCGTCGGGCCTGTCCTGATGGCCGTCAGTCCAGATAAAAAAGGTAAATGGCTATGAACGCAATATTGGAAAACAAACCCGCGGCCGCACCGGCCAGGACGCGTCGGCGGTTGCCGACGGAACTGAGCATCTTCCTGGTGCTGATTGGCATCGGCCTGGTGTTCGAGCTGTTCGGCTGGATCATGCGCGACCAGAGCTTCCTGATGAACTCCCAGCGCCTGGTGCTGATGATCCTGCAGGTGTCGATCATCGGCTTGCTGGCCATTGGCGTGACCCAGGTGATCATTACCACCGGCATCGACCTGTCATCGGGCTCGGTGCTGGCCCTGTCGGCGATGATCGCCGCCAGCCTGGCCCAGACCTCCGATTTCGCCCGGGCGGTGTTCCCCTCCCTGACTGACCTGCCCGTGTGGATCCCGGTGGTGGCGGGGCTCGGCGTAGGGCTGCTGGCGGGGGCGATCAACGGCAGTATCATTGCCGTGACCGGCATCCCGCCGTTCATTGCCACCCTCGGCATGATGGTCTCGGCTCGTGGCCTGGCGCGCTACTACACCGAAGGCCAGCCGGTGAGCATGTTGTCCGATTCGTACACGGCCATCGGCCATGGCGCGATGCCGGTGATCATCTTCCTGGTGGTGGCGGTGATCTTCCACATTGCCCTGCGCTACACCAAGTACGGCAAGTACACCTATGCCATTGGCGGTAACATGCAGGCGGCGCGAACGTCGGGCATCAACGTCAAGCGTCACCTGGTGATTGTCTACAGCATCGCCGGGCTGCTGGCGGGGCTGGCCGGTGTGGTGGCATCAGCGCGGGCGGCGACCGGGCAGGCGGGCATGGGCATGTCGTATGAGCTGGACGCGATTGCCGCGGCGGTGATCGGCGGCACCAGCCTCGCCGGTGGGGTGGGGCGCATCACCGGGACGGTGATTGGCGCGTTGATCCTCGGGGTCATGGCCAGCGGCTTCACCTTCGTCGGTGTCGATGCGTACATCCAGGACATCATCAAAGGCTTGATCATCGTGGTCGCGGTGGTGATCGATCAGTACCGCAACAAGCGCAAGCTAAAACGTTAACGCCCGCTTGATGCGACAAAGCGCCACGCCTGACCCGCGTGGCGCTGCCATTTGTCTTCTTAGTACAGCCATTGCAGCGAATTTCTTGTTATAAACGCACTTCGACGGCTGGCAGAGGCCCGTTAAACGGCATTTGAAGCACTTGTCGGACATTTTCCCCATGTTTTCGGTTGCTGACGCCCCAACTCGGCCTTAGACTGCCGCCCCTCGTAAATTGAGTGCCGGGTGGCGCTTGGAATAGACGGCGCCTTTCCGATGAGCGTGGCCGCTTGATGCGGGACGCTCCATAATTCGCCTTAATGCACGTTTTTTTATAGAGAAATCAATGACAAAGGAAAAGTTGCTGGCCATGCCGGCGGATGACTACATGAATGCCGAGCAACTGGCTTACTTCACCAAGCTGTTGCAGAACATGAAAGTCGAAACCCACGAGCGCATCGAACAGAACCGAATCGCCATTGAAAGCCTGGACAGCCCGGCCGACCCGGCGGACGCTGCTTCCGTAGAAGAAGAGCGAACCTGGCTGGTCAACGCCATCGATCGCGACCAACGCATGCTGCCGCAACTGGAGCAGGCCCTGGACCGCATCAACGATGAAAGCTTCGGCTGGTGCGATGACAGCGGCGAGCCTATCGGCCTCAAGCGCCTGCTGATCAGCCCGACCACCAAATATTGCATCGAAGCTCAAGAACGCCACGAGCAGATCGACAAGCACCAACGTCAGGCCTGATCCCCGTTTCTGGAAAAGATCGCAGCCCTTCATCCGAAGCTGCGATCTTTTTGCTTTCTGATCTTCACGCTTCTTGATCTGTAGCCGAAAACACGACTAATGGACCATGGATAATGGCTCGGTAGTGGCGTTTAATGCTGGCATAACAACGAGAAATGTGGGTGACGAAAAATGGCGACAGACGGATCTCTGGCGGCGACAGCGTCGGCCTCGGTGCCTGTGGCGCGCGGTACGGCGCGCTGGCTGGCGCCGACGTTGCAAAGCCTGGCGCTGGTTGTGTTGCTGTGCGGCGTGACGTTGGGCGGGTGGCCGTTGTACCTGGGCCTGCCCCTGGCAATGCTCATTGTCTGGTTGCCACGCCTGCGCTCGCGCCTGGCCAATGTGCCGGCACAAGCGGCAAACGACAGCCTGGCCGAGCTGACCCGCGACCTCTCCTATACCACCAGCCATAACGCGCTGTCCGCGGCTGGAGTGGCCTATTCCGTCAAGCAGTTGGCCGGCAAGGTCCAGTCGCAACTGGGTGCCGCCGCGCAGATCGTCAGCAATGCCGAATCGATGATCGCCACCGAACAGGCCACCTCGCAGCTCAGCCAACAGGCCTTGGGGGCGGCCAGCGAGGCTCATCGCAGCAGCGTGGCCGGGCGCAGCGAACTGGTGGAATCCATCAGTCGCATGCATCAGCTCAGCCAGCGCGCCAATGAAAGTCGTGAACTGATCGAAGCGCTGAGCGTGCGCAGCGATGAAATCCAGCGCGTGAGCCTGGTCATCCAGTCGATTGCCAGCCAGACCAATCTGCTGGCCCTCAACGCCGCCATCGAGGCAGCGCGGGCCGGTGAACATGGTCGTGGCTTCGCGGTGGTGGCCGATGAGGTGCGCGGCCTGGCCGGGCGCACCGCCGCGGCGACCGGCGAGGTCGGCGTGATGGTGGCGGACATCCAGCAGCGCACCGCGCAAGTCGTCGAGCAGATCCGTCAGTTGGCCGGCGACCTGGACAGCGGCGTGCAGCAAGTCGAGCACACGGGCCAGCACCTGGAAAATATCGCCCGCCTGGCGGCTGGCGTCGAAACCCAGGTCAGCGCCATCGCCCAAGGCACCGACACCAATCGCGAACAACTGGACAGCCTGTTCCATGCCATCGAGCAGATGCGGGGTGACCTGGCCATCAGCGACCAGCAGACCCAGCGTCTGGCCGAAGCGGCCGTGCAGATGGAGGGCCAGGCCGAAACCATCAGCGAGCGCCTGGCCGAGGTGGGCCTGGACGATTATCACCAACGGGTTTATGACTTGGCCCGAGAAGGGGCTAGCCGGATTGCCGCGCAATTCGAGGCGGACATCGACCAGGGCCGCATCAGTCTGGACGATCTGTTCGACCGAAACTACCAACCCATCCCCAATACCCATCCAGCCAAGTTCCAGACGCGTTTCGACCACTACACCGACCAGGTGCTGCCGGCGATCCAGGAACCGTTGCTGGCTCGACATGAAGGACTGGTGTTTGCGATTGCCTGCACCCAGCAAGGCTACGTGCCAACCCACAACAACGCGTTCTGCCAGCCGCTGACGGGCGATCCCCAGGTGGACACGCTGAGCAACCGCACCAAGCGCAAGTTCTCCGACCGCACCGGGATTCGCTGTGGCAGTCACCAGCAGCCGGTGCTGCTGCAAACCTACACCCGGGACACCGGTGAGCTGATGCATGACCTGTCGGTGCCGATCATGCTCAAGGGGCGTCATTGGGGTGGGTTGCGGTTGGGCTACAAGCCCGAGAAGCCGCGCTGAGCCTGATCACCGGCAATATGACTAACCTGTGGCGAGGGGATTTATCCCCGCTGGGGTGCGCAGCGCCCCTAATAGCTATCGCTGCGCTACGTCAGGGGGCTGCATTCCGGTTTTTCGAGGGGTTGCTCTGCAGCCCAGCGGGGATAAATCCCCTCGCCACAAAAACTTAACTGTCGTTGGCTCATGTAGGGGTTATTTCCCGTCGTGCAGGCGCACGTTCAACTGGTCCACCAATACCGCCTCTTCACCGTCGGCAAGCAGCCACTCCCGAAGCAGGTCTTGTTGCTGATCTGACCAGAAGGGCGCATCGACCAGCTTGGTATTCGGGTCCAGCGGGTGCGCCATGATGAAATCGTCGATGGCTGTGCCGTCCGAGGGCAGGCCGAGTTGGTCAAACAGGGTTTTGAGCTCGTGGGATGGTTGTTCCATTTTGTAGGACTCCTCTGGACTGCCGCCGTCATGGCGCCTCGGTTGCTTCCTTCTATCTGAGGCAAGCAGTCGTCAGGAGTTCGATCGGTTTCAAGCTTTCAGCGCACCTTCGTCGATGGCGCGCTTGAGGGCCTTCGCCGCTTCCCTGGCTGCCTGGGCGGCAACTTCAGGAGTCTTGAACCAGCGATCCTTTTCCACCTGGTGGCAGGTGATGGCGGTCAACGGTGGTTTGGCGCGCATGACAATCACCGCCTGGAATTCGCCTTCGACCTCTCTGGCCTCGCCTCGAATAAAAAAATCACCGATATCAAGTTCCGTCACGTCGCGCTTCCCTTCTTCTTCTGCGAAGACCGCCAATGAGTGGCGGTCTTTTTTGGGCAGCCAGTATGGCAGCACTTGTCGTGGCACGGCTGAGTTAAGTCATGGACGGCTGATAAATGAGCTCAAGCGCGCTGTTCGAGGCTTCTGGCCAGATGGCAGGCTTCGTTGTGATCGGCGCGGAAACCTCTTACACGTCCAGTCGATGTTTCTTCGATGTGAAAAAAACACCTGCCGGCAAGGACAACCCTGTAACGCGGCTGGACCAACGCAATGGGCAGATAATCGCCATCGTCAGCAGCCCCACGGGCTTGGGCAATACTGGGGGTAACAGGGCGGATCAGGGTAGTGGAAGTTGCCATGCGAATTCCTTTTCTATGGTTTACCGACGAATTGCCGGTTATTTCGAGTAGTCTGCGCGCCATCGGCTGCTCTAGAATCGACTACACCGTGGGGGCGGCTGTGCTATCTAAAGCAATTTTTTTTGGCCTCGATGTCAGAAAAAAGCTTTTTTAAGTGAGAAATTTCCCTAAAGTTAGTAGTCCCACCTTTTCCGATGGTCAGAGTGGCGTTTTCCTTCAGCCTCTGGTGACCGCCGGGAAAGACAGCGAGAGCGACAATCCTTTAGTCTTTTCTCGCCCCGGGCCTGGGCGCGCCGTTCACTTCGAATTCAACTACCGGTCATTGCGACCGTGCGGGTTCTCGTGGTCCATCCTCCAAGGGTGGCCGTATAAAGATGGGGATGTTTCCTTGGCAGTAAGTAATCTCGACATGCATGCGTTATTTGTACTGGGTGATCTGCGGGCAAAGCTGGTTAAGCTATTCCAGTCACGTTTTGTCTACATCACCGAACAGACCGCCGAAGGCATCTATGTTGCCGAAATCGATACTGAGTCGGCATTGGTGGTTGATGACAAGCCGCGGCTCGAGCTCAAGGTTGGTGATCATTTCCGCGCGGCAGTGTTGCCAAGCCGCGAGGGCGGCAAGTTTGAAATCAGGTTTCGTGAAATCAAATTGACTGTCTATGGCCTTGGCGATTATGCCTTCGTCACGACGGCCGACGGCCACGCCATCCTCTTCAAGGAAGGCCACAGCGTGGTCACCGTATTTGCCGCCAATGAACAATTGCAGGAAGGCTTGACCAAGACCCTGAAAGCGGTCACCGCCAAGGCTGCCAAATGGCGCAAAGGTGAACTTGTGACATTCAAGGCCAGTGAGTAACAAGTGATCGTTGGTATAAGAAATGATGAATCGGGTTGATTGGCCTTCGCCCTTTCCCTGTTCGTGACAGTTTTAAAGGCTCTTGCCGGAACCTTGGCTACAGTCAATTGACTGAACTATTCAGAGGCTTGCGTCTGGTTCGCCAGTCCGTTCGGTTTATTGCTGTGTTCGGCATGAGGTATCAAGCATGAAGCGAGTTCGACAGTGGTTGGCTGCCTGGGCCACCCTCGGTGTGTTGGTTTCACCCCTTCCGACGTCTGCTGCATCGGCGCCGATCCATTTCGCCGACCTGAACTGGGAAAGCGGCAGCCTGATCACCGATATGCTGCGAATCATTGTTGAAAAAGGCTACGGTCTATCGACCGACACGCTGCCGGGGACGACCATCACTCTGGAAACCGCCCTGGCCAACAACGACATCCAAGTGATCGGTGAAGAATGGGCCGGTCGCAGTCCGGTGTGGGTCAAGGCCGAGGCCGAGGGCAAAGTGGTTGCCCTGGGCGATACCGTCAAAGGCGCGACCGAAGGCTGGTGGGTGCCGGAATACGTCATCAAGGGCGATCCGGCCAAGGGCATCAAGCCCCTGGCGCCGGACTTGCGCAGCGTCGAGGACCTGGCGCGCTACAAGCACGTATTCAAGGACCCGGAAAGTCCCGACAAGGGCCGCTTTCTCAACAGCCCCATCGGCTGGACGTCCGAGGTGGTCAATAAACAGAAGCTCAAGGCCTACGGCCTTTCCGACAGCTACGTGAATTTCCGCAGCGGTTCCGGCGCCGCGCTCGACGCGGAAATCACCTCTTCGATCCGCCGTGGCAAGCCCATCCTGTTTTACTACTGGTCCCCCACGCCGTTGCTCGGGCGATTCAAGCTGGTGCAACTGCAAGAACCGCCGTTCGATGCCGAGGCCTGGAAAACCCTGACCGATGCCGATAACCCCAATCCGAAACCGACCCGGTCGCTGGCGTCGAAGCTGTCGATTGGTGTGTCCGCGCCGTTCCAGCAGCAACACCCGGACATCGCCGAGTTTTTCAGCAAGGTCGACCTGCCCATCGAGCCGCTGAACAAGGCCCTGGCCGACATGAGCGAGAACCGCACGCCGTCCCGCGAGGCCGCCGAGGCATTCCTCAAGGCCCATCCTCAGGTCTGGCAGGCCTGGGTCCCCAAGGAAGTCGCCGACAAGGTTTCCGCCGGGCTGTAGCGAGCTCCTGCGCCAGTCCGTTGAACAGTTGATCCTGGGCAAGTCGTCATTCGCTGGAAACTGGCAATCTTTGCCGGTCCAGCGAAATGCCAAATTCGAGCTAGGCTTTGTACGAAAAGTCGCCGAGCGGCGATCAGGCAAGGCGAAAACAGGCGAGGAAGCGGAGTTTACGGGTTGTAAATGAGCATTCCGAGCCTGTTTTCAACGCAGCATGATCGTCGCGCAGGCACTTGTCGTATAAAGCCTAGGATGAATGTTCAATCTTATTCAGGAGGCTGGCGAATGACGCTTTTATTGGCTCGGTCGCTGGTCGCAGTCTTTGCGACCATCAGCTTGATTCATTTGTATTGGGCGCTGGGGGGCCGCTGGGCTGCTTCAGCGGTCGTGCCGCAGGTTGCGGTGAAGCAGGGCGGTACGCTGCAACCGGCTTTCAACCCATCGGGTTGGCTGACGCTGTTGGTGGCCCTCGCGCTGTTGATGATCGCGGTGCTGGTGTGCCTGCGGGTCGGGTTGATCGCGCCGCCCGTGACCCACCGCGCCTTGCAATGGTTGATCAGCGCAATTGCCTTGCTGATGTTCGCCCGCGCCATCGGCGAGTCGAACCTGGTGGGCTTCTTCAAGGAGGTCAAGGATTCGACGTTTGCCCGGCTCGATACTTGGGTGTACTCGCCGTTATGCGTCGTGTTGGGGGCAGGGTTGCTGGCGGTGGCGTGGGCTTGAGCGCGTGCAGATAATCGCAAGTCCCGTGGCGAGGGAGCAAGCTCCCTCGCCACAAATGCTGTACTGGCTCGAGATGTTTGTCAGTCGGTACGGCGGCTGCTCACCTCCGCCGGCACATCATCCCCGGCCATGCGCTTGCGGAACAACGCCGCCCGGGCCAGCAGCAGGGTGGTCACCGGTACGGTGATGGACAGCAGGATCGGTATCAGCCAGGCATGCAGCACCGGCCCGGACTTGAGCGCCGAAAAGTAGATGATCGAGGCTAGCGCCACGCACCAGGTGCCCAGTGTCGAAGCCAGGGCGGGCGGGTGCATGCGCTGGAAGTAGTCCTTCAAGCGCACCAGTCCGATGGCGCCGACCAGGGCGAGCAGGCTGCCGGACACCAGCAGGATCGCCACCGGGATTTGCACCCACATCGACAATTCCCCGGTCATTCGATCACCTCGCCACGCAACAGGAACTTGGCCAGCGCGAACGAGCCGACGAAGCCGAACAGGGCGATCAACAACGCCGCCTCGAAATAGGTATCGCTGGCATAACGAATCCCCAGCACCAGCATCATCAGCATCGCGATGATGTACAGATAGTCCAGGGCCAGGACCCGATCCTGTGCCGAAGGGCCCTTGAACAGGCGCACCAGGGTCAGGACCATGGTCAGCGAGAACAGGAACAGGCTCAGCAGGATCGCGTTGGACAGCAGCGGGCTCATTCGAAAATCTCCATCAACGGGCGCTCATAGGTGGACTTGAAGTGCGCGATGAACGCCGCCTCGTCCTCCAGATCGAACACATGCATCAACAAGAGGCTGCGATCGAGCGCCAACTCCGACCAGACTGTCCCGGGAATCACCGTGGCGATCATCGCGAGTGCCGCCAGGCCGTTGGCATCGTGCAGGTCCAGCGGCACCTTGATGAACCGTGAGCGAGGCGGGCGGCGTCCCGCGTTGATTACGCCCCAGGCCACCGCCAGGTTGGAAGCCAGTACGTCGCGGCCCACCAGCAGGAACAGCCGCAGCATGACCCACGGTCGACGGATACGGATGGGGCGCGGTCGCAGCGGTCGCATCATCAATGGTGCGAGGAAACCCAGCGCCGCGCCCAGCAACAGATGGCCGGCGCTGAGGGACAGGTTCAACAACAGCCAGAGCAACCACAACGCCAGGGACAGCCAGGGTGCGGGAAACAGGCGCTTCATGGCTGCACCGCCTGTAATGGCGCGCTGGCTGGCGGGTTGGGGACGGCGCGGGTAGCCAGCACCGCCATCACATAGTGTTCAGGCGCGTTCAACGCATCGGCGGCGGATTGGGTGTAGCGCAGCAACGGCTCGGCCTTGAAACTCAGCACGATGCCCAGGCCCAGCAGCGCGATGATCGGCACGCATTCGAAAGGTCGCAGCAGTGGCGAAGGTCGCTCTTGCGGCGTCCAGAAGCGCTGGATGCCCAAGCGCGAGAAAGCGATCAGCGAAGCAAACCCGGAAAGAATCAGCAATGCCAGCAGGCCCCACGCCTGATTGGACACCGGCACATCACCGCTCGCCCCAAGCCCTCCGGGATTGAGCAGCGCGCTGAGCAGGCTCAGTTTGCCGATGAAGCCCGACAGCGGCGGCATGCCGATAATCAGCAGCGCACAGGCGATGAAGCTCAGGCCCAGGAACGCCATGGTCCAGGGAATCACCTGGCCGACCACGGCTTTCTGCTCGTCATCGAGGTTGCTGCCCTTGGGTGGCTGCAGCGACTCAAGCGGTCGCGGCAGGCTATCGAGGTCATCTTCAAGCGCCAAGTCATTGGCCGAGCGCGATCGCTCGATCAACTCGGCCAGCAGGAACATTGCGCACAGCGCCAGGGTCGAGCTCACCAGATAGAACAGCGCCGCGCCCACCAGGTTGGGTTGGGCGAAACCGATGGCCGACAACAGGATGCCGGCCGAGACCAGGATGCTCAGGCTGGCCATGCGCTCCAGGCGCTGGGCCGCGAGAATCGCAATCGCCGCGCAGGTGATCGTCGCGATGCCGCCGTAGACCAGCCAATCGGCACCAAAATACGCCGAGGCGCCGGCCTGCCCGGAGAACAGCAAGGTCCACAGACGCAGGATCGTGTAGACACCGACCTTGGTCATGATCGCAAACAACGCCGCCACCGGTGCACTGGCCGCGCTGTAGGCCGGCACCAGCCAGAAATTCAGCGGCCACATGCCGGCCTTGGCCAGGAACGCCACGGCCAGGATCGCCGCGCCGGCGTGCAGCAGGCCCCGGTCGGCTTCCGGCACCAGCGGGATTTTCAGCGCCAGGTCCGCCATGTTCAGCGTGCCGGTGACGCCGTAGATCAGGGCCGCGCCAATCAGGAACAGCGACGAAGCCAGCAAATTGATCGAGATGTAATGCAGCCCCGACGAGACCCGTGCCCGGCCCGAGCCGTGCAGCATCAGGCCATAGGACGCCGCCAGCAGCACCTCGAAGAACACGAACAGGTTGAACAGGTCCGCCGTCAGGAACGCCCCGTACAGGCCCATCAATTGAATCTGGAACAGCGCGTGGAAACTCGCCCCGGCCCGGTCCCAGCGGGCCATGGCGAACAGCAGGGCGCAGGCCCCGATGATGCCGGTCAGCACCAGCATCAGGGCTGAGAGACGATCGACCACCAGCACGATGCCGAACGGCGCCTGCCAGTTACCCGGCAGGTAGACGCCGATGGAGGCGGGCAAGGGCTGGTCCTGGGTCCAGGCCAGCAACAGCACGGCGATGCCCAGGCCCAGCAGCGTGGAAAACAGATTGATCCGCGCCTTGAGCGGTCGATGTTTCTCGCCGAGCATCAGCATCAACGCGGCGGTCAGCAACGGAAGCAGGATGGGCGCGGCGATCAAGTGAGGTGTCAACATCATTCCCTGGGCTCCCGGCCGTCCACATGGTCGGTGCCGGTCAGTCCCCGCGACGCGAGCAAGACGACGAGGAACAGCGCGGTCATGGCGAAGCTGATCACGATGGCGGTCAGCACCAGCGCCTGGGGCAGCGGATCGGTGTAGTGCAGCAGGTTCTGCGGTACGCCGTCCTTGATGATCGGTTCCTTGCCGATGAACAGGCTGCCCATGCTGAAAATGAACAGGTTGACGCCGTAGGACAACAGGCACAGGCCCATCACCACCTGGAACGTCCGTGGGCGCAGCACCAGCCAGACACCGGAGGCGGCCAGCACGCCAATTGCAATCGCGATGACTTCTTCCATCAGGCGTTGGCTCCTTTGAGCGGGGCTACGGGCCTGGCGTGCAGGCCCGGTTTATGGGCTCGCACCGATTGGTGGGCCAGGGCGGTGAGAATCAACAGTGTGGAACCGACCACCACGGCGTAGACGCCAATGTCGAAGAACAGCGCGCTCGCCAAGTGAATATCACCCAGCAACGGCAGTTCGAAATGCCAGGTGTGCGTGGTCAGGAACGGATAACCCACCGCCATCGCCCCCAGGCCCGTGGCAGTGGCGAAAAACAGCCCGGTGCCCATCCAGCGCAGCGGTCGCAGGCTCATCTGGGCCTCGACCCATTGGGTGCCGGCGACCATGTATTGCAGGATGAACGCCACCGACATCACCAGGCCGGCGACGAAGCCACCGCCGGGTTGGTTGTGGCCGCGCATGAACAGGTAGAACGACACCACCAGGGCGATCGGCAGCAGCAGGCGCACCAGCACCGACGGCACCATCATGAAGCCCAGCGCGGTGTCGCTGGCGTGGCGCGGGTTGACCAGGTCGGTGACCACGTCCGGCGCCAGCAGGCGCTGTTGCGCCGGGAGTTGCATGCTTTCCTTGGGCGGTCGAAAACGCCGCAGCAGGGCGAACACCGCCAGGGCCACCGCCACCAGCACGGTGATTTCCCCGAGCGTGTCGAAGCCACGGAAGTCCACCAGCATGACATTCACCACGTTGCTGCCGCCGCCTTCGGGCAGGGCCCGGCTCAGGTAGAACGATGAAATGTCGTTGGGCGTCTGGCGCGTCAGCATCGCATAGGACAACAGCGCCATGCCGCCACCCACCGCGACGGACAGCAACAAGTCCCGCAGGCGCCGGACCCGCGCCCGGCGTTCGCTGTTGGGCAGGGGAGACACGTCCTCGATTCGCCGTGGCAGCCAGCGCAGGCCCAAGAGGATCAGTACCGTGGTGACCACTTCCACCACCAATTGAGTCAAGGCCAGGTCCGGAGCCGAGAACCAGACGAAGGTCACGCACGTCATCAAGCCGCAGACACTGACCATCGTCAGCGCCGCGAGACGGTGATACTTGGCCTGCCAAGCGGCACCCAGGGCGCAGCCAATCGCCAGCACCCACAGGACGACGAACACCACGGAACCGGGGATTTTCGGCCGATCGCCCCAGACCAGCGTGCTGTTCATCATCGGAATCAGCCCGGCCAATACCGCCGCCAATACCAGCCAGAACAACTGGGCTTGCAGGCGCCGCGTGCTGATCTTGCGTTCCAGGCGCCGACCCTGGCGCATCATCAACACCAGGCAGCGCTCGAACAAGCGCTTGCCGCTGAGGCGACCGATCAACGGCGGATGCTTGATGCGGCCTTGCTTGAATTGTTTGCGCAGCAACAGGTACAGGACGATGCCGCCGGACATTGCCACCAGGCTCATGATCATCGGCGCGTTCAGGCCATGCCAGATTGCGAGGCTGTACTCGGGCAGCGGGCCGCCCACCACCGGCAGTGCGGCGGCGGCCAGCAACGAGCCCACCACCTGGGCAGGAAAGATGCCCACCAGCAGGCACGTGAACACCAGCAGTTCCACTGGCGCGCGCATCCAGCGTGGCGGTTCGTGGGGTGTCAGGGGCAGGTCGGTGGCGGTCGGACCGAAGAACACATCCACGGTGAAGCGCAGGGAGTAGGCGACGCTGAAGGTCCCGGCGATGGTGGCGATGATCGGCAGCGCCAGCTCGACCCAGGCCGTGGCGGAAATGAACACGGTCTCGGCGAAGAACATTTCCTTGGAAAGGAAGCCATTGAGCAGCGGCACCCCGGCCATCGCCGCGCTGGCAACCATCGCCAGGGTGGCGGTGAACGGGATCAGCCGCACCAGGCCGCTGAGCTTGCGGATGTCCCGGGTGCCACTCTCATGGTCGATGATGCCGGCGGCCATGAACAGCGAAGCCTTGAAGGTGGCGTGATTGAGGATATGAAACACCGCCGCCACCGCCGCCAGTGGACTGTTCAGACCGAGCAGCAAGGTGATCAACCCGAGGTGGCTGATGGTCGAATAGGCGAGGAGGCCCTTGAGGTCGTTCTGGAACATCGCGCAATAAGCGCCCAGCACCAGCGTGCACGCCCCGGCCCCGCCGACGATGTAGAACCATTCTTCACTGCCTGACAGAGACGGCCACAACCGCGCAAGCAGGAAGACGCCGGCCTTGACCATGGTCGCCGAGTGCAGGTACGCCGACACGGGCGTGGGTGCGGCCATGGCGTGGGGTAGCCAGAAATGAAAAGGGAATTGAGCGCTTTTGCTCAGCGCACCGATCAGGATCAGCGGCAGCAGAATGGGGTAGAGGGCGTGGTCACGGATCAGGTTGCCGGCGGCCAGGACCTTGTCCAGGTCATAGCTGCCCACCACATGGCCGAGCAGCATCACCCCGGCCAACAGGCACAGCCCGCCGGCGCCGGTCACCATCAAGGCCATATAGGCACCGCGTCGAGCGTCAGCGCGGTGATGCCAATAGCCGATCAGCAAGAATGAAAACAGGCTGGTCAGCTCCCAGAAAAACACTATCTGGATCAGGTTGCCGGAAATCACCAGGCCGAGCATGGCGCCCATGAACGCCAGGAAAAACGCGAAGAAACGCGGCACCGGATCGTCCGGCGACATGTAGTAGCGAGCGTACAACGACACCAGCGTGCCGATGCCCAGCACCAACAGCGAAAACAGCCAGGCGAAGCCGTCCAGGCGCAGCACGAAATCCAGGCCCAGGCTCGGCAGCCAGTCATAGTGCTCGCGAATCACGCCGCCGTCGGCGATCTGCGGGTACCACAAGGCCACCTGTATCGTGCCGAACAGGGCCACGAGGCCGGCCAGCAGGGATTCGGCGTTACGGGCGTTATGCGGCAACAGCGCCGCGACACAGCTGCCGATGAAGGGCAAAAGCAATAGAACTATCAGTGACATAGGTTTCTATTCGGCAAAGGTTGTCCGGGATCATACGTGGCGTATTCCCGATCACCAACCGCGAGGGTGTCGCAGAATCCTACAAGTTAGATGGATTTTCCTATTTAGGGTTGTTTCGGTCAGTGGCGGGCTGTGGGGATTGGTCGCGGATATCGAAGCGCTCTTAGCCCAAAAACGGAATCCGGGTGCGGTACCTATGTACCGCACCCGGGCATCGCTCCATCGCCATGCTGCGCCATACAGAAAAGGAGAACTGTATGGCAAAGGAAACATCTGGAGATGGATCGGACGGCTCTGTCGTCATCCGGCCGGGACGTCCTTCATCGGGCGGCGGTTCCGGGGGCGGCTATGGCGGCGGCTTCGGGGGAAACCGCGTCGGCGCGACAGGCGGCCCAAGGCGTTCAGCCAAGGGGATGGCAAAGAGGCGGCAAGCTACGCTCAAACGCCAGGCCGAAGCAGCGAAAGCCGCTGCGAAAGCCAAGGCCGACGCTGCAAACGCCAAGGCCGCTGCGGCCGCGAAGGCTAAAGAGCAGGCGCGTCAACAGGCGTTGGCAACCATGGTGCAGCGCCACACCACCACCCGGGCCGAGGTGGATCGAAACTTCGCGAGCAAACGGTCACAACTCGACGCCGCGTTGCAAAAAGAAATCTCGGCTGCAAAACGACCGCCCACCTCGAACTCAACCGAGCGCTGGCTGCTTTACACCATTACCAAGGAAAAAAATGAGATTGACGGGCTGATCGCCCGCAAGTCCCAAGAATTCAACGCGAAGAATCTCGCCGCCCGTGTCTTTGACGGACAGGATCCGCTGTCCCGTTCGGTCGATGACTACCGCGCGCGACTGGATCAATTCGGTGCCGCGCTGGATGACGGTCACCGACTCTGGGAACAGGCTTACGTCGCAGGCCAAGAAGCTCGGTTGCTTTCCGAGCAAATCAAGGCCTTGAGCGAAAAATCCAACGCCCTGGCCAGGCACCATGCCGAGCAAACTGTCGTTTGGCGTGAACGGGACGCGGTCAGTGAACGCCAGCGGCAATACGCTGAGCAACGGGCGGAGCGCATCCGCTTCAAGCAGCAAGTTGACGAAAGCACTCGATACCAGCGTTTCAAGCAAGCGCATACCCTGAGCGTGCCCACCTCAGCCCTGGCCGCAGGTGGGATGGTCCTGACTCGCGAGACGGTTTTCGTTGCCCAGCAAGCCGCAGCGATACTGGAGAAATCCATCGAGGCCGGCGTCGCGGAACTCATGGCCTATGGACGGATCCTGGCCCGCACGGGACCGGTCTTCATCACGGCCATGGTTTATTCGCCGGTGCTGGGCGACGCTGAACTGACACCGGAACAGCGCAGGCGCCTCTTTCAAGGAGTTGGGATACCCGCGCAGGCCTTGGGCCTTGCAGACGACCAGGCGTTGCAGCGCGCGGCCGATGCCGGTGGCTCGGTTGAAGTGGCCTACAGGCTCAAGCCTGAAACCACGGCGCAAGGTACCGCTATCCATGCCGCCAGCGTTGGCGAGGGCATTGGCGCGCGGGTGCCGGTCATCAACGCCGCGCTCGACCCGTTGACCGGTCTGTACAACGCTGAAGTGCCCGGCTTTCCAACACGGCATTTGCAATTCACTGCCGACACGATTACGCAGGCTGCCCCCGAAAGCCCGCCTGGGATGACGTTGCCGGCGGTCCAGGTACAAACCCTGCCCGTGGGCGTGGACCTGCGCATCCAGGACTGCATCGTCTGCGTGCCTGGCATGCCGCCGACCTACTTCTCTTTCGAAGCGCCACCGTTGGGCTCGGGGATCGTCACCGGCACTGGCAAACCGGCAGCGAACGATTGGTGGAACGGTGCTAGCCAGGCACAAGGCGCGGCCATCCCCGAGCCCATCGGCCACTCGATGCGGGCGCAGGAGATCAAGTCGTTCAGCGCCTTCGACCAGGCGTTATGGCGCACGCTCGCCGAGCATCCGACGCGGTGGGCAAACACAGACGAGATCAACCAGAAACGCATCGAACGCGGCTTTGCGCCCTATGCGCCGAAAAGCACATGGGTGGGTGAGCGTCGCGAATTCGAACTGCGTTACCAGGAGCGGGCGGAGCTGGGCGAAAACCCATTCAACCTCGACCGCATCAGCGTTACCACGCCCAACAGCCTGCATGGCAGGCCGGGCATCGTCCCGGCGGTCATCCCCTGGCCGGCGCCTCCCATCGGCCACGGTACCCGAACGCCTTTGGTTCCGCCGGGCATCGAACAGCTCGGCCCGACCACTCTGCCGGTCACGCCACCGCTTTCGCAGGAATATCCCGGCAAACCCGTAGTCCCCGTCCTACCGGAAAACGAGACGTTTCCGGCTGTCGATCCGGTGCAGGCCGGTGCGAGTATTCCCGGGTACCCGGGGGATATGGAGTTGCCCTCGCCGGGGTTGGTGTTTGCCGGCCCTCCAGTGGAACCCTTGGAGGTGGGGCCGTATAACGAGCTCAGTGGCCGAAGCAGAGGGGATGGGTTGGATATTGATCACATACCGTCTAGGAAGGCGCTGAAGGCCTATATTCATATGAACTATAAAGATATGAGGCCCTTGGAAATCCGGGATGCCCTCCGACAGGCGCCGTGTATTGCCGTTCCTTCAAGTGTTCATCGGAAATTCAGTGAGACGTATGGTGGGCGCAACAGTTTGGAGAAAAGCATGAATGACGCTGCGGATCTGGAGGCGGCGGTGAACAGTAATTTGGCAGCGCTTAAGCCGGGGCTTATTGAGTCTGGAGCGTCAGAGTCAGATATAGATGCCGCCCTGAAATCGTTGCATGAACTGCATAAAAAACAAGGGTGGTATTGATGAAAGCTTTTGAACTTGAAGTGCTAATTGAACGTATTGGACGTCAACACGAGATGTTGGTAAACGAGGGCATATTGCCCGATCAATCATTGACCGAAATTTTTGAAGGGGACGATCAACTTTGGCTTGAACCCGAACCGGGTATAGATCTGGGTTTCTGGCGGGAGACGGGCAGGTTCGAGACGCTTTTCGTTTCACTCATACGAACCACACCCTCGACGAAGGAGTATAAAGGCGAGCTTCCTGCTCCCTATGTGTCGGAAATGACCCAGGCGGATGTTCATGCGATTTTCGGGGAGCCGATGGCATCGAAAGGCCCCATACAAATGCCAGTGCCGATAGGGATGACCGGGGGGTGGGATTCGTACCCGTTGGACCCAGAACTGTATCCCGGTAAAAAGGTTGTTTTTCAATATACCCAGGATGTGAGAGTGAAAACCTTGGTCTTCACTTTGATAGATAAAGGGCACCTTTGATCAGGTGATGAGTGCGTTGCATCACTTTTTCCGCAGCGCTTAAACCGGGACTTGTCCAGTCAGGTTTTTCGGAGGCGGAGCTAAATGCAGCTCAGAAATCACTACATGACCTTCATAAAAAACAAGGATGGTATTAATGAAGAAAGTTGAGCTTGAAGAGCTTATTGGAAGTATTGGAAGTAGTCATGAGACCTTGATAAGTCGGGGGCTCCTGCCGGATTGGCAGTTGATTGAAATGTATGAAGGTCGGGATCGATTGGGGTTTAAGCCAGAGCTTGGTATCAATATGGACTTCTGGCGAGAGACGAAAAAACTTGAAACCCTTTTCATTACGCTCAGAAAAACCACACCTTCAACATCTGCATATCAGGGCGAGCTTCCCGCCCCCTATGTTCGGGAGATGACACAAGCTGATGTGCACGCGATTTTTGGCGAGCCGATGGTATCAAAAGGTCCCATTAAAATGCCGCTACCGATCGGGCAGACAGGAGGGTGGGAGTCCTACCAACTGGATCCAGAGCGGTATTTTGGTAAAAAGGTTGTATTTCAATATGGCGTTGATATGAAAGTAAATACCTTGGTTTTTACCTTGCTAGATACAGGTCACTCTTGAGGTAACTTAGCTTGTATGGACAAGGGAGAACTTATCCGGCCGACCAGGAATGACCAAAGAGAGTCGTCATATTTGAGATAGCTGATCGTCCCTCTGCCTCCGTAAGATTGAACGTTTTCGGCTGTTGACGAAGGGCAAGCCGGTGCGAGTATTCCCGGGTACCCGGGGGATATGGAGTTGCCCTCGCCAGGGTTGGTGTTTGTCGGGCCTCCTGTGGAACCCTTGGAGGTGGGGCCGTATAACGAACTCAGTGGTCGGAGTAGGGGGGATGGGTTGGATATTGATCACATACCGTCTAGGAAGGCGTTGGAGTTTCATATTCGTATGAACGGTTACGATATGAGCCCCTTCGAAATCCGGGAAGCGATCCGACGGGCACCGTGCATTGCCGTTCCTTCAAGTGTCCATCGCACATTCAGTGATACGTATGGTGGACGCAACAGTTTGGAGAAGAGCATGAATGATGCTGCAGATTTGGAAATAGCAGTGAACAGTAACCTAGCAGCACTAAAACCGGGTCTTGTGGAGTCTGGTGCATCAGAGTCAGATATAGAAGCGGCCCTAAAGTTGTTGCACGATTTGCATAAAAAACAGGGGTGGTATTGATGAATGTTTTTGAATTTGAAGTGCTCATCGAACGTATCGGAACTTCGCACGAGGTACTGGTAGGGCAGGGCGTACTTCCCGACCAAACATTGACCGAAATGTATGAGGGGCGAGATCGTCTTGAGCTTGAACTGGAACCGGGTATTGAGTTGGAGTTCTGGCGGGAGACGAGGAGGCTCGAGACGCTTTTCGTTACCCTCATACGAACTACACCTTCGACGAAGGAGTATAAAGGCGAGCTCCCTGCTCTCTATATGGCACAAATGACGCAGTCTGATGTTCATGCCATGTTCGGGAAGCCGATGGCATCGAAAGGCCCCATAAAAATGCCCGTGCCGATAGGGATGACCGGGGGGTGGGATTCGTACCCATTGGACCCAGAACGGTATCCGGGTAAAAAGGTTATTTTTCAATATACCCAGGATATGAGAGTGAAGACCTTGGTCTTCACTTTAATCGATAAAGGGCATTTCTGATGGGTGACGTTGTTGCTGGTTTATTTTGTGGCATAGAGATGGACCAAGCAGCCGGAGAAGCTGTATATGCCAGGGGCAATAGTGTGATCGTTGCGCCGAGGCAGCAACACTGGCGCGCCCGGCATAACAAACTCGGCGTTAAATACAAATAAATCATCCTCTGAACGCACCTGCTCAATCCCCCCGCGAGTAGGTGCGTCATCAAGGGCGCATGCTTAAAAAAGGAAAAACCAAAGATGGAACTTAAACCCAAACTCCAGGATTACACCGAGTCCGAGTTTCAAACGTTTGTCGAAAAAATATGGAACGCCGACATGCGCAAGGAAACGCACGATCAACTAATCAATCATTTTGACCGTATCGTAGGTCATCCCAAGGGCGCGGATCTGCTTTTTTATCCGCAGGACACGACGAACCGCAACTCCCCGGCAGGCGTTGTCCATGAGGTTAAACACTGGCACCACGAGAAAAACATCATTGCGTTCAAGGGCGGAGCGCTTCCCGCGCCGGTCAAGCCTGCGCCCACGTTGAGCCATGTTGGACGCGCCACGGCGAGAGCCACGCAAGAACTTGCCAAGGCGCGGCGGATAGCTGGGGAAATTGCCGCTGCGGAGCAGAAGATAGAATCGGCCTTCACGCTGCTTGGGAGCGCCATCCGGTCGCTGGCGGAGCAGAGTCCGAACGCGACGCTGGGCCCTATGGAGAAAGACATTCGTCATATCGAGCACGCTCAACATGAGCTGCTCATGGCCGTACGTACATTTGAGCGCGATAAGATGACCGTTGAATTCGCCAAGAATTGGGCCCAGCAGAATCTCGCCCACAACCAGGCGGATAAGACCATCTGGCAAGCCAATTTGCAGCAGGCCATCGCCAACCACAGTCATTATGTCGCACGTTTGGCGCTTATCTCCCAGCGTCATGCTGAACTACATCTCAAGGCCGAAACCGCGCTGGATAACGCTTGGGAGCACTTGGTGCGTTCGCGGGCAGCGGATCTTGGCGCCGTTTTATTTCGTGTGTCCGCAGCCGACAATCTGGAATGCCCGAAACTATTGGTCAGTAACGCGCAGCCTTTGGTCCCCCTCCAGCGAACGGCCCTGCAAAAGGCGCTCCGTTCCGCAGTCGCCGAGTTCAATTGGTCGTTGAGTGACGGAGCGCCGGAACATTCAGGGCAATACGCCGGCGTGCTGAGCTTCAGGTTCGCCAGCCGAGCGAAGGCCGTGCGTTTTGGCTTCTGCGCTGCGTTGACCGAACTTGCTCTGATCGATCCCGATTGGCAGGTACTTGCCGCCCAGCATGGCAACGTGGAGTTACCGCTGCGGATGAGTACCACGACGGCTGCCGTGAAACATGGCAGCCTGTCGTATGGGCTAAAAGAGATACGCGAGCTTTTTGAGGTCTATATCACGCCCAGTGCCGGAGGGGTGCCTGCGAAGGTTCGTGTCAGGCCCGCAGTTTGGCAGGAAGGCGAGAGGGCCTATCGATTCACGAGCGATGGCCCGCAGCCTTCCGTTATTGAGTGGACAGAACTACATGATGGCCTGGAAGCGTCGGTGGCGCCAAAGCCGGATAGGCTCGATTCCACTGGTTTTGCCCGCTCGTCACCGGTGCCGGAATTGGCCTTGTTCGACTCCGCCGAAGAGGTGCGATTCGATGACTATGTCGTGGTGTTCCCGCCGGATTCCGGCCTGGAGCCGGTCTATGTGCTGTTCAATGACCGTCGGGATTGTCCGGGGGTCGTGAGCGGAGAAGGGCACGCGGAGGCTGACGACTGGCAAACGCAGGCCTTGAGCAGCCAGGGCGCTTCGGTCCCTGCATCGGTTGCCGACCCATTGCGCGGGCAAGTCTTCGAGCGTTTCGATCTGTTCAAGCGTGCATTCTGGAAGGCCGTTGCGGCCGTGCCGGCGTTGAACGCCCAATTCAACATCGACAACAGGGCGTTGCTACTCAGCGGTTTGGCGCCCCGCAGTGAGTTGCCTGAAGACAACCGTGCGCTGCGCATTCTGCACCGCGTCGACGTCACACAGGGCGGTGGCGTCTACGATCTCGATAACCTGATTATTAAATATTGAAACCGGACGGCTTGGGCATGAGCGGCTCAGCCCTCCCGCTCAAGCCCCTCATCCACCTCGACAACACCTTTGTTCCGAGTCTTCAACTCACTGACAATCACCGCCGCCACAATCAAGCCTGCCCCGAGCAACGCAATCGCCGGCAACCGCTCACCCGCCAGCCGCCCCGCGATGCCGGCCCATACCGGTTCGCCGGCATAGATCAGCGTGGCGCGGGTCGGCGAGACGCTTTTCTGGGCCCAGTTCATCGCCACCTGGATCGCCGCGCTGGCGGCGCCCAGGCCGACGGCGCTGACCAGCAGCAGCCAGGAAAAGCTAGGGATCATTTCCTGGGTCGGCACCACCATCAGGAAGGCCAGCACCGCCGTGCTGGCCAGTTGCACCACCGTCACCCGGCGTACATCGACCTGGCCGGCGTAGGTACTGATCAGGATGATCTCGGCTGCGATCGCGATGGCGCTGATCAGCGTGGCTATTTCACCGGAACTGAAATTAAGTGATGCACCGGCGGGGCCCGACAACAACATGAGCCCGGTGAACGCCAGCATGATGCCGATGCTTGGCATCAGTCCTGGCCGCCGGCCCAGCACCAGCCATTGCAGCAACGGCACGAACGGCACGTAAAGTGCTGTGATGAACGCCGATTGGCTGCTGGGGATGGTTTGCAGGCCAACCGTCTGCAGGCCATAGCCGAGCATGATTGCTACGCCGATGAAACATCCAGCCTTGAGTTCGAACAGCGTCAGCGCGCGAAGATGCCGCCAGGAGAACAACGCGACAAACGCCGCCGCCGCGGCGAAGCGCAAGCCTACGAAGAACATCGGTCCGCTGACCGTCATGGCGTGCTGCACCAACAGGAACGTTCCGCCCCAGATCATGGTGATCAGCACCAGCACGCATTCGGCCTTGCTGAACCTTGGGAGGCGGGAGGATGCTTGCGGGGAATTCAACGATGCCATGACCTTGCGCGCTACTTGAGGCGGACGCACAATGCGCCCGAAGTTGGGCAGTATAATGCGCAACCTAGCCATGTGAGCAATATAGTGCACAAAGAATCCGGCCAACGGGCCTCCGTCCTGCAACACGTCAGCCAAAACGTCCGTCGTCTGCGGCATGCGGCCGAACTCAGCCAGACGGCGCTGGCCGAACTGTCGGGAGTCAGCCGACGGATGCTGGTGGCCATCGAGGCCGGCGAAAAGAACGTCAGCTTGACGACGCTGGACCGGGTTGCCGAAGCCTTGGATGTGGCTTTCAGCGATTTGATCCAGGCCCCCGAAGCCCGCGATCCGAGCCGAATCAACGAACTGGTCTGGGCCGGTGTGATCCCGGGCAGCAAAGCTGTGTTGCTCGCCAAGGCCACCGCCAGCCGTGAGGTAGAACTCTGGGAATGGCGGCTGGAGCCGGGCGAGCATTACCATTCCGAGTGCGACGCAGATGGATGGAGCGAACAGCTTTATGTATTCGAAGGCTGCCTGACGTTGCTGCTGGGCAGCGAGGAGCGCCGCATAGGCGTCGGTGAGTTCTTCATGTTTGCCAGCAACCAGCCCCATGCCTATCGCAACGATGGTCCGGTGGCGGCGCGGTTTGTGCGCAATGTGGTGATCTAAGTTCCCATTGCATGTACCTGTCAGATCTGACAGTAGCTGCTTGTGGACAGGTTTTTTATTATCAAAAGCCGATCAATACACCGAAATTCTTACGATGGAAACCAAAGACGGGGTGGCGTTTGCGCAGGTAGATCCAATGTTTCTACCGCCTCGAATAAAGCGAGCCTTGAACGGATGCGTGCCTTGCGATCTTCTCGACGACTGCAAGGTTATCGCACCCATTCCAGGGACCGCCGAGCCGGGGGATAGAATCAACTTTCATCTCTATACACCCTTGGGCGAGTTCTTCAGCTCGCCAATGGTCATCACTCAGGACTTGCTGGAGGAGAGGGAGGTGTGTTGGCACATGCTTTGTTGGGACTACTCCTTGGCGCCAGGAAGTTGGGTACGGTTGAAGTACGTGGTTCAGATCCAAAACAATGATCTGTACGACTCTCCGTTGCGGGAATATGCCGTTGTGACTTGAAAGTCCAACGCGCAGGTTATCCCTCCGTCATCGGCTGCTGGCCGAGTTATAAACAGCTGTCACTCGTTTGCTACCAAAGAACGCTTCCGGAGCATCAGGCGATGGCAGTAAGGTAGCGTCTCGTCGTTTCGTTGCTTGGCGCCCCTGGTCCCATGAGACGCGAACGATAACCGACCTGGGTGCAGGCTGTTTTCACGGCGGAAGCGTTCGATGACTGAAGTGCCAACCTCGATTTCCCGTTCCGCCGATGTCTTGATCATCGGCGGTGGCTTGAGTGGTGCCATGCTCGCTGCGCAATTGCTGCGCTTGCCGGGCCGGCGCGAAGTGCTGATTGTCGAGCCGCGTAGCGAGTTGGGCCGGGGCGAGGCGTACAGTGCCGTGGAACTGGGCCATACCTTGAATGGAAACGCGGCCCGCATGAGTGTCGACCCGGACAACGCCGATGACTTGACCCAATGGCTCACCGCGTTCATCAAGGCCGGAGGCTGGCCCGAGTCGGATCAGCAACACGTGCCCATCAGCGAGTTGTTCCCGCCCCGTGGAATATTCGGCCTCTACGCACAACAACGGTTGGCCGAGGCTCGTGCGCTTGGCGCGCGTAATGGTTCGGTGGCGGAGCACGTGCGCGCAGAGGCCGTCGATTTGCAGGTCATCGATGATGCCGTACGAGTGACACTCGGCGACGGACAAGTCCTGCAGGGACGCTTTGCCGTGCTCGCCACCGGCATGTTTCCGGCGGCGCGAACCCCACAAACTGAATCGAGCGGCTTGAACGCGGCGGCGCTGGATCCCTGGGATGTAGCCGCCATGCGCCAGCTCGATCCGCAGTCCACGGTGTTGATCATCGGCTCGGGGCTGACCATGGTCGATGCCGTGGTGTCTTTGGAACAGGCTGGGCATCGCGGGCCGATCGAAGTGTTTTCCCGCCACGGCCTGCTGCCCCATGTGCGCCGCCAACCACCGGCCTGGGTGGATTTCCTCGCCGAAGATCACACCCTGCGTTCGCCACGCCAGTTGATGCGAGCCCTGCGTGAGCAATGCCGCCAGGCCCAAGCCCAGGGCATCGATTGGCAGGCGCCGCTGGACACGGTGCGCGCCCATATCGGGCGTTTGTGGAATCAGGCCAGCGATGTACAGCGCCGGCAGTTCGTGCGGCATGTGCGGCCGTGGTGGGAGAGTCATCATCATCGCTCGCCGCCGTTGAGCGCGGAACTGGTGGCGCGTTTGCATGGGGAAGGGCGGCTGCGGATTCAGGCGGCTTCGTACAAGGGGCTTGTATCGTCTGGCGAAGGGTCGGTGGCAATCAACATTCGCCGACGGGGCGAGGCTGGACTGGAAGTGGTGCAGGGCGCCGCGTTGATCAACTCCAGCGGCATTGAATATGACTGGCGTCGGGTTGCCCGGCCGTTGCCGCAGCAGTTGTTGGCGCGGGGGCTGATCCGACCGGGGCCGTTGGCACTGGGTATCGCCGCGCGCGCTGATGGCGCGGTGCTGGATATCCAGGGCGAGCCGGCCGACCGCTTGTTCGCCATGGGCCCGCCATTGCGGGGGATGTGGTGGGAGAGCACGGCGGTGACTGATGTGGCGAGCCAGGCCAAGGCGTTGGCGGCACGGTTGGCTGAACTCCAAGCCCAGCGTTGAAGCAATACACATCCTGTGGCGAGGGGATTTATCCCCGCTGGGGTGCGAAGCGCCCCTAAGACCTGACGCCTCGGTGTGTCAGGTATATTTCAGGGCCGCTCCGCGGCCCAACGGGGATAAATCCCCTCGCCACAAAAGCAGGTCAGCGGCGGGCCGTGACTATTCGCTCACCCTCACCCAACGCTGTTCCAGTGCCGCCAGGCGAATCGCCGCCGCCAGCCGCTCCACTTCCCAGGCCTCTTCGAAGTCCGTCCCGCTGGCGCCTTCGCCGGCGAGCGCCATGATCAGTTCCTGCACTTCCAATGTCTTCAATTCGTTGTAGCCCAACTGGTGCCCGGCGGCTGGGCTGAACGCGGCATAGCCGGGCAGATCCGGGCCGGCCAGCAAACGCTGGAAGCCGGGCTGGCCGGCGCGGCAGACGCGCAGTTCGTTCAGTCGTTCCTGATCGAACGCCAGGGTGCCGAGGGTGCCGCTGATCTCGAAACTCAGGTGATTCTTGTAGCCATGCTTGAGCCAACTGCTGCTCACCGTGCCCCGGGCACCGTTGGCGAAACGCAGCAGCGCGTGGACCTGGTCATCGACCGCAATGGCGCGTTGTTCGGCATTGCCTACGCTGGCAGGGCGTTGGTTGTGCACGGTCTGGCTGTCGGCGCACACCGCTTCGACATCGCCCAACAAGTGCCGGGCCATGGCCAGCAAGTGGCTGCCCAGGTCCGCCAGTGCGCCGCCGGCATGGCTCGCTTCGCAACGCCATGACCACGGTGAGGTCGGTTCGGCCATGAAATCTTCGCTGAATTCGCCCTGGAAACTGATGATCCGCCCCAGTTCGCCGCGTTGGATCATGTCACGCGCCAACTGGATGATCGGGTTGTGCTGGTAGTTGTAACCGACCCGTGTTACCACGCCAGCAGCCTTGGCTGCCTGGCGCATCTGCTCGGCCTGTTCCAGGGAGACCGCCAGGGGCTTTTCGCAGTACACCGGTTTGCCCGCCGCTAGCGCGGCCATGGCCATCGGGAAATGCAGGTGGTTGGGGGTGGTGATGGCGACCAGATGAACCTTCGGGTCGTCGATCAGCCGTTGCCAGTCGCTGTGGGCCGTTTCGAATCCCCAGCTCTGGGCGCACTGGCGGGCACGCTGCGGATCGGCGTCGGCCAAGGCCGCGAGCGTCAGGTTCAGGGGAAGGTCGAACACCGCCTTGGCATTATGGAACGCCAAGGCATGGGCGCGGCCCATGAAGCCGGTGCCAATCAGACCGATGCCGAGTTCACGCATGAGAAGAGCCCTTTGAGTTTTTATTGTCAGAAGGGCTCTTTATGGAATAAATATTCTCTAATTGCAAATATTGGAATAAATATTCAATGTGCGAGCATTGAAGATCCCCTGTGGGAGCGAGCTTGCTCGCGATAGCGCTGCATCAGTTACACAAGTGCTGACTGATGCAGCGCTATCGCGAGCAAGCTCGCTCCCACAGGGTCTTTCACAGGGCTCACTGTCAGGAAAGGAACCCACCATCCACATTCAACGCCACGCCCGTGGTGTAGCTCGACGCATCGCTGGCCAGGTACAGCACCGCGCCGGCCATTTCGCTCGGGTCGGCCACGCGCTTGAGGGGGATTTGCGCCAGGGCGGTCTTCAGGATGGCGTCGTTCTTCACCAGCGCCGAGGCGAACTTGGTGTCGGTCAGGCCCGGCAACAGGGCGTTGCAACGGATGCCGAACTGCGCGCACTCCTTGGCAAAGACCTTGGTCATGTTGATCACCGCGGCCTTGGTCACCGAGTAGATGCCCTGGAAGATGCCCGGCGAGATGCCGTTGATCGACGCCACGTTGATGATGCTGCCGCCGCCGTTCTCGCGCATCAGCTTGCCGGCTTCCACCGACATGAAGAAGTAACCGCGGATGTTCACGTCGACGGTTTTCTGGAACGCACCCAGGTCGGTGTCCAGCACGTTGCAGAACTGCGGGTTGGTGGCGGCGTTGTTCACGAGGATGTCCAGGCGCCCGAACTGCTCGCGGATACCGGCGAACACTTGGCTGATCTGTTCCATCTCGCCGATGTGGCAGGCGATGGCGGTGGCCTTGCCGCCAGCGGCGATAATCGCATCGGCGACGTGCTGGCAACCGTCGAGCTTGCGGCTCGAAACGATCACGTGGGCGCCTTGCTGGGCCAGCAGTTTGGCGATGGCCTCGCCGATGCCACGGCTGGCGCCGGAAACGAAAGCGATTTTACCGTCGAGGTCGAACAACTGGGTCTTGGACATGCTGTTTCCTTGTTATAGGTGCGCTCAGAGCGTGGATTTGCTGATGACCTGCAGGCTCATCTGCTCCAGCAGTTTGTTCATCTGAACGAACTGCGCGAAGCGTTTGTCCTGGGTCTGGCCATGGAAGAAGCGGTAGTAGATCTGTTGGACAATACCGGCCAGGCGGAACAGTCCGTAGGTGTAGTAGAAGTCGAAGTTGTCGATGCGGATTCCGGCGCGCTCGGCGTAGTAATCGACGAATTCGCGGCGGGTCAGCATGCCCGGCGCGTGGCTTGGCTGACGGCGCATCAGTTGCACCGGTGCCGGGTCGTTGGCCTCGATCCAGTAGGCCAGGCTGTTGCCCAGGTCCATCAGCGGATCGCCGAGGGTGGTCAGTTCCCAATCCAGCACACCGATGATCTGCATCGGGTTGTCCGGGTCGAGGATGACATTGTCGAAGCGGTAGTCGTTGTGGACGATGCTGGATGTCGGATGATCGGCGGGCATCTTGTCGTTGAGCCAGGCCTTGACCGCCTCCCACTTGGGCGCATCGGGGGTCAGGGCTTTTTCGTAGCGCTCGCTCCAGCCACGGATCTGCCGCGCCACGTAGCCTTCGGGCTTGCCCAGGTCAGCCAGGCCACAGGCGTTGTAGTCGACGCGGTGCAGCTCGACGAGCCGGTCAATGAAGCTCTTGCACAGTGCTTCGGTGCGGACGGCGTCGAAGCCCAGTTCCGGCGGCAGCTCGGCGCGCAGGATGATGCCCTTGACCCGTTCCATCACGTAGAACTCGGCGCCCATCACCGACTCGTCGGTGCAGTGCACGTAGGCTTTGGGGCAGTACGGGAAACCTTCGCGCAGTTGATTGAGGATGCGGAACTCACGGCCCATGTCGTGGGCCGACTTGGCCTTGTGGCCGAACGGTGGCCGGCGCAGGACGAACTCCTGCTCGCGGTATTCCAGCAGGTACGTCAGGTTCGACGCGCCACCGGGAAACTGGCTGATCACCGGCGTACCGGTCAAGCCAGGAATGTGGGCCTTGAGGTACGGGTCGATCAGGTTGGCATCGAGTTCTTCACCGTCGCGCACGTGGGTGGACTGATCAGTCACTGCCATGCTTATCCCTTCTGCTTATTTTGGAGGCCATCGATCATTGGCTAATCTAATGGCGCGTGGGAGGCGTCACAAGCACGCCGGGGTCTTATAGGTTAGCGTGTTGCTGGATAATCAGCGGGCTTGATGCATCGCGCCGTGCGCGTCGGGTAGGGGCGAGCTAAGGTTTTGGAGTCTGTCGCTTTCAAAGGAGCAACCGCGATGGGATGCCCGCAAGTCTGTGGCACCGCGACCTTGCAATGCAGCTTCGGCGCAGCCCCGGCGGTGCTCAATGTGCTCCCGGTCAATCGCCTGCTGACCGGCGGAATGCCCGCGGCGAATATCATGGATCACATACCCTTGGTGAACGTCACCACGTTCGGTATGTGCCAGAGCTTGGCGAACCCGACCGTGGCCGCCGCCACCGCGGCGGCACTCGGCGTGCTGACCCCCATGCCCTGCATCC
The DNA here is from genome assembly GCF_052112105.1 of Pseudomonas sp. BP11-1-1. NCBI lineage: Bacteria > Pseudomonadati > Pseudomonadota > Gammaproteobacteria > Pseudomonadales > Pseudomonadaceae > Pseudomonas > Pseudomonas sp. BP11-1-1. The sequence goes on from NZ_JAUTYU010000005.1 coordinate 128,233, forward strand.
CGGCCACCGCGGCCCCATGGATCCCCGGCGGCGCCCCGACCCTGTTGCTCGGCAACATGCCGGCCATCGATGCCAACAGCACCTTGATGTGTACCTGGGCCGGGGTGATCAAGATCGTCGTGCCAGGGCAGGTGCAGATGCTCATCCCCTGATCGGCAATCTTGCAGGCATTGCACCGCCCCCTGTGGGAGCGAGCTTGCTCGCGATAGTGGTGGGTCAGTGGGTGGTGATGTTGGATGTGTTGGCGTCATCGCGAGCAAGCTCGCTCCCACAGGGGGAGAGGCAAGACAATCGTTATGCCTGCGCCGGATCATTCCAGCGCCTGAACCACCAGCGCACCCGGGAGATCGGCTTGCCCCCGGCATCCAATGGCCGGCCGTCTTCGGCATAGGCCTGGGCCGGTTCCAGCAGTTGGCCGTTGAGGTAACGGGCTTCTACTGCCGGGCTGCCGTTGGGGTGCAGGCGCCGATAATGACCGTCACGCACGCCGTCGCGATAGAACTCGGCCTCGGCCAGTTGCCCGTCTGGAAAGTAGTTGCTCGCCTCACCGTGCAACAACCCACGGCGGTACGTGGCCTGGCGTTGCAAGCCGCCCTCGGCCGCATGGAAGCTCGCCACGCCGTGCAGTTTGCCCTTCACGAACGGCAATACGGCCGAGACCTTGCCATTGGGGTGATACAACGTGCTGGTGCCTTCCAGTTCACCCTGGCTGTAGTTGAGTGTCGCTTGCGGGCGCTGTGCTTCTTCAATTTGCAACGGGCCGTCGAGCTTGCCATCGATCAGTTGCCCCTTCAGTTGGCTGTCGTCACGTTCCACGTCCAGTTTCTTCGAGGCCATGGCCGCGCTTCCTCAGTTGACCTTCACCAGGCCGCCCTTGATGGTCAGCATGCCGCCACCGTCCACGGTCTGTTCGGCGGCGGCCTTGTTCACCAGGCTGATGCCGGCGTCGTTGGTCAGGGTGGTGCCGGCCTTGTTTTCCAAGGATGTCCCCGCCTGGTTGCTCAAGGCGGTGCCGGCCTTCTGGCTGATGGACGTGCTGGCCTGGGCGGCCAGGTCCGCGCCGCTCTTGATGGCGAAGCTGCCGCCGCTTTGCAGGGTGAGGGTGCCGCTGACCTTGATGGTCAGGTTGCCATCCACCGTCAGGCTGTAATTGCCGGTGACCTTGTGATCGTAGTTGCCGCCAGTGCTGTGGGTCTGGTCCGAGCCCACGGTCACGGTGCGGGTGTCCTTCACGTCGAGGCTGTCGCTGCCGGTCTGGATGGTCACGCTGCGCTTGCCTTTCTCCAGCGTGACGGTTTCGTCGCCGTCCTTCACCGTGCGAGTTCGGGCGTTCTGCACCGTGAGGGTTTCATCGTGGCCGACGGTGGCGGTGGTGTCGTTGAGCACGTTGATGTTGAAGTCCTTTTGCGCCTGGAGAAACACCTCTTCGGCGTCCTTCTTGTCTTCAAACCGCAGCTCGTTGAAACCGCCACCGCCCTTGGACGAGTTCGTCTTGATCCCGGACTGGGTCTGGTTCGCTGGGAGCGCGTAGGGCAGGGCATTGTCGCCGTTGTAGACGCAACCGGTGACCAAGGGGCGGTCCGGGTCGCCGTCGATGAAGGTGACGATGACTTCCTGGCCGATACGCGGTACGAATTGCATGCCAAAGCCCTTGCCACTCCAGGGCAGGACCACGCGCACCCAGCAGGAGGAGGCCTCGTCGTTCTTGCCGGTGCGATCCCAGGGGAACTGCAATTTGATCCGGCCATATTCGTCTGTCCAGATTTCTTCGCCGGCCTTGCCCACCACCAGCGCCGTCTGGGTGTGCATGCGCGGTTTGGGCGTGATGCGAGCCGGTCGGTAGGCGGTGGCCTTGGGGATCGCTTCGAAGCGGTTGCGGTAGCTGTCGTGGCTGGCCTCATGGCTGACCGCCGTCACCAGCCAATCGATATTCAACGTCGCATCTTCATGACCGGCGAGGGTGAACCAATAGCCCGGCACCAGCCAGCGACAATCGCTTTCGCCGACGAAGCGTTTCTCTTGGCTGCGCAGGCCGTCCACCCGCTGTTTGGTCAACGCGTCGCCCTGGGCCTTGGCGGTATAGCTGCCCGGATGTTCGTACATCGAACTCGGCCCGGCCACGGCTTCGGCCTGGCTGAAGAGCGATGTTGTCGGCGTGGTGAACTCATAATCGGTGGCCTGGTAAACCCCGGCCACCGCTTGCAGGCAGACCTGGCCTGAGCGGATGCCGTGCAGCTCGCGTTCCCCCAGTTTCTGCCCGAGATAATTCACCGTCGGCCCATTGGGGATGGGCGCGAAGGCGTCGTTGCTGTCGGCCAGGACCAGGGTGTGCTTGCCGTCTTCATGGCTGAAGAACCAGAAAATCCCGTCCTCTTCCAGCAGGCGCGACACGAAGGCCAGGTCGGTTTCGCCGTATTGCACGCAGTACTCACGGGGTGCGTAGCTGCCGGTGAGCTTGAGCTGGAAGTCCGTGAAGCCGTGGGCCTTGAAAATCGTGGTGACGATGTCCGACGTGGCGAGGTTCTGGAACACCCGATTGTTGCTGGCCAGGCTCAACCACCAGAGCCATGGACGCAGCAGGAGTTGATATCGCTCGGCGGTGGCGTCGGCTGGCAGTTGGCGGATCTCGGCTACCAGCCAATCCAGCGGGCGCAGCAAGGCGTCCTTGTGCAACGTGGTGGTCACATGGCTGGCGACAGCCGTGGTGAGGTCAAGCGAGGCGCCGTCGTTGAGACCGTTGAGGATGTGCGAGCCCAGCGCGTTGAGGCGCTCTTCGCCGGACAATGAGTCAGGGTAGAGCGCCGACAGCGAGCTGGCGGTGAGGGATAGGGTGGTGTTGATGTCGACGGTACGGGGCATGGAGCAGCCTCAAGGCATAGACTAGATTCCTGGCTAGACGATATTTAACTAACCAAACCAGAGCTTTCCCGACTTCCCATGAAAAAAACTATTGATGGCCTGTGGCTTTTTTTCTTTTAATTTGTCTATTTCCGCTGCGGCATTACGAACTAGGCGCGCGTCATTTTTGTATGCTGGCCCCCACCGATGAGCCGGCGCGCTAGCTTTGGCATCAGTCTGTATGGAACCGGTAAACCACTTCGTGATGACTGTCTCGTTTTCTCCGCTGGCGGCGTTGAACTGTTCCTTGGTCTGCAGCCATTCCCGATTTCTATAACGGTGAAATAGATAATTGGAAACAAAATGCCCTGGAATCGGCTGTTCGGTCCTGGGATGTCTCCCGAACAAGTAATCACTGATGACTTGCGGCGCCCGGTAGCTTTGCGATTCGAGGGTTTCATCGTTAATGAACTTCTCGGTGGCATATCCATTCAAGTCAGTTGGAAAGCAATCCGCCAGCCATTGCCAGAGAAACAGGGACGGCTTACCCGGTTTATCGCTTTGCGAAGGTGCTCGATAATCGGCGGTGTAGCTATACAGGCGTGGGATCTCCGCCACTGTGCCCAATAGACCGTTGGCAATGGCCAGCCATTGCAAGCTGTGGGTATGTTCGCCATGTCGGCCATCCATACTGTCTTTCCAGAACAGACTGGCGCGTAGCAGTTGGCCAAGGAAGCGATCGCCCCCGATCAGGCGCACGGCGATGGGCAGCCCTCGCTCCGAGGTATCGTTACGTAAACCTTCGTGGTACTGAAATCCATACTGGGCGGCGACCAGCCCCATTGCCCGGGTAAACTTGTTCGGCGTCATCGGGGTTAGTCTTCGATAATGTTCCCAGATCTTTGCAGAGACCTCGGTCAGACTGGTTTGGAAATGAAGGTCATTGCAAAGGAAAGCCGCGATATGTGAGTAGGCAGTATAGAAAAGAGCGTCATCCAGCGGCGCCGGAGCCGTTTTACGCTCGCCGTTTGCGAATTTGGTAAAGCGAAAGTTGTTGGCTCTTAAACTGACTTCGGCTTCTGCCGCGTTAGCAAATACTGTGTTGGCCATCATGCGTTCCCTCTATGCCCTTTGGGTTATTTGCAAACCGTTTTTTGTCGATCCTTACTCCAACACCCACTCCGCCAACTTCCCCGTCACCTGCGTCATCAGCACGTTCTCGACATCCCGCGCCCCGGCGGCGCTGCACTTGGCCAATACCGCCTTGACGATCCCGGCGTCGAACTCGAACTGCTTGCCCGTCGCGGCCTTGTAGCGCCCGCGCAATTTCTCCAGCTTCGCCAGCACGATCCCTTCCAGCGTCGCTTCATCCAGCGGCCGGTACGCCACCACCGTCATCCGCGCCAAAAACGCCGGACGGAACGCTTGCAGCAACACCTTGTGCAACGCTTCGTTGAAGGCATCGCTGCCCAACTGCGCGACCGGCGTATCCAGCAGCAGTTCGGCACCGACGTTGCTGGTGGCGAGCATCACCGTGTTCTTGAAGTCCACCACCAGGCCGGTGCCGTCTTCCATCAGGCCTTTGTCGAAAACGTTGTAGAAGGCTTCGAGCACGTCCGGGTGGGCCTTTTCGATTTCATCCAGTAGCACCACGGAATAGGGCTTGCGCCGCACCGCTTCGGTGAGCACGCCGCCGCTGCCATAGCCGACGTAGCCGGGCGGGGCGCCCTTGAGTTGGCTGACGGTGTGGGCTTCCTGGTACTCCGAGAGGTTGATGCTGATCAGGTTGCGTTCGCCGCCGTACAAGGCATCGGCCAGGGCGTAGGCGGTTTCGGTCTTGCCCACGCCGGTGGGGCCCACCAACAAAAACACGCCGACCGGTTTCTGCGGGTCGGTGAGGCCGGCGCGGTAGGCTTGCAGGCGTTGGGCGATGGTGTTCAGCGCGGTGCCCTGGCCCATGACTCGCTGGCCCATGCGTTGGCCGAGGGTGCGCACGGCGTGGGCTTCGTCGGCGAGCATCTTGCCGACCGGGATGCCGGTCCAGCCGGCGATCACCGCGGCGACGGTCTTGCTGTCCACCTGTTCGGGCACCAGCGGGTCGTCCTGGCGAATGGCATCGAGGCCGGCCTCCAGGCGCAGCAGTTCGGCGGCCAGGTGGTCGATTCGGTTATCAATCTCGGTGTCGGCTTTTTCACTGTCGGCGCGCTCGCTCAAGGCGAGCAGTTCGCGGCGGGTGTCGAGCAGTTCGCGCACGGCCTCGCGTTCTTCGCCCCAACGGGTTTCCAGTTCGCGGATGGCCTGCACGTTGCTGGCCGACTCGCCCTCCAGCAGGGTGATGCGCTCGCGATGGTCCAGTCCGGTGGCCTGTTCCCGGCGCAGGCGTTCGACTTCATCCTTGAGGCTGTTCTGCCGATGGCGCAGGCTTTCCAGCGGCGGCGGTACGTCGTGCTGGCCGAGGGCGACCCGGGCGCAGGCGGTGTCCAGCACGCTGATGGCTTTGTCCGGCAACTGGCGCCCGGAGATATAGCGGTGGGACAGCTTCACTGCCTCATGGATGGCTGCGTCCAGCACCTGCACGCCGTGGTGCTGTTCCAGTTTGCTCGCCACGCCACGGAGCATTTCAACGGCGGTGAGCTCGTCCGGCTCTTCGACCTGGACCAACTGGAAGCGGCGGGCCAGGGCCGGGTCTTTCTCGAAGTACTTCTTGTACTCCAGCCAGGTTGTGGCGGCCAGGGTGCGCAACTCGCCCCGGGCCAAGGCTGGCTTGAGCAAATTGGCCGCGTCGCTGCCACCCTCGGCACCGCCCGCGCCAATCAGCGTATGGGCTTCGTCGATGAACAGGATGATCGGTTTTTCCGCGCTGCGGACCGCATCGATCACGCCCTTGAGGCGCTGTTCGAACTCGCCCTTGACGCCCGCGCCGGCTTGCAACAGGCCGAGGTCGAGGACCCGCAGCGTGACTTCCTGCAACGACGGCGGCACATCCCCGGCAGCGATGCGCAGGGCCAGGCCCTCCACCACGGCGGTCTTGCCGACACCCGGCGCGCCCACCAGGATCGGGTTGTTCTGCCGACGTCGGAGCAGGATGTCGATGCATTGGCGGATCTCGCCGTCGCGGCCGACGATGGGGTCGATGCGCCCGGCCCTTGCGTCTGCGGTCAGGTCCTGGGTGTACTGGTCCAGGACCGGGTCCTGTTTCTGGGGAGGCTCGCCGGGTTTGGCCGGGCGCATGCCAGCGACATGCTCACGGGAGCTTTCGGTCCATTCCAATAGGTGGGTGCGCAGGGCATCGCGGGGGATGCGCAGCAGGGACGAGGCGCTGTTGAGCAGCAGGCTGCGGCGCTCATCACGGTCCAGCAGTGCCAGCAGTAAAAGCCCGGAGCGGATGCTGTCCAGGCCCAACACGCTGGCCTGGACCACGGCATCTTCCAACAGGCCGATGGTTTGCGCCGACAGGGCAGGCGTGCGGGTGCTGCCGGATTTGAACAAGTCCAGCGCCTTGTTGGTTTCCGCCGCCACCGCATCACGTTCAAGACCGAAGCGCGGCAACAGGCAGGCGAAGTCACCGCCTTCGATGTCCAGCAATTCCAACAGCAGGTGTTCGATTTCCACGTAGTGGTGGCTGCGTTGCAGGCAACGTTGCGCGGCCCTTTCCAGGGCTCGGCGATTGTCCGGGTTGAGGCGTCCGATCAGGCTGGCCAGTTCCATTTCAGGCAATCTCCAGCTGACGAAGGCGGGTTTCGATGCGTTGCATGGCCAGGCTCGGCTGGCGTTGCAGGCCGCCGTTCCAGTTCAACCGTGGCGCTGCCTGGCGGCCCAGTTGCAGCGGCCCGGCACCACGGACCAGCAGCACCAGGGTGCAATCCAGGTCAGGGCCGAAATACAGCGCATAAAGGCTGGCGAGCAGCGGATGGGTTTCGCCGTTGGGCAGCAAGCCGTTGGCCTGGGTCGCGCTCAGCGGTCCCAGCGTCAGGCGCACGCCGGCGTGTTCGTCCCAGACCCGAGTGCCGGCCACCGCGTTGCGGCCCAGGCGCAGGTTGCGTCCGCCTGGCTGCAAGCGACTGCGGCTGGCGGGCGGGATTTCCCGCCAGCCACCTTCATAGGCGCTTAACTCTACCGGCAAGCCGAACTGCTCACGGACAATCGCTGCGAATCCAGCCAGGGAGCGGCGGCCATCGGCATACAACGCGGTGCAGGCCAGGACGGACGAGTCGGGTGCGGCCTGGCGTTCCTGCAAGGCCTTGGGCAGCAAGCCGGTCAATGCACGCATTTGCGCGTGTACGGCCGATGCGCCTGGGGCCGTGAACCCCAGGGCGATGCGGTGTTTGCGCATCACCTTGTAGAGCAGGCTGAGCAAGCGATGCTGGAACAGGTCGAGGAATTCCGCTGGCGCATGGTCCTTCGCCCGCGCCCGTTGTTGCAGCCATTCCTGGTAGGCGTAGGGCAGCGGACCGTCCGGGCCGCCGAGGCCGAAGATCGGCGTGGCCAGGGTTGGCGGCAGGCCGGGTTCCTGGCTCAGACTCTCGACTTCACTGGCGGCGAACAGCGGCGTCAACGGCCCGCGCAGACGCAAGGCTTCGGCGTGCGGCGCGGTGCCGCTGCCCAGGGGCTCGGCCTGGGGATGTTCACGTTCGAGCAACAGCAAGGCCTGGAGCCATTCGAAGCGTTGCGGGTCGCGCCGCAGTCGCTCGCTCAGGTTCAGAGCACCAGGGGTTTGCCGGCTTGGGGTTGCCATGTCTTCACCTCCTTGTCGGACTGGACCAGCACGGTGCGCACGAAGCGATTGGCGGTGGCGTAAAGGGAAAAGAACTGCGCCAGCACCCCGGAAAACAGCACCGCGCTGCTGCCGACGAAGTGTTGCGGATCCAGTTGCAGGCGCACCTCCAGGCCGTTGCGCCAGCCGCGCCAGGCGTCTTCGCCGACGTGGGCGATGACCCGCTCGCAACTCAGCCCCGATACCCCTTCGATCTGGCGATGGGCGCTGGCCTCGTCCCGCAGGTTGTGCAATTGAAGAATCTCCCGCAGTGCGTCCAGTGCCTGGGGGCCTTCAACCAGTGACAGATGGTTGAGGGTCAGTTGCGACACCAGCCGCCAGCGCGATTCACCGTCCAGGCGCGGCAGGCTTTGCGGGCTGGGTGGGTTGCGCAGGCGCGCCCAGGCCACCGGCCCCGGACGCTCGAAACCCAGCGGGGTGCCGGCCGGCAGGCTCTGGGCCAGGTGGCGATTGGTGCACAGCAGTTCGGCGGTGAGGCTGTAGTCGCGGGTTTCGGCCAGCGGGTCGAACTGGGTGTCCACCAGGCTGACCATCAAGTCGGTGCCCAATCGGTTCGGGCTCATGCCACTGACCCGTCGTGCATGCCAATAGCAGGTTTGGTCGCTGCCATGCTGGCTGCCGTAATAGGCCGGCACTTTGCGCACGCCCTGGCTGGACATGGCGCGCATGCCACGGATGCTGTGGATCTCGACGCTGTTTTCCCGATGACTGTCGGCCACCAGCCGGTACTCGCTGCGAGTGCCATCCGGGCGCAGCGGCTCGGAAGTCCTGGGAAACAGGTTGATCACGGGCGTGCAGCCCAGGGCGATGTCGCTGGCCTGGAGTGGCAGGCGGCTGGTGGGAGGGCGGTCGAAAACGATGTACAGGTACAACGACGGGCCGTCGCTGGTGGCACCGGCCAGTGGCAGGTCGAAGAAGCCGAATTTATCCGGGAAGGCAAAGTACTCGGCCAGCAGACGCATGCCAGGATGCACGCCGTCTTCATCCGGCAGCAAGACCTGGTCACTGGCGAAGCCGACGATCTGTGGCAAGCCTGTCAGCGACTCCGGCGCGCTGCCCGGCGCACCGGCCAGGACCTCGATGGCGTGCGCGCCCAGCAAATCGCACAGCCCGGCGTTGATGATCGGTGACGCTGCCAGGTGTACCCGCAGCGAGTCGATTCCCAGTGTCGACCACTGGCTTTCGCCCAGGCACCGCAGCTCCAGGCGCAAGGCCGAGCGGCCCCGGACCACTCCGGTCAGCGCCTGGGTTTCGTCGCTGCCCAGCAGCAATGCCTCGCTGATTTCCACCGGCCACAAATGCACGGCGGCGGTGGTCCGAAAATGAATGCTCTGGCCTTTGTCCGTGGTGACGAACAACGGCGTGTCGCGGGGCAGGGGGTAGCCCTCGTTCAAATTGCCTTTGCTCGGGTCGGGCTCGAACTGCACGATGGCGCACGACGGCAGGGGTCGCATGGCCAACGGATAAAGCTGTTCGAGCAGGGCATCACTGAATTCGGCGTAGTCGTCGTCCAGCCGGCGTTGCAAGCGTGCAGCCAACAGGGCGAAACCCTCCAGCAGGCGCTCGACATGCGGATCGGGGCATTCGCCGGGGGACAACTCCAGGCGCCGGGCGACCTTGGGGTAGCGCTCGGCGAACAGGCTCCCGGCATGCCGCAACCAGGTCAGTTCGCGTTGGTAATAGTCCAACAGTTGCGGGTCAATCGAGTCGCTCATGGCGCACCTCAAGGCCGTCGCCGGCGTGCTCGATGACAAAGGCCACGGGCCAGGCATGCAGGTCGCCCCGCAGCTCGCCCAGCAGCCGTATGCACAGTTGCTGCGGATGGCCCGGCACCGGGCAGACCTCGACCTCGCCCAGGCGCAGGCGCGGTTCGAAGTGGGTGATGGCCTGGCGGATCTCCCGGGTCAGCTGGCGACGGTCATCGCTGCGCTGCTGTTGCAGCGCGGTCCAGTCGGCGATGCCGTAGTCGAGGATGCTCGGTGGCTCGGTCAGCGCCCGTGGGCCGCGGCGGGTATTGAACAGGCGCGACAGTTCGGCATGCACCGAGTCTTGCAATGCCTGCCGGTCGAACGCCCGCCCGCTGTCGTCCGCCGGGCTGGCCAGGCGTTCGAACAGGGGCGGGCGCAGCCCTAAGCCTGCCATGGGCGCGGCTCCTTACTTGGTCATTTTGTTGGCGGCCAGGTCCCAGGTCGTGCCTGCCGTGCCTTCCTTGGTGCCGTCGTCTTTCTGCGCGGTGAGCTCCCATTTGATCTTGGTGAAGTTCAGCGACAGGGTTTCCACCGGTTTGCCACCGGTGCCGCCGCTGACACTGACGTTGGACAGCACGACGTTGGTCAGGGTGTAGATGATGAACGGCATGAGTTTGCCGCTGCCCTCGGCGGCGTTGCGGCCGACGGTGACGACGGCTTGCGGGATCGGCTTGCCGGCGCAGCAATACTCATTGAGCGACGGGGTGGAGCTGTCGACGAATTTGGTCAGGGTGAATTCGCCGATGTGCGGCCGGCCAGAGGTACGCTCCGAGTTGCTGACGTCGTTGGTGACCTGCATGGCCACGTTATGGCTGTAGGACATGACCTCGATCTTGTCCGTGAAACCCTCCAGCAGGCTGTCGCCCTTGATGTCGCCGCCGAGGTCGAGAATGATTGCATCCATTGTGTGGAACTCCTGAATTCGAGTGGGTTGTTCAACGCAAAACCTGTGGCGAGGGGATTTATCCCCGTTGGGGCGCGAAGCGGCCCTAAACCTGACAACCCGGTGTGTCAGGCAGATTGAGTTGACCGCTTAGGGGGCTGCTGCGCAGCCCAACGGGGATAAATCCCCTCGCCACAACGAGCGTTCTCGCCACAGGTTTTATTGGTCAGGCAGCGACGGGCGGCGGCAGCGTCGCCACCAAACGGATCGAGGCAGTCAACTCCTCCAGTTGGAAGTGCGGCCGCAAGAACACAGTGGCCTTGTAGGCGCCTGGCTTGCCCGCCACCTCCGTCACGTCCACCCGGGCTTCGCGCAACGGGTACTGCGCCTTGATCTCTTGCGGCGCGTTGTCGTTGATCAGCACGTAGTCGGCGATCCAGTTGTTGAGGTACGTCTGCACATTGTCGCGGGTCATGAAACTGCCGACCTTGTCGCGCATGATCACCTTCAGGTAATGGGCGAAACGCGAGGCCGCCAGCACGTACGGCAACATCGCCGAGATTCGCGCATTGGCGTTGGCCTCGTTGGTGTTGTAGAGCTTGGCCTTGTTGGTGGTCTGGCCGCCGAAGAACACCGCCACGTCGCTGTTTTTCTTGTGGCACAGGGAGATGAAGCCCAGGTCGTTGAGTTCCTTTTCACGACGGTCGGTGATCGCCACTTCGGTCGGGCATTTGAGCGACAGATCCCCGGAACTGGTGCGGAAGGTATGGGCCGGCAGGCCTTCGACCGCGCCACCGCCCTCGGCTCCGCGAATGGCCGCGCACCAGCCATATTTTGCGAAGGCTTCGGTGATGCGTTGCGCCAGGGTCCAGGCAGCGTTGCCCCACAGGTATTTGCTGTGGTCGGTGCCGTTGACGTCCTCGACGTAGTTGATGCCCTCCACCGGCAGCGTGTCCGGGCCGTATGGCAGGCGCAGCAGGAAGTGCGGCAGCACCAGGGACACGTAGCGCGAGTCTTCACTTTCACGGAAGGCGCGCCACTTGATCAGCTCCTGGCTTTCGAAGATTTTCGACAGGTCTCGGGGGATCGCCAGTTCGGTGAAGCTGGTCATGTCGAACAAACGTGGGCTGGCGGCGGCAATGAACGGCGCGTGCGCGGCGGCGGCGACGTTCGAGAGTTTTTCCAACAGGCCGATGTCCTGCGGGTGCCGGCCGAAGGTGTAGTCGCCCACCAGCAAGCTGAACGGGTGCCCGCCGAAGGTGCCGTATTCTTCTTCGTAGATTTTCTTGAACAAGGCGCTCTGGTCGAATTCGACGGCTTTTTCCAAGTCGTTCTGCAGTTCTTTCTGGGTGACGTTGAGCAGGCGCAATTTAAGGCGGGTGCTGGTTTCGGTGTTCCGCACCAGCAGGTGCAGGCCGCGCCAGGAGGCTTCGAGTTTCTGCAGGTCGGGGTGGTGCAGGACTTCGTTGAGTTGGGCGCTGATCAACTCGTCGATCTGACTGATGCGGTCGTTGATCATGGCCACGGTGTCTTTGTCGATGGCCATGCCTTCGTCGAGGACCTGGGTGGCGAATTCGGCCAGCATGTCGCGGGCGTAGTCTTGCTGGCTGTCGTCGTGGGCCATGCGGCCTTCGGCGATGATCTTGTCCAACAGGGACAGGGTCTGGGTCGTGCTCTCGCTGGTTTGAGCGCTGGATGAAGCAGGCATGGCTTTATCTCCCTTGAATGAGGCGCGCGATCAGGCCTGTGGTTCGGCTGGGGCAGGGTCATCGTTGGCGGCGACGGTCGGCAGTTCTTGCGTCGCGTCCTGGGGCCGGGCCGACTTGATCTCCTGCAGGCCTTCGGTGTTGGCGATCACGTCACGCAGCAGCTTGTCCAGGTCATCGTTACCGTCGAGCTTGGTCAGCAAGTCCCGCAGGCGCTGCCGCGCTTCGAACAAGCGGCGCAACGGCGTGACTTGCTCGACAACCTTGACCGGGTCGAAGTCGTCGATGTGACGGAAGTTGAGTTCGATGTTGAGCTTGCTGTCGTCGCCGCTGAGGGTGTTGTTCACCTGGAGCGTGGCGCGGGGGGAGATGGAGGCGAGCACCTCGTTGAAATTATCCCGATCGATCTCGGTGAAGCGCCGCTCGTTGAGCTTGGGCAGCGGCTCCAATGGCTTGCCCGAGAGGTCGGCCAGAATGCCGACGACCAGTGGCAGTTCTTTTTTCTCGATAGCGTTGCCGATTTCCACGTCATAGGTGATCTGGACGCGGGGAGGACGGACTCTGTCGAGCTTGTGCTGGGTACTTTCTGCCATGGCGGCCGACTCCGATGCAGGTGTGGAAGCAATGCATCGGGAGTCCCGCTCATCGCATTCCCTTGCTGATCCGCAGGTTGCAAATGGACGGCAGAAAACCTGTCATTCCCTTGACGAACCTGGTCCATTCGACTGTGTGGGTCGAACTATCCAAGACGCTAGAACAGGTCTATAAAAATGCAAGCAAAAACAATTTTTGACCGCTGAGAAAAGGAAGATTCATTTTGCGTGCGTTTTTTTATGGATTTTTTTTCAGCCTGGCGCTCACCGGTTGTTCGTTGTTCGCCCCCAGCGTCGACCTCGACAGCCTGACCCTGGACGTCGCGCCTCGGGCCAACGACGACACGCCGATCGCCGTGGATTTCATCGCGGTGAACGACCCGGACCTGCTCAAGCAGCTGTCGGGCATCACCGCCAGCCAGTGGTTTGCCGAGCGCGAACAATTCCAGCGCGACTATCGCCAGCTCCTGTCGGTGTGGGGGCTGGAGCTGGTCCCGGGGCAATTCATCGACCGCCAACCCTTCCCGCTGGAGGGCCGGCGCGCCGCTGGACTTTTGGTCTTCGCCAGCTATAACACTCCGGGAGCCCACCGGCTTCGGCTGGACGATCAGCACGAGGCCTGGCTGAAGTTCGACAGCCGCGAGATGACCCTCGTGAATGACGACCGGCACAAGCAGCCTTGAGTGACCGCGGGCCGCCTCGCGCGGCGATTTGGGATGTCGAAGGGAGTCGTATGAGCCTGTTACCTGACGCGGTGTGCTGGCACGAGGGCATGCAACTGTTGCCCCAGCATTTTCAGTTGCAAGGGCTGCGCGCCGAGGCACTCGCCGCGCATTTTGCCGGGGCTTGCAACCCTTGGTTCTGGGGCGTCAGCCAGTTGGAAGTCGATCCTTCGGCCCTGAGTGCCGGCCAGGTACGCCTGCTTCAATTGCAAGGCACCTTGCCGGACGGCTTGCCGGTCAATCTGCAAGCTGGTATCGGGCCAATGCTGGAACTGGACGTCAGCGAGGCGATCGACAAGACCGACGACGCCACGGTGACCGTGTACCTCGCGGTGAGCCCGCTGTGGCGCGCCGGGCAATTACTACCGCTCAAGGGGCGCTTGCAATCGGTGGTCGGCGAGGCTTTGCCAGACCTCACCAGCGGCGAATTCCCCGAATCGATCACGGTTTGGCGCCCCAACCCGAGGCTGTGCACGCAACTGAGCAAGGCTGATTCGATCTGCCTGCCATTACTGCGTATCCGCAAGGAGGGCGGCGGTTTCTGGCGCGTGCCGTATACGCCGCCAACGCCGATCCTGCTGCCGGAGTCGGCCCTTGGTCGGCGGGTGGCCGGGGTGTGCGCGAGGGCCAGGGAAAAGTGCATGTTCCTCGCCGGTCGCTTGCGTCAGGCCCAGGCGGCTGGCAATCAGGACGATGCCATGGAGATCCGTCGGCAGTTGACGGCCCTGTGGGCGCGCTTGCCGGAGGTCGAAGGCATGTTGAATACCCGGGTGGCGACGCCCCAGGCGCTCTACGGTTTGTTGCTGGGGCTGGCGGGGAGCTGGTCGGCGCTGGATCCGCTGGCGGGCGTCCCGGCTTTCGCACCGTTGGATTTTGTCGAGTTGCAGCGCGGCTACGAGCCGCTGCTCGACTGGCTGGAAACCACCCTGGAACTGGTCCGCGCCGGTTACCGAAGCCTGGCGTTCGAGCGCAACGAGCAGGTCTTCTCGATCCAGTTGCCTGACGACCAGCCGAATCAACGCCTGGTGATCGGTTTGCGCATGCCCAACGGCGCCGGCGAACAAGCGGCGGCCGAATGGTTGCGCGGCGCGATCATCGCGTCGGCGCCCCACATTGCGCTGCTGAGCCGCCAACGCATGAGCGGTTTGCCGCACCAGGCCATGAGCCGCAACGAGCAGGTGGCCTACAGCGTCGGTGACGACACCCGTTTGTTTGTGGTGGCCGCGAGCGGGCAATGGTTCGACGGCCAACTGCCGCTGCACATCGTGGCGCCGGCTTCGGCCCAGGCCAGCAGTCCGTGGCAAGTGGTGTTGTTCGTGGCGCAAGCCAGTGAAAGTGCCTGATCGCAAAAGGGGAGCTGTATGCCTGACGGAAGTGGCGGGGTGGTTCGGAGTCTGCACGAGGCGCCGCTGAGCAGCGCGTTTCGTCAAGCCTGGTTGAAGTGGTCCCAGGAGTGGCAAGACCTGCCCAAGGACAGTGATCCGGCAATCGTGCTCAATCGGGTCGTGGAGTTTTCCGGTCGCGGTGCCCAGCGTCTCTGGCGGGTGGCCTACGCCACCGTCGGCGATGCCGCTTCCGAGCAGGTCAAGGCGCTGGTCTATGCCTTCGTCGCGCTGGTGGACGAGACGTTGCTGTTCTGCACCTGGCCCGGCCAACTGGCTTGGCAGCAGCATCCCCTCGAGTCACGCATGTACGCCAGCCGCCAGGCCGGCGAGCGCTTGCCCGCAGCGATCAAGAAATTGCTGGATGAGCAGATGCCCGGTACTCGGGATCTGGCGAATGTCTACCTGCAATGCCTGATCCTGGGGTTCCAAGGGCGCTTGCGCGGCGAGCCTGGCCAGGTCCAGCACGAAAAATGGCGTGTGGCGTTGTTCACCTTTGCCTGGCAGCACGAACCCGATTACGTCGATGTCAGCCAGCGCCTGGCGATGTCTGCGGCGGCGACGCCCGCGCGGATGCCAGCGCAGCAATCCTTGCCGGACGGCTTTCGCCTGGGGTTGGCGATCGTGGCGATGGTGCTGTTGTTGACTGGCTTGGGGCAAGTCCTCTGGCGTGACATCCGCCTGGAGCTCGAACCGGTGTTGCAATTGAACGAGTCGTCAGTCCAGGAGCAGGATTCATGAACACCCTGAGCATCGTCGCCTTGGTGCTGCTCGCCATTGTCGGGGTGCTGGTGATCGCGGCAGCGGTCTGGTGGTTGCGAACCCAGGGCGGGGCGGCGATTCGCAATTTCTACGGCGCGGTGCGCCAAATGGAGCAGGAGCAGGGCACCCGCGACCGCTATCAGACGCCTTGGTTGATGATGCTCGGCAACGAAACCGACGGTGCCCAGCTGTGCAGCCAATGGCGTTTGCAACCCACGGACAAGGCGGGCTGGTTCGGGCGCTGGTTTTGCGATGCCGAAGGCGCCGTACTGGTGGTGCCCCAGGCGTTGTTCCTGCCCGATGAAGGCATGAGCCGGCAACGGGGCAATTGGTGGCGACTGCTGGGCCTGCTGTTGCGGCTGCGCAGCAAGCGGCCGTTGGACGGAGTGATCTGGACAGTACCGTTCAGCAAGCTCGATGACATCGAGCACACCACTGAGCTGAGCCTCAAGGTCCGGCGGGTTTTTATTGACCTGCTGCAACGGTTTGGCCTTAGCCTGCCGGTGTACGTGGTGATCACCGGGATGGAAGAGTTGCCCGGGTTCCAGGAATTGGTCGGCGCGCTGCCTGCCAAGGCGCGAGAGTCGATGCTGGGCTGGTCGTCGCCTTACTTGCCGGACGCGGCGTGGCAGTCGCACTGGAGTGACCAGGCGTTGGATGAGATCAACGCCGCGCTGGCCCAATCGATCATCGAGATCGGCGCGCTGTCGGGGCAACTGAGCACCGATCTCTATGGCCTGCCGGAACGCTTCGAAGGCTTGCGACGAGCCTTGCAGATATTGTTGGAGCCGGTGTTCCAGGGCAACGCCCAAGGTGAAGCGCCGCGATTTCGCGGCGTGTACTTCACCGCCAGTCAAGCACCGGCCATCAGCGGCGACAGTTTGAACGCCCATCACAATGGCCAGCGGCAAACGGTGTTCGCCCGGCAATTGTGGTCGCGACGTCTGATAGCCGAACGCGGCCTGGCCCAGCCGGTGCCTCGCTTGCTGCGCGTGCGCCAACGCGGGCATCGGCTGGCCGGAGCGGTGGCGTTGGTGGTGGGCCTGGTCTGGCTCGGGAGCATGCTCTGGGTCTGGCGCGATTCGGTGGAAAACGCCGAGGAGCTGTCGCGGTTGGTCCTCAGCGCCCACAAGAACCACATCGTCGTCGACCCGGACCAGCCGCAACTGGAACCGACCCGGCATAACGTGCAGAACTATTGGAACGTCTTGGAAAAAGCCCCGCGCTGGCGTTATGTCTCGGTCGTCTTCCCCACATCCTGGTTTTCCTCCGTGGACACGCAGTTGGAGGATGGCTTGCGCCTGACCGCCCGGCACCATTGGATATTACCGCTGCGAGACTTGCTCAATTCCGACCTGGAACAACTCAAGTCCATCCGCAACACCGAGCGGCGGGGCAACGTCGAGAACGACGACCCGGCGCAGTGGCAAAGCTACCTGAAGGCCAAGGCGCTGGTGGATCTGGCGGCACGCCTCGAGCAGCACAACCAGATGTTCAGCCAAGTGGTGAACGACCCCAAGGCGCCACTGGACGAACTGGTGCAGTTGAGCAACGCCGCGTTGTCCTTGGGCCTCAACACCGGGACTTTGAGTCGCCCACAGTTTTACAACCGGGTCCTGTTCGATGCGCGTAACAGTGATTTGCAAGGGCTGGACCTGAACGCCGCGCGCCCGGTGATCGCCGATAATTTCACCGGCCTGATGCAACGTTGGCTGGACCATTACTTCCTGGCGGACAACTTCGTTCGCCAGGCTGGTTATCTCAAGTTGCACCTGCAACGACTGGAGGCCGGCAGCGGCAATTCATTGAGTGAACTGGAAGACCTGACGGCGCTGATCGATGACCTGCAGACGCTGGTCAGCCTGACCAACTCCGCCTGGGGCCGGGGCAAGGGCCAGGACCTGGTGCCCGGCTACACCCAGATGCTGGACAAAGTCAGCCACAGCACTTTGCTCGGCCCGGACATTACGCAGGACCTGGAGAGCCAGGCGGCGAAGTTGCAGCAGAACTTTCGCGACCAGTGGATCGTCCAGAGTGGTTCCCGAGACAATCTGCTGGTGCAGCAGGGCAGCGGTTTGCTGATATTGCAGGACCATGTCACGGCCCTGGACGGTGCGGTGCAAGCGCTGTTCAAGCGCGATTTCGTGGCGTTGGCGATGCAGAAGGATCCGTCGCCCGGCAATCCGGATTCAATCGGCCGGGGCGATGGCGGTGATGATTTCAGCGTCGCCCTGAATTATTTCGCCAGCTACAAAAGCTATGCCAGCGAAGAGCTGTCGCGGATTCCGCCGGATTACCGTGACGCGCTGATGCAGGCCGCCGAAAACGCTGCGGCGCGGGCCATGTGGTTGAGCCTGGACGAAAATGACCAGCCGCTGCCCGGCACCGGCTTCAATGTGCAAACGACCCAGGCGGTTGCACTGCAAAAAGCCTTCATGGATGTGAACCGGGGCGACCTGGCGATACGTTTCCAGCGCCTGCTCAATCGCCGGGCATTGGCGCAGATCAACAGTGGCCTGGCCGAAATTGATGCCCAGCCGTTATTCAGCCAGCGCGCCGATATCGAGCGTTGGGACGGTTCGAAGAACTTCGGCTTGCAGCTGTATGGCGCCAACGATCCACAGGAACTGAAGCTGAACCTGAACCAGCAATTCAGCGCCATGCTGCAGATCGCCGAACAGCGCATGCCTGCCCTGGAATGGCTGATCGTCCAACAGGACGACCTGTCCGCCTTGGAGCATGACCAGGTGGCGCGGTTCATGGCCCTCAACGACGAATTGCTCAAGTACAAGAATCAGAACCCGGCCAGCTCGGCTGCCCAGTTGGAGCAATTGGTAAGTCGGGATTTCAATGCGATGGACATCGCGTCCTGCGCGCAGATCTTGCAGACCTCCAGCCTGTCCGGTGGGCGCGGCGACCTGGCTCGGCGCGCCGTCGCGTTGCAGCAGGGTGCGCTGCAGCGTTGCTTGTACCTGCAACAGAACCAGGCGGCGATGGCCTGGAATGACCTGGCCAATTATTTCAATCAGTACTTGGCGGGACGCTTTCCGTTTTCCCAGGACGTGCGGGCCAGCGATGCTGACCCGGCGCGGGTGCAGCACCTGTTGGAATTGATCGAGACGCGCGTGCCCCTGGCCCAGGCCGGGCTGACGCTGAGCCAGACGCCCGAGCGCTTGGCGGCCGCGGATTTCCTCAACCGCTTGAAGCAGGCCGGTGTCTGGCTCGGGCCGCTGTTCGTGCGGGACAAGAGCGGCATCCTGGGCGTGGAGATGGACGTGCGCTGGCGTACCGATCGCGATGAGGAGCGTGGCGCCGACCAAGTGATCGCCTGGAGCCTGGACGCCGGCAACCAGCAGATCAACTACCCCGGTGAAGGCCAGCAGAACCTGCGCTGGATGGTCGGCCAGCCCGTGCGCCTGACCTTGCGCTGGGCCCGCAACGGCTACCAGCGTCCGGCCAACGATCCGTTGCAGCCGAACCTGGTGGTGCGCGACCTCGAAGCCGGCTGGGAATACCAGGGGCCGTGGTCATTGTTGCGCCTGATGCGTTCGCTGGTGTCGGCCCAACGCCAGCCGAATGTCGACTACACCGATTTCCCCCTGGCCCTGCAACTGCCGGTGACCGCCCAGACCCAGGCACGCACGGCGCAACAGACCTTGATGTTCGTGCGCCTGTCGTTGATGAGCCAGGGTTCCAAATTGCCGCTGTCGATCCCGCCGCTGCCGACACAGGCGCCTCGTTCACCTTTCCTCGCGCCTGCGTCGAGGCCTGCCATTGCCACCCGTGAGGAGGGCCTGTGAGTTTGCCGATAACCCCGTTGCCCGAATTGGTCAGCCAACTGCTCGAACCGATCAGCGCCGAGTCGCCCTGTGGCCAGGACCTGCGCTACGAAACAGAGTACGACCAGCTACGCGAACTGCGCCGGGAAGACGACACCAGCCTACCCACCGGCGTGTGGCAGTCTTCAATCAAGCGCGCGCTCTGGCCGGACCTGGAGCGGCTCGCGACCACGTTGCTGCTTGAGCGCAGCAAGGACCTGATGATCAGCGCCTGGCTGGGGGAGGCCTGGCTGCACCTGGTCGGATTGGACGGCTTGCCGGGCAGCCTGGCGCTGGTGGCGGGGCTGTGCGAACGCTATCCGGAACAGCTGCATCCCCTTGCCGAGGACGGCGATCAGTCGTGGCGGGTGATTCCGCTGGAATGGCTGGCCCGTCGCTACAGCGAAGTGTTGCTGACGCGGGTGCCTTTGCTTGATGGCCGCGATCCGACCTTCGCCGGTTTCAGCCTGGACGATTGGCAGCGCCTGCAGCGCCAGCAAGTGCAGGGCAACGACAGCAAGAACGCCAAGGCCTCGGCGGAGGCGGCGCGCAACGAGCAAAAGAAACTCAGCGAACTGATTCGCGGCACGCCCTTGTCTTTCTGGTTGCATCGCCAGGGCAGCCTGATGTTGAGCCTGCAGCATCTGCAACGACTCGAAGCCTGGAGCGACGCGTACCTGGGCAACCTGGCCCCGGGCTACAAATCCTTGCAGGACGTGATGCAAGCCATGTTGGCATTGGTAGAGGAGTTCATCGCGATGCATCCACAGCAACCCGCTGTCGCGCCCGCGCAAACGTCCGCGGTGGCAGCGACGCCGATGACCCAGCCGACGGCGGCACCTGCCCAGGTCTTCCTGGAGCCGGCCAATCGGGAAGAGGCCTATCGACAACTATTGGTCATCGCCGGTTATCTGGCGCGCACCGAACCCCACAGTCCCGTGCCCTATCTGATCCGGCGCGGTGTGGAGTGGGGCAACAAACCGCTGAGCGAACTGCTGGGCGAACTGATCAGCGCCGATGCCGAGTCCCGACGGCTGTGGACACTGCTCGGGGTGCTTTAATGCTGTGCGTCGGGCCGCCCCACCGGCGTCAGTACCGGTTTGCCGGAAAAGAACGCGTTCAGGTTATCGCCGACCAGCTCCACCATGGCGCGTGTCGCTTCCGGCGACAGCCCGGCGACGTGGGGGGTCAGTACGACGTTGGGTAGATGCTTGAGGGCGTCGGGTACTTCGGGCTCATGGTCGAATACGTCCAGCGCAGCCCCGGCAATTCGCCGATGTTCAAGAGCGCTGATCAGGTCGGCGGTGGCGACCACGCTGCCCCGGGCGATATTCACCAGGAAGCCGTTGGGTCCCAGCGCATCGAGGGCCTGTTTGTTGATCAGTTGCCGGGTATCCAGGCCGCCAGGCGTCGCAACGATCAAGAAATCGGAAACCCGCGCCAGTTCCGTGGGCGTGGCGCAGAAGGTGTAGGGCACGTCGGTGCGCACGCGGCGATTGTGGTAGCTGACGCTCATGTCGAAACCGAGGGCGGCCCGCTTGGCAATCGCCATGCCCACGGCGCCGAGTCCCAGCACGCCCAGGTGCTTGCCGGCGAGGGAAGGGCGCGTGCTTCGCGGCCATTCGCCCCGGCGCAGGGCGGCGTCGGATCGAGGCACATCGCGCACCAATGCCAGCAACAGCGCCATGGCATGGTCGGCCACCGACGAGGCGTTGACCCCGGCACCGTTGGTGACAACGATGCCTCGGTCGCTGGCGGCTTGCAGGTCCACTTGTTCATAACCGGCGCCGATCACGCAGATGATCTTCAAGTTGGGCAGGGCCGCCATTTCTTCAGAAGTCAAACCCAGCGGGCCACGGGTCAACACCGCGCTGAATCGGTCGCCGTGTTCGAAGATCGCTGCCTTGCGTTCGGCGGGCGTGGGCGCCAACTCCAGGTGATAGCCCTGGCGCTCGAGGATCGGCAGGTATTCGTTGACGGTTTCAACCAGTACCAGAACGGTTGCGGTCATGCTGGGCTCCTGTGGGCGATTTTTTGATCTCAGGTATTCAACCTGATTGTAGGAGCCGAAGGGAGGGGTAGCTTGGGCTTTTTAGGGGTATTTTGAGATCGGTTGTTCTTGGGCTGCTGAACAGAATAAGCAAGAGACGCTGTAGCGTTTGCTGGCTTGTTTGTTGTGAGGGCGCTTGCGGCGCCCCCACAACTACCTGGCAACTACCCAGGCTTGTGGTTATCCAGTACTCGATTGACCGCTAACTCCCCCAACATGATGACCCGCTGCAGCACCAGCATCGTCTGGCGTCGAGGGCCGTCCGTGATGTCGGCGAGTTCGCTGATCAGCACATTGGCGGATGCCAGGTTTTCGCACGCCTCAACGAGCAACGTTTCGTCATCCACCGCTGGGTCGATGGTGAAGATCGAGCCGGGTTTGTAGGGCCGTATCTGCGTTTTCGGCGTCCCGGGGTTGAGGTAGAACTTAAGTGCGCGGTCTGCCGCCTCTTTCAGCTTATCGGGATCGAAAGCGTCGTCGTAGAGTACCGAATAGATATCCGGGGGGTTGGGAGTAACCTTGAACATATAACTAATTCCCTCAGCTAGGGCCGCAACCGTTCTCGACTAAAAGAAGGGTGGCGGCTGTGCGCAGGTTAGTCGACCGGTGGAATTAGCAAGCCCGGCGCGCCCAAGGGCGCCCTGCGCACAACCACCATCAAGTGCAGACATAGAAATGCCCTGACTGAATGGTGCTTATGCACCTACTAAAACCATCCAGGCGACTAAACCCGACCACTGATGAGCAGTGGCAGGTCAACGATAGAGGCCGGGGGCAAAGCGCACAAGCCAGCGGATTCTGAAGCATGCGTAAGTAAGGACGCAAGGTTTCGTAGCCTTTAGCGCGTATTTTGGAATGTATTTAAACGTGTCTGTGCGAGGCATGTTTACAACAATTAAACAGGTCGAGTTTCTTCGTAATTGGCGTGGGTTCGTATTGTTGAAAATACAATGCTTTATGGTAATGCAGTTCACTCAAGAAAAACGACGACCCCGTGGCGAGGGAGCTTGCTCCCGCTCGGCTGCGAAGCAGCCGTAAATCCGGCGAATGCGGTATATCCAAAGCCTGCTCCGCAAAACCACTCCTCAGCTAAGCCTTTGCTTCTGCTCGCTAATCCCGGACAATCGCGCCCCTGTTTCGGCCAGGGCGCTGCCTGTCGGGGTTTTCCGACTCGTCCCGGCCGGGTGCATGTGACCGGAAAGCGGAGATCCGACCGGATGAATGATCAGGCCAACAGCGTCGAAGAGCGCTTTGAAACGACAGCCCCAGCCACCCTCAGCCAATGGAGTCGCCACGACACGACGTGGATGCTGGGCCTGTTTGGTACCGCCATTGGCGCTGGCACGCTGTTTTTACCGATCAATGCTGGCCTTGGCGGTTTCTGGCCGCTGCTGGTCCTGGCGGTGCTGGCATTTCCCATGACGTTCTATGCGCACCGGGGCCTGACCCGTTTCGTGCTGTCCGGTCGCGAAGGGGCGGACATCACCGAGGTGGTGGAGGAGCATTTCGGTATCAAGGCTGGCGCGCTGATCACGCTGTTGTACTTCTTTGCGATCTTCCCGATTCTGTTGATTTACAGCGTGGCGCTGACCAATACGGTGGGCAGCTTCCTGGAACATCAGTTGCATTTGCAGCCGCCTCCTCGGGTTGTGTTGTCGTTGATGCTTATCCTCGGCTTGTTGGCCGTGGTCCGTTGCGGCGAGCAGGCGATCGTCAAGGCCATGAGCCTGATGGTTTATCCGTTTATCGTGGCGCTGCTGTTCCTCGCGGTATTCCTCGTGCCCCATTGGAACGGCGGCATCCTGAGCACCGCGTCGACGCTGCCGCAGCCTTCGGCGTTGCTGCAGACCTTGTGGTTGGCGATTCCGGTGATGGTGTTTTCGTTCAACCATTCGCCGATCATCTCGGCATTCGCGGTGGACCAGAAACGGCGCTACGGCAACAATGCCGAAGAGCGCAGCTCACAAATCCTGTCGCGTGCCCATGTGCTGATGGTGGTGATGGTGCTGTTTTTCGTGTTCAGTTGCGTGCTGACCTTGTCCCCGGCACAACTGGCCGAGGCCAAGGCGCAGAACCTGTCGATCCTGTCGTACCTGGCCAACCATTTCAGCAACCCGACCATCGCCTTTGCCGCGCCGTTGATCGCGTTTGTCGCCATCTCCAAGTCGTTCCTGGGGCACTACATCGGCGCCAGCGAAGGCCTCAAGGGCCTGATCGTCAAGAGCGGCCGCCGCCCAGCCCCCAAGACCCTCGATCGCCTGACTGCGGCGTTCATGCTGGTGGTGTGCTGGGTCGTCGCCACGCTCAACCCGAGCATCCTAGGGATGATCGAAACCTTGGGCGGTCCGGTGATCGCGGCGATCCTGTTCCTGATGCCGATGTACGCCATTCGCAAGGTCCCGGCCATGGCCCGCTATCGAGGCCAGGCGTCGAATGTCTTTGTGGTGTTGGTGGGGTTGGTGGCGATCACTGCGTTGGTCTATTCCCTCCTGGCCTGACCTGCGTTTTTGTGGGTGTTTATGGCATTGCGTCCGGCATAAACCCTGTGGGAGCGAGCTTGCTCGCGAAAGCGGTGGGTCAGTCGGCAGGGATGTTGGCTGTGCCGCCGCCATCGCGAGCAAGCTCGCTCCCACATTGGTTTTGGGGTGTTCTCAAAATTTGTGTTCATGCTCAATCCCTGTGGGAGCAAGCCCGCTCCCACAGTTTCATCCGACAGTGAAATCCCAGGCATAAAAAAACGCCGCCCCTCGCAAGAAGGGCGGCGTTTTTAGTTGGGCGTCTTAAGCGTTAGGCTTGGACGACCGGGATGTTGGCGTTTGCAGCCGCTTCACGGAACTCGGCGATCTGGTCGAAGCTCAGGTAGCGGTACACGTCCGCTGCCATGCTATCGATCTTGCCGGCGTATTCCATGTACTCCTCGACGGTCGGCAGGCGACCCAGGATGGACGCTACGGATGCCAGTTCGGCCGAAGCCAGGTAGACATTCGCGCCGTCACCCAGACGGTTCGGGAAGTTACGAGTCGAAGTCGAGACCACGGTGGAGTTCGGCTCGACGCGTGCCTGGTTACCCATGCACAGCGAGCAGCCGGGCATTTCCATCCGTGCACCGGCCTTGCCGTAGATGCCGTAGTAGCCTTCTTCGGTCAGTTGGTGAGCGTCCATCTTGGTCGGCGGCGACAGCCACAGACGGGTTGGCAGCTGACCCTTGACCTGATCCAGCAGTTTACCGGCGGCGCGGAAGTGACCGATGTTGGTCATGCACGAGCCGATGAACACTTCGTCGATCTTCTCGCCAGCAACGCTGGACAGCAGGCGGGCGTCGTCCGGGTCGTTCGGCGCGCAGAGCACAGGCTCGCTGATGTCGGCCAGGTCGATCTCGATGACTTCGGCGTATTCGGCGTCGTCATCGGCTTCCATCAGTTGCGGATCGGCGATCCAGGCTTCCATCGCTTGGGCGCGACGTTCCAGGGTACGTGCATCGCCGTAGCCTTCGCCGATCATCCAGCGCAGCAGGGTGATGTTCGACTGCAGGTACTCGGTGATCGACTCTTTCGACAGCTTGATGGTGCAACCGGCAGCCGAACGTTCGGCCGAGGCGTCGGACAGTTCGAACGCCTGTTCCAGGGTCAAGCCTTCCAGGCCTTCGATTTCCAGGATGCGGCCGGAGAAGGCGTTCTTCTTGCCTTTCTTCTCGACGGTCAGCAGACCGTTCTGGATGGCGAAGTACGGAATGGCATGAACCAGGTCACGCAGGGTGATGCCAGGTTTCATCTTGCCTTTGAAGCGCACCAGGATCGATTCCGGCATGTCCAGCGGCATGACGCCGGTGGCAGCGGCGAACGCGACCAGGCCGGAACCGGCCGGGAACGAGATGCCCATCGGGAAACGGGTGTGCGAGTCACCACCGGTACCCACGGTGTCTGGCAGCAGCATGCGGTTCAGCCACGAGTGGATGATGCCGTCGCCCGGACGCAGGGAAACGCCGCCGCGGGTCATGATGAAGTCAGGCAGGGTGTGGTGGGTGGTCACGTCGATCGGCTTCGGATAGGCCGCGGTGTGGCAGAAGGACTGCATCACCAGGTCAGCCGAGAAGCCCAGGCACGCCAGGTCTTTCAGTTCGTCACGGGTCATTGGACCGGTGGTGTCCTGGGAGCCTACGGTGGTCATTTTCGGTTCGCAGTAGGTGCCAGGACGAACGCCTTGGCCTTCTGCCAGGCCGCAAGCCTTGCCGACCATTTTCTGCGCCAGGGTGAAACCCTTGGTGCTTTCGGCTGGCGCTTCAGGCTTCTTGAACAGGTCGAACGGTGGCAGGCCCAGTTCGGCGCGAGCCTTCTCGGTCAGGCCACGGCCGATGATCAGCGGAATACGGCCGCCAGCGCGGACTTCGTCCAACAGCACCGGGGTCTTCATTTCGAAGGTGGTGATGACTTCGTCGGTACCGTGCTTGCAGACCTTGCCAGCGTGCGGGTACAGGTCGATCACGTCGCCCATGTTCATGTTCGACACGTCGAACTCGATCGGCAGTGCGCCGGCATCTTCCATGGTGTTGTAGAAGATCGGGGCGATCTTGCTGCCGAAGCAGAAACCGCCAGCGCGCTTGTTCGGCACGTACGGGATATCGTCGCCGAAGAACCACAACACCGAGTTGGTGGCCGATTTACGCGAGGAACCGGTACCAACCACGTCACCGACGTAGGCGATCGGGAAGCCTTGGCCGCGCATTTCTTCGATCTGCTTCATCGGGCCGGTCTTGCCTTGCTCGTCCGGAACGATGCCGTCACGGGCCATTTTCAGCATGGCGAGGGCGTGCAGCGGGATGTCAGGACGCGACCAGGCATCCGGGGCAGGGGACAGGTCGTCGGTGTTGGTTTCGCCGGTGACCTTGAACACGCGCAGGCTGATCTTGTCGGCCAGTACCGGGCGCTTCTTGAACCACTCGCCGTCAGCCCAGGATTGCAGCACGGCCTTGGCGTGGACGTTACCGTTCTTGGCTTTTTCCGCCACGTCGTGGAAGGCATCGAACATCAGCAGGGTGTGCTTGAGTTCTTCGGCGGCGACTGGCGCCAGTTCGGCGTCGTCCAGCAGCTCGACCAGGGTCACGATGTTGTAGCCGCCCTGCATGGTGCCGAGCAGTTCGACGGCGCGCTTCTTGTCCAGCAGAGGGGATTGGGCCTGGCCCTTGGCCAGGGCGGACAGGAAGCCGGCCTTGACGTAGGCGGCTTCGTCGACTCCAGGCGGAACGCGATTGGTGATCAGGTCAACGAGGAAAGCTTCTTCGCCAGCCGGAGGATTCTTCAGCAGCTCGATCAGGCCTGCGGTTTGTTCGGCGTTAAGCGGCTGGGGAACGATACCCAGTGCTGCGCGCTCTTTGATATGTTTGCGGTAGGCTTCAAGCACAGTTATTACCCTCATCAGTGGTCCCAAATGGGTGTCCGGGACGCTCATCCAGAAACTCACGGCATTCATGCGCGCAGGGGGCTTTTTGAGCCGCCGCGCCAGGATGGCCGGAGTTCCTCACAGAAGCTGCTTTCAAAGTTTTACGCCTGCAGAACGGGAGCTGATGAGGGTTGGCGTTGGGCTTTCCCCGCTGGAAAGACCCTTCGCCAACACCGCTCTGAAGGAACGACTGTGCTCGTGACGCTTTGAAAACAGCTTCTAACGGACATTGGCGCCTTAAAAGGCTGGCTGATTCTACGGGAAAAAAAAATTAAAGGTAAGTTGGGCTTCCAGGTTTGAGGGGTGATCAATCTTAGACAAAGGGCTAACATGCCCGCCTGTCCTGTTTTTGCGTGTGCGTTGCCTTATGCCCAACCAGCTCATCAAGACGCCCTGCGTCGGCCTCTGTTCCACTGTCTATGGTGACCTGGTGTGCCGTGGCTGCAAGCGGTTCCACCATGAAGTGATTCACTGGAACGGCTACAACGAGGACGAAAAACGCGCGGTATGGATGCGGCTCGAGCAACTGCTGGTGCAGGTGATTGTGGCGAAGCTGGAGGTTTTCGACCCGGCGCTGCTGCGCCAGCAACTGGAAGCGCGCAAGATCCGCTTCGTGCCGCACCAGTCCGAATATTGCTGGGCCTACCAGTTGATCGCCCGTGGTGCGCGGGTGATCAACAATCTGGAAGCCTACGGCATGGTGCTGCTGCCCGAATTCCGCGATTGGGAGCTGCCGGACCTGCGCGATGCCATTGATCGGGAATTTTTCCTGCTGTCCGAAGCGCATTACCAGCGCTATATCGCGCCGGGGTTCCTGAAGGATGCGATTGGCGGCTGAGCCTTAAAGGCCATCGCGAGCAAGCTCGCTCCCACACTGGACTTGGGAGTCCACACCCCTGTGGGAGCGAGCTTGCTCGCGATGGCGATCTTAAGGACAACAACCTCACTCCTTGACCGCCAATTCCACCAGGTGATCCTCGACCTCCTGCGGCTTGAGTACCAGCACGTCGCTTTCCAGCGCATCGAGCACGGCTTCGGCGGTGTTGCCAATCAACACGCCTGACAAACCGGAGCGCGCCACGGTGCCGATCACCGTGACCGCGGCCTGGAGCTTGTGGGCCATGTAGGGAATCAACACGTCCGCCGGGCCTTCCTGAATGTGCAGGTGCTGGTCGTCAATGTCGAATTCGGCCTGGAACGCCCGGCACTGTTCGCGATAACGGGCCTCGATGGTTTCCTTGAGCTGGAACGTCGGGTCGGCCGACGAGAGCATGGGTGACGGGTGGGCGCTGATGACATGCAGATGCGCCTTGGCCAGGAGGGCGATGTCATAGCCATGGTCGATGATGGTCGAGTGCAGGTGCCGGTGCTCGCCATCGGCATTGCCGACGTCGACAGCGGCGAGGATGACCCTGTCTTTCCAGGAACCGGTAGTCTTGACCAGCAGCACCGGGGTCGGGCAATGGCGCAGCAGTTTCCAGTCCGCCGGGGTCAGCAGGGCTTTTTTCAACGGGCTGTCGGGGAAATGTTGCTTGATGACCAGGCCACAGCCTTCGGCTTGTTGCACGTCGATGATGGTTTCGTGGAGGCTATCGTTCCAGGCTTGCTCGGTGGTGACGCTGTAGCCGTCCGACAGCAGCGCGCTCTTGAGCACGCTGAGCAAGCCCGCGTGGTCATGGTGCTTGTCGCACACCAGCAAGTGCAGGTGGGCTTGGGTCACTCCGGCGATCAGCTTGGCGCGCTTGAGCGCCAGGCTTTCCGAATGTTCGGGTTCGATGACCACCAGGATGCTGCGAATGGCTTGCATGATCGGCGTCTCCAGCAATAAAGAGGCATGGCGTTGCTCAACTATAGTTGCTGTGGATGGCCCGTCGACTTGATGCATATCAACGGCGGTGGCTGGTGGTCTGGAGGCAGCCCGGTATAATCGGCGCCCTTTGCTCGACTACCTTTTCCCGTGAGCCCCATGATCCTTCCCGAAATCCACGAATTCCTTGGCTGCCGCACGCCCGATGCCTGGGTCCAGGCTGCGCTGGCCGATCAGGAAACCTTGCTGATCGACCACAAGAACTGCGAGTTCAAGGCCGCCAGCACTGCCCTGAGCCTGATCGCCAAGTACCATTCCCATGTTGACTTGATCAATATGATGTCGCGCCTGGCCCGGGAAGAACTGGTGCATCACGAACAGGTCATGCGCCTGATGAAAAAGCGCAAGGTCGGCCTGCGCCAGCTTTCCGCCGGGCGCTACGCCTCGGGCCTGCGCAAAGTGGTGCGCAGCCATGAGCCGGTGAAACTGGTGGATACCCTGGTGGTTGGCGCCTTTATCGAAGCCCGCAGCTGCGAGCGTTTCGAGGCCTTGGTACCGCATCTGGACGAGGAGCTCGGTAAGTTCTACTTCGGCCTGTTGAAAAGCGAGGCCCGGCATTTCCAGGGTTACTTGAAGCTGGCCTATCAGTACGGCGACGCCAAGGACATCGCCCAGGTGATCGACAAGGTGCGCGCCGCCGAGCGGGAGCTGATCGAGTCGCCGGACGTGGAATTCCGGTTCCACAGTGGGGTGCCGGCCTAACGGCTCAAACCCAACCGCTCATGCCATTGGGCAATCGACTCTTCGGGATACACCTCGAACTGTTGGTCGCCCGGATGCGCCTCGACCTCAACCCAAGGGGCCTTGGAGCCCAGCATCAGATGAGTGTGCTCCGGCGGTACCGGCAACGGCGTGTCGATGGCTGAGGCAAATGGATGAATCAGCTCCGGCCATTCCGGGCTGAACAGCCACAGCCCCGAGCCGCATAACGAGCAAAAGTGTCGTTCGGCGCTGCTGCGGTGGGCGCGTTTATCGCCTTCATCCTTCAGTCGCGCGTGATAGACCGTGATGTGCTTGCGGCCTTGCACCTTCAGGCTCTTCGCGTCGCCCCCCAGGTTGATCGCAAAACCGCCGCCGCCCTGGGTCTTGCGGCAGATCGAGCAATAGCAGCGCTGATAAGGGTAGGGATGGCGGCTGTCCAGGCTGAATGACACGGCGCCGCAGTGGCAAGATCCTTCGAGGTGCATGGGAACCTCCAGTGGATTGGAAATGGTTCAGTACAGCCTAGACGGTCGGCGT
Source organism: Pseudomonas sp. BP11-1-1 (assembly GCF_052112105.1). Taxonomy (NCBI): domain Bacteria; kingdom Pseudomonadati; phylum Pseudomonadota; class Gammaproteobacteria; order Pseudomonadales; family Pseudomonadaceae; genus Pseudomonas; species Pseudomonas sp. BP11-1-1. The sequence goes on from NZ_JAUTYU010000005.1 coordinate 158,051, forward strand.
TTTTTGCCGGTTGGATTTATGTTGAATGTGCGGACGCCTTCGCGAGCTTGCTCGCGAAGAGGCCGGTACAGCCAGCATCACTTCGGCACCCGCCACAAATACCACGCTGCCACCGTACGATAAGGGCTCCAGGCCTGGCCGATAGCGATCATCTGTCGGCGGTTTGGCTGAGCCTCCAGTCCCTTGAGCCGCCGATACCCCTCGCGAACCCCAAAGTCATCCGCCGGCAGCACATCGGGCCGCTCCAGGCTATAGATCAAGAGCATCTCCACGGTCCAACGCCCGACGCCGCGCAAGCTGACCAGGCGTTCGATCAGCGCTTCGTCGTCCATGTCTCGCGCCGTGGCGTAATCGGGAACGATGCCGTCCAGTGTCGCCTGGGCGATGCCTTGGAGGGTTGTGATCTTGCTGGCGGAAAATCCGCAACCGCGCAGTTGCGCCACGTCTGTCGCCAGGATCTGCTCGGGGCGGGGAAACGCCTGCGCCGGGAACAACGCCCGGAGGCGACCGAGGATCGCATCGCCTGCCTTGGCATGCAGTTGCTGGTAGGCGATCGCCCTGACCAGGGCTTCATAGGGATCACGGGCCGGCTTGGGCAGCAGCAGGCAAGGGCCAATCGCCTCGACGTGCCGTCGCCAGTCTTCGTCGAGATTCGCCAGGAAGACACTGGCGTCGTGGTAGGGCGCAGGCATCCGGTGATGGTCCTCCGGAACGTTCAAAACGCCAGCGGCAGTGAAACCTGCACCTTGGCTTTTTCCAGCCGCAACAGAAAAGCCTTGCGTGGCTGGCCGCCACCGTAGCCGGTCAGCGAGCCATCGGCACCAATCACCCGGTGGCAGGGGATGACGATGGCCAGGCGATTCTGCCCGTTGGCCAGGCCCACGGCGCGGCTGGCGCCAGGGCTGCCCAGGGCGGAGGCGACTGCACCGTAGCTGCGGGTTTCACCGTAGGGGATTGTCTGCAGTTCGGCCCAGACCCGGACCGCGAACGCACTGCCGGGCATGTGCAGCGGGACGTTGAACACCGTGAGTTTGCCGGCGAAATACTCCGCCAGTTCGGTTTCGATCTGTTGCAGATGAGCGTTGTGCCCCGGTGCGACCGTGTAGCCGTAGCGTTGCTGCAATTCCTCCAGCTCCTTGGTCAGGGCCGGGCGGTCGAGGAATTCCAACAGCACCAGGCCTCGGCGCTCGGCCATTGCCAGCATTGGTCCCAGCGGCGTGGTCAGGCGAGTGAACAACAAGGGTTCACTCAGGCCGGCCCGGCCGGGCGTGATATGGAAGGATTTCACGAAGGCATCACGAAAACCGCTCAGGGATTCATAGCCGGAATCGAACGCTGCGTTGTCGATCGAAGCGCCGTCCTTGATGCCGCCCAAGGCAATGCCCAGGCGTCGGGTGCGCAGGTAGGCGTGAAACGTCATGCCGAAATGCTGCTTGAACCAGCGGCGCAATGTCAGCGGTTCGATGCCTTGTTCCAGTAGTAGGGCGTCGGTCCAGCGCAGGTCGGGTTCGGCGTCCACGGCCTTGAGCAGCGCCTGGATCCAGTGCGGCGCAATGGCCGCGGCGTCCAGCGGCTTGCAGCGCAGGCAGGCTCGATAACCGGCGGACATGGCTTCGTCGGCGTGGGCAAAGAATTCCACGTTCTCCGGTTTCGGCTTGCGCGCGGTGCAACTGGGGCGACAGAAGATGCCGGTGGTCTTGACCGCAGTGAAAAACACCCCCTCATAGGCGGTGTCTCGTTCGAGCATGGCGCGGACCATCTCGGCGTGGGGCGGGAGCAGCGAGTCATGTAGGTTCATGTGGCAGAGCATAGAACCGCGTCCGGGACGACTCCACCGAAAAATCGACAGGGAATTTTCCTGTCATTTGGTCGGACGCTCACGAACAAAAATTGAACCTTTGAGTCTTAGAGGTTCACCCGCTGTTTTTGTCTTTCGGAGACATCATGTCCAAACATAAGAAAACCCTGATTGCCGTCGCTGTCTGTGCCTTGGCGTTCGGTGCCTCGGCATTGTTGCCTGCCGACCTGTCGCCAATCGGTTCGAGCTACGCCGCAGGCGGTGGCAATGGGGGTGGGGGTGGTAACGGCGGCGGAAACGGCGGCGGCAATGGTGGCGGCCACGGTGGTGGCATGGGGGGCGGCATTGGCGGTGGCCAGGGCCATGACAAGTCGGGCGATTCCAGCGGTCATGGCAAGGGACTGGCCAGCGACCACACCGGCACCCGCACCCGCGATCATGGCCTGAGCGGCAAGCACACCGGTACCACCCGCACCGATCGTGCCAGCAAGTCTTCCGTGACCTCAGCCATTGCCAAGGATCGTGATGCGCGCGGCCTGACCAAGGCGTCGGCAATTTCCACTGCCACGCCAGGCACTCACAACACCAAGGGCCTGACCAACGCGACCCGCTCTTCGATAAAGAACGACCGCTGATTGCTTGAAGGAAGCCGCGATGCCTGTTTGCAGGTATCGCGGCTTTTTTTCGTCTGCCAATCGGCCGTGGCGAAGGGTCAGTATTTCCAGAACACCGGCGTGAACAGCACCAGCACCGTCAGGATTTCCAATCGCCCCAAGAGCATGCCGATGGTCAGCAGCCATTTTGCCGAATCGGGCAAGGTCGAAAAATTGCCGGCCGGGCCGATGATATTGCCCAAGCCCGGGCCCACATTGCACACGGCAGTGGCTGCGCCGGTCAAGGCGGTCGTCCAGTCCAGGCCGATCAGCGCGAGGCCCAGGGCAATGGCGCCGATCGTGATGGTGAAGAAGAACGAGAAGGTCAGCAGCGAGCGAACGATTTCCTCGTCGATGGGGTGGTTGTTGTATTTCTTCTGGATCACCGCCCGGGGGTGGATCAGTTGCTTCAAGCTGCCCATCAGCAGGACCTTGGCGACCTGAAAGCGAAAAATCTTCAGGCCCCCGGCCGTAGACCCTGAACAACCGCCGACGAAGGTCAGGTAAAAGAACAGCAACAGGGCGAAACTGCCCCACAGCGTGTAGTCACCCAGTGCCACGCCTGTGGTGGTGACAACAGACGTGACGTTGACCGCTACGATACGGACCGCGTCCCACCAGCTGTTGTCGCTGTTCAGGCTCAGCCAGGTACCGACCACCAGCCAGGTGACTACCAGGAACCCGACGAACCCCCTGACTTGCTGATCCTTGAGCAAGGCGCGCCGGTGGCCTCGCAGCGTCGCTACGTACAGCGTGAAGGGCAGCGATCCGGCCATCATGACGACCACCGACACCCAATGAACCGCCGGTTGCGGCCAGTGTGCAAGTGATGCATCGGAGGTGGAGAAGCCGCCGGTGGAAATCAGCGACATCGCATGGTTGATCGCTTCGAAGGGCGTCATGCCAGCCAGCCACAGCGCCAGGGTCGAGAGGGCGGTCAAGCCGACATAGATCCACAGGATGTAGTTGGCCGCGACGTGAGAGCGCGGCGTGACTTTCTCCGACCAGTCCGATGATTCGGTCTGGAACAGCCGCATGCCGCCGACCCGCAGCAACGGCAGGACCGCCACGGCCATGCCGATAAAACCGATTCCGCCGAGCCAGTGCAACATCGAGCGCCAGATCAGCAAGCCCGGGGATGCAGTGTCCAGCCCGGTCAGGATGGTCGAGCCCGTGGTGGTGATGCCCGACATGGTCTCGAAGAAGGCATCGGTGTAGCTGATGTGCTGGATGAACACCATGGGCAGGGCGGCGAACGCGCAGACGAACATCCAACTCGCGGTGGTCAGCAGGTACATTTCCCGGGGGCGCATCTGGGCGTGTTCCGGACGGCCACGGGCGACCAGTGCGATGCCGCAGACGAAGGTGATCAGGCTCGACCAGAGAAACGCCGACAAGTCATCGTTGCGGTCGTAGAACATCAGCGTGAACAGCGGAATCGCCATGCTGATCGCGAGGGTGATCAGGAAAATACCAAGGATGAAACCGATGAGACGCAGAACCGCAATTGACATGAGAAACGCCTGATCCAATGAGCCGCACAGTATCGATTTTGGTGAATCGCCTACCGCGTAAAGTTTGCGTAAAAAAATGAGCGGTGGCGCTCGATGACAAGGCAGTTTTCTTCAATACCCCCGGAGCAGGCCCGTTTACCTTTGGGGCCTCTTTCCTGAACTGAAGAAGATTATGTGATGAGCTTGATATTTTCCATGGCAACCTTCGCGCTGGTGGCTTCCATTACCCCGGGGCCGGTCAATATCGTGGCCCTCAGCGCCGGGGCCCGCTATGGGTTTCGCGCCACCTTGCGTCATGTCGCTGGTGCGACCCTGGGGTTTGTCCTGCTGCTGGTGTTGATGGGGTTGGGGTTGCACGAAGTATTGCAGCGCTGGCCGGGCCTCACGCGAGTGGTGCAACTGGCGGGTGTGGCGTTCCTGTTGTACATGGCCTGGAAACTGGCGATGGACGACGGCGCGCTGGGGGACCGGGACGAGGGGCGCGCGCCGTCGATGTTCCATGGCGCGCTGATGCAGTGGCTCAACCCCAAGGCCTGGCTGGCCTGCGTCGCGGGGATGGGCGCTTTTGTGGCCGATGGCGAGGCATCGCTGGTGTGGCAGTTCGCGGCGATTTACCTGGTGATCTGTTACCTGTCCGTGGGCTGCTGGGCGTACGCCGGCAGCTTCCTACGTGCCTGGCTGGGGAATCCGGCGACCATGCGCCTGTTCAATCGGGCGATGGCGGCGTTGCTGGTGGCGAGTGCGGTGTATCTGTTGTTGCCTTGAGCGACCCATCCTTGCGGTTGAAACGCTGTTGTGGCGAGGGGATTTATCCCCGCTGGGATGCGCAGCATCCCTTTGAAAAGCTGATTCCGGTTTCTATTGGTCTAACCACAGCTTCATAGGGGCCGCTGCGCAGCCCAGCGGGGATAAATCCCCTCGCCACGATTCCTACCGCAGGCATCAGCCGCGATACTGCCCGGGCGTCGCCGCCAGGTGTTGCTTGAAGGCCCGCTGGAAATGCGCCTGGTCGGCAAACCCACTCTCCAGCGCCACGTCGGCGATCAACTTGCCCTCGCGCAATTGGCGTCGGGCGAACTGGATTCGCCGGTTGATCAGGAAGGCATGGGGCGTCATGCCGTAGTGACGTTTGAACGCCCGGCTCAAATAGGATGGGGAAAGCTGGGCGAAGGCGCAGATGTCTTCAAGCTTGAGGGCTTCGGTGCAATGATCATGAATGAACTGCGCGGCCCGCATCAGCGCCGGATGACTGCCCCGATCCGGGCGTCCCGCCGGGTTGAGCCGATGCTGCAGGTCAGTGAAAAACGCCATGGCGGCGCCTGTCTTGTCATCGGCATCGATCTGCTCGTCCACCAATACTTCGTAAAGCGCGCACAGGCCGGAATAGAGCACGACGTCCCGGCTGTGCGTCGTGTCGAATGCCTGGAAGTCCAACGTCGGATCAAAGCCGATCCGCCGTTGCAGGTCCCGCAGCCACTGCGTGTCGACATACAGCATCACGTAGGACCAGGGTTGATCGTTGATCGGGTTGCAGGCGTGGACATCGCCCGGGTTCATCAGCACCACCGTGCCGCTCTGGACCTGGAAGCGCGACTGTTCGTGCAGATAGGTACTGCGTCCGCCCGTGATCGCGCCAATGGAAAAATGGTCGTGGGCGTGGCGCGAATAACAGACCTTGCGGCCATCGGCGATGGATCGGGCCTCGATAAAGGGCAGCGCCGCGTCGCGCCAGAAGCGTGGGGCGGCGTCGTGGTTGGCGGGCTTCATCGATGAGTGTCCTGTTTTTGTTGGCTGCTTGAGTGTATTCGCCTGTGCCGCAAAATGCCCGTTCGAGTTCGGCACGGGCCTGGACTAGAATGCAAGGACTCTCGCCAACGGAGTTTCCGATGCTTGCGCCCGGCAAACCTGACAACGAAGCCGTCCGGCTGAAAAACCTGCAATCGCTGAAGTTGCTCGATACCGCCCCCGAGGAGCGGTTTGACCGCCTCACCCGTCTCGCCCGACGCCTGTTCAACGTGCCTTTTGCCCTGGTTTCACTGGTGGATGCCAACCGGCAATGGTTCAAGTCCAGCGCCGGCCTGGATGCCAGTGAAACCCCGAGAGAGATATCGTTCTGCGGGCACGCCATTCTGCAAGACGAGCTCCTGGAGATTTGCGACGCGGAGCAGGATGAGCGGTTTCATGACAACCCGCTGGTTACCGACCAGCCCGGCATCCGCTTTTATGCCGGACACCCGTTGGGCCTGGGCGATGGCAGCAAGATGGGCACCTTGTGCCTGCTGGACACCAAGCCGCGCAAGCTCAATGACGAAGAGCGCGAGCTGCTGCGGGATCTGGCGAGCATGGCCGAGCAGGAATTGATCGCCGTGCAGATGGCCAGCATGGATGAACTGACGCTGTTGTCGAATCGGCGCGGCTTCAAGACGTTGGCCCAGCATGCGCTGAACGTTTGCGATCGGCTTTCACGGCCGGCCACGCTGCTGTTTTTTGATCTCAACGATTTCAAACCCATCAACGATCGCTTCGGGCATGCCGAGGGCGATTGCGCGCTGAAGACCTTTGCCGACGTGCTGCGCATCGCCTTCCGCGAAAGTGACGTCATCGGCCGTCTTGGCGGTGATGAGTTCGTGGCGTTGCTCACCGGGTCCTCCCATGTCGAGACGACCGCGATCATGGCGCGGCTCAGGGAAATTCTCGACGAGCGCAACGCGACGTTGCAGCGCGGCTACGACATCGGTTTCAGCGTTGGCCAGATCGAATACGACCCCGAGCGGCATGCATCGATCGACAGCCTGCTGGCGGAGGCGGATGCGGCGATGTACCGGCAGAAGCAGGCACAGCGCCGATAGCCCTGGCCACAGTACCCTGTGGGAGCGAGCTTGCTCGCGAAAGCGGTGGGTCAGTTGGCGCTCATCACCATCGGCTGATCCGCCGCAATCGCGAGCAAGCCCGCTCCCACAAGTATTGTGCAGGGCAAAAAAACGCCGCTTGTCCTTTCCTGGGCAAGCGGCGTTTTTCTGCAACCTGAAGATCAATTATAGGCGCTAAATCCAAGGGGGCATTTGCAACGGAAATCTTGACTCATTTCAAAGACCGCAACGTAGGACGGCGAGTTTTGCGCAACGTGCCAATTTGATAATAGGTGCAACGCTATAAATATGTACCGCACGATGGGCACGGGGAATATGCAAGATGGGTTTTGCATCCCGTAATGCTGAGTCACAACCGCAGCGTTACACCTATTTGACTTGATTAGGTGTCCCCATGAACAACGAACTTCCCCTGACATATGTTTATCCCGAAACATATGGTACGTCCCGCGGAAGCGGAGGAGGTCTCCCATCTCCCGCTCCAATGGCGATGATTGGAAAAATGATCCAAGAGCGCAACGTGGCTTACGAACGAGGTCATTGGCCGCAAATGCTCGGGCGTCACCTTGAAGCCATGCGTAATAATCGACCCATCCGTTATGGGTTGGATGGCTTCATCATAGGTGATTTGAAGGTTGCACACGGAGCAGATCTGCTAATGCTAAAAAATCCCAAGCTTGATACCGCTAACGCTTGGAAACTTGGAATAAAAGAAGGAGCCAAAATAAAAAATACTGAACAACTGGCAGTCGAACAGGAATTTTCTGGAGGTATTTTTACCCCTTTCAGGGCTATCGGTCATTGGCTGCTGGGGAAGGGCAAACGCTGTCAGCGTTCGACTCGACAGAACTGGGATCAGCCCAGCGCCGAAAAAAATTCCTGACTTGATGGCGATTATCAACACGGCTGGAATTGGCGTAACCACCGTTAATCTAAGGGTTCCCTACTCCACAGCTCAGGACTCGAACATCGCGAGAATATATCTTGGAAATATCACGCTTCAAATTACCGGTGAGGTAATCCGCAATACATCGGGTAGCCTGAAATTTGCCGGTACCGCCAAGGCTTTTTCGGATCGCTATGACGCCAATGCCAGCAACCATCGTGCGATATTTGACGAGGGCGCGACCAGCGCGCTGCGTCAAGTGGGACGCGTGGCCCGAGCACAGGATTATGAGATACGGATTACGGGTGAGCTCCCCATCAATTTTTCAAGGTAACCCACTATGATTCGCAGAGAGAAGAGGTTGGTAGCGGCTGTTATTAGCATTCTGGCAGCCTGTGCAATGCTGTTTTTCTTTCCGTCAGACGGTGTGGTGGAGAATCGTGGAGATCTCAATGACACCTATGGGTTGCCCCCTGTTTCGATCTATTTGGTCGTATTGATCATACTGGCCGTGACATCAGTGGCTCTGACGGGATTAGGTAGTATTGCGCGTAAGCTTCTCAAGCACGGCTCGTTCAGGCTGCATATAGGTCTGTATGTATTTTCCAATGCTCCGTTTGTTATAACTTCACTTCTAGGGATGTTGGTTTCAGTGGCCTATATGTATGACAGTATTTCGGGAGTACTGGCGGCGTTGTTGTTTTTACTCTCTTTCGTCGGGGTGTTGTTAGCCATTCCACACAAGGCAAACTAAAAACGCCGCTTGTCCCTTTCAGGGCAAGCGGCGTTTTTGTTGAAGCGCGAAGATTACTCTTCGATATTACCCATGGCGGTGGTGTTGAAGCCGCCGTCCACGTACATGATTTCACCGCTGATGCCCGACGCGAGGTCCGAGCACAGGAAGGCGCCGGCGTTGCCGACTTCTTCGATGGTGACGTTGCGACGCAGCGGGGTTTGCGCTTCGTTGGCGGCCAGCATCTTGCGGAAGTTCTTGATGCCGGAGGCGGCGAGGGTGCGGATCGGGCCGGCCGATACGCAGTTCACGCGGGTGCCATCCGGGCCCAGGGAGCCGGCCAGGTAGCGAACGCCGGCTTCCAGGGAAGCCTTGGCCATGCCCATGACGTTGTAGTTCGGCATGGTGCGCTCGGCGCCCAGGTACGACAGGGTCAGCAGGCTGCCGTTGCGGCCTTTCATCATTTCGCGACCGGCCTTGGCCAGGGCCACGAAGCTGTAGGCGCTGATGTCGTGGGCAATGCGGAAACCTTCACGGGTGGTGGCTTCGGTGAAGTCGCCGTCCAACTGGTCGCCCGGGGCGAAGCCCACGGAGTGCACGATGCAGTCCAGGCCGTCCCACTTCTTGCTCAGTTCTTCGAAGACCTTGGCGATTTCTTCATCGCTGGCCACGTCGCACGGGAAGCACAGCTCAGGGCTCGAACCCCAGCCTTGCGCGAACTCTTCGACACGACCCTTGAGTTTGTCGTTCTGATAAGTGAAGGCAAGCTCAGCGCCCTCGCGATGCATGGCGGCGGCGATGCCGGATGCGATGGACAGCTTGCTGGCGACACCGACGATCAGTACGCGCTTACCGGCGAGAAAACCCATGTGTTGCTCCTCTTTCAGGTTATTCGGCAGTTGTTGGGGCCAGGAAGGCGGCCTCCAGCAACTGCTGTGTATAGGGGTGTTGCGGCGCGGCGAATATGCTGCGGGCATCACCTTGTTCGACCACTTGGCCATGCTTGACCACCATCAGCTGGTGGCTCAGCGCTTTGACGACAGCCAGGTCATGGCTGATAAACAGGTACGTCAGGTTGTACTTGGTTTGCAGCGACCGCAACAGCTCCACCACTTGGCGTTGCACGGTACGGTCCAGGGCCGACGTCGGTTCATCCAATAGAATCAACGCCGGCTTGAGCACCAGGGCCCGGGCAATGGCGATACGCTGCCGTTGCCCTCCGGAAAATTCATGGGGGTAGCGGTTCCGGGTTTCCGGGTCCAGGCCTACCTCCTTCAATACCGCGATTATCGCTTGTTCCTGTTCGGCCGGGGTGCCGATCTTATGGATCCGCAACCCTTCGCCGACGATCTGGCTCACACACATCCGTGGGCTCAGGCTGCCGAACGGGTCCTGGAACACCACTTGCATTTCCCGGCGCAGCGGCCGGACCTGCTGTTGCGTCAGGCTGTCCAGATCCTTGCCTTCGAAGCGGATCCCACCCTGGCTGCCGATCAACCGCAGAATCGCCAGGCCCAACGTGGACTTGCCGGAACCGCTTTCGCCAACGATGCCCTGGGTCTGGCCCTGGGGCAGGTTGAAGCGGATGCCGTCCACGGCCTTGATGTAATCGACCGTGCGCTTGAACAGGCCTTTCTTGATCGGAAACCAGACTTTCAAGTCCTCGACCTGCAACAGCGGCGGGCCGACGATGTTGTCTGCCGGGTTGCCGCTGGGCTCGGCGGCCAGCAATTCCCGAGTGTACGGATGTTGCGGCGCGCGGAACAACTCTACGCACGATGCCTGTTCGACGATGCAACCGCGCTGCATGACACATACCCGATGCGCAATTCTTCGCACCAGGTTCAAATCGTGGCTGATCAGCAGCAGCGACATGCCCAGCCGCGCCTGCAAATCCTTGAGCAGGTCGAGGATTTTCAGCTGCACGGTGACGTCCAGTGCCGTGGTCGGTTCGTCGGCGATCAACAGTTCCGGCTCGTTGGCCAGGGCCATGGCGATCATCACCCGTTGCCGCTGGCCACCGGACAGCTCATGGGGCAGGGCCTTGAGGCGCTTGTGAGGTTCGGGAATCCCGACCAGCTCCAACAGCTCCAGCGTCCGCCGAGTGGCGACTTTGCCGGTCAGGCCCTTGTGGATGCCGAGCACCTCATTGATCTGTTTTTCAATGGAGTGCAGCGGATTAAGGGAGGTCATCGGTTCCTGGAAAATCATCGCGATCCGGTTGCCGCGGATGTGGCGGATGGTTTTTTCCTTCAGGCCCAACATGTTCTGGCCGGCATACTGGATGGTCCCGGTGGGGTGGTGGGCCAGCGGGTAGGGCAGCAAACGCAGTATCGAGTGGGCCGTCACGGACTTGCCGGAGCCGCTTTCGCCCACCAGGGCCAGGGTTTCGCCGCGCTTGATGTCGAAACTGACGCCCTCGACCACCCGCTGGCGGCGTTCGCCGACGATGAATTCCACCGCCAGGTCGCGCACTTCGATCAGATTGTCCTGGTTCATATCACTTCCTCGGATCGAAGGCATCGCGAGCGGACTCGCCGATGAACACCAGCAGGCTCAGCATGACCGCCAGCACGGCGAACGCGCTGATGCCCAGCCACGGCGCCTGGAGGTTGGACTTGCCCTGGGCCACCAGCTCGCCCAGGGAGGGCGCGCCCGCCGGCAGGCCGAAGCCGAGGAAATCCAGGGCGGTGAGGGTGCCGATGGCGCCGGTGAGGATGAACGGCATGAACGTCATGGTCGAGACCATGGCGTTGGGCAGGATGTGGCGGAACATGATCGCACCGTTCTGCATGCCCAGCGCCCGTGCGGCGCGCACGTATTCCAGGTTGCGCCCGCGCAGGAACTCGGCGCGGACCACGTCCACCAGGCTCATCCAGGAAAACAGCAGCATGATGCCCAGCAGCCACCAGAAATTGGGCTGGACGAAACTGGCGAGGATGATCAGCAGGTACAGCACCGGCAACCCGGACCAGATCTCCAGGAAACGCTGGCCGGCCAGGTCCACCCAGCCGCCATAGAAACCCTGCAGGGCTCCGGCGATCACGCCGATGATCGAGCTGAGTATCGTCAACGTCAGCGCGAACAGCACCGAGATACGAAAGCCATAGATGACTCGCGCCAGCACATCGCGGCCCTGGTCGTCGGTGCCGAGCCAGTTCACCGAGGAGGGCGGCGCCGGGGCCGGGACTTTCAAGTCGTAGTTGATGCTCTGGTAGCTGAACGGAATCGGCGCCCACACCACCCAGGCATCCTTGGCAGCGAGCAACTCACGAATGTACGGGCTCTTGTAGTTGGCCTCCAGCGGGAACTCACCGCCGAAGGTGGTCTCGGGGTAGCGCTTGAGGGCCGGGAAGTACCAGCCGCCGTCGTAATGCACCACCAGCGGCTTGTCGTTGGCGATCAACTCGGCGCCCAGGCTCAGCCCGAACAGGATCAGGAACAGCCACAGCGACCACCAGCCACGCTTGTTGGCCTTGAACAGTTCGAAACGGCGGCGATTGAGTGGGGACAGGTTCATCTCAATGCTCCCGGCTTTCGAAGTCGATGCGGGGATCGACAAGGGTGTAGGTCAGGTCGCCGACCAGCTTCACCACCAGCCCCAGCAGGGTGAAGATGAACAGGGTGCCGAACACCACCGGGTAGTCGCGGTTGATGGCCGCTTCGAAACTCATCAGGCCGAGGCCGTCGAGGGAGAAGATCACTTCCACCAGCAGCGAGCCGGTAAAGAAAATCCCGATGAACGCCGAGGGGAACCCGGCGATCACCAGCAGCATTGCGTTGCGAAACACATGGCCGTACAGCACTCGGTTGCGCGTGAGGCCCTTGGCCTTGGCTGTGACCACGTACTGTTTGTTGATCTCATCAAGGAAGCTGTTCTTGGTCAGCAAGGTCATGGTGGCGAAGTTGCCGATCACCAGCGCTGTCACGGGCAACGCCAGGTGCCAGAAATAATCGAGGATCTTGCCGCCCAGGGTCAGCTCGTCGAAATTGTTGGAGGTCAGTCCTCGCAGGGGAAACCAGTCGAAATAGCTTCCCCCGGCAAACACCACGATCAGCAGGATGGCGAACAGGAACGATGGGATGGCGTAGCCGACAATGATCGCCGAGCTAGTCCACACATCAAAATGACTGCCGTGGCGCGTCGCCTTGGCGATCCCCAGCGGAATCGACACCAGGTACATGATCAGCGTGCTCCACAGCCCGAGGGAGATGGACACCGGCATCTTTTCCTTGATCAGGTCGATGACTTTGGCGTCGCGGAAGAAACTGTCGCCGAAATCCAGGTGGGCGTAATTCTTGATCATGATCCACAGGCGTTCGGGGGCCGACTTGTCGAAGCCGTACATACGTTCGATTTCCTTGACCAGCGCCGGATCCAGGCCCTGGGCGCCACGGTAGGAGGAACCGGCCACCGACACTTCGGCGCCGCCGCCAGCGATTCGGCTGGTGGCGCCTTCGAAGCCTTCGAGCTTGGCGATCATCTGCTCGACCGGCCCGCCGGGCGCGGCCTGGATGATCACGAAGTTGATCAACAGAATGCCGAACAGGGTCGGGATGATCAGCAACAGTCGCCGAAAAATGTAAGCCAGCATTTCGTTACTCCACGCTCGCAGGGGCGGCGATTTGCTGCTCGATGACCTGCCTCTCTACTTCATCGGCCGGCTTGACCTCCGGCTTGACCCACCAGGTGGTCGTGCCGATGTCATAGGTCGGCGTGATTTTCGGATGACCAATGTGGTTCCAGTAGGCGACGCGCCACGTCTTGATGTGCCAGTTGGGAATCACGTAGTAGCCCCACTGCAGCACCCGGTCGAGTGCCCGGGCGTTCGCCACCAGGCTCTTGCGCGAGTCGGCGTTGATCAGTTGTTCCACCAATTGATCCACGGCCGGGTCCTTCAGGCCCATGGTGTTGCGGCTGCCTGGCTTGTCGGCCGCGGCAGACATCCAGAATTCGCGCTGTTCATTACCCGGCGAACTGGATTGCGGAAAGCTGCCCACCACCAGGTCGAAATCCCGGGAGCGTACACGGTTGATGTACTGGGATACATCGACGCGGCGGATCACCAGTTCGATGCCCAAGTCACTCAGGTTGCGCTTGAACGGCAGCAAGACCCGCTCGAAGTCGGTTTGAGCCAGCAAAAATTCGAGCACCACCGGTTTGCCTTGGGCATCGACCATCTTGTCGTCGACGATGCGCCAGCCGGCTTCTTGCAGCAGTTGATAGGCCTTGCGCTGTTGGTCGCGGATCATACCGCTGCCGTCGCAGATCGGAGCCTGGAAGGCTTCAGTGAACACCTGCTCGGGAATCTTGCCGCGCAGGGGTTCGAGAATCTTCAGTTCATCTTCGCCAGGCAGGCCGGTGGCGGCCATCTCAGAATTTTCGAAATAACTGCGGGTGCGGGCGTAGGCACCGTTGAACAGCTGCTTGTTGGTCCATTCGAAGTCAAACAGCAGGCTCAGGGCCTTGCGCACTCGTATGTCCTGGAAGACCGGCCGGCGCAGGTTGTAAATAAAACCCTGCATGCCGGTAGGATTGCCGTTGGGGATCTGTTCCTTGATCAGCCGGCCTTCGGTCACGGCCGGGATGTTGTAGGCGTTGGCCCAGTTCTTGGCAGTCATTTCCAGCCAGTAATCGAACTGCCCGGCTTTCAACGCCTCGACTGCCACGGTGTTGTCGCGGTAGTAGTCGGTGACCAGCACATCGAAATTGTAGAAGCCGCGATTGACCGGCAAGTCCTTGCCCCAGTAATCCTTGACCCGCTCGTAGCGGATCGAGCGTCCGGCCTTCACTTCGGCGACCTTGTACGGGCCGCTGCCCAGGGGGATTTCCAGGTTGCCCTTGCTGAAGTCGCGGCTGGCCCACCAATGCTTGGGCAATACCGGCAATTGGCCGAGGATCAACGGCAATTCCCGGTTGTTGGTGTGCTTGAACTTGAACAGCACCTTGAGTGGGTCTTCGGCGATGACTTCGGCGACGTCGTTGTAATAGCCACGGAACATCGGCGCGCCGTCCTTGGTCAACGTCTGGAAGCTGAACACCACGTCTTCGGCGCGCATCGGATGGCCGTCGTTGAAGCGGGCTTCGGGGCGCAGGTAGAAACGTACCCAAGCGTTATCCGGGGCTTTCTCGATTTTTTCGGCGACCAGGCCATATTCAGTGAAGGGTTCGTCCAGGCCCTGCTTGGCCAGGGTGTCGTAGATCAGGCCGATGTCATCGGCCGGCACGCCTTTGCTGATGAACGGATTGAGGCTGTCGAAGCCGCCAAAGCCGCCCTGGCGGAACACGCCGCCCTTGGGTGCGTCCGGGTTGACGTAGTCGAAATGCTTGAAGTTGGCCGGGTACTTGGGAGGCTCGTTGTACAAGGTCACGGCGTGCTGCGGCGCGGCACAGGCCAACCCGGCGAATAGCAGGCTGCTGGCCTGCAGGAGCAGGGCGCGTAAAGGCTTCATTGATCTTTCTCCGAAGATTTCAGCCACCAGGCGCTCAAGCCCAAGGTATAGGGCGGCGTGGTGACGAAGGCGAACCGGTTGCGGTACGCCAGGCGATGATAATTGATATACCAGTTGGGAATGCAGTAATGCTGCCAGAGCAGCACGCGATCCAGGGCCTTGCCCGCCGCGACTTGTTCATCGCGGGTCTGGGCGGCGAGAAGCTTTTCCAGCAGGTGATCGACGACGGGGTTGGCGATGCCCGCATAGTTCTTGCTGCCCTTGATCCCGACCTGGCTGGAGTGAAAATACTGCCACTGCTCGAGGCCCGGGCTGAGCGTCTGGTTCAGGGTCAGCAGGATCATGTCGAAATCGAACTGGTCCAGGCGCTGCTTGTACTGGGCCCGATCCACCGTGCGCAGCCGGGCCTGGATGCCGACGCTGGCGAGGTTCTCGACGTAGGGTTGCAGGATGCGCTCCAGGTTCGGGTTCACCAGCAGGATCTCGAAGCGCAGGGGCTGGCCGTCGGCGTTCAGCAGGCGTTGGCCGTCGAGGGTCCATCCGGCCTCCTTCAGCAGGCCGAGGGCCTTGCGCAAGGTTTCCCGGGGAATACCGCGTCCGTCCGTCTGGGGCAGGCTGAACGGTTCGGTCAGCAAACGCAGCGGCAGCTGTTCGCGATACGGCTTGAGCAGCAGCCATTCGTGGCCCACGGGCAGGCCGGTGGCGGAGAACTCGCTGTTGGGGTAGTAGCTGAGGGTACGCTTGTAGGCGCCACTGAACAGGGTGCGGTTGGTCCACTCGAAATCGAACATCAGCCCCAGCGCTTCGCGCACCTTGACCTCGGCGAAGGTGTTGCGCCGGGTGTTCATGAACAGGCCTTGGGTCTGGGTCGGAATCTGATGGGGAATCTGCGCCTTGATCACCTCGCCACGGTCCACCGCCGGGAAGTTGTAGCCGTTGGCCCAGTTCTTGGCCTGGTGCTCGATGTAGATGTCGAATTCGCCGGCCTTGAAGGCTTCGAAGGCGACGTCGCTGTCGCGGTAGAACTCGACTTCCATTCGATCGAAATTGTACTTGCCGCGATTGACCGGCAGATCCTTGCCCCAGTAATCCTTGACCCGCTCGAACACCAACTGGCGGCCTGGCTGCACTTTGGTGATGCGGTAAGGGCCACTGCCCAAGGGCGGATCGAAGGTGGTGGCCTTGAAATCGCGGTCTTTCCAGTAGTGCTGCGGCAACACCGGCAGTTCGCCCAGGCGCAAGATCAGCAGCGGATTGCCCGAGCGCTTGAACACAAAACGGATTTTCAGTGGGCTGAGGACGTCGACTCGCAGCACTTCCTGGAGATTGGTCCGGTATTGCGGATGGCCGTCCTTGAGCAGCGTCCGGTAGGAGAACGCCACGTCATAGGCGGTGATCGGCACACCGTCGTGAAAGCGCGCCTCGGGCCGCAGGTTGAACACCACCCAACTGCGGTCCTCGCTGTACTCCACGGATTGGGCGATCAGGCCGTAGCTTGACGTCGGTTCGTCACCGGATGGCGCGTACTGGCCGGTGCCGACCATCAACGGTTCGTTCAGCTCGTTGATGCCGTATTGCAGGAAGTTCGGCGTGGAAACCGGGCTGCTGCCCTTGAAGGTGTAGGGATTGAGGGTGTCGAAGGTGCCGAACGCCATGATCCGCAAGGTGCCGCCCTTGGGCGCTTGCGGGTTGACCCAGTCGAAGTGGGTGAACCTGGCCGGGTACTTGAGCGTGCCGAACTGCGCATAGCCATGGCTTTCGCTGATGGTGGCGCCGGCGGGGGAGCTCAAGGCCAGGCTGATCAGGAGCAGGAGGAGGGGACGTATCAAGTCTGGGATCCGATCCAGGCGGCTTGGGCTGTTATGGGCTGTACAGTAACAGCTTGTATCGGCAGGAAAAAGGCGGTGGGGCTTCTGTAGGCAGTGATACCTACTGGGCAGAAGGCAGTTGTGGCGAGGGGATTTAGCGAAACGTCGCACCGCCCCGCTGGGGCGCGAAGCGCCCCTAAAACCTGACAACCCGGTGTATCAGATAGATCCAGGGGGCTGCTTCGCAGCCCAGCGGGGATAAATCCCCTCGCCACAACAAGCCCCTTGCTACAAGAACCCCGGTGTCAGTGAGGGGAATAGACCGTCAGCATCTGCCCAGGCTTGAGTGCCTTGCCCATGCTGGGATTCCAGCGTTTGAGGTGCTGCATTTCGACGTTGAAGCGCTTGGCGACGACATACAGCGAGTCACCCTGCTTGACCTTGTATTGGGTCTGCTTCTTTTGTTCCTTGCCCTTGGCGGCCACGACGGTGTTGATGCGCTTGCCGCCGGCCTTGGTGGCCTTGACGTCCTGCATCACCAGGGTCTGCCCAACCTTGAGCTTGTTGCCGCTGAGCTTGTTCCAGCGTTGCAGGTCCTTGGTCTCGACGTTGTTGGCCTTGGCGATCTGGGCCAGGTTGTCGCCGCGCTTGACGCGGTAGGTGCGCCTTGCGCCTTCCACTTCGCTGTCATCGGCGGTCTCGAAGACCGGCTTGAGCGAGCGTGGACTGATCAATTCTTCCGGGCGCATGGTCGACAGGCTGGCTGTCAGCAGTTGCGCCTTGGAGGTCGGGACGAGCAGGTGCTGCGGGCCGTCGATGGTGGTGCGTTGCTTGAAGGCCGGGTTGAGCTGGAACAGCTCGTCTTCGTCGATGTTGGCGACTGCCGCGACCTTGGACAGGTCCATGCGCTGGTTGATCTCGACGACCTGGAAGTAGGGTTCGTTGGCGATCGGGTTGAGGTTCACGCCATACGCATCGGGGGCCATCACGACCTGGGACAGCGCCAGCAGCTTGGGCACGTAGGCCTGGGTTTCGCTGGGCAGCGGCAGGTTCCAGTAGTCGGTGGGCAGGCCAAGCTTCTCGTTGCGTTCGATGGCCCGGCTGACCGTGCCTTCGCCTGCGTTGTAGGCCGCCAGCGCGAGCAACCAGTCGCCGTTGAACATGTCGTGCAGGCGCGTCAGGTAGTCCATGGCGGCCGTGGTGGACGCGGTGATGTCGCGGCGCCCATCGTAGAAGCGGGTCTGGCGCAGGTTGAAATAACGGCCGGTGGACGGGATGAATTGCCACAGACCCACCGCGTTGGCCCGTGAGTAGGCCATGGGGTTGTAGGCGCTTTCGATTACTGGCAGCAGCGCCAGCTCCAGCGGCATGTTGCGTTCTTCGAGACGCTCAACGATGTAATGGATGTACAGGCTGCCGCGCTCGCCGGCGTTTTCCAGGAAGGACGGGTTGCTGGCAAACCACAGGCGCTGCTGCTCGATGCGCGGGTTGACGCCGGCGGTTTCCTGGAGCTGGAAGCCCTGGCGCATGCGCTCCCAGACGTCCTGGGGCACCTGGGGGGTGGGCTTTTCCGTGAGCCATACGGGCTTCTGCTTGGCCCGCGCGGCGACATTCGGCTTATGCGCAGCATCGGTCTGCGGCATCTGGCCGCTGCTCTGACAGCCCGCCAGCGTGGCGGACACAGCCACCGCGATGGCTTGAGCCAAGCGGGTCAATGTGTCTGACTGGACGGACCTACGGATAGATGACGACATTGGCTGGAAGTAAGTTCCGGGCAAAAATGTCGGCCGATTCTAGGAAGCGCACCCCAACAGGTCAACCATTCAGAATTTTTGTATCAATCGATAGCTGCCTTAGAACTTATCTTTCCAGGCCCTCAAGGCTGCAAAAACCTCACTCGGCGTCTGGTTTCGCTGGCCGTTCCGTTCGTCTGCTTTTTGTTTAACGGATGTTTCAGCCGTGCGCAAAAATGGATTGGTGAGTTTTTCCAGCGCCAGGGTCGAAGGTAGGGTCATGACGCCCTGGTTGCGTTGCTCGACGACTTTTTCCAGGCGGGCGGCGACGTCCGGATTGCCCGGCTCGACTGCGGCGGCAAACTTCAGGTTGCTCAGGGTATATTCATGGGTGCAATAGACGAGGGTGTCTTCAGGCAGCGCGGCGAGCCGGCTCAGGGAATGGTGCATTTGCTCGGGCGTGCCCTCGAAGAGCCGGCCGCAACCGGCGGCGAACAACGTGTCGCCGCAGAACAGCAGGCCGCGGTGGTAATAGGCGATATGGCCCAGCGTGTGCCCTGGCACGGCATGGACATCGAAGTCCAGGCCGAGCACAGTGATCTTCGCGTTGTCGCCCAGGGCGATGTCCCGCGCCGGGATGTTTTCGCTGGCCGGGCCGTAGACCGTGGCGTTCGTTGCGCTTTTCAGCGATTCGACACCGCCGACATGATCATGATGGTGGTGGGTGACCAGGATGTCGCTCAGGGTCCATCCGGGATGGGCGTCGAGCCAGGCCCGTACGGGCGCGGCATCGCCGGGATCGACCACGGCGCAGCGTTGGGTCGAGTGGTCCTGTAACAACCAGATGTAGTTATCGGTAAACGCGGGCAGGGCACTGATCTGTATCATCGTGGAATTCGCCAAGCTTGAAACAAAGGCGCATCTTAGAACTTCCTGGCGTGTTGGAGAATGCAATGACCGATGAAGCGTTCGCTCAGGCTGATCCTGACTGGCTGGCATTGATCAGCTCCGCCCGTGAATGGCTGTCCGGCCCTGTCGGGCAATTTTTGCTGGAAGAAGAGCGGCGCATGCTCGAAGACGAGCTGGGCCGGTTCTTTGGTGGCTACCTGGTGCATTACGGCCCTTCGGCGCAAACGCCGCCTTCGGCACCGCAGGTCCAGCGCAATGTGCGCCTGGGCGCGCCGTTGCCCGGCGTGGAGATCGTCTGCGAGGAGCAGGCCTGGCCGCTGAGCGAGCATGCCGCCGACGTGGTGGTCATGCAGCATGGCCTGGATTTCTGCCTGTCGCCCCATGGCTTGCTGCGAGAAGCCGCCAGCAGCGTGCGCCCCGGCGGGCATCTGTTGATCCTCGGCATCAATCCCTGGAGCAGTTGGGGGCTGCGCCACGTGTTCGCCAGCGACGCGTTGCGCCAGGCCCGTTGCATCTCGGCCTCGCGGGTCGGTGACTGGCTCAACCTGCTGGGCTTTGCGCTGGAGAAACGCCGCTTCGGGTGCTATCGTCCGCCGCTTGCGTCACCCAAGTGGCAGGCCCGCCTGGCCGGCTGGGAGCGCAGGGCCGGTGGCTGGCAGCTGTCCGGCGGCGGTTTTTATCTGTTGGTGGCGCGCAAGATCGCAGTCGGGTTGCGCCCGGTGCGCCAGGCGCGACGCGAGCCGATGGGCAAGCTGATTCCCCTGCCAATGGCCAAGGTCAATCGCCGCCACATCGAGCCGTGACCCTTTTCCGCTGTTCTGGCCTGCATCCGGTTGCGAGTGCTGAACGCGCCCCGGCCGGCAGGTCTTTGTATTTTTTCTGGATAGATTGGCATGAGCGATAGCGTAGAACTCTTCACCGATGGCGCCTGCAAGGGCAACCCTGGTCCGGGCGGCTGGGGGGCCTTGCTGGTGTGCAAAGGCGTTGAAAAGGAGCTCTGGGGCGGCGAAGCCAACACCACCAACAACCGTATGGAGCTGATGGGCGCCATCCGGGGCCTCGAAGAGCTCAAGCGTCCCTGCGATGTGCTGCTGGTGACCGACTCGCAATACGTGATGAAAGGCATCAACGAGTGGATGGCCAACTGGAAGAAACGCGGCTGGAAGACGGCGGCGAAGGAACCGGTAAAAAACGCCGACCTGTGGAAACTGCTGGACGAGCAGGTCAATCGCCACAACGTCACCTGGAAATGGGTGCGCGGACATATCGGCCACCACGGCAACGAGCGGGCTGACCAGTTGGCCAACCGTGGGGTGGATGAGGTGCGGGGCTATAAGCAGGCTTGATCCGGTCTTCTCAGTCTGGTCTGGATTAAACTGTGGCGAGGGGATTTATCCCCGCTGGGGCGCGAAGCGGCCCTAAAACTTGAAAACTCGGTGTATCAGATAGATCAGGGGGCCGCTTCGCAGCCCAGCGGGGATAAATCCCCTCGCCACAAAAGCAGTCTCCGGCTAATCATTCGCGTGGGCGTGTTAAGATCCGCGCTTTTGCAAGACTGCCCGTTGAGAGCTGAACACTGATGGCCAACAGATCTGTAGTACTGGATACCGAAACCACCGGCATGCCGGTGACCGACGGTCACCGGATTATCGAAATCGGCTGTGTCGAGTTGATCGGTCGGCGCCTGACCGGTCGCCATTTCCACGTTTACCTCCAACCGGACCGCGAAAGCGATGAGGGCGCCATCGGCGTCCACGGCATCACCAACGAATTCCTGGTGGGCAAGCCGCGTTTCGCCGAAGTGGCCGATGAGTTCTTCGAGTTCATCCAGGGCGCGCAGCTGATCATCCACAACGCGGCGTTCGACGTCGGGTTCATCAATAACGAATTCGCCCTGATGGGCCAGCATGACCGGGCCGATATCACCAGGCATTGCACCATCCTCGACACGCTGATGATGGCCCGGGAACGGCACCCGGGGCAGCGCAACAGCCTCGATGCCTTGTGCAAGCGCTACGGCGTCGACAACTCCGGTCGTGAATTGCACGGCGCCTTGCTCGACTCCGAGATCCTCGCCGACGTCTACCTGACCATGACCGGCGGCCAGACCAGCCTGTCCCTGGCGGGCAACGCCTCGGACGGCAACGGTACCGGTGAAGGGTCCGGCAACCAGGCCACGGAAATCCGTCGTCTGCCGGCAGACCGCAAGCCCGCCCGGATCATCCGCGCCAGCGAAAGCGACCTGGCCGAACATGCCGCACGTCTGGAAGCCATCGCCAAATCGGCCGGCGCCCCGGCATTGTGGACGCAGCTGGTCGAGGCGCAGGCTACGGCGAATTGATCCAATCCCTGTGGGAGCGAGCTTGCTCGCGATAGCGGTATTTCATTCAAGGTGAATACTGGCTGGGCTGTCGCCATCGCGAGCAAGCTCGCTCCCACAAGGGGTAGTCATCGTGCATTTTCTCGCCACAATCACCAGTTGCTTCTAACCTGAAGTAAAGGCAGGCCATGGATATCCGCTTGATGCGTATAGATTCGAGAGGCAAGGGCAATGGATGGCATTTCGCTGTTGGTTGCCTCAAGGAATGAGGACCTTCCCCAGCATGCAACCCGTCATGAATCCCAAGCACCCTGGCTTGTCGGTCCGCGTTGCCGATGACGGATTCGCCGCCTATATCTGGGGCAGCGATTTCAGTTTCGACGTCAGTGCCTATGGCACGGCGCAGATCGGTCGCCCGGTAAGCCAGTGGCCGGTGACGCCCATCGTTCCGTATCGCAAGTGCTATGGCATTGATCCGGAAGAGTTCGGCAGCTTCCGCAATGCCCCGGAAAGTGAAATCTTCATGGCCTATCTGGACGACCAGCCCGTGGGGCATCTGGTGGTCAGTACCAATTGGAACGGTTACGCCCACATCGACGAGTTGGCGGTGCATGCCCCGGCTCGCCGGCATGGCGTGGCGAAGGCATTGCTGGACGTGGCGCTGTTCTGGAGTCGCAAGAAAAAACTCCCGGGGATCATGTTGGAAACGCAGAACAACAACCTCGGTGCCTGCCGGCTCTACGAACGTTGCGGCTATGTGCTGGGTGGCATCGATCACCTGCGCTATCGCGGCATCGATCGGCACACCGCAGAGGTGGCGTTGTTCTGGTACCGGTTGTTCGACGACCCACTGGGCATGACGATCAGTGGTTCAGCAACGCCTCGGCTTGTTCCTTGATCCGCTCCAGCAACGACTGGATCGTGGTCGATGGTTCTGCGCCGTTCAGGCTCAACGCGTAGAGACAGATGGGCACGGCCGGTGACACCGGGCAGATGTCCAGCCCGCTGCCCTTGGCCCCCGAGGCGGTGAACGGATCGACGATGGCGAGGCCTTCGCCGGCCTCGACCATCGCCCGCATCATCTGGTGCGTCTGCACGCGGATCTGGATCACCGGCGCGGGGCGCAGTGCTGCGAGTTTATGGTCGAAGGCCGGGCTCAAGGGGTCGTGGCCTTCGAGACCGACCAGCGACTGGCCCGCCAGGTCCTGAAGCGAAATGTATTTTTGCCGCGGTTGCAGCCAGCCGTGGGGCGCCAGCAATTGCAGTTTGCCTTGGGCGATCATCTGGCACTGGATGTCGGGGTGTTCGGGGTCGTGCAGGCTCAGGCCCAAGTCACTTTCGCGCAGCAACAGATGCTTGACGATGTCGCGGGTCGGCTGGCTGAGGAGCGTGCAAGGCGCGTCTGGATGTCGTCGGCGCAAGGCGGCGATGCTCAGGGGCACCAGTTGTTGGGCCAATGGCGGCGTGCAAATGATGCGAAGGGGCGGCGCCTGGTAGTGTTTCAGGCTACTGGCCAGCCGTTGTATCGGTTCGAGGGTGTCGTACAGCTGCGTGATGCCATCGCGCAACGCCAGGGTTTCGCGAGTCGCCTGCAATCGTCCGCGCACGCTGGCGAACAGCATGAAGCCGAGCTGGGCTTCGGCATCGCGCAGGATCGACTCGACCTCGACTACCGGCAATTGCAGCCATTCGGCGGCTGTGCCCAGGTGGCCAGTCTGCAGCAGCGCCTGGATCACTTCGATGTGGCGTAAACGCATGCAAGAAGTCCGTATTAGGCAGGTAAGCCATTGAGTGGCTGAATCCTAACCCAATTGCGGGTGCGACTTCTGCTCATGCAGGCAGTTATAACGCGATCTGCGGTTCAACTTGGGCCTGAGGCTGCAGCGCTGATTCTGGCTCGCGGATCAGTTGGACGCCGGACTGCACCAGGCGGAAAGTGTCCTCATCCAGCTTGTCGACGCGGTCGCCAATGGCCAGCTTATAGGTGATGACATCCTTGCCACTGCCGTCCTGGGACGGGTCTGATTCTTGGAATTCATGCACCGAATAGACGCGGCCTTCGGCGTCTCGTGCATGAAATTGTCCGACAAGTACTGCTGCCATTGCTTAGAACCTCTGGAAATAGATCACTCGATTTGCGGTTCTGTAGACCTTGGTCGAGTGCGGTAAGTTTTCCTACAAGAAAAAAATAGTCGGTGTGGCGGGTTTTCGACGTTCCACTGGTCCAATTGTCGTGCCGATCATCTATAACTACAGGCTTCCTTTGAGCCGACAGTCGAGAAACCTCCCATGAGTCATGTCTATACAGTCGCCGTTTTAGTGGGCAGCCTGCGCAAGGCGTCGATCAACCGCAAGATAGCCCTTGCACTGGCTGAACTCGCGCCGGCCCATCTGAAACTGGAAATCGTCGAGATTGGCGAGTTGCCACTCTATAACGAAGACCTCGACGTCACGCCTCCGGCGGCGTACACCGCGTTTCGCCAGAAGGTGGGGGCGGCCGATGCGTTGCTGTTCGTGACCCCGGAATACAACCGCTCGGTCCCGGCGCCCCTGAAAAACGCCATCGACGTCGGCTCGCGCCCCTACGGCCAGAGCTGCCTGAGCGGCAAACCGGGCGCGGTGATCAGTGCGTCACCGGGTGCCATGGGTGGCTTCGGCGCCAATCATCATCTGCGCCAGTCGCTGGTATTTCTCGATGTACCTTGCATGCAGCAACCGGAAGCCTACCTGAGCGGCGCGGGCACGGCGTTCGACGAGGCGGGCAACCTGTCGGATTCGGTCAGGCCGTTTTTGCAGAAATTCATCGATGCCTATGGCAAGTGGGTCGAGCAGCATAAGAAAATCTGATACCACCGCAGCTCGGGACAAAGCCCCTTTGTGGCGAGGGGATTTATCCCCGCTGGGGTGCGCAGCGCCCCCATTCCAAATTGTCTGACACTCCATGGTGTTGGATTTTGGGCTGCTGCGCAGCCAGCGGGGATAAATCCCCTCGCCACAAGTGCATCTGCACGCACTTCCACATCGGCCATTCAATCCGCGCTTTACTGGATATTCGAAACTTCCCTATATTCGCCCCTTCACGATCAAGCGATCCTTCGTCATGTCCGATTCCCATCATCGCGTCGATGCCTTCAATTTGAGCACCATGACTGATCGTCCGCTGGCACGTTGCCGCTGATTTCCTCTTTTCCATCTTCTTTCCTAGGCTGTTACGCATGCTCGTCGCGTCATTGATTTTCCTGCTGACCATCACGCTGGTGATCTGGCAGCCCAAAGGCTTGGGTGTCGGTTGGAGCGCCACCCTCGGCGCGTTGTTGGCCTTGCTCAGTGGGGTGGTGCAGGTCGGTGACATAGCAGTGGTCTGGCAGATCATCTGGAATGCCACCGGTACGTTCGTCGCGCTGATCATCATCAGCCTGTTGCTGGACGAGGCCGGTTTCTTCGCTTGGGCGGCCCTGCATGTGGCGCGTTGGGGGCAGGGCAATGGACGCAAGCTGTTCGCTTTCATGGTGTTGCTTGGTGCGCTGGTGTCGGCGCTGTTCGCCAACGACGGGGCGGCGCTGATCCTGACGCCCATCGTGATTTCGATGCTGCTGGCCCTGCGGTTTTCGCCCGCGTCGACGCTGGCATTCGTGATGGGCGCCGGTTTCATCGCCGACACCGCCAGCCTGCCACTGGTGGTGTCGAACCTGGTGAACATCGTCTCGGCGGATTTCTTCGGCATTGGTTTCAACCGCTATGCGTCTGTCATGGTGCCGGTGAACCTGGTCAGCGTGGCGGCCAGCCTGGCGATCCTGCTGTGGGTGTTCCGTCGCGATATCCCAAGCGATTACGACCCACATCAACTGGACGATCCGGCGACCGCGATCCACGACAAGGCGACGTTTTATGCCGGCTGGGCCGTGTTGGTGATCCTGCTGCTGGGCTGCTTCGCCTTGGAGCCGCTGGGGATTCCCATCAGTGCGATTTCCGCGGTTTGCGCTGCGTTGCTCCTGGCCGTGGCGGCACGTGGCCACAAGATTTCCACGCGCAAGGCGATGAAAGAAGCCCCTTGGCAAATTGTGATTTTTTCCCTGGGTATGTACTTGGTGGTCTATGGCCTGCGCAACGCGGGCCTGACGGGCTACCTGGCCCATTGGCTCGACGGTTTCGCAGGTTATGGCGTGTGGGGCGCGGCCATGGGCACGGGGCTCCTGACCGCGCTGCTGTCGTCGGTGATGAACAACTTGCCAACGGTGCTGGTCGGCGCCTTGTCCATCGACGCCAGCCAGGCTACCGGCGTGGTCAAGGAGGCGATGGTCTATGCCAACGTCATTGGCAGTGACCTGGGCCCGAAAATCACCCCGATCGGCAGCCTGGCAACCTTGTTGTGGCTACACGTGCTGGCGCGCAAGGATATCCGCATCGGCTGGGGCTATTACTTCAAGGTGGGGATTGTGTTGACGGTGCCGGTGTTGCTGGTGACGTTGGCGGCTTTGGCTGTGCGGTTGTCTCTCTAGACCGCGTTGGCTTCAATCGCGAGCAAGCTCGCTCCCACAGGGAACACAAGGAGGATGCATTCCAATGTGGGAGCGAGCTTGCTCGCGATGAGGCCCTGACAGGCACCGCAGGGCTCAACCATTGCCTGGCACATCCGGCCAAAGGTCCGCCACCAGGAATGCCCGCTCGGCTTCTTCCCATTCGCCCTCGGCATTCTCGGTCAGACGCACCATCAATTGCGCCGGTGCCATCGGGTCGAGGGCGGTTCGCCAGGCGTCCAGTTGCGCCTCGGCCCACACCTGCTCCGCAGGGTAATGGGCCGGCGCGAGCCAGGCGGCGCGGGGCAGGGGTTGCCAGTGCCCAGGCGGTCGCTGGGCGACGAATCCGGACCAGTCGCGCTGGTGCAGCCAACGGCCGCGCAAATGCCTGGGGTGCGCGCCGCTCGGTGGTTCGGCCTCGCCCGGCCACGGGTAAAGCAGGTATCCACCGAGCCAAAGGTGCGAGCGAAACGATTCGATGCCCAGCGCCGCCAAGGCCTCACGGCTCTCTGGGCGTGCGGAAATCGGCAATTGGTGCTCATGCAGGTGCGCCAATTTACGGTCCAGGCGATCATGGCAGCCGGGGCCGAGCCATTGCGCAGTGTCGAGCCCGTTGCCTTGCTGCGGACCCAGGTACAGCTTGATCGCCAGCTCCAGGTGATGAACACCTTCGCCGTCACGCAGCAGCAAATCCAACTCCCCCAGCGTATGACCCTCGCGACGAATCGGCAGGTTCGCCGCGATCCATTGGATGCCCGGTGCGTGCTGCACGGCAAATTGCCACAACCGTTCGTAATACAGGCCCAGGCGCCGTGTCCGGCCCTGGGACAGGCATTGCAGCAGCGGGTAGCTGTCGCGGTCCAGTTGGCGCAGCCAGTGTTCCAGCCGGTGCGGCTGCTGCACCCAGTCGCTGCCCGCCAGGGGATGACGCTGGGGCCAAGGGGTGTCGATGAGCATCGGCGGCGCGATGATCACCCACGCCAAGTCCCTCACTTCGGGATGGCGCAGGCGGCGGGGCAGGTCGAGTAATTCAGGGAACAGGATCATCTTGCGAGCATAGCCGTTGCGCTGGAGGCTTAAAGAATTTTGTCTATGGAGCGCTTTCGCCCATAATCGGGTTTTTCGCCCGTCGCAGACCCTCGCAGGAGCCCCATGGAGCAATTTCGCAATATCGGCATCATCGGTCGCCTGGGCAGTTCACAGGTGCTGGACACCGTTCGCCGTCTCAAGCGCTTCCTCCTGGAGCGGCATCTGCACGTGATCCTCGAAGACACCATTGCCGAAGTGCTGCCCGGTCACGGCCTGCAAACGTCGTCGCGCAAGATGCTCGGCGAAGTCTGTGACATGGTCATCGTCGTCGGTGGCGACGGCAGCCTGCTGGGCGCCGCCCGGGCCCTGGCGCGGCACAACATCCCGGTACTGGGGATCAACCGTGGCAGCCTCGGCTTCCTGACGGATATCCGCCCTGACGAGCTGGAGGTCAAGGTCGCCGAGGTCCTGGACGGTCACTACCTGGTGGAGAACCGTTTCCTGCTGCAAGCCGAGGTCCGTCGTCACGCCGAGGCCATCGGCCAGGGCGATGCCCTCAACGACGTAGTGCTGCACCCTGGCAAGTCCACGCGGATGATCGAATTCGAGTTGTACATCGACGGCCAGTTCGTCTGCAGCCAGAAGGCCGACGGCCTGATCGTCGCCACACCGACCGGTTCCACGGCCTATGCGCTGTCGGCCGGCGGGCCGATCATGCATCCCAAGCTCGACGCTATTGTGATTGTGCCCATGTACCCCCATACCTTGTCTGGGCGACCCATCGTGGTCGATGGCAACAGCGAGCTGAAAATCGTCGTGTCCAAGGATATGCAGATCTACCCGCAAGTGTCGTGTGACGGCCAGAACCATTTCACCTGCGCGCCGGGTGACACCATCACCGTCAGCAAGAAAGCCCAGAAGCTGCGCCTGATCCATCCGCTGGATCACAACTACTACGAAGTCTGCCGGACCAAGCTCGGCTGGGGCAGTCGTCTGGGGGGTGGAGGCGACTGATGCTCGATCCCGCGCGCAGTTACGACCTGATCGGCGACGTGCACGGATGCGCCTTGACCCTGGAACACCTGCTGGACCGACTCGGTTACCACAAGCAGGGTGGGGTCTGGCGGCATCCGTCGCGCATGGCCGTGTTCCTGGGCGACATCATCGACCGTGGCCCGCGGATTCGCGAGGCGCTGCACATCGTCCATGACATGGTCGTGGCTGGCCAGGCGCTGTGCATCATGGGCAACCACGAATTCAACGCCCTGGGTTGGAGCACGCCGGCATTGCCGGGCAGCGGCCAGCGCTACGTGCGCGAACACACGCCGCGCCATGCCCGCCTGCTCAACGAGACCCTGACCCAATTCGAACAGCACCCTGGCGACTGGCAGGAT
The DNA here is from genome assembly GCF_052112105.1 of Pseudomonas sp. BP11-1-1. NCBI lineage: Bacteria > Pseudomonadati > Pseudomonadota > Gammaproteobacteria > Pseudomonadales > Pseudomonadaceae > Pseudomonas > Pseudomonas sp. BP11-1-1. The sequence continues at coordinate 186,668 of NZ_JAUTYU010000005.1, forward strand.
TTCCTCAAGTGGTTCTATGAGCTGCCGCTGTTTGTCGATGCTGGCCGTTTCCGCGTGGTTCACGCCTGCTGGGACGCGGGCCTGATCGAGCCGCTGCGGGGCTTGTTCCCGGATGGCTGCATCGACGAGCATTTCCTCCAGGCGTCGGCCGAGTCGGGCAGTTTCGCCTGTACCGTGTTCGACCGTCTGTTGCGTGGCACCGACATGCGTCTGCCCCACGGCATGACCCTGACGGGCGGCGACGGCCTGACGCGGGCGTTCTTCCGCACCAAGTTCTGGGAAGACAACCCGCAGACCTATGGCGACATCGTCTTTCAGCCCGATGCGTTGCCAGAGCCGGTGGCGCGCACGCCATTGACCCCGGACGAGAAAAACAACCTGCTGCGCTACGGCGTCGATGAGCCGATGCTGTTCGTCGGGCATTACTGGCGCAGCGGCAAGCCCGCGCCGATCCGCCCGAACCTGGCGTGCCTGGACTACAGCGCGGTGCTCTACGGCAAATTGGTCGCCTATCGCCTCGACCAGGAAACCCGCCTCGACCCGCACAAGTTCGTCTGGGTCAACGTCGAGCGACCGGAGGTGGTGCGATGAGTGCCGTCGCCGTCCTGCGCTTGCCCCTGGGCGTGGACCTGAGTGGTTTCGTCAAGTTGCTGCACCGCATGCAAGTGCCCCATCGGGTCAGCGAAGAGGCCGGTGAGCAGGTGCTGTGGGTGCCGGATGAAATCAGCGAGGACGTGCGTTCGTTGTACGAGCGTTTTCCCGCTGGCGACCCCGACCAACAGCTGGAACTTCCGGACCTGGGCGGCACGTCCCGGCGCCCCGGGTTCGTCGCGCAGATGACCCGCAGCCCGGTGACGGCCCTGGTGCTGTTGCTGAGCCTGATCGTCAGCGCCGTCACGCTGCTGGGGGAGAATCTCGAAACCTTGCGCTGGTTGACCTTCCTGGAGTTTCGCGTGGTTGGCGACTACATCCAGTTCACGCCGTTGGCCGATAGCCTGGCGGCGGGGCAGTGGTGGCGCCTGGTGACGCCGATGCTGATCCACTTCGGCTTCCTGCACATCGCCATGAACGGCATGTGGTATTGGGAGCTGGGGCGGCGGATCGAAGCGCGCCAGGGTGGCATCAACCTGTTGGGGCTGACGCTGCTGTTCAGCCTGGTCTCCAATTTCTGCCAGTATTTTTTCAGCGGTGCCACGCTGTTCGGCGGCTTGTCGGGCGTCTTGTACGGCCTGCTCGGGCATTGCTGGATCTACCAATTGCTCGCGCCGAACCCGGCGTATCGCTTGCCCCGTGGGGTATTGGTGATGATGCTGGTGTGGTTGCTGCTGTGCCTGTCCGGCCTGGTCTCGCTGATCGGTTTTGGTGAGATCGCCAACGCGGCCCATGTCGGCGGGCTGCTCGTCGGCTGCTTCACCGGGCTGTTGGGCGGGCTCTTCGCTCGCCGTAAAATGGCCCTCTGACTGGCGCCTGTGTCTATTTGAGAATGCGCGATTGCGCGGAGAACCCATGTCTTCCTTCAATGAAATGATCCAGAACATCACCCCCGACATCTACCGCAGCCTGAAGCTGGCCGTGGAAATCGGTAAATGGGCTGATGGCAACAAGCTCACCGCCGAGCAGCGCGAGCTATCCCTGCAGGCGATGATCGCCTGGGAAATCCAGAACCTGCCCGAAGAAGAGCGCACCGGTTACATGGGGCCCCAGGAATGCCAGTCTAAAGCCACCGAAGTGCCGAATATCCTGTTCAAGTCGGACGCCATCCATTGATCGAGATCGGCCGCGGTGCAATCAGCAAGATGTCGGCACGCCTGGACGGGCCGACCGTTCAATACGCCTTTCGCCTGGGCGATATCGAGGTGCCGGTCAATCCGTTGATCGGCAGCACGATTCGCCTGGAATTCCTCGGTGCGATCCATTGCACCCACTGCGGACGCCGGACCAAGACCAGCTTCAGCCAGGGCTATTGCTACCCGTGCATGACCAAGCTGGCCCAGTGCGACCTGTGCATCATGAGTCCCGAGCGTTGCCACTTCGACGCGGGCACCTGCCGTGATCCGGCCTGGGGCGAGCAGTTCTGCATGACCGACCACGTGGTCTACCTGGCCAATTCGTCGGGCGTGAAGGTCGGCATCACCCGCGCCACGCAACTGCCGACCCGTTGGTTGGACCAGGGCGCGAGCCAGGCCCTGCCGATCCTGCGCGTCGCCACCCGCCAGCAGTCGGGGTTTGTCGAAGACCTGTTCCGCAGCCAGGTGGCGGACAAGACCAACTGGCGCGCCTTGCTCAAGGGCGACGCGGCGGCGGTGGACTTGCCCGCCATCCGCGATTCACTGTTTGAAAGCTGCGCCCAGGGCTTGCAGGGGCTTCAGGAACGATTCGGCTTGCAGGCGATCCAGACCATAGCGGACGTCGAACCGATCGAGATCCGTTATCCGGTGCAGCAATATCCGGCCAAGATCGTCAGCTTCAACCTGGACAAGAACCCGATCGCCGAAGGCACGCTGCTGGGAGTCAAGGGCCAGTACCTGATTTTCGACACTGGCGTGATCAATATTCGTAAATACACGGCTTACCAGCTCGCCGTGCATCAGTAGAAGGATTCGACCCATGCGCACCGAACAACCGAAGATGATCTACCTGAAGGACTATCAGGCCCCCGAGTACCTGATCGACGAGACGCACTTGACCTTCGAGTTGTTCGAGGACCACAGCCTGGTCCATGCGCAACTGGTGATGCGCCGCAACCCCGAGCGCGGTGCCGGTTTGCCGCCGCTGGTGCTCGACGGCCAACACCTGGAGTTGCTGTCGATCAAGCTCGACGACGCCGACCTGGGGCAGGGTGACTATCAACTGGATGACAGCCACCTGACCTTGCAGCCCAAGGCCCAGGCTTTCACCGTCGACACCACCGTGCGCATTCATCCGGAAACCAACACCGCCCTGGAAGGCCTGTACAAGTCCGGCAGCATGTTCTGCACCCAATGCGAGGCCGAAGGCTTTCGCAAGATCACCTATTACCTCGACCGTCCGGACGTGATGAGCAAGTTCACCACCACCGTGGTGGCCGAGCAGCACAGCTATCCGGTGCTCCTGTCCAACGGCAACCCGATTGCCAGCGGCCCCGGCGAAGACGGTCGGCACTGGGCGACCTGGGAAGACCCGTTCAAGAAACCCGCCTACCTGTTTGCGCTAGTGGCCGGTGACCTGTGGTGCGTGGAAGACACCTTCACCACCATGACCGAGCGCACCGTGGCGCTACGCATCTATGTCGAGCCGGAAAATATCGACAAGTGCCAGCACGCCATGACCAGCCTGAAGAAGTCGATGCGCTGGGACGAAGAGGTGTACGGGCGCGAGTACGACCTCGACATCTTCATGATTGTCGCGGTCAACGACTTCAACATGGGCGCCATGGAGAACAAGGGCCTCAATATCTTCAACTCCAGCGCCGTGCTGGCCCGTGCCGAGACCGCCACCGACGCCGCGCACCAGCGGGTCGAGGCGATCGTTGCCCACGAATACTTCCATAACTGGTCCGGCAACCGCGTGACCTGCCGCGACTGGTTCCAGTTGTCGCTCAAGGAAGGTTTCACGGTGTTCCGCGACGCCGGTTTCTCGGCGGACATGAACTCGGCCACCGTCAAGCGCATCCAGGACGTGGCGTACCTGCGCACCCATCAGTTTGCCGAAGACGCCGGCCCGATGGCCCACCCGGTGCGCCCGGACAGCTTCATCGAGATCTCCAACTTCTACACCCTGACCGTGTACGAAAAGGGTTCGGAAGTGGTCGGCATGATCCATACCCTGTTGGGCGCCGAAGGCTTCCGCAAGGGCAGCGACCTGTACTTCGAGCGCCACGACGGCCAGGCTGTGACCTGCGACGATTTCATCAGGGCCATGGAAGACGCCAACGGGGTCGACCTGAGCCAATTCAAGCGCTGGTACAGCCAGGCCGGTACGCCACGGCTGACGGTCAGCGAGACCTACGACGCCGCAGCCAAGACCTACAGCCTGACCTTCCGCCAGAGCTGCCCGCCAACGCCGGACAAGGCGGAAAAACTGCCGTTCGTGATTCCGGTCGAGTTGGGCTTGCTGGCCAGCAATGGCGCCGAGATGCCCCTGCGCCTGAGCGGCGAAGCGGCGGCCAGCGGCACGACCCGGGTGATCTCGGTGACCGAAGCCGAGCAGACCTTCACGTTCGTCGATGTCGCTGAAAAGCCTCTGCCTTCCTTGCTGCGTGGTTTCTCGGCGCCGGTGAAGCTGAGCTTCCCATACGATCGCGACCAACTGATGTTCCTGATGCAGCACGACAGCGACGGCTTCAACCGCTGGGACGCCGGCCAGCAGTTGTCGGTGCAGGTGTTGCAGGAACTGATCGGCCAGCACCAGAAAGGCGAGAGCCTGGTGCTCGACCCACGACTGGTCAGCGCGTTGCGCACGGTGCTGTCGGACGATTCCCTGGATCAGGCGATGGTCGCCGAAATGCTCTCGCTGCCAAGCGAAGCCTACCTGACCGAAATCAGCGAAGTGGCGGACGTCGAGGCGATCCACGCCGCCCGCGAATTCGCTCGCCAGCAACTGGCCGACAGCCTGTTCGAAGCCTTGTGGCTGCGCTACGAAGCCAACCGCGACCTGTCCCGGCGCACGCCATACGTGGCCGAGGCCGAGCATTTCGCCCGTCGCGCGTTGCAGAACATTGCGCTGTCGTACCTGATGCTGACCGACAAGCCGGAAGTCTTGAGTGCGACGCTTGAGCAGTTCGACACCGCCGACAACATGACCGAGCGTCTGACGGCACTTGCCGTGCTGGTGAACTCGCCGTTCGAGGCCGAGAAAGCCAAGGCGCTGGAAGTGTTCGCGGAAAACTTCAAGGGCAACCCGCTGGTCATGGACCAGTGGTTCAGCGTCCAGGCGGGCAGCCCGTTACCGGGTGGGCTGGCGCGGGTCAAGGCGCTGATGGAGCATCCGGCGTTCAACATCAAGAACCCGAACAAGGTGCGGGCGCTGATCGGCGCGTTTGCCGGGCAGAACCTGATCAACTTCCACGCGGCCGACGGCTCGGGCTACCGCTTCCTGGCGGACCTGGTCATCCAGCTCAATGGCTTCAACCCACAGATCGCCTCGCGGCAACTGGCCCCGCTGACCCGCTGGCGCAAATACGACAGCGCCCGCCAGGCGCTGATGAAGGCCGAGCTGGAACGCATCCTGGCGTCCGGCGGGTTGTCGGCCGATGTGTTCGAGGTGGTGAGCAAGAGCCTGGCTTGACCGGGCTTCGCATTGCCTTTTGTGGCGAGGGAGCTTGCTCCCGCTGGAGGCCGTAGGACTCCCTTTACTTGGTTTACATGCCTTCACTGGCGAAACGAATCAAGATCAGGCCTGCTTCGCAGGCCAGCGGGAGCAAGCTCCCTCGCCACAGTCATCATTCTCACGAATATCTTCTGATTCACCCCTTCCCGTTATCCCCACGGTTAACAAAAGATAACGTGGCGTCGATTGTCAGACCTTTCGAAAGCCCGATAGGATAGGTTCCGCTTGCCAAGTGGCTCTAGATTGCAGGTTTCAGGGCTATGCTCCGAGACAGGCAACGTACCAGGCCATAACAATAATAATGGGGGTAAGGTCTATGAATGAGCCTGTCATGGCTGCGGGCCGCTGCCGGCCGCCGATGCTGCGCCGTGTCGCGTTGCTGGCCTCGGCGCTCTCGCTGCTGGGCTCTGTCGTGTTGTCCGCACCGGTGCTCGCGGTGGCGGCGTCGACGTCCGATGTCATCTATTCCGTCGAATCGGCCAAGGCCAGCAAGACCCTGATGCTCGATGTCGTCCATGCCGGCCAGCGCCTGGTGGCGGTCGGCGACCGTGGGCATATTGTCTATTCCGATGACCAGGGCATGTCCTGGGCCCAGGCCAAGGTGCCGACCCGTCAATTGCTCACCGCCGTGTTTTTCGTCGATGACAAGCACGGCTGGGCCGTGGGGCACGACGCACAGATCCTTGCCAGCGAAGACGGTGGCAGCACCTGGACCAAACAATTCGAAGACCTGCCCCGTGAAGCGCCGTTGCTGGATATCTGGTTCCAGGACGCCAGCCATGGATTCGCCGTGGGTGCCTATGGCGCGCTGTACGAGACCACCGACGGCGGAAAGCACTGGGAAGACGCCAGCGACCGCCTCGACAATGAAGACCAATACCACCTCAATGCCATCGCCGCCGTGAAGGATGCCGGGCTGTTCGTCGTCGGCGAGGCCGGCAGTATGTTCCGCTCCGCCGACTGGGGGCAGACCTGGGAAAAACTCCAGGGGCCGTATGAAGGCTCGCTGTTTGGCGTCATCGGCACCGCCCAACCTTCGACGCTGTTGGCCTATGGCCTGCGCGGCAATCTTTACCGTTCCGTCGATTTCGGCACGACGTGGGAGCAGGTCGAGCTCAAGGCGGCTCGTGGCGCGCTGGAGTTCGGCTTGTCGGGCGCGACGCTGTTGGCGGACGGCTCGATCGTGATCGTCGGCAATGGTGGCAGCGTGATCCGCAGCACCGACGACGGCGTGACGTTCAGTGTGTTCAACCGCCCCGACCGTATTTCCGTGGCGGCCGTCACGGCGGCGGGCAACGGCAACCTGATCCTGGCGGGACAGGGTGGCGTTCGCGCCACCACGTCCACTGGCGCCGAACTGAGCAAATGAGCCGGGCCTGTCAGACGGGCACAATAACAATAAGGCGGACCCCATGAGCAGTCATCACCAAGACAAGGCGACATTCCTCGAACGCCTGATTTTCAACAACCGCCCGGCAGTGATCGTCATTTGCCTGCTGGTCAGCATTTTCCTGTTCTGGCAGGCCACGCTGATCCGGCCGTCCACCAGCTTCGAAAAAATGATCCCCCTCGAGCACCCCTTCATCGAGAAGATGCTCGAACACCGCAACGACCTGGCGAACCTGGGCAACACGGTGCGCATCTCCGTGGAAGCCACTGACGGCGACATCTTCTCCAAGGATTACATGGAGACCCTGCGCCAGATCCACGATGAAGTCTTCTATATCCCGGGTGTCGACCGTTCCGGGCTCAAGTCGCTGTGGAGCCCGAGCGTGCGCTGGACCGAGGTGACGGAGGAGGGCTTTGCCGGCGGCGAGGTGATTCCCCAGAGCTACGATGGCTCGGCCGACAGCCTCGACCTGCTGCGCAACAACGTGCTCAAGTCCGGCCAGGTCGGGCGCCTGGTGGCCAACGATTTCAAATCGAGCATCGTCGACATTCCGCTGCTGGAGTCCTACCCGGACCCGCAGGACCAAGGCAAGTTGCTCGCCCTGGACTACCGCAAGTTTTCCCATGAGCTTGAAGACAAGATCCGCAACAAGTTCGAAGCCCAGAATCCCAATGTGCAGATCCACATCGTCGGTTTCGCCAAGAAAGTCGGCGACCTGATCGATGGCCTGGTCATGGTGGTGATGTTCTTCGGCGTGGCCTTCGTGATTACGCTGATCCTGCTGTACTGGTTCACGAACTGCATGCGCAGCACGGTCGCCGTGTTAAGCACCACCCTGGTGGCGGTGGTGTGGCAATTGGGGTTGATGCACGCGGCGGGGTTTGGCCTGGACCCTTACTCGATGCTGGTGCCGTTCCTGATCTTTGCCATCGGCATCTCCCATGGCGTGCAGAAAATCAACGGCATCGCCTTGCAATCCAGCGAGGCGGACAACGCCCTGACCGCAGCGCGACGCACCTTCCGCCAGTTGTTCCTGCCGGGCATGATCGCGATCCTGGCCGATGCCGTCGGTTTCATCACCCTCTTGATCATCGACATCGGCGTGATTCGCGAACTCGCCATCGGCGCCTCCATCGGCGTGGCGGTCATCGTGTTCACCAACCTGATCCTGCTGCCGGTGGCGATTTCCTACGTCGGCATCAGCAAGCGCGCCGTGGAGCGCAGCAAGAAAGACGCGACCCGCGAGCACCCGTTCTGGCGCACGCTGTCGAACTTCGCCAGCGCCAAGGTCGCACCGGTATCGATTGCCCTGGCCGTGCTCGCGTTTGGCGGCGGCCTCTGGTACAGCCAGAACCTGAAGATCGGCGACCTCGACCAGGGGGCGCCGGAGCTGCGCCCGGACTCGCGCTACAACCAGGACAACAATTTCATCATCAGCAATTACTCCACCAGCTCCGACGTACTGGTGGTGATGGTCAAGACGAAGGCCGAAGGCTGCTCGCGCTATGAGGCCATGGCGCCGATCGATGAACTGATGTGGAAGATGCAGAACACCGAAGGCGTGCAGTCGGCGATTTCCCTGGTGACCGTGTCCAAGCAAATGATCAAGGGCATGAACGAGGGCAACCTGAAATGGGAAACCCTGTCGCGCAACCCTGACGTGCTCAACAGTTCCATCGCCCGGGCCGATGGCCTGTACAACAACAGCTGTTCCCTGGCGCCGGTGCTGGTGTTCCTCAACGATCACAAGGCCGAAACCCTGGACCGCGCAGTGAAGGCGGTGCAGGACTTTGCCAAGGACAACAACCGCGATGGCCTGGAGTTCATCCTGGCTGCTGGCAATGCGGGCATCGAGGCCGCCACCAACGAAGTGATCAAGGAATCGGAATTGACCATTCTGGTCCTGGTTTATATCTGCGTGGCGACCATGTGCATGATCACTTTCCGTTCCTGGGCGGCGACGCTGTGCATCGTGCTGCCGCTCGTGTTGACGTCGGTGCTGGGCAACGCGCTGATGGCGTTCATGGGCATCGGGGTGAAGGTCGCGACCCTGCCGGTGGTTGCGCTGGGGGTGGGGATTGGCGTGGACTATGGCATTTACATCTACAGTCGCCTGGAAAGCTTCCTGCGCGCCGGCTTGCCGTTGCAGGAAGCGTATTACCAGACGTTGAAGTCCACTGGCAAAGCCGTGTTGTTCACCGGCTTGTGCCTGGCCATCGGCGTATGCACCTGGATCTTCTCGGCCATCAAGTTCCAGGCGGATATGGGCTTGATGTTGACGTTCATGTTGCTGTGGAACATGTTCGGCGCGCTGTGGCTGCTGCCGGCACTGGCGCGGTTCCTGATCAAGCCTGAGAAGCTGGCGGGGCAGAAGGGCAATTCGTTGTTTGCCCATTGATCGAGGATAGAACCGGCATAGCGAGCGCTGGTGGAAAACCCATGTGGGAGCGAGCTTGCTCGCGATAGCGGCGTGACAGTCAATGAAGGTGTTGAATGTCTGTCCGCTATCGCGAGCAAGCTCGCTCCCACAGGTTTTTATGTGCAGGCGATCACGGTGCCAACGGTAGGAACCTGCTTTGCGCCAGCGGTCTGCCAAGCTGCCCACGATGCACGTTCACCACCGCATACGGGCTGTCAGCCTTGGCAAGCAGCGAATGGTAGTGTTCCCGGCGTTGTTCCTTGATCTTGAGATGCGCGACGCTGTAATCGGTTTTCGGCGTGTCGGCCTTCTCATAATGAAAATGGGCGTACCAGAGGGGAAAACCGTTGCGGTCGTTGATGGCGTATTCCTGCAGGAAATCCTGGCGGGTTCCTTTCAACGCCTTGCGTTCGCCAAGTTTGGCGACCTGTATCAGGTTCTTTTCGAAGAGATACCGAAGGTTGCCGTCGGTGGGTGGCAGTAGCAGGCTCAATTCGGTGCGCAGGGCAGCGCCCCTGGCGGTCAGTTTGGAAATGGCATCGGCCAATTGCTGGCCCAGCGTCTGGTCCGCCGCTGTGCGAGGTGTTGTCGAGGCCGTGAAGGCCCGGTCAAGCTCATCGGAGAGCGCACGGAAGCGACTGGCTTCGTTGTTCATGATCTCCTCGATTTCTTGAGGATGACGGCAGAGTTTCTTGTAGCCTTCGGCATGTTGCAGGCGTTTTTCCAACTGACCCAGCAATTTCCGCGCATCGCCCTTGATCGCACCGACAGGTCTGGTCCTGGGGGCGGGTACCGGGGTTGGCTGGCGGATGTCAACGGGATCCCAGACGTCGTCGTGACGTGAATAGGTGGACAGTACTTGGTTGTCGACTTCGGAACGCAGTTCGACGACTTCTATTCCCAAGGTTGTACCCGCCGGCTTCAGGTCGCCGATCAGAACGCCATTCTTGCGAGTCTTGATCACCTTTTTCTTGAAACGCTCATGGGACGCTTCAGGACGTTTGGGCGGACTCACGTGTGGCGTTGGCTCGGGCTTGATCTCTGCGGCCAGTTTTTGGGACGCGTCCTGATACAGGCCATCGAGCAGTTTCAGCAGCTTGTCGAAGTAGGACTCGTTGAGGTCGTCAAAATAGAGGGCCTTCATGCCGTGCAATGCGTCCAGGGCCTCGCCATAGTGCTCCGTCAAGCTTTCCAGCACCTGGAATTGCTCCGTTGCGGACAGCTGGTATTGCTTGAAGTCGGAGTGGGAGCGAATCTGTTCACCCAAGGGTTTGATGATGCGATAGAGGCTATCGGGCAGGTCAGTCTCGGGATGTTTGATGGCCAGCAATGGAAGAATCGCCAACTGCATGGCTTTGGTGGACGTTGAGCTTCTTTCGTTCAACGGGCGGTCGCGGGTCAAGCGATCGAACGCCTGGGCGCCCACGGAGTCCAGGTTCAGCAACTCCTCCAGATACTTGTCCTTGAGCTCCAGCCAGTGGATTGCAAGATCATTGGCTTCGCATGTTGCTCGAAGAAACGCCAGGTAGCCCTTCATGTCCGAAGCCGCAGCTTTTTCGGCCTGCTTTCCCATGAATTGGGCATTGGCGCGATTGAGGGCCCTCCCGTCCATTTCGACCATCAAGAAGGCCTTGCGCGCATTGTTGATGACGTTTTCCATCAGATTGCGGATGTCCGCCGAGGGCAGGTCGATATTCAGCCTTTTACGTTCGGGCACGCTGTCCAGCAGCCCCACGTATTTGTCGATCTGTTCTTTGAGCAGGTCATGGAATATCTTTCGTTTGGACGCGCGTTGTTCCTCGGTGTAGGCGCTTCCTTCTTCCATCCTCGTCATGACGTTCTGGGCGATGTCCTGGGCCCTCTGTTGTTCAGCCTCCTGCGCCATGACGGTCATCAAATCGTTGAGCAGTTCGTCTTTCCTTTGGGCGTTGAGGCGCCTTTGCTCGGTGACGCGCTTGGGCATTCCGCCTCGCAAACGCAGCCGCAAATCCACGGACCAGATGCCTCGATCGTCCGATTGCAGCAACGGTCCCATTTGCGATGGACTTTGTGGGTCGACAATCATCACGCTGCCGTCCGCTTCCGGTGTCACTCGATAGAGGCGTTCTTCAACGAGCGCATGCCATCTGTGATCGATTACATACAGGCCGGTGAGCGGGCCGTAGTTGATCGGTTCGGGCAGCCTGGCGGGGCGCGGGACTTGCTTGCTATATAGGCGGGTGCGCTGCTCGGACGTCAGGCGATGGCGGGCGCTGGCGAAGCTGAAATCGAAGTTCGAGCCTGGACCCTCCGCCCCAGGCAGGGCGATGGGGGCTTCGAGTACTTCGGGAGAGGCGGGCGCAGGCCATTGCTCGGCAACAATGCGCTTGGCGGGGGGTTGCATAGCCTGGTTCTTCGTTTCAGCGGACACGAGGGGACGGGAAGGCGCGCGGATGGCGTGGAATTGGCTCACCAGCATGGCCAGATTAACCAGGAAGTCGACGGCGGCCTGTTCCCTGGTGGCTGGGTCTTCGCTGTTCAAGGCGGGGATATCCTGGCTCGCACTGGCCATCAGGCTCCACAGCCAGACGCTGGCCATCGCCGGGCCGCGCAGCAGGGGAAACAGCAGTGTATTGAACAGCAGGCTGCCACCCTTCAGGAGCACTGCCCAGCGGCTTTCGCTGTTGGAGACAGAGTTTCGGTCGGCCTGGCTGATGAGGGCCCGGGCATTGCAACCGTAGAGATATTCCATCAGTTTGCCGTTGCGCAGGTATTGCAGCAGTTCATCTTCATTACTGTCGATGGCGAGCGTGGCCGGGGCGGGTCTTTCGGGCACGCTGAATTCGTCGCCCTGGAAGAAATGAACAATGTGTGGCTCCGCGAAGCCACCGTTGGCATACACCGGGCGTGCGGTATCGGACATCCAGGTCAACACGCTGCCCTGCAAATCCCCGGCGCTGGCAATGGCCTGCAGCATTGCCTGGCGCGTCGCAAACTCCAGCAACGAGGGGGCGTACAAGGGGCGATACAGCAAATGCGGACCGGTTTGAGCGTCTTGCGCCTCGACAATGAACATATTGGTCACGACGTCGGGCCTGGCCTGAGGCTTGCGCAGGAAGGCCAGGTGACGAATGACCACGGCACGCCCGCCGACCTGCTGACTCTCGGCGTCGGGCTGAAGAACCGCCTCTATCAGGCTCAGCCCTTGGCGGGTCATGCCGTTTTTGTTGTCGAGCATCTGTTGCAGCGCCTCGAGCGGCAACTGTGCCGGGATCTGTTCGGCAAACATCCGCTGGTAGTCCTGCGCTTGAGGTGAGTCGCTCAACAGTTCGTCTTGCAGGTAGCGAGGGTAAGTGGTGCCGATATCGACCTGTTCGACAAGCCCGCCTCGGCGGGTAATGAGGTCGGGCGTCAACCATGCGGGCAGCGTCCGGCCTTGGCGATGGCTGAGCTTGAGATTTCCACTGGGGCGAGCGACGAGATTGTCGATGGCCAATCGAGTCAGGCTCATGGTCCTTTTTTCGCTGATGCCAGCGGTCCCGGGAAACCCGGCCGAGACGGTGAAGATCAGTTCCACATCGTCGGGGTGAAAATGACTTGGGAGAGCCTTGGTCGGACTGCTGTCGTTGATTTTCTCCATTCGCGCAAGCAGTGCGTCGGCTGTGAAAGTCTTGATGTCGCGGAAATGGGTTCGGTCCTGGTCGCGTTTCTTCACGCTGGCCAGCGCCAGGCTGTAGCGCTGGAATTTCGTTCGGTCGGCGAGGGAGGCATTCTTCAGCCATTCGGGCAACAGCGGTTCAAGTTGTGTCGATGCTTGAGGCGCGAGACGTGGGACATCGCCTAGAGAGTAGGCGGGGTCGCTCAGCTCGTCATAGAGAGCCTTGAGGTTCGGCAGGCCGATCCGGGCGGGCAGCTTTACCGTCCGCAGATCAGTCAGTTGTTGCTCCAATATCATGGCCGCCTGGATATCGAAGGCGTCGCCGCTGATCTCGTGGCGTTGGCAGGTAACGGTGTCGACGATGTAATGCTTGGCAATCTGCGCGCGCCAATGGCTGTCGAAAGCCTGGATCGACTCGAAGGACTGCACGGTGCTGCCGGGCTTGGAAAGCAAAATGAGCAGCCCGTCGCGGGTGTAATGAAGCATCAGGATTCCACTGCTGGGCAGCACGGTGCGGGTGACGCCCTGGGTGATGATGCTCTCCAGGTGGTAAACATAGACGGGTGACGCATTTTGCTTGAAGCGTTGGTCACGGTCTGGCCAGCGGACGACCTGATCCAGGGCCCCGCGTTCCGGCTCACTCAGTCCAGCCTGTTGCAACCCCCGGACATGCAGCATGTTCTTGAGGGTGTCGCTGAGCCATTGCCAGCGGCTGATACGGCTGCCGGATTCGCCTTGGGGCGCACGGTCAATGTCGGTATTCCAATAACGGATCAGGGCATCTGCCAGGCCGATGGGTACCGTCCAAGGCAGCTCTGATAAACAGTCTTCGATGACTTTTATGTCCAGGCGCGCATCGTCCGCCCGCAGCCGACGTGGGGCGTCGTCGCTGAGATAGCAGTCGTAACTTCCCTGCGAACTGAAATCGATGGGCGTGCCGAGGGCGAGGTAATCAAGCACCCGGGGCATGAAGGGTTGAAAGTGCCAGGTACGTGCGTTCATATCCGGAGACGCGAGTTGGGTCTTGGACAGATCAATGTTCAACGTCGGGTACTTGGTGTTGATGGCTTGTTCGAGCAAGCGTTGCGCGACCTGCTCGAAGGTCGGGCGGTCGGCGAATGGCTGGCTGACGTTTTGCGCAAGCGCGGACGGGCCGCCAGTTGGGGAAGGCGAGGTCATAAAAATCCTTTTCCTTGACTATGGTCGTCGGGATGACGACGAATCCAGTGTCGGGATTTCAATCCTCTGCGTGCGGTATATAGGTACTACCCCGTAGGGCATGCGTTGTGTCAGGCGCGGTCGGGGTCGCTGCCCAGCACCACATTCAAAGCGCTGCGGGCATCGTCCAGTTGCACCAGCGTGGCATGGCGAGCGCCGAGGGCGTCGCGGTTCTCGATGGCGGTGAGGATCGCCTTGTGCCGCGGCATCGCCAGCTCATGCAGGTTGGGCCGCTGGTTGGAGTGCTTGAGGGCTTCGGCGATCGCCACGGACAACATATTGCAGAGGTTGGCGAGCAGGTCGTTGTGGGTGGCGTCGGCGATGCGGCTGTGGAAATCCAGGTCCGGTTGCAGCAGGGCTTCGGGGGTCGGGGCCGCCTCCATGCGCTGGTAGGCTTCGTTGATCGCGGCGATGTCTTCATCGGTGGCGAACTGGGCGGCGAGGGCAGCCGCCGCCGGTTCGATGATGCTGCGCACGCTGGTGAGCAGGCCGAAAAATTCGTTCTGCGGGCTGCTCTGCATCAGCCAGTGCAGCACGTCCGGATCAAGCATGTGCCATTCCCGCCGGGCCTTGACCACCGTGCCCACGCGAGGACGCGAATACACCAGCCCCTTGGCGACCAGCACCCGCGTGGCTTCGCGCAGTACCGGGCGACTGACCGCGTACTCTTCGCACAACAAGGCTTCGGCGGGCAGTTTGTCATCCGGCTTGAAGCGCCCGGAGACGATCTGCATGCCCAGTTCCTGGACGATGCGCGCATGCATGCTTTTGCGGTCGGAGGGTTTGCGGTAATCCATGGGACGCGGCGCGATCCTGTCGGCGAGGGGAGTGCTGCGCATGATAGCAGGCGCGGCGATGGCGGGTCGCTAGTGCGAGTTTTCGGATAGATGCAGATCCCTTGTGGGAGCGAGCTTGCTCGCGATAACGGTGGGTCAGTCAGCAATGATCCGGCTGATCCGACGCCATCGCGAGCAAGCTCGCTCCCACAGGGAGGTGACGGGGTCAGTGAGAGTGACGCGGCACCTCGGCGCCGCGGCAGCCCACCAGGAAGTCGAAGTCGCAACCCTGGTCCGCTTGCAGCACATGGTCGATGTACAACTGGCGATAGCCGCCCACCAACAATTGTTGCGGTGGCGCGAGGTCGGCCAGGCGCGCGGCGAGTTCGGCGTCCGGGATGTCCAGGTGCAGGCGGCCGCTGGCGCAGTCGAGTTCGATCCAGTCGCCTTCTTTCACGGCGGCCAAAGGTCCGCCGGCCGCGGCTTCCGGTGCCACGTGCAGGACCACGGTGCCGTAGGCGGTGCCGCTCATGCGTGCATCGGAAATACGCACCATGTCCGTCACGCCCTGGGCCAGCAGCTTGGCCGGCAAGCCCATGTTGCCGACTTCGGCCATGCCTGGATAACCTTTCGGCCCGCAGTTTTTCATCACCAGGATCGAGTCGGCGTCGACATCGAGCTCCGGGTCGTTGATCCGTGCCTTGTACTCGTCGAAGTTCTCGAACACCACGGCACGGCCACGATGCTGCATCAACTCCGGCGTGGCGGCGGAAGGCTTGAGCACCGCGCCGAGTGGCGCCAGGTTGCCGCGCAATACGCAGATGCCGCCGTCGGCACGGATCGGGTTGTCCAGGGTGCGGATGACTTCGTCCTGGCCGTAGATCGGTGCGTCCTTGGTGTTTTCGCCGAGGCTCTTGCCGTTGACCGTCAGTGCGTTCGGGTGCGGGATCAGGTTCGCTTCGCCGAGACGACGGAGCACGGCGGGCAGGCCACCGGCGTAGTAGAACTCTTCCATCAGGAAGCGCCCGGACGGCTGCAAGTCGACGATGGTCGGCATGCCGCGGCCGATGCGGGTCCAGTCGTCGAGGTCCAGTTGCACGCCGATGCGTCCGGCGATGGCCTTGAGGTGGATCACCGCGTTGGTCGAACCGCCAATGGCGGCGTTGACGCGGATGGCGTTTTCGAAGGCTTCCTTGGTCAAGATCTTCGACAGTTTCAGATCTTCACGGACCATTTCCACGGCACGCATGCCGGACATGTGGGCGAGCACATAACGACGGGCGTCCACTGCCGGAATCGCGGCGTTGTGGGGCAGGGAGGTGCCGAGGGCTTCGGCCATGCACGCCATGGTCGACGCCGTGCCCATGGTGTTGCAGGTGCCGGCCGAGCGGGACATGCCGCCCTCGGCCGCGAGGAAATCATCGATGGTGATGGTGCCGGCCTTGACCTGTTCGCTCAACTGCCACACCACGGTGCCCGAGCCGATGTCCTGGCCCTTGTGCTTGCCGTTGAGCATCGGCCCGCCGGTGACGACGATGGCGGGCACGTCGCAGCTGGCGGCGCCCATCAGCAAGGCCGGGGTGGTCTTGTCGCAACCGGTGAGCAGCACTACGCCGTCGATCGGATTGCCGCGAATCGCCTCTTCCACGTCCATGCTCGCCAGGTTGCGCGTCAGCATGGCGGTGGGGCGCAGGTTCGATTCGCCGTTGGAGAACACCGGGAATTCCACCGGGAAGCCCCCGGCCTCGATCACGCCGCGCTTGACGTGTTCGGCGATCTGCCGGAAGTGCGCGTTGCACGGCGTCAGCTCCGACCAGGTGTTGCAGATACCGATGATCGGCTTGCCGTGGAACTGATGGTCGGCAATGCCCTGATTTTTCATCCAGCTGCGGTACATGAAGCCGTTCTTGTCGGCAGTGCCAAACCATTGGGCCGAGCGCAGGGAGGGTTTCTTATCAGACATGATCGATTCTCTTATTGTATGACTATATTGTTCGAGCTGAAGCGTAACATAAGCGCAATTTGCGCGGTTTGGAAGTGTTGTTGGGTAAATAGTATTACTATATAGTCCGATTCAACGGAGGGGTTGTCCTGGCGGTCATTCGCGAGAGAAATCCCCCGAGGTTCTATAACAACAACAATCGGAGACCGGTCCCATGAGCCAGGAATTGCGGCTTATACGTCGCATCACCCTCAAACTGATTCCCTTCCTGATCCTGCTGTACCTGATCGCCTACGTGGACCGCTCTGCGGTGGGCTTTGCCAAGCTGCATATGGGCGCCGACATCGGCATCGGCGACGCCGCCTACGGCTTGGGCGCGGGGCTGTTTTTCATTGGTTACTTCCTGCTGGAGATTCCCAGCAACCTGATGCTGGAACGCTTCGGTGCGCGGCGCTGGTTCGCCCGGATCATGATCACCTGGGGCGCCATCACCATCGGCATGGCCTTTGTGCAGGGCCCGCACAGTTTCTATGTGATGCGCTTTTTGCTGGGCGCGGCCGAAGCCGGATTCTTCCCGGGCGTGCTGTACTACATCACCCAATGGTTCCCGGTGCGCCATCGCGGCAAGATCCTCGGCCTGTTCATTCTTTCCCAACCCATCGCGATGATGATCACCGGCCCGGTGTCCGGTGGCTTGCTGGGCATGGACGGCATCCTTGGCCTGCACGGCTGGCAGTGGCTGTTCATCGTCATCGGCCTGCCGGCGGTGCTGTTGACCTGGCCGGTGCTGCGCTACCTGCCGGATGGCCCGCAACAAGTGAAATGGATGGACCAGGCCGAGAAGGACTGGCTGACCGGCGAGTTGCAGAAAGACTTGCAGGAATACGGCCAGACCCGCCACGGCAATCCGCTGCATGCGCTGAAGGACAAACGTGTGTTGCTGCTGGCGCTGTTCTATCTGCCCGTGACGTTGAGCATCTACGGGCTGGGCCTGTGGTTGCCGACGCTGATCAAGCAGTTCGGTGGCAGCGACCTGGTGACCGGTTTTGTCTCTTCGGTGCCGTATATCTTCGGCATCATCGGCCTGCTGATCATTCCGCGCAGCTCCGACCGCTTGAATGACCGCTACGGTCACTTGGCCGTGTTGTACGTGCTCGGTGCCATCGGCCTGTTCCTCAGCGCCTGGCTGTCGGTGCCGGTGTTGCAACTGGCGGCGCTGTGCCTGGTGGCGTTCGCGCTGTTTTCCTGCACGGCGGTGTTCTGGACCTTGCCAGGGCGGTTCTTTGCTGGCGCGAGTGCGGCGGCGGGCATTGCGCTGATCAACTCGGTGGGCAACCTCGGTGGCTACATCGGACCGTTCGTGATCGGTGCGCTGAAGGAGTACACCGGCAACCTGGCTTCGGGGCTGTATTTCCTGTCCTGTGTGATGGTGTTTGGCCTGGTGTTGACTGGCGTGGTCTATCGCCTGCTGGAGCGCAAGCATGTGCTGCCGGCGGACCAGTTTGCGGCGAGCGCCCGGGGGGCGACGCGTACTTGAACTTATTGCAATTGTGGAAGAGAGCTTTTGTGGCGAGGGAGCTTGCTCCCGCTCGACTGCGCAGCAGTCGCAAAACACGCGCTGTGTTTTGCCTGAATAAATGCGGTGCCTGGAGTTGGGGGGGGGGCTTCGCCCCCCAGCTGGAGCAAGCTCCCTCGCCACAAAAGCCTGCTACGCCTATTCATGTTTTTGTTTACAGGGAGAAAACCCATGCGTTTAGTTCAGTTCGAATTGAGTCACGGCGAGCGCCGCGTCGGTGTCGTTGATGGCGATCAAGTGCGCGAAGTACAGGGCCCCAACACGGTGCGTGAGCTGGCGCTGGCCGCTATCGAAGCGGGCGTGAAGCTTGAGCAGCAGGTGAACGGTTTGGGCCTTGGAGCGAGCCATGACTACGCTCAGTTGCTCGGCGAGCTGCGCATCCTGCCGCCGTTGGACCACCCGGACCCGGCGCACCTGTTGGTCAGCGGCACCGGCCTGACTCACCTCGGCAGCGCCTCGGCCCGGGACAAGATGCACCAGCAGGCCGGCGACGAAGCGACGATGACCGACACCATGCGCATCTTCAAGTGGGGCGTCGAGGGTGGCAAGCCACAGGCCGGGCAGGCCGGCGTGCAACCGGAATGGTTCTACAAGGGTGACGGCAGCATCGTGGTCCGCCCGGGCCATCCGTTCCCGCTGCCACCGTTTGCCGAAGACGCTGGCGAAGAGCCGGAGATCAGCGGCCTGTACGTCATCGGCCACGACGGCAAGCCGTATCGGCTGGGCTTTGCGGTAGGCAACGAATTCTCCGACCACGTCATGGAACGCAAGAATTACCTGTACCTGGCCCATTCGAAACTGCGCAGTTGCAGTTTTGGTCCGGAACTTCGCGTGGGTGAACTGCCTCAACATCTGTCCGGGACCAGTCGTATCCTGCGCAACGGCGAAGTGCTGTGGCAGAACGAATTCCTCAGCGGCGAGGCGAACATGTGCCACAGCCTCGAAAACCTGGAATTCCACCACTTCAAGTACAGTCAGTTCCTGCGTCCGGGGGACGTACACGTTCACTTCTTCGGCACCGCGACGCTGTCGTTCGCCGACGGCATCCGCACCCAGCCGGGGGATGTATTCGAGATCAGCCAGGCCGAGTTCGGCGCGCCGCTGGTCAATGGCATTGCCCCGGTGGACGCGGTATTCAATCCGGGTACTATCGGCACACTTTGAGAGGAGACTTGCGATGAACCAGATCCTTGGCCACAACTACATCGGCGGGGCGCGCAGCGCGGCCGGCCAGACTCGCCTGCAGAGCGTCGACGCCAGCACCGGCGAGGCATTGCCCCATGATTTCGTCCAGGCCACGGCACAAGAAGTCGACGCCGCCGCCAAGGCCGCTGCGGCGGCTTATCCGACGTATCGCAGCCTGAGTGCGGCGCGTCGGGCCGAGTTCCTCGACGCCATCGCCGATGAACTGGACGCCCTGGGCGATGAGTTCGTCGCCGTGGTCTGCCGCGAAACCGCCTTGCCAGCCGCCCGGATCCAGGGCGAGCGCGGTCGCACCAGCGGGCAGATGCGCCTGTTTGCCAAGGTCCTGCGTCGTGGCGACTTCTACGGCGCCCGCATCGACCGCGCCTTGCCGGAGCGCACGCCACTGCCGCGTCCGGACCTGCGTCAATACCGCATCGGTCTCGGCCCGGTGGCGGTGTTCGGTGCCAGCAACTTCCCGTTGGCATTTTCCACGGCCGGTGGTGATACAGCGGCTGCGTTGGCCGCCGGTTGCCCGGTAGTCTTCAAGGCCCACAGCGGCCACATGGCAACCGCCGAGCACGTGGCCGATGCGATCATCCGCGCGGCAGAGAAAACTTCGATGCCTGCGGGTGTGTTCAACATGATCTACGGCGGTGGCGTCGGCGAATGGCTGGTCAAGCATCCGGCGATCCAGGCCGTCGGTTTTACCGGCTCCCTCAAGGGCGGGCGCGCCCTGTGCGATATGGCCGCCGCGCGGCCCCAGCCGATCCCAGTGTTTGCCGAAATGTCGAGCATCAACCCGGTGATCGTTTTGCCACAGGCCTTGAAGAACCGTGCCGAGAGCGTTGCCCGCGACCTGACCGCTTCGGTGGTGCAGGGTTGCGGCCAGTTCTGCACCAACCCCGGCCTGGTGATTGGCATTTGCTCGCCGGAATTCACCGCTTTCACCCAGCAGGTGGCTTCGCTGATCGGCGACCAGGCACCGCAGACGATGCTCAACGCCGGTACGCTGCAAAGCTACGGCAAGGGTTTGCAGAAACTCCTGGCTCACCCAGGCATCGAGCGTCTGGCCGGTCGCGACCAGCAGGGCAATCAGGCCCAGCCGCAATTGTTCAAGGCTGATGCCAGCCTGCTGATCAACGGCGACGAGGCCTTGCAGGAAGAAGTCTTCGGCCCGACCACGGTGTTCGTCGAAGTGGCGGACCAGGCGCAACTGACTGCTGCCCTGAACGGCCTGCACGGCCAACTCACCGCGACGATGATTGGCGATCCGGCGGACTTCGAACAGTTCGGCGAATTGACACCGTTGTTGGAACAGAAAGTCGGTCGTATCTTGCTCAACGGTTACCCAACCGGCGTCGAGGTGTGTGATTCGATGGTCCATGGCGGCCCTTATCCAGCGACGTCCGATGCCCGTGGTACCTCGGTGGGCACGCTGGCGATCGATCGCTTCCTGCGTCCGGTGTGCTTCCAGAACTACCCGGACAATCTGTTGCCGGAACCGCTGAAGAACGCCAACCCGCTGGGGATCCTGCGGTTGGTGGATGGGGTGCCGGGGCGCGAGGCGCTTTGAGAGTCAGGCAGTTCCATTGAGGTTGATGGACTGCCGTCATCGCGAGCAAGCTCGCTCCCACAGGGGATTTTTTGTGAATGCAAAAGTTGTGTTCGCGGAAGATCCAATTGTGGGAGCGAGCTTGCTCGCGATGGCGATCTTCCAATCGAAAGTGCCTTCGAACCTTATGGCCCAAGCCCCACTCTGACATTGGGTTATCATGCTGGCTTTCCCAATGACCGACTGATCGCCATGACTGCCCTGACCGACACCCTGCTGCAAGCCCTCGAACACTGCGACATGCTGATCATCGATGGGCTGCACGCATTCGATTTCTCCCTCGACGAGCAGGACCAATTGCACGTCGAGTGCATGAACGGTCGCACCCTCGAACACTGGCGTTTCACGCCGACGCAGATGCAGGCCGCGACCTTCGACAAAGCCCTGAAGCATTGGATCATCACCAGCGATTCGGGCGACCACCACCTGGAATGCGTGGAAGCGACCAGCGGCCACGACGATGAGGACTCCGATCATGAAGATGCGTAGTTTCTGGCCCTTGTTGATGGCCGGCAGTTTGGGCGCCATGGGCGTCCAGGCCGACACCAGCGATCGTCATCAATTGCTGGTGGGTTCCTACACCGCCGGGCAGAGCCAGGGCATCTACCGATTGCAATTCGACAGCCGCACCGGCCAGCTCGATGCCAATCCGTTGCAGGTGATCAAGACCGACAACCCCTCCTGGCTGACCCTATCCAAGGACCTGACGCGGCTGTTCGTCGTCAACGAAAACGGGCCGGGCCAGAAGGACCCGGTGGGCAAGGTCAGCAGCTATGCCATCGATCCGAAGACCCATGAGCTGAGCCTGATCAACCAGGTGCAGTCCCTGGGCAACGAGCCGACCCATTCCAGCTTGAGCCTGGACGGCCAGCATTTGCTGGTGAGTAATTATTCCGTCCTGGAGAACCCGGGCGGCACTTTAGTGGTGCTGCCGGTGGGCGTGGACGGCAAGCTGGCGCCGGTGGTGCAAGCGGGCGGCCATCAGCCGAGTCGGGTCAATTCCGAGCGGCAGAAGTCCGGCCATGTGCATTCGGCGGTGCCTTCGCCCGATGGCAAGTATGTGTTCGCCAATGACTTGGGGGCGGACAAGGTGTTTGTCTACCGCTACGACCCCAAGGCCAACCCCGAAATGCCGCTGACGCCAGCCGAACCGCCGTTCGTGCAGTTGCCGCCGGGTAGCGGGCCGCGTCACCTGTTGTTCAGTGGCGACGGCAAGCACGCCTGGCTGACGATGGAAATGACCGCCCAGGTCGCCGTATTCGATTACCAGGACGGTCGCCTGACCCAGCGCCAGTTGGTCAATCTTGCCGACGGAAAACCCCAGCCGGGTAAAGCGGCAGCAGCGTTGCATGCCTCCAGGGATGGCAAGTTTCTCTATGTCAGCAATCGTGGCACCACCAATGAGCTCCTGGTGTTCGCCATCGACCCGACTGCTGGCACGCTGAAGGAGCTGCAACGGCGCTCCGTCGAGGGTGATCACCCCCGGGAGTTCAGCCTCGATCCGAGCGAAAAATTCATCCTGGTCGCCAATCAGAAGAGCAACCAGATCGTGGTCATCGAGCGCGATTCAAAGACCGGCCTGCTGGGCAAGACCGTCCAGAAGTTGCCGATGGATGCGCCGAGCGATTTGAAATTCCTCGTTCGTCAATAACGCCAAGGCCCCGATTCTCGGGGCCTTCGCCGTTGTATCAACGCGGCTGATAGTCGCTAGTATTACAAAGCATTTCAAGGCGAGACGCCTCGACGCGTAAGTTTGCTTCACGGCCCCACCGGGCAAATCAGCCAACTGAATCCGAGGACTACCGCCATGAACCTGAATCTCTTCTCCGTTATCGCTGCTTCCGCCATCTCCGCCACCGTGGCATTGCCGGCCAGTGCCAGCGTCGAAATCAGCAACAAGCAAAACCGCACCCAGAGCTACACCGAGAAATACCTGCAACAGAGCGCTAACTTCTACGCGGCGCTGGACCACAAGACTCAACACTGAATCACGCTGACCACTGAAGCCTGCGATCTTTTCATCTCCCCATGCAGTTCCAGGGAGAGACAAGATCGCAGGCTTCGTGCGTTTGGGAGGAAAATCCCGTTGTGATATCACATGGCCATGTGTTTAAATTTGACGCTAGTTAATTGACTCCTTTGCGCTAAGGATCGACACCATGGTGATGCGTCTGGCAGTGATGTTGCTGTTCCTTTATTCCACCCCGATTGTCTCGGCCGCCCAGCCCGTTCCCGGCGAACTGGAAGTGGCTCGGGAGCGGTTGTTGAGCTTGCTGAGCGACTGAAGGGGACTTTCTATCAATCAATAAAACTGATGGTGACTATGCATACTAGTCGCTACTCATAACGGTTTATTTGATTGATCCTGTGGGCATTCAAACATGCCCACGGAGAACCCCATGGCCAGCGCAATCCTGTCTTCTGCCAAACACGGCGCCTATATAGCCATTGGTTTCTATGTGGCGTTGGTGCTGCTGGTCAGTGTTGGAGCCCAGTATGAGGGTATCGTTGAGACCTCCCTGCAGGCTTCCACCCTTGGTCATCATCCAGTCTCCGCTGTCGCTGTTGAACAGGGCGCAGTGAAAGGAGCCGCTGGGGCATGAGCAGGTGCAAATTCTGGGTGATCGCCTTCCTGGCATTCATCACCAATGGTTTTTCCTTACTCGGAATGGGGCAGGCGTCGGCGGGGTCGTTGGCGCGGACGATCGAGTGCAACCACAACATCGCCCATAACATCCTCACCGCCCGGGCATTGGGCGTGTTGGTGGGGAATCCGCCGGTCAAGCCAAGGGTGGCGGTGTTTGGGCCGTTTCAAATTGATTGCGCCAGAGTGCGCATGTGCAGCGCCGAGGCTTGAACAGGTTGTCGAGCTGTGTGGCGAGGGACCTTGCTCCCGCTGGCCTGCGCAGCAGGCCCATTCGGGCTATATCCAAAGCGTCTGCTGCGCAGCCGAGCGGGAGCAAGCTCCCTCGCCACAAAAGCACGCGCGCTGGATCAATATCTATTTGGCCATGATCGCCACGAACAGCTCGGAATCGAGCAAACCCTCCAGCCAGTCCTGTAGCCGAGGGTAGGGCGCCTGGGCAAACCACTGGCGATCGACATGGGCAAACTGGCGCACGAACGGCAGTACTGCGACGTCCGCCAGGCTCAGGTGCGCCGCCACCAGGAACGGTCGCGCTTGCAGCCGTTCTTCCAGCTTGCGCAGAAACGCTTCGCCTTCACTTCGATAGTGTTCCATCGGCTGTTCGGGATGACGTTCCGGGTATTTGTAGCGGTTAAGGTGAGGCTTGAATACCTGGTCGTTTTCCTCGATCAGCTCCGCCGTAAGCCGCTGGCCCTCGGGGTCGTCCGCCAGCCTCCAATCCTGCGGATCACGCTGGTCGAGTGCCCAGCGCATGATCTCAAGACTTTCATCGATGACTCGCCCGTCGACGTGCAACACCGGCACCGTACCCTTGCTCGACAGCGCTAGCATTTCGGCTGGCTTGGCCTTGAGGCTGACTTCGACGATGTCCAGCGCGATAGCGCTGTAGCGCAACGCCATCCGAGCGCGCATGGCGTAGGGGCAGCGGCGGAAGGAATACAGCGTGGCTTGGCTCATTTCACCTCCACCGTGCTCAACCCGTTGCCCTGGCGGCGCACCTGAATCTGCACCGGGATCCGCTCGTGCATTTCCTGCACGTGGGAGATAACCGCGACCTTGCGGCCCTGGGCCTGCAAGCCATCGAGGGCGTCCATCGCCAGTTGCAGCGACTCGGGGTCGAGGCTGCCGAAACCTTCGTCAATGAACAGCGACTCGATTCTCAGCGTGCTGGACGCCATCGACGCCAGGCCCAGCGCCAGGGCGAGGGAGACGAGGAAGGTTTCGCCGCCGGACAACGAATGCACCGAGCGCAGTTCGTCACCCATTTCGGTGTCCATCACCAGCAGCCCGAGCATGCTACCGCCGCGCTTGAGGCGGTAGCGGCGAACCAATTGCCGCAACTGGGCGTTGGCGTGGTGCACCAGCAAATCGAGGTTGTACGCCTGGGCCAGTTTGCGGAAGCGGTCGCCGGTGGCTGAGCCGATCAGCGCATCCAGGCGTGCCCAGCGCTGGTACTCGGTGTAGGCCTGCTCGATCTGCTGGGCGAGGGCCTGGTTGGCGTTCTGTCGACGCTGGTCCTCGGCTTGCTCGGCGCGCAAGTCCGCACACTGTTGTTCACTGGCGGTAAATTGCTCATGCAGCGTGGCGAGGGCATCAGCCAACTGTTCGGCCGGCAGGTTGCCGTTGTCTTGCGCCTGGTGGTTGTGCAGGCGCAGCTCCCGTTCGGTGAGCAGTACGCGGGCCTGCTCGATGGCTTTTTCGCTGTTGAGCAGGCGTTGTCGCAACTGCGCCACTTGTTGCTCGTCAAGGCTGAGCAGGGCGTCGAGCGCCGCGTCGTCCAGTTCCGAGTGAGAGGCGCGCCATTGGGCGATGCCCGCGGCCAACGTTTGCTGTTCGGCCTCCAGCGCCTGGGCCTGTTCCTGCCGGGCCTTGAGTTCGGCCGCCAGTTGCACGAGGTTGTTACGCAGGTCCTGCAACTGTTGATTGGCGCTGGCCTCGGCCTGACGAGCCTGTTCCAGCGCCACGTCGAGCTGCTGCTGCCATTGTTCGGCGCTGGAGTATTCGCCCAGCAGTTGTGTGAGTTTTTCCTGGCAGGCCTGTTGCTGTTCGGCCAGGGCATTGAACTGCTGCTGTGCCGATTCCAATTGCTGCACGCGGAGCTGCTGGCGATCCTGCTCTTTCTCCAAGGCTTGCTGGCGCTGAAGTTGCTCGGCGAGTTCTTCGCGTTGCTGTTCCGATTGCGCGAGGCGCTGGCTGATCCGTTGGTCAAGTGCCATGAACGTGGCGGCCGGTTCGCTGCGCAGGGCCTGCAAGGTGTCGGCCGGCAACAGCGCGCTGAAGTGCTCGAGCTCCTCGTCCAGGCGCTGGCGATCCCGGGCCAATTCCTGTTGCTGGTTGCTCAGGTGCTGCGACGCTTGTTGGTTGGCTGTCTCTGCATCGCGCAGTTGCTGGGTCAGCCGCGCGGCGTCCTGTTGCAGGGTGAGCAGGGCAGCCTGGCGTTGTTCGTCCTGGCTGATGCGCAGCTGCAGTTGGCTGGTTTGCTGGGCCAGCCAGGCGTCGCGCTTGGGCGAATCCTGGGCGAACATCTGCGCCGACAACGGGTGGGCTTCAAGGCTTGGCGCCAGGCCCTGATGCTGGGTGGCGAGTTGTTCCTGCTGTTGCTTGAATTCCTTGAGCTGGGCGATGACGCCGCTGTACTGCGCCCTGAGATCGATGACTTTTTCGTTGAGCAGGTCCACCGCTTTGCGGGCGTTGGCCTGTTCGCTTTCATCGAAGCGACCGAGGCTCTGCAGCAGTGCTTCGGGTTGATGGTAAGGATGTTCGACGCTGCCGCACACCGGGCAGGGCTGGTTGTCTTGCAGTTGTTCGCGCAGTTGCTCGACGCTTTCGCTGCGAGCCAGGCGCTGGCGCTCCAGCAGTTCGCGGGTCACGGTCAGGGTCTGCTCGGCGATCGTCAGCTCGGCCTTGGCTTCGCCGCCTTCGCGCACCAGTCGGTCGCGTTCCTGCAAGGCCCGCTGCTGGCGTTGCTCAAGTTCCGCGCGGCGTTTGTCCAGTTCCTGTTGGCTGGCCCACAACCGAGCCAGTTCCTCGACAGCGCGCAGTTGCTTGCGGTTGTCCTGCAAGAGGTTGCCGAGCAACTGGATCTGTTCGGCCACCGCCTGCGGTTCGGCGTCGGCCTCCTTGTAGAGCACTTCAAGGTCTTGGCGACGGGTTGCAAGGTCCTCGGCGGCACGCGCCGCGTTTTGCTCCAGCAGCGCCAGTTCGTCCTGGCCCTTGTTCAGCCGATTGCCGATCAGCATCAATTGTTGAAGGCGATCGCGATAGGCACCCCAGGCATCGCTCAGTGGTGCGAGCCCGGTGCTTTGTTCCAGTTCTGCGGCGATCCGTTGCAGGCGTTCGCCCACCTGTCGCTGCTGTTCCAGTAGGGAGTCGAGGGTACGCTGGCCGTCGGTGCAAGCCAGTTGGGCCTGTTGCAGCTGCTCGGCGCGCTGGCCGGCTTCCTGGTTCAGGCGAGCGAGGCTGCTTTGTTCATCGAACGCCTGGCGCAGCAGGGGCGCGTTGTCGGTGCTCTGCTGGCGGGCCGCGACCAGTGCCAGTTGCGCCACGCCCAGGCCTTTTTCCAATTCGCCCTGTTGTTCATGCAACTCGACTTGCTGCTGGGTCAGCTGCTGGATCTTGATCGCCAGTGGCTCGAACTGCCGGGCCAGTTCCGCCTGCCGGATGAACTGATGCCGCTGCGGCGCCAGTTGTTCCAGGCGGACCAGCTTCAGGCGTTCATCGGCCTGCGCGTCCCAATCAGCCTGGGCTTGTTGCAGTTGCTCGGC
Organism: Pseudomonas sp. BP11-1-1; assembly: GCF_052112105.1. Classification (NCBI taxonomy): domain Bacteria; kingdom Pseudomonadati; phylum Pseudomonadota; class Gammaproteobacteria; order Pseudomonadales; family Pseudomonadaceae; genus Pseudomonas; species Pseudomonas sp. BP11-1-1. The sequence continues at coordinate 214,141 of NZ_JAUTYU010000005.1, forward strand.
GGCGCTGGCCTGTTCGTCCTGTAACTGGCGCAGGTCCTTCAACCAGGTTTGTTGCTGCTCCAGTTGCTTGAGCTGCGCCTGTTGGGTCTTGAGTGCTTGCTGGGCCTGGTTCACGCGCTCATCCAGGTCGGCGCGGGCCTCAGGCGCCAGGGGCGTGACGCCGCTGGCCTGGTCCTGCAGCTGCTTGTGGGTTTCCTTGGCCTGCTTGGCCTTGTCGAAGGCGCGGCGGCCGAGGCGGGTATACAGGGCGGTGTCGGTGAGTTTTTCCAGCAGTTCGCTGCGGTCGTTGTCATCGGCCTTGAGAAACGCACTGAACTCGCTCTGTGCCAGCAGCACGGCGCGGGTGAACTGTTCGAAATTCAGGCCGAGGGCGGCTTCAAGTTGAGCCTTGTATTCGCCTTTCTGGCTGGCCAATAGCTGGTCGTTGTCCAGATCCCGCAGGCTCTGGCGGCTGGCCTGCAGCTTGCCGGCGGCTTTTTCCCGGGCGCGATTGGCCTCCCAGCGGGCCCGGTAGCGGCGACCGTCGATGCCGCGAAAATCCACTTCGGCATAACCGTCGCCGGTGCCACGGCGTAACAGCGTGCGCGGATCGCCCGTGGCGATTTCACCGTCGGCGTCCGGCACCTTGGCGTCCCGCCCGGTGTTGTTCAGGCGCGGCACCGCGCCGAACAACGCCAGGCACAAGGCATCCAGCAGCGTGCTCTTGCCCGCGCCCGTGGGACCGGTGATAGCGAACAGGCCGGCGCTGGCCAGCGGCTCGGCGGTGAAATCGATTTCAAATGGCCCGGCCAGGGACGCAAGGTTCTTGAGGCGGATGGCGAGGATCTTCATGGCTGTTCGCTCTCCATCTGCACATCCTGCAAGAGCACGGCGAAATCCTTCAGCGTCTGTTCGTCCACTTCACTGCCGTAGGTGTCCTGCCAGGCGCGGCTGAACAAATCCTGCGGGCTGAGCTGATCCAGTTCGATCAATGCGGCGCCTTCCTCGGCGCCTGCGGTGGCGCCGCTGCCGGCGTACTCGGCGGCGATTCGCACCAGCCGCACGGCTTTGCCTTGCAGGGCCGTTTCCACTTGCTGACGCAGGTCGGGTTGCGGCTCGTCGAGGCGCACCCGCACCTCCAGCCAGGGTTGGCGCTGGACATCGGCCAGCAGGTCAATATCGGGCAGGTCCTTGAGTTGCACCAGGACATCGGCCAGGGGCGCCGGGCCCAGGCGTTGCAGGTTGACGGCGCGGGGGATCAGCCGTGGCTCGACGTTCAGCAGTTTCTCGCCGTCCAGGGTGATGTCGAGGATCTGGTGCTGATAGCCGATTTCCGAGAACGACAGCGGGATGGGCGAGCCGCTGTAGCGAATGCGCGTTTCCCTATTGACCTTCTGTGGCTTGTGCAAGTGACCGAGGGCGACATACGTGATGCTCGGGCCGAACAGGCTGGCGGGCAGGGCTTCGGCATTGCCGATGATCAGGCTGCGCTCGGAGTCCTCCGACACCGAGCCACCCGCCATGTGCGCATGGCTGATGGCGATCAGTGCCTGGCCTTTCTTGCGCTTGGCATTGGCGGCGGCAATCAGCCATTCATGGACCTGGCCGATGCCCCGCAAGTAATCGTCCCCCAGTTGTGCGCCCGTGACCTCGGCCGGTCGCAGGAACGGCAGGGCCAGGCACCAGGCCCGGACCTTGCCCTTGGCGTCGGGCAACGGCAGCAACAGGCGCTCGACGTCCAGTTGTCCATCGTCCAGCCACAGGACGCGGCCCAGGGCATGGGTGCGCAAGCGGCGCATCAATGGCGCGGGCAGTTCGATCCGAGAGCCGGAATCATGATTGCCGGCGATCATGACGATGGTCAGGTTGGCGTTTTGTTCGTGGGCACTGACGATGAAGTCGTACAGTCGCTCCTGGGCTTTGACGGGCGGGTTGACCGTGTCGAAGATATCGCCGGCAATCAGCAGCACGTCGGGTTTTTCGCTGGCCAGCTGACGCAGCAGCCAGTCAAGGAAACAGGCGTGCTCGAAGTCGCGATCCTGGCCGTGGAGGTTTTGCCCCAGATGCCAGTCGGAGGTGTGAAACAGACGCAAGGCAGACTCCAGAAACAGACGGTGGCCGCGGGAAGAGAGGCGGCGCAAAAATGCAGAGTTTACTGGGAAACGCAGGGGAGGGGCTGCTCAACTTTGTCGGGACCTGCACAGCACCTGTGGCGAGGGAGCTTGCTCCCGCTGGGCTGCGCAGCAGCCCCAAAACCAGGCACCCAGGTGTGTCAGAAGGGTTGCATTGATGATTCAGGGCCGCTTCGCGCCCCAGCGGGAGCAAGCTCCCTCGCCACAACAGCCTCCAACATCCAGGTTACTTGGGATAAAGCGGCGGCAAGCTCGAATCACTGGCGCCGTCCAGCGTTCCTTCAAGCGGCGGAATGGTGCGGATGGCCCGCCACAAATCCTCGCCTTGCCAGTGCTGGCCGGTTTCGCTGTAGAGGGCGCCGTTCAAGCCGTCGAGGGCGTCGGACAACGGCACGAAACGCGCGGCCATGTCCGCGAGGGTCTCCGGCTGCTGCCGGGCCCAGGCGTCCAGTGCCTGGCGAGTGGCGTGCGGGTCGTTGGCCAGGCAGGCCCGCTTGAGGTCGTCCAGCAACGTGCGCGGGCTAGGCCCGGCCTGGGTCGAGCGCAGCACCGCCGGTTGCCAGCGGGCCCGCCACCACAGGCCGAAACCGAGCAGTGTGGTACAGGCGAGGATGAGCGTGCTCAATTGCCAGTACCACAGCGCCTCGCTGTCAACGGTCGTGACGATCTGGGTCGTGCCCGCCGGGGTGTCGACCATCAGGCTCGGGTTGTTCGCCACTTGCAGGGTCCGCGCGGGCAGGCTGGTGCGGTCCAGGTGATCTTCCAGGGTGTTCCACCAGACCACTTCCACCGGCGGCAGCTCGATGGTGCCGCTGCGGTTGGGCACCAGGGCTTCGCGGTCTTCACGGCTGCCCACCAGGCCACGTTCGCTGCTGCGGCTGCTGAGCACCGGTTGGTCGGGGTAACGCCGCAGGCCGTTGATTTCAGTCGCTGGCAGCGGCGGCAACTGGGCGCTGGTCAAGCCTTCGGCTTCCAGGGTCAGGCTGCGGGTCAACGAGTCGCCGACCTGGCTATGGGTCGGTTCCGGGCTCCAGCTTTCGCTCAAGGAAAGGCTGCGGGCCGGAAGCCAGGGGAGGTCGGCCGGGTAGCTGGCGGGCTTTGGCTTGACGGTCAGCATCAGTTGCGTGGAACTCACACGCATCAGCTGGCCGGGCTTGGCCCCCTGCGATGCGGTGCCCTGGGCCACCGGCTCGACCAGGGTGGCGCTGAAGGTCTGGGCCGGGATCGCCAGTTCGCCGCTGCGTTGCGGGTAGATGCCATAACGCAGTTCGATCACGCCGTGGCGCACGTCGTTGATGACTTTTTCATAGGTGCGGGATTCGCCCAGTTGCTCGGTGCGAGCATCCGGGATATGGAGCGGTGTCAGGCTGCTGTCGTCGTACAGCGACACCGAATGGTAGATGCGCAAGGTCAGGATCGCCTGGGCCTGTACGTACACTTCGGCCTGGTCGAGGCTGGCCTCGATGAACACCGGTTCGAGGGTGCCGGAGGCGTTGCGGGTTTCGCTCTCGATCACCTGCAATGTGATCGGCTGGCTGGTCACTTCGCCCAATTGCAGGGCGGGAATGACCACGGTGCCGCTCTGGCGCGGCAGCAGCGTCACGATCCAGCGCGTGGTGGCGCGGTTCTCGCCGTCGAGGGTGGTCAATTGGTTGACCTGGCGGGTGCCCCGGACATCGAACAGCGCCTGCAGCGGGCTCAGGTCGGGTTTGCCGAACAGCGTGGCATCGTTGGATTCCAGCGTCAGCTCGACGGTCTCCCCGGAGTTCAACCGGCTGCGATCCACGCTGGCAGTCAACTGCGCGGCCTGGGCCCCGGCGGTCCAGAGCAGCAAGGCGAGGAGGTAGGCGGTAAAGCGGGTCATGGGTGTTTTCCCTGGGCCTGATGGCTTTGCTGTTCATACCAGAATTTTCGTCGAAGCAGTTCGCCCGGGTTGTCCGGGATCTGGCGCAGCCACTGTTCCAGCGCCTGGCGTTGTTCTTCTTCGTTGCGTTGACCTGCGGCCGGGCGAAGCGGCGGGGTGGTGGTCTGCTCGTCGGGCAATTCGCTGCCCGGCACATCCTGGGCACCGGGCGGAGGATCCTCGGTCGGCTGGGCGTCGTTCGGGGTGGCGGTCGCTTCGGAGGAGGGATGGCCCTGCTCGGACGATTGGCTCGGCCTGTCGGTCTCCTGTGGTTCCTCGCTGGGGGGAGGTTCCGGGGTTTCGGCAGGTTTGGGTGGGGCCGCTGGCGGAGCTTGTTCTTGCAGCAAGCTTTCCACCAGGGCCTTGTTGGTCTGCGCCGGACGCAGGTCCGGTTGCAGTTCCAGGGCCTGCTCATAGGCGTCGACCGCGGCGTCCAGCTCGCCGCTGCGGGCCAGGGCGTTACCGCGATTGTAATGGGCGCGGGCGTCATTGCCTTCGGCAAAGCGCTGGGCGGCTTCGCTGTACCGGCCGGCTTCGTACAGGGCGACCCCCTGCCATTGGCTGTCCTCGAAATGCGCGGCGGCCTCGGCCGGGCGCTTTTGCTTGAGCAGGTGTTGGCCCTGTTGGTCCGGGCGCAACCATAAATCCTCGAACTCGAAGGCATGGCCGGTCTGCGGCAATGCCAACAGCAATGGCAGGCAGAAAAGCCAACCGCGCCGCCCGGCGCACGCTGCCAACAACAACAGCGGTAACAGCAGCCAATAGCCCTGGTCGGCCCAGGTGTCCAGGCGCAGTTTCTGGCCATCGCTGCGCAGGTGTCGCGGTCCCTCCAGCAGGCCCAGGCCGCGCAGGTCCCGGTCGTCCAGGCGTGCCGGACGGTAGCGGCCGTCCAGCTCACTGACGAAGGACTTGAGGCCCGGGCTGTCCAGGCGCGGAACCAGGATCGCGCCCTTTTCATCCTTCAGGTAACTGCCGTCATCCTGGGCCACTGGTGCGCCTTCCCGGGTACCGATGCCGAGCATCAGCAGGCGTGTGGCGGAGCCGTCCAGAACCTGGCGAATGCCTTGCCGTTCCTCCTCGTTCAGGGAGGAACCGATCAGCAGGATTCGTCCGTGGCCAAGCCCGGCCTGGTCCAGCAGCGTCATGGCCTTGTTGACGGCCAGGTCGGCGCGGTGGCCGGCTTGGGGCATGATCGACGGTTTCAGGGCTTCGAGCAGGTTGGCGCTGGTGGCGAGGTCGTCCGACAGCGGGACCAGGGTGTGCGCACTGCCTGAGTAGACGACGATCGCGGTCTGCGCGTCGCTGCGGCTATGCAGCACGTCCAGCAGTTTGCGCCGCGCCTGTTCCAGGCGCGTGGGCGGGACGTCGGTGGCGAGCATCTCCGGGGTCAGCTCGAGGATGACCACCAGCGGATCGGCAGGTTTCTGGCTGGTCTGTTCGACGCGCGTCCAACTGGGGCCCAGCAACGCCAGCACCATCAGCAGCCAGCCCAGCCCGAGGGCAATCCAGGGCAGCTTGCTTTCACGGCCGCTGCCGCCGCTGAGCAGCACTGCGTGAAACGCCGGAGGCAGGATCATCTGCCAGCGGCCCACGCGTTTCTGACGGTGCCACAATTGCCAAAGCAGCCAGCCCAGCAAGGGCAGCAGCAGGATGAAACCGGGGCGCAGCCAATGTGGCCAGAGCGCGATCATCGGCGCCTCCGCAGTCGCAGACGCTTGAGCCGCTGCCGCCATTCGGACGGTTGTGACGGCTGGAACAAGGGCTGGGTGAACAGGCGCTGCAACGGGTTATCCGGCCAGCGTTCCCGGGCCACCAGCAACAGGCTCAGCAGCAGCGCGACCGCCAGCGGCCAATGATAGAGCGCCTGGGCTGGACGGGCCTGGGTCGGCTGTTGGGTCACCGGCTCCAGTCGGTCGAGGGTGGTCTTGATCGTCAGCAACTGCTCACCGTCCTGGGCGCGGAAATACTGGCCGCCGGTGACCTGGGCAATTTCCCTGAGGGTCGCTTCGTCGAGATCCAGGCTCGGGTTGACACCCAAAAAGCCCGCCGTGCCGCTTTGCTCCGGATCGGCGCCTACGCCGATCGTATAGATTTTCACGCTTTCATCGGCGGCCAGCCGGGCGGCAGTCAGGGGATCGATTTCACCGCCGTTGTTGGCGCCATCCGTGACCAGGATCAGTACGCGGCTCTGGGCCGGACGCTGGCGCAGGCGTTTGAGCGCCAGGCCGATGGCATCGCCGATGGCGGTGTTCTTGCCGGCGATGCCGACGCGCGCCTCGTCGAGCCAGCGCCGCACGGTATGACGGTCGAAGGTCAACGGTGCCTGCAGATACGCCTGGCTGCCAAACAGGATCAGGCCGACCCGGTCGCCTTCGCGGCTTTCCAGAAAGTCCCCGAGCATGCGCTGGACCAGCCCCAGGCGGCTGATGTCTTCTTCCTGCCACTGCATGTCAGGAAAATCCATGGACCCGGAAACGTCCACGGCGACCAGCAAGTCGCGACCGCTTGCGGCAATCGGCAACGGCTCGCCCAGCCACTGCGGACGGGCGGCAGCGATCAACAGCAGCAGCCAGAGCAGGATGAAGGGTGCCTGTTGGCGCCAGGTGGGCAGGTTGGCCCGGGCGCGACGCCCCACGAGTCCTTCGAGGTCTTCCAGGAAACTGACCTTGAGTGCCGGCTCGCCGCTGTCCGCCGCCGGCAATACCAGGCGCATCAGCCAGGGCAACGGCAACAGGACAAAGATCCACGGCCAGGCGAATTCAAACATGTTTGCGAATCCATATCTCGACGGCTTGGGTCAGGCCGGCGATGGCTTTGTCATCGAGCTTGCATTCGGGCTTGTAGGCGCCTTCAACCAGGATCATCCAGCGAGTCAGGCCGGCGGCCGGGCAGCGGTTGTCCAGGAACGCCAGCCACTTGCGCCCGTTGAGGGTGTGGCTCTGGCTGTAAGGATAATGGTTACGGCACAAACGCTTGAGCAGCCCGTTGAGTTGCTGCAGCCAGGCGCCGGCCGGCGCGCCGTCGTAGGGCTTGGGCAGCAGGGCGAGCTCGGCCAACGCCGCCAGGCGGACCGGGTCCAGCGGCTGTTCGGCGCGGGCGGTGTTGCGCTTGACCGGAATGAACCGGCGCAACTGCCAGGCACCCACGCCCAGCAGAGGCAGCAATACCAGCAATAGCCACCAGCCCGGCGCGGGCGGCCAGAATCCGATGGGCGGCGGGGCCATGAGCGGTTGCAACTGGTCGAGGCTGCTCATCGGGTTTTCCCCGGCCGCTTGGGGTTCAGGTATTCGCGCAGCTGTTCGACCATGTCGCCCTGGGTGCTCAAGGGCAGCATCAGGATCCGCAGCTTCTGGGCCAGCATCTCCCAGCGCTCCAGCCGTGCCTCGGCCTGGGCGCGGTAGGTCTGGCGCAACTCGACGTTCAAGGTGTCGAGCTCCAGCTGTTCGCCGCGCTGGGCAAAACGCAGCAATCCGGCGGCGGGCAGGGCGTGGTCCAATGGGTCGGACAATGGCAACAGCAACAGGTCGCAATGGCGCGACAGCAAACTCAGTTGTTGTTCCGCGCTGTCGGACAAGGCGCGCTCGTCGCAAATCACGATCGCCAGGCTGCCAGGGCGCAGCACCTCCCGGGCGCGGCGCAAGGCCACGCCAAACGAGTCGCGGTCCGACTCGCCGTCGGTGTGCAGCGATTGATTGACGCGCACCAGGCGGTTGAGCAACTGCAGCAGGCTTTGTTTGCTGCGCCGTGGCTTGACTTCGTAGTGGGTGTTATTGCCGAACACCAAACCGCCAACCCGGTCGTTGTGCCCCAGCGCGGCCCAGCCGATAAGGCTCGCGGCCTGGGCGGCGAGCACCGACTTGAAGATCAGCCCGGAACCGAAGAACAGGCGATGGCTCTGCTCGATCATGATGAAGATCGGCCGCTCGCGCTCTTCGTGGAACAGTTTCGTGTGAGGTTCCTGGGTCCGTGCGGTGACGCGCCAGTCGATGGTGCGCACATCGTCGCCGGCCTGGTAGATCCGCACCTGGTCGAAATCCACCCCGCGCCCGCGCAGCTTGGAATGGTGCAGGCCGATCAGCGGGCTGCGCTGGCCGGGCGTGGAAAACAACTGCACTTCGCGCACGCGATGGCGCATCTCGATCAGCTCCGAAAGGCTGACGCGGATGCCCGGGACGGGCGCGAGTGGGTTATTCATGATGGATACTCAAGCGACGGCGACGACGTCGAGAATCCGCTGCACGACCCGGTCCTGGTCAATGCCGGCGGCTTCGGCTTCGAACGACAGGATGATGCGATGGCGCAGTACGTCGAACAGCACGGCCTGGATGTCTTCCGGGCTGACGAAGTCGCGCCCGGCCAGCCAGGCGTGGGCGCGGGCGCAGCGATCCAGGGCAATCGAGCCCCGCGGGCTGGCGCCATAGGCAATCCACTCGGCCATCTCCGGATCGAACTTGGCCGGGTTGCGAGTGGCCATGATCAGTTGCACCAGGTATTCCTCCACGGCGTCGGCCATGTACAACCCGAGGATTTCCTTGCGCGCGGCAAAAATCGCCTGCTGGCTGACACGACGCTCGGGCTTGGTTTCACCATTCAGCGCTTCACCCCGGGCCTGCTGCAGGATACGGCGCTCCACCGCGGCGTCCGGGAAGCCAATCTTCACGTGCATCAGGAACCGGTCGAGTTGGGCTTCGGGCAATGGATACGTGCCTTCCTGCTCGATCGGGTTCTGCGTGGCCATCACCAGGAACAGCGGCGACAGTTCATAAGTGCTGCGCCCGACGCTGACCTGCCGCTCGGCCATGGCTTCGAGCAAGGCCGACTGGACCTTGGCCGGTGCCCGGTTGATTTCGTCCGCCAGCACCAGGTTGTGGAAAATCGGCCCCTGCTGGAACACGAAACTGCCGGTTTCCGGACGATAGATCTCGGTGCCGGTGATGTCGGCAGGCAATAGGTCGGGTGTGAACTGAATGCGATGGAACTGCGCTTCGATCCCTTCGGCCAGCTCCTTGATCGCCTTGGTCTTGGCCAGGCCCGGCGCACCTTCCACCAACATATGCCCGTCGGCGAGCAGGGCGATGAGCAGGCGCTCGATGAGTTTTTCCTGGCCGAGAATCTGCGTAGAAAGAAAGGTTCGCAGCGCCAGCAGCGCTTCACGATGTTCCATCGATGACTGTTCCTGGAAAGGGTGGCCCCGGCGTTCGGATAACGCCGGGGCTGGGGGCGTTACTTTAATGCATGGCAGGGGGTGGCGACTAACGGGATTTTGATGGGGGTGCGGATTTGTGATCGGCTTGGATCTGTGGAAGCGGGCTTGCTCGCGAAGGCGGTGTGTCCATCGACGAAAATGTTGCCTGACACTACGCCTTCGCGAGCAAGCCCGTTCCCACAGGAGATGAGTGGCGGAACCAGGATCCAGGCACGCCGCAGTCCCACTGTGGGAGCGAGCCTGCTCGCGATGGCAATCGGGCGGGGCCGAGTGACTCAGCCTTTCCAAACCCCCGGATTGACCAGGTTCGCTGGCCTTTCACCCGCCAACGCCGCCAGCAGGTTCTCCACCGCACAACGCGCCATTGCCTCCCGGGTCTCGTGGGTAGCCGAGCCCATGTGCGGCGTCGCCACTACGTTATCCATCTGCAACAGTGGCGAATCCGGGTCCAGAGGCTCGTGCTCGAAAACGTCCAGCCCGGCGCCACGGATCTGCTCGTTGCGCAGGGCGTCGATCATTGCTGTTTCGTCGACGACTTTGCCTCGGGAGATATTGATGAAGATGCTTTCAGGGCGCATCTGGGCGAACGCGCGTGCATCGATCAGGCCTTCGGTCTCGGCGGTCAAGGGCAAGGTCAGACATATGAAATCCGCTTGTTGCAACAGCGTGTCGAGGTCGCAATAGCGCGCCCCGAAACGCTGCTCCACTGGAGGCTTGGGCGAATGACTGTGATAGAGCACCGGCATGCCGAAGCCGAAGTGTCCGCGTTGGGCCAAGGCTTCGCCGATGCGGCCCATGCCGACGATGCCCAGGGTCTTGCCATGGACGTCGCTACCGAAATGTCGCGGGCCGATGCTTTGTTGCCACCCGCCTGCACGAACCAGGTTGGCCAGTTCCACCACGCGTCGCGCCGTTGCCAGGATCAAGGCGAACCCGGTGTCGGCGGTGGTTTCGGTCAGCACATCCGGCGTATTGGTGAGCAGGATCCGGCGTTCGGTCAGGTAATCGATATCGTAATTGTCGACGCCGACCGAAACGCTGGCGATGGCCTCGAGATTCGGCGCCAGATCAAGCAACGACGCATCCAGCTTCAGGCTTGCGCCCAATAAGGCGTGGGCGCTGGGCAGGGCGTCGCGCAGTTGCGCCAGGCCCGGGGCGTCGAGGCGTTCGATGAGGGTGACTTGGGCCTGGGCCTGCAGGCGATCCATCAGTTGCGCTGAGAGTTTCTTGTACAACACCACGTGCTTTTTCATGGGATTTCTCGATTCAGGAACGGGCAGGCGCCGGGTGCGGCGTCACGGTTTTGGACACGACCCGGTCGCTGGCGCCGGGCTTGAGGGCGAGGGTCAGTACCACCGACAGCAGCAAGGCGCCGCTCATCAACAAGAAGGACATGCCGGTGGAGCCAGTGGAGCCGTTGAGGTAGCCCACCAGGTACGAGCCGCCGAACGAACCCAGTGCGCCCATGCTGTTGATCAGGGCCATGGCGCCACCGGCGACGTTGGCCGGGAGGATCTCCGGAACGATGGCGAAAAACGGACCGTAGGGTGCATACATGCAGGCTCCGGCGATCACTAGCAAGGCATAGGACCACCAGAAATGCTCAGCCCCGAGCAGGTAGGAGGCGTAGAACGCGATGGATGCGACCAGCAGCGGTGGCCAGACAAAGCGCTTGCGTTTCTGCACCTTGTCCGACGCCCAGGACACGATCAGCATGGCCACCACCGCCGCCAGATAAGGCAGCGATGACAGCCACCCGGCTTCGACCATGCTCATCTTCAAGCCGGCCTTGAGGATCGACGGCAACCAGAGCACAAACCCATAGACGCCGATGCTCCAGCAGAAGAATTGCAGGGCAAGGATGATCACTTTGGGTGAGCGAAAGGCCTCGGCGTAGTTCTTCACCGCCTTGATGCCCACCTGCTCGGCGGCCAGGGCGCTTTCCAAGTCTTGTTTTTCCTGTTCGCTGAGCCACTTGGCCTGGGCCGGGCAATCATCGGCCAGGCGCCACCAGACGAAGGCCCAGAGCACCGCCGGCAGGCCTTCGATGATGAACATCCAACGCCAGTCGAATTGCTGCACCAGATAGCCCGAGACCACCGACATCCACAGCATGGTCACCGGGTTGCCGAGGATCAGGAAGGTGTTGGCGCGCGAGCGTTCGGCCCGGGTGAACCAATGGCACAAATAGACCAGCATCGCCGGCATGACGGCGGCTTCCACCACGCCGAGCATGAAGCGGATCACGATCAGCCAATACGCGTTGGAGACCACGCCGGTGAGGGTCGCCAGCGAGCCCCAGAGGATCAGGCTGACGAAGATCAGCTTCTTCACGCTGTGCTTCTGCGCGTAGATCGCCCCGGGTACCTGGAAGAAAAAGTAGCCGAGGAAAAACAGCGCGCCGAGCAGCGATGACAGCCCTGGGGTAATCATCAGGTCCTCGGCCATGCCCGACGCGGCGGCAAAGCCATAGTTGGCCCGGTCGAGGTAGGCCAGGCTGTAGGTGATGAACACGATGGGCATGATGTACCACCAGCGGCGGGTGGCGAGGTTGAGCGTTTGCATGTCGTTGACTCCTGAGCTTGTTGTTTTTGTTCAGCAGGTGCGTTTTGCGGTGGCTTCATTCGCGAGCAGGCTCGCTCCCACAGGGTTTAGCGTTGGCCCGTGTGGGAGCGAGCCTGCTCGCGAATAGCGGTTTCAAATTCAGTCGACAGTTCATCGCGCGTCGGCAGTCCTTCCATGTCCCCACGGCTCTGCACCGCGCGGCTGCCGATCCAGTTCGCGCGGCGGACCGCCTCGGTGATGTCGCGGCCTTCGAGCAGTGCGCTGATCAGGCCGACGGCGAAGCCATCTCCGGCGCCCACGGTGTCCACTACCCGGGCCACCGGCACGCCGGCAATGAATTCCTGGTCGAGCGCGGTGCGGTAATAAGCACCGTCTGGGCCGAGCTTGATCACCACGGCTTCGGCGCCCAGGTCCAGGTAGAACGCGGCGATGTCGGCAGGGTCGTCAAAACCGGTCAGCAACCGACCTTCGCCGAGGCCCGGCAAGACCCAGTGGGCGAGGGCGGCGTGGCGATTGATCTCGCGGATCATCGTCGCTTCGTTCGACCACAGGCTCGGGCGCAGGTTGGGGTCGAACGACAGGCTGCGGCCGGCCTCGCGCATGCGGGTCATCAATTCGAAGGACATCGCCCGTGCAGTCACCGACAGCGCTGGCACGATGCCGGTGGCATGCAAGTGACGGGCGGCGAGCAAGGACGGTGCGATAGAATCGACGGACAAGTGACTGGCGGCTGAACCACGCCGGAAATATTCGACCTGCGGATCGCTGCCATCGTCGGTGCGGGACTTGAGCTGGAAGCCGGTGGGGTGCGCCGGATCGACGGCCACGTGGCGACAATCCAGGCCTTCCTTTTCCAGCGTCTGCACCACGAAGCGTCCCAGGGAGTCGGCGCCGACCCGGCTGAGCCAGGCCACTTGGAAACCCAGTCGCGACAAGCCGATGGCCACGTTACTGTCGGCCCCGGCGATGCGTTTGTGAAACTGGTTGACGGCGGCCAGGTCGCCGGTTTCGTCGGCCACCAGCATCGCCATGGTTTCACCGAACGACAGCACATCGAAGTCAGGCATGGGCAGCCTCCCGGCGCGATTGCCCGAGGCGGGACAGGATGGCGACATGTTCGGCAGTCAGTTGCAGCAGGTCGTCGCCCTGCAGCGGGTATTCGGCGGCACGCATCACGCCGACCGGCATGTGCTTGAGCAGTTGTTCCCACAGGTGCAGGTCGGCCTGGCCGGGCGGAACGGCAACGAGCTTGCCATCGGGACGCCGGGCCACCGCCTTGCAATGCACGTACGCGACATGCCGCCCGAGTTGCCGGGCCGCCACCGTGGCTGATTGGTCCTGCCATTGCCAGTTGCCGATGTCGAAGGTCATGGCGATGGGCAGCGCGTGTGCTTCGACCGCGGCGAAGAAGCGTTGCAGCGGTTCGATTCGTCCGCCCTGCAGGGTCTGGTCGTTTTCCACGAGCAGTTGCACCGGGCTTGTCGCAAGGATGTCCGCCAAGGCCGACAGGTCGTGGGAGTCGGTGAAATGACCGAGGGAAACCTTCAGCCATGCCGAACCGAACGCCTCGCCACGTTGCAGGGCGGTCGCCAGGACGGGATTGGGCCTGGGCTGGCCGGGGAGCCAGAGTTCCAGAGGCGAGGAGTAGATGCTTTGCAATCCATGGGCGCGAGCGCCAGCGGCCAATTCGGCGGGTTGTTCGAAGGTCAGCAACTCTTCGCGCCATTCGATGCGCGAGGCGCCAGCGGCGGCCAGCAGGTCGATGAAACTGCCTTGGCCGCGTTGGCGCACCAGGTCGGCGCCGTAGCTGGAGAGGCTGATGGAAACGGCTGGTTTGTTCATTGTTGTTGTACCTCTGAAACCGGTTTCAGTTTTGGTCAAAAAAAAATTAGGCGGTGTGCTGGAGGGCCTCATCGCGAGCAAGCTCGCTCCCACAAGGGACTTTCAGTGTTGCGCGGACCTGTGGGAGCGAGCTTGCTCGCGATGGGGCCGTCACCATCACCGAACATTCCCAAGCGTCGACCCACGCTCAATCAACCGCGCGGCGAAATCGAGGGTCTGAACCGGCCCGTTGTCACCCCGCAAACGCTTGAGCAGGCATTCGAAAGCGCTGGCGCCGATTTCCGCGGTGGGCTGGGCCAGGGCGGTGATGCCGCTGCCCACCAGTGGGTACCAGTCCAGGTCGTCGAGGGCGATCAGGCCGATGTCGTCGAACAAGTGGCAACCGAGTTCGCGCAATACCTGGGTGGCCGTCAGGGCGGCGATGCCGTTGGCGCAGAACAGCGCCTTGGGGCCACGGTCCGGCTTGGCGAGAAACGTCTTGATGCGCGGTAGCAGCTGATCGCAGGTTTCCACCACAGCGCCCGCCAGGGCAGGGCGCCGTTCGATGCTGGCCTTGAAACTCTCGACCCGCTCGATCCGCGAACTGGTGCCATCGAACGGTTCGGTCACCAGCAGCAAATCGCGATAGCCACGCTGTTCGAGGTGATCGAGGGCCATCTCGACGGCGGCCGGGTTGTCCAGCCCGACCAGATCGGTTTCGAGCCGATCGACCTTGCGATCCACCAGCACCATCGGCATCTCGCTGCGCAATTCGAACAGTTCGTCGCGGTGATGGCCCAGGGTGTTCACGATCAGCCCTTCGATGTTGTAGGCGCGCAGGAGGGCCAGGTGCTGGCGTTCCTGTTCGTCGTCGCGGTCGGTGTTGCACACCACCAGGCTGTAGCCGTGACGACGGCAGGCGGTTTCCACGCCATGCATCACGGCAATCGAATAGGGGTTGCGGATATCGGCCACCAGCATGCCGATCAGGCGCGTGCGCCCGCGCTTGAGGCCACGGGCCATCTGGTTTGGCCGATAGCCCAGCTCGCTGATCGCCTGCTCGATGCGCCGGGCGATGGCTTCGGAGAGCAGGGCGCGGTCCTCGCCGATGAAACGCGAGACGCTGGCCTTGGAGACCCCGGCGCGTTCGGCGACATCGAGCATGGTCACGCGGCTGCGCTGGGCGGCGGAGAAAGAATTCACGGATTGAGACCTGTTTTTTGGATTTATTGAGGTTCTGAAACCGGTTTCAGGAAACACCAGAATTCGTTCGGTCGTCAAGGGCGATGTATCAGAGGTACGACCGACGGTGCTTCGCTTCACTTGGGCAGCGGCGACGATCCAGTCAGGCCTTCAGCAGAACCGCGCCAGCCAGGCGATTTGCAGCGCGCCAGGCCGTGTGGTTAGCTGCCTGCCTTTCCCAGCCCTTAGACTACCGAAGCCACCATGAACATTACCCAGCCTCGTTTGAGATTGCTGTCGATACTGAGTGTGGCCCTGCTGGTGGTGGGCTGTGCCGCCTACTACGTGTTTAGCCACAGCGGTGCGCCGGCCGATGAAGGTTTCGGTGCCGGAGAGCTGAACGAAGGTGGCATCGAGGACATTGGCGCCCTGGCACCGCCAGAGGTGGAGAAGCGTCTTAATTACTTGATCCAGGACACCGGCGAAACCCTCCGGTCTTTGGCGCGTGTCAGTGAAGCGCAACTGAGCCTGGCTGTCGAAACGACCGAGACGGGTGATGGGCAGCCGTTGCAATACGAGTCGCTGTTTGTCCCGTTCACCAGCGCGCAACTGAAGGCTGCGTTGGCCTCGGTCCAGGGCCTGCGTTTTACCCAGAGGTTGTATGCCGATGGCTCGGAAGTGAGGCTCGATACCGAGAGTCTCGATTCGCTCTGGAAACGCGCCGCCACGCCGGATGAGCCAACTGCCGAGCAGTACCTGCCGCAGCGCCTGCGTTTTCGCGATGGCAGCGAACAAACCTTCGCCGATCTCAAGGCATCGCCCAAGGTTGAGGCCGACGACACGTTTGCCTCCGATGATGCTTTCGAACTTTCGGTGAACAAACCGCTGGCGAGTGTAGGCCTGACGGTCGTTTACCGCAGCTATCCGGCGTTCAGGAAAGTGGTGCTGGACAAGGATCATCCGAACGTGACCCTGGACGACGGCCAGTCCTTTCGGCTTACGGCCCTGGGTAATGACAGCGCGTCGGTGCGCCTGAGTACGCCGAAAATGTCGACCCTTGTGGTGCAAGGGCTGGACGACGCGGGCAGGGCGCTCTACAGCAACGGTCACAATTCCTGGGCGTTTCCGTCCGATGGCGATATCGCGGCGTTGCACGACTATTACAACGCGCTGCTGCAGACCAAAGGCGACCTCAAGCAACTCAAGACCAGCCAGGCGGTGCAACAGCAATTGGAACGCCTGGGCGAGGCGCTGGCCGCGCAGGCGGGGCCATTGAAAAACACCGAACTCGACTATCAATTCGAGGCCACGCCGCAGCGCATCGTCATCCATGTACTCGATCCGATGGAAGACAACACCATTGCGTTCACCCAGGTCGACAACGTCCTGGCAGGACAAACGCGTTACATCGCCCTGGACCGGAGCGCCGAGCGCTACGGCTTCATTGATCAGGCCGGGCAGTGGCTGATCAAGCCCCGTTGGGTGCAAGTGCAAGACAGCCTGATGGCTGATGCCTACACCTTGTTCTCCGAGGAGAAATCCAGCGACCCAGAGTCCGGTGGACGGGCGTTGCGCAGCCAGTTCGCCTATTTCCCCGCCGGTAGCAACAAGCTCGTGGACCTGCCGTTTGAATACATCACCGAAGCCTTGAGCAACGGCCTGTTGTTGGTCGAGCGTGAAACCAATGGCCCTTATGGGCTCTACGATGCCAGGAATCATCGCTTCGTATTGCCGATGAAATTCGTCAACCCTACCGTGACCGACAACGTGTTCATCGCCCGTCTCGGCACACGAACCGATCTCATGGAAGGCCTGTACGGTGCCTACAGCCTGGACGGCAAAATCATCCTGCCGACGCAGTTCTCCGGCATCGAGCACAGCGAGGGGCTGCTATATGCCAGCTCCGCCGACCGGAGTCGCCAGGACGTTTTCGATCTGGCGGGTAAACGGATCAATCCGCAAGGCTACAACGTGATCGGTCGGTTTGTGGGCCAGCAACCGTTGCTGGTGCAGGACACCAAAAGCAGCAAATTCGCCTTTATCGATCGCCAGGGCGAGCGACTAGCCATCAAGTTGCCGTATGACGAGGTGGAGCCGTTTTCCAACGGCATGGCGGTGGTCGGACGTGATGGCAGCTACGGTGCCATCGACTTGGCGGGCCGGTTGCAAGTGCCACTGGATTACCAGCAGATCAACGCGTTCCAGACCCGTTACGCAGCGGCCGTCCCTGCGGGTGGGGGGACCTCGTTGGTCTTGATCAGTCAGGACAGCAAGGTGATCAAGGAACTGGGGTCGTACACCAGTATGAAAGTACCGGAGAACAGCAATGACGCCCGTTATTACGTGAGGGATCCGAATAACAGTGACGAATACCTGGTCTATGACGCCGATGGCAATTTCGTGCAGAACGACTGATAACGGGTGATGCGTGGCCTCACCAAAGTTGTGTTAGCTACATGCAATCTTGGGCAATGCCCTAACCCTGTGGCGAGGGGATTTATCCCCGCTGGCTGCGGAGCAGCCCAAGACCAGCCACCTCGGTGTACCAGGCTGATGGTGTTCAGCCTTTTTGGGGCTGCTGCGCAGCCCAGCGGGGATAAATCCCCTCGCCACAAAGGATTCAGAGCTGGCTGATGTAGGTTCCCGTGCCCTTGAGGATGTTCTGCAAGGTCAGTTCCACTTCCGCCATGTCCGTCACGTCGGGGTTGTAAGTGATTTCCAGCACATCGTCACCGTTGAGCGCATCGGCATCCGCCGCGGCGATCTCTATTTTCAGCAGGGTCGGGCCTAGGGTCACCTTGACGCCGTCCAGCGTCGAGGGCTCGCCATCCAGCGTGATCTCCAGCTCGTCTTCGTCCGGGTAGCGGCTCATCAGGAACATGTCGCCCTGAGCGCTATGGCAGCAGAGCATGGCCATGTTGTCTTCTTCGTCGTCGCACGGGTTGGCGATCAGCAGGTCGGTGGTCATTTTCATGGATGGCTCCTGGCTCCGATGAGCCTTGCACGGGCAAAAACGCGATTCTGCCAGCCCCGACGATTTTCTGCTGGATTACCACCGCAGGGTGCCGTTTGGCCCTGGGACTGCTAGGGTTGTTCGATGCATGGCGACCAGGGAGCTAGCCGATGACCGAATATGTCGCAGCGCTGCAAGCAGGCAGGTTGTCGCACTCGTTAAGCTGCGCAACGGATGTGCACCTGCAAAGGGCATCGCGGAGTGTTTTTTGCAGGTGGTCATTACTTTGAAATTACCTGCAAAAAGGATGTGACCTGCGGGTCCCGTCCAGCTTCACCCACCTGTCATCCTGTTTCCTCTGCCCGAGAATCAGGAACGGGATGGCCGACGGCCCCGAAAGGGGTTGCACGCGACGCTACCATCAATAACAAGCCCAAGCGGAGTACCACAGATGGCGTTCTTCACCGCAGCCAGCAAAGCCGACTTCCAGCATCAACTGCAAGCGGCACTGGCGCAGCACATCAGTGAACAGGCACTGCCACAAGTGGCGCTGTTCGCTGAACAATTCTTCGGCATCATTTCCCTCGATGAACTCACCCAGCGCCGGTTGTCCGACCTCGCCGGCTGCACCCTGTCTGCCTGGCGCCTGCTTGAGCGCTTTGACCACGCGCAACCGCAGGTGCGTGTCTACAACCCCGATTACGAGCGCCACGGCTGGCAGTCGACCCACACCGCCGTCGAAGTGCTGCACCACGACCTGCCGTTCCTGGTGGATTCGGTCCGCACCGAGCTGAACCGTCGCGGCTACAGCATCCATACCCTGCAAACCACCGTCCTGAGCGTGCGTCGCGGCAGCAAGGGCGAGTTGCTGGAAATCCTGCCGAAGGGCACCCAGGGCGACGACGTGCTGCAAGAGTCGTTGATGTACCTGGAAATCGACCGCTGCGCCAACGCCGCCGAACTCAACGTCCTGAGCAAGGAACTTGAGCAAGTGCTGGGCGAAGTGCGCGTCGCCGTCGCCGACTTCGAGCCGATGAAAGCCAAGGTCCAGGAAATCCTCGCGAGCCTGGACAACAGCGCCTACGCCACCGACGCTGACGAAAAAGCCGAAATCAAGAGCTTCCTGGAATGGCTGGTGGGCAACCACTTCACCTTCCTCGGCTATGAAGAGTTCGTGGTTCGCGATGAAGCCGATGGCGGCCACATCGAATACGACCCCGAATCGTTCCTCGGCCTGACCAAACTACTGCGCGCCGGCCTGACCGCCGAAGACCTGCGCATCGAAGACTACGCCGTCAATTACCTGCGCGAACCGACCGTGTTGTCGTTCGCCAAGGCCGCGCACCCGAGCCGCGTGCACCGTCCGGCCTACCCGGACTACGTGTCGATCCGCGAGATCGACGCCGACGGCAAGGTCATCAAGGAATGCCGCTTCATGGGCCTGTACACCTCCTCGGTGTATGGCGAGAGCGTGCGGGTCATCCCGTACATCCGTCGCAAGGTCGCGGAAATCGAGCGTCGTTCGGGCTTCCAGGCCAAGGCGCACCTGGGCAAGGAGCTGGCCCAGGTGGTCGAAGTCCTGCCTCGCGACGACTTGTTCCAGACCCCGGTGGACGAGCTGTTCAGCACCGTCATGTCGATCGTGCAGATCCAGGAACGCAACAAGATCCGCGTGTTCCTGCGCAAGGACCCGTACGGCCGTTTCTGCTACTGCCTGGCCTACGTGCCGCGCGATATCTATTCCACCGAAGTGCGCCAGAAGATCCAGCAGGTGCTGATGGAGCGCCTGAAGGCGTCGGATTGCGAGTTCTGGACATTCTTCTCCGAGTCCGTACTGGCCCGCGTACAACTGATCCTGCGGGTGGATCCGAAGAACCGCATCGACATCGACCCGCTGCTGCTGGAAAAAGAAGTCGTGCAGGCCTGCCGCAGTTGGAAGGACGACTACGCCAGCCTGGTCGTCGAGAGCTTCGGCGAAGCCCAGGGCACCAACGTGCTGTCGGATTTCCCGAAAGGCTTCCCGGCCGGCTACCGCGAGCGCTTCGCCGCGCACTCGGCCGTGGTGGACATGCAACACCTGCTGAGCCTGAGTGAAACCAACCCGCTGGTGATGAGCTTCTACCAACCGTTGGGCCAGGTCTCCGGCCAGCGTGAGCTGCACTGCAAGCTGTATCACGCCGACACGCCGCTGGCGCTGTCCGACGTGCTGCCGATCCTGGAAAACCTCGGCCTGCGCGTGCTGGGCGAGTTCCCGTATCGCCTGCGTCACACCAATGGCCGCGAGTTCTGGATTCACGACTTCGCCTTCACCGCCGCCGAAGGCCTGGACCTCGACATCCAGCAACTCAACGACACCTTGCAGGACGCGTTCGTCCACATCGTGCGTGGCGATGCCGAGAACGATGCGTTCAACCGCCTGGTGCTGACCGCCGGCCTGCCGTGGCGCGACGTGGCTCTGTTGCGTGCCTACGCCCGTTACCTGAAGCAGATCCGCCTGGGCTTCGACCTCGGCTACATCGCCAGCACCCTGAACAACCACACCGACATCGCTCGCGAACTGACCCGGTTGTTCAAGACCCGCTTCTACCTGGCGCGCAAGTTGACCGGCGATGACCTGGAAGACAAGCAACTGCGCCTGGAGCAAGCGATCCTCTCGGCCCTCGACGAAGTGCAGGTACTCAACGAAGACCGCATCCTGCGTCGCTACCTTGACCTGATCAAGGCGACCCTGCGGACCAACTTCTACCAGACCGATGCCAACGGCCAGAACAAGGCGTACTTCAGCTTCAAGTTCAACCCGCACCTGATCCCGGAACTGCCGAAGCCGGTGCCGAAGTTCGAAATCTTCGTCTACTCGCCACGCGTCGAAGGCGTTCACCTGCGCTTCGGTAACGTTGCCCGTGGCGGCCTGCGCTGGTCCGACCGTGAAGAAGACTACCGCACCGAAGTGCTCGGCCTGGTAAAAGCCCAGCAAGTGAAGAACTCGGTGATCGTGCCGGTGGGTGCCAAGGGCGGTTTCCTGCCGCGTCGCCTGCCATTGGGCGGCAGCCGGGACGAGATCGCGGCCGAGGGCATCGCCTGCTATCGCATCTTCATCTCGGGCCTGTTGGACATCACCGACAACCTGAAGGACGGCGCGCTGGTGCCGCCGGCCAACGTCGTTCGTCATGATGACGATGACCCGTACTTGGTGGTGGCGGCGGACAAGGGCACCGCGACTTTCTCCGACATCGCCAACGGTATCGCCATCGACTACGGCTTCTGGCTGGGCGATGCGTTCGCCTCCGGCGGTTCGGCCGGTTACGACCACAAGAAAATGGGCATCACCGCCAAGGGCGCGTGGGTTGGCGTGCAGCGTCACTTCCGTGAGCGCGGCATCAATGTCCAGGAAGACAGCATCACCGTGGTGGGCGTCGGCGACATGGCCGGCGACGTGTTCGGCAACGGCTTGTTGATGTCCGACAAGCTGCAACTGGTCGCGGCCTTCAACCACCTGCACATCTTCATCGACCCGAACCCGGAACCGGCCAGCAGCTTCGCCGAGCGCAAGCGTCTGTTCGACCTGCCGCGTTCGGCCTGGACCGACTACGACACCAGCATCATGTCCGAAGGCGGCGGTATCTTCTCGCGCAGCGCGAAGAGCATC
Source organism: Pseudomonas sp. BP11-1-1 (assembly GCF_052112105.1). Lineage (NCBI taxonomy): Bacteria > Pseudomonadati > Pseudomonadota > Gammaproteobacteria > Pseudomonadales > Pseudomonadaceae > Pseudomonas > Pseudomonas sp. BP11-1-1. The sequence goes on from NZ_JAUTYU010000005.1 coordinate 235,528, forward strand.
GCGATTTCGCCGCAGATGAAAGAACGCTTTGACATCAAGGCCGACAAGTTGACCCCGACCGAGCTGCTGAACGCCTTGCTCAAGGCGCCGGTGGACCTGTTGTGGAACGGCGGTATCGGTACCTACGTCAAGGCCAGCACCGAAAGCCACGCCGATGTCGGCGACAAGGCCAACGATGCGCTGCGCGTGAACGGCAACGAACTGCGCTGCAAGGTCGTGGGCGAGGGCGGCAACCTGGGCATGACCCAACTGGGTCGCGTCGAGTTCGGCCTCAATGGCGGCGGTTCCAACACCGACTTCATCGACAACGCCGGTGGCGTGGATTGCTCCGACCACGAAGTGAACATCAAGATCCTGCTCAACGAAGTGGTGCAGGCCGGCGACATGACCGACAAGCAACGCAACCAGTTGCTGGCGAGCATGACCGACGAAGTCGGTGGCCTGGTGTTGGGCAACAACTACAAGCAGACCCAGGCCCTGTCCCTGGCGGCCCGTCGCGCCTTTGTGCGGATCGCCGAATACAAGCGCCTGATGAACGATCTGGAAGCCCGGGGCAAGCTGGACCGCGCCATCGAGTTCCTGCCGACCGAAGAGCAACTGGCCGAACGTGTCGCGGCGGGCCATGGCCTGACCCGTGCCGAACTGTCGGTGCTGATCTCCTACAGCAAGATCGACCTCAAGGAAGCGCTGCTCAACTCCCTGGTGCCGGACGATGACTACCTGACCCGCGACATGGAGACGGCTTTCCCGCCAACCCTGGTAAGCAAGTTCTCCGAGGCCATGCGTCGCCATCGCCTGAAGCGCGAGATTGTCAGCACCCAGATCGCCAACGACCTGGTCAACCACATGGGCATCACCTTCGTCCAGCGGTTGAAAGAGTCGACCGGCATGAGCCCGGCGAACGTGGCCGGTGCTTATGTGATCGTTCGGGACATCTTCCATCTCCCGCACTGGTTCCGTCAGATTGAAGCCCTGGACCACCAGGTTTCCGCCGACGTGCAACTGGAGCTGATGGACGAGCTGATGCGCCTGGGCCGTCGCGCCACGCGCTGGTTCCTGCGCAGCCGCCGCAACGAGCAGAACGCTGCCCGTGACGTCGCTCACTTCGGTCCGCACCTGGCAGCGTTGGGCCTCAAGCTCGACGAACTGCTGGAAGGCCCGACCCGCGAAGGCTGGCAGACCCGCTACCAGGCCTATGTGGCGGCCGGTGTGCCGGAATTGCTCGCGCGCATGGTTGCCGGCACTACGCACCTGTACACCTTGTTGCCGATCATCGAGGCGTCCGACGTTACCGGCCAGAACGCCGCCGACGTGGCCAAGGCCTACTTCGCAGTGGGTAGCGCCCTGGACATTACCTGGTACCTGCAACAGATCAGTGCCTTGCCGGTTGAAAACAACTGGCAGGCCCTGGCCCGTGAAGCGTTCCGCGATGACATTGACTGGCAGCAACGGGCGATCACCATCTCGGTCCTGCAGGAAGGCGACGGTAACCAGGACGTGGAAACCCGTCTGGCGCTGTGGCTTGAGCAGCATCACGAAATGGTCGAGCGCTGGCGCGCCATGTTGGTGGACATCCGTGCCGCCAGCGGCACCGACTACGCCATGTACGCGGTTGCCAACCGCGAACTGCTGGACCTGGCGTTGAGTGGTCAGGCGGTCGTGACGGCCAACTGATCCACCGTTGAATGAAAAAACCCCGCATTGAGAGATGCGGGGTTTTTTTATGGGTGATGTTTCAGCCCATGAAGGCCAGAAAGCTCTTGTGGTGAGGGGATTTATCCCCGCTGGGCTGCGCAGCAGACCCAAATCAGGCAACTCGGTGGGCCTGTAAGACAGAGGCCAAGGCTTTAGGGCTGCTGCGCAGCCCAGCGGGGATAAATCCCCTCGCCACAGAAAACCGCTATCACACAGGGCTGCGTTCACGCAGCTCCTGCAACCGGTCAGCCCCACCTTCAGCTATGCGATTCTGGATCAGCCGATCAGAGCCACCCTCGGCTACGCGATTCTGGATCAGTCGATCGGATCCACCCTCGGCAACGCGATTCTGGATCAGTCGATCAGAGCCACCTCCAGCCACGCGATTCTGGATCAGTCGATCGGAGCCACCTTCAGCCACGCGATTCTGGATCAGACGATCGGAGCCACCCTCGGCCACGCGATTCTCGATCAATCGATCGGAGCCGCCTTCGGCCACGCGATTCTCGATCAATCGATCGGAGCCGCCTTCAGCCAGTTGATGTGCAGCCTGTTCGTAAGACGACGGTGCGCTTTCGGCCGTGGCGATGTTCGACAGGGCGGCGCCGCCGACCAAGGTCAGGGCGATAGCCAGGGACGAGAGTTTCGGGAAATTGATCATGGTGGTTCTCCTTGCGCTTGATTGAGTGGACCGTGGCAGCGCAGGTGCTGCTGTCCGGTGAGTGCAGTTAAACGCGCAGGTGTATCGAGGATGTGTGCCTGCAAGGCGTGAAATCAGCGAATTCGTATCAATCGGCTGCTTCTATACAGAGCGATACAAAACGCCTTGAAAAATTTCCCGGCCGACCGGAAGGCTGCAGGGCTCCCTGTAGCGATGGCCGATAATCGCACGCTAGTTCCGCCTGGATCGGTCATCCGGTCTTGCAAGGTTATTGACCGAATTAACTGGGTAGTACATTTTAGCGGTCACCCAGCCTTGCCATGCCCAGGCGAGGCCATAATAAAAACAGAGGATCCCCTCATGCGTGCCCGTCAACCGAACTTGCCCTCATTGCATACCTCCCGTTCCGGAGCCTCCCGGGATATTCCAGCGTCGATCCGATAGCGCTCGCCCTGTCGCGCCGGCTGCAGGCCGGTGTCTGGTTCAACCTGTGAGGTGTTCAAGATGACAAAAGTCGTCGATCTGTATTTCAAGCTGCTCAAGTTGCTGATCGTGCTGTGCATGGTCGTGATGATCGTGCTGGTGTTCGGCAACGTCGTGTTGCGCTATGCCTTCAACTCCGGCATCAGCGTGTCGGAGGAGCTGTCGCGCTGGTTCTTCGTCTGGATGATTTTTCTCGGTGCCCTGGTGGCGCTCAAGGACCGCGCGCACCTGGGCATGAACAGCCTGGTCAAGCGCTTGCCGCCGGCAGGCAAGCGAGTTTGCCTGGTCATCGGGCACTTGCTGATGCTCTACATCTGCGGGTTGATCGTCATCGGCAGTTGGCAGCAAGCGGTCATCAACCTCAACGTGGTCGCGCCGGCGTCAGGCCTTTCGATGGCGCTGTTCTACGCCGCCGGGCTGGTGTTCGGGGTCAGCGCGACGGCCATCCTGGTGTACGAACTGTACTTGGCGTTGTTCGGCAAACTGCGGGATGAAGAGTCGTTGTCGGTCGAGGAAAGCGAAGCCGCGAGCATCACCCCTGACAATCTGAAGAGTACCCGCCCATGACACTGGCCATTTTCCTCGGGTCGCTGCTGGGCAGCATGGCGCTGGGCATCCCGATTGCCTTTGCCTTGCTGGTGGTCAGCGTCGCGTTGATGTTTTACCTGGACCTGTTCGACGCCCAGATCATCGCGCAAAACCTGCTCAATGGCGCTGACAGCTTTCCCCTGATGGCGGTGCCGTTCTTCATGCTGGCCGGCGAAGTGATGAATGTCGGCGGACTGTCCAAGCGCATCGTCAACATTGCCATGGCGTTGGTGGGGCATAAGCGCGGCGGGCTGGGTTACGTCGCGATCATCGCCTCCTGCCTGCTGGCCTCGCTTTCCGGTTCGGCCGTGGCGGATGCGGCGGCGCTGGCGGCGTTGCTGGTGCCGATGATGGTCCTGGCCGGACACAACCGTGGGCGCTCGGCCGGGTTGATCGCCGCCGGCAGCACCATTGCACCTGTGATTCCGCCGAGCATCGGTTTCATCGTGTTCGGCGTGGCGTCCGGTGTGTCGATTTCCAAGCTGTTCCTCGCCGGTATCGTGCCTGGGTTGATGCTCGGCGTCGGGCTTGCTGCCGCCTGGTGGTTCATCTCCCGCCGTGAAAACGTCGCGACGCCACCCAAGCGTTCCCGTGCCGAAGTGCTGCGTACGCTGCTCGACGGCAGTTGGGCGATGGGCTTGCCACTGATCATCATCCTCGGCCTGAAGTTCGGCATCTTCACGCCCACGGAGGCTGCCGTGGTCGCGGCGGTCTATTCGCTGTTCGTGTCGCTGGTGATCTACCGGGAAATGAAGGTCAGCCAGCTCTACGAAGTGATCCTGTCTTCGGCCAAGACCACGTCGGTGGTGATGCTGTTGGTGGCGGCGGCCATGGTTTCATCGTGGCTGGTCACGATCGCCGACTTGCCGGGCCAGTTGGCGGACCTGCTTGCGCCGTTCATGGGCAACCAGACGCTCCTGCTCCTGGTGATGATGGCGCTGATCATCCTGGTCGGCACGGTGATGGACATGACCCCGACCATCCTCATCCTGACGCCGGTGTTGATGCCCGCGGTAATCCAGGCGGGGATCGACCCGGTGTACTTCGGCGTGCTGTTCCTGATCAACACTGCGATCGGCTTGATCACGCCGCCCGTGGGCACGGTGCTCAACGTGGTATGCAGCGTGGCGAAGCTGGACTTCGAGGAAATCGTCCGCGGGGTCTGGCCGTTCATGATTGCGCAGTTTGTGGTGCTGTTGCTGTTGGTCCTGTTTCCGCAACTGGTCATGGGGCCGTTGAAATTCTTCACCGGATGACACCGGTGCTCGCTGGCTCGACCTTTAAAAACAATAATGATCGGAGAGTGACATGGGAAAACTGATGAAAACCTTGCTGGCCGGGGCCTGTGCGACGGGCTTGCTGTTGACCGGTGTAGCCAGCCACGCGGACGAGATCCGCGAGCGGACCTTGCGATTCGCCTTCCAGAACGTCAAGGAACACCCCCAGGGCCAGGGCGCGCAGAAGTTCGCCGACCTGCTCGGCGAGAAGAGCGGCGGCAAGATCAAGGTCCGCCTGTTCCCCGGTGGAACCCTGGGCGGCGACGTGCAAACGGTGTCGGCATTGCAGGGCGGGACCTTGGACATCACCGTGCTCAACTCCGGCATCCTGGCCGCCCAGGCACCGGATTACGCCATGCTCGATTTCCCTTTCCTGTTCAACAACGTCGAGGAGGCCCATGCAGTCATCGATGGGCCGGTCGGGCAGAAACTGGCAGCGCAACTGGACAGCAAGGGGTTGGTAGGGCTGGGTTATTGGGACCTGGGGTTTCGTAACCTGACCAACAGCAAGCACCCGGTGACCAAGCTCGAAGACCTGCAGGGCTTGAAGTTGCGTGTCATCCAGTCGCCGATCTACCTGGAGACGTTCACGGCCCTGGGTGCGAACCCGGTGCCGATGGCGTTTCCCGAGGTCTACACGGGTCTTGAGCAGCACACCATCGACGGCCAGGAAAACCCTTACACGGTGATTGAAGGCAACAAGTTCTACGAGGTGCAGAAGTATCTTTCCGTCACCGGCCACATCTTCAACCCGCAGTCGCTGATCATCAGCCAGAAAACCTGGAACCGCCTCAACGATGACGAAAAGGCGATGATTCGTGCCGCCGCAGCCGAAGCGCAGACCTACCAGCGTGAAGTCACCGCAGCGAGCATGGACAAGGCCAAGGCCACGTTGGCCGGTGCGATGACCGTCAACGAAATCACCCCGGCCGAGAAAGACCGTTTCCGCGAGCGCGTGCAGCCGGTGATCGACAAGTTCGCCAAATCGTTGGATGGGGATCTGGTAAAGATGATGTATGACGAGATCGCCAAGGTGCGGGCGGGGCAGTGAGACGAATGGGTCATCCCTGAACAGACCCAATCCTGTGGGAGCGAGCTTGCTCGCGATGGCGTCAGGTCAGTCACATCAGTTTTGACTGATATACCGCTATCGCGAGCAAGCTCGCTCCCACAGGTTTTGTGTTTGTGAATGCGGTTATTGGGCAGCCGGCACCGCCAGCCACTGCCCAATCACCTTCTGGTAGCTGCCATTGGCCTTGCTCAGGTGCAGCCACTGGTCGACGTACATTTTCCAGGTGTTGTCGTCACGGGGCAGCAGGTAGGCTTTCTCGCCATATTGCAGGTAGTGCGTCGGGTTGACGGCGCACAGGCCGGGCTTGAGTTTCTGCTGGTAGAGCGCTTCCGAGGCGTCGGTGATCATGACGTCGGCGCGTTTCTCCAACAGCTCCTGGAAGATCGTCACGTTGTCATGGAAGGCCAACTGGCCCTTGGGCAGGAACGCCCGCACGAAGGCTTCGTTGGTGCCGCCGGCCGGCTCGACGAGGCGTACCGAAGGCTGGTTCAGCTGCTCGATGGTCTGGTAGCGCGACTGGTCTTCGCAACGCACCAGCGGGATCTTGCCGTCGACGTCCAGGGTGTTGCTGAAATAGGCCTTCTTCTGGCGTTCCAGGGTGACCGAAATCCCGCCCATGCCGACGTCGCATTTGCCGGCCAGCATGTCTGGCATCAGGGTTTTCCAGGTGGTCTGGATCCACTGCACCTTGACGCCCAGGCTGGTGGCGAGTGAGCGGGCCATGTCGATGTCGATGCCTTCGTATTCCCCCGATTCGGCCTTGTAGGTGTAGGGCTTGTAGTCGCCCGTCGTGCACACCCGCAATTCACCCTGCTCAAGGATTCGATCCAGCTGTGACGGGGCAGGCTCGGCCAATGCACTGCCGCAGAGCGCCAGCAGGCCACAGAACGTCATCGTGCTTGTTATGGTTTTCATAAGGATGGGACGTCTCGCAAGGGAAGGGGACAAGACGACGGAGTGTAGTAAAACTGCCGGCGGGCTGTCACCGGAACGCCGAGGCGAATGATCAGCCTGAGGGGGTATCGAGCGCCCGCAGGTTTTCCAGGTAGGCGCAGAACATATCGGCCATGGCAGCGGCATACGCCTGGACTTCTTGCCGCGTGCGGGGCGTTGCCGAAAACCGTTTCCCCACGGAGCTGAGGGTCGCGATGATCAGCTCCCCGGCCAGGGCGCGGGTCTGCACGCCGGCATCCGGCAGCACCTGCTGCATGAACGCGTCCACCGATGCCTGCACCGAACTGCGCGCCGCCTGGTGCTCAGGCGCATCCCGATAAAGCGGCGCGGCGTCGTTGAGTGCGACGCGGATCTGGGCTTCGTCGCACTCGGATTGGATGAAGGCTTGCACAAGGGTTCGCAGCCGCTCCAGGGGCGGCTTGGCAGGATCTTCCAGGATGTCTCGCAACATATCGCTGGTCTGTCGCCATTCATCGCTTTGCAGCCGGAACAGGATCGCGGCCTTGTTCGGAAAGTACTGATACACCGATCCGACGCTCACGCCCGCCCGCTCGGCAACACGGGCCACGGTGAAACGTGGGGCGCCCTGCGTCGCCAAAACCTGAACAGCTGCCTCCAGGACCGCCGCCACGAGCTCGGTGGACCGAGCCTGTTTCGGTTGTTTGCGCGAGGAAATCTGCGGGCTTGGGCGTTCGGACATGAAGGTAATCACCGGGAAAAAGGAATGCGAATAGGAAATGCGACGGATTATTCGTATCTTGAATGCGACTAATTGATCACATTCTAGTCGGCTGCAGGAGCAGCGTTCAACTTCGCATCGCGTCCCTTTCCGCAGGTAAGGTTTATGACTCAAGAAACTCTTCATCACGGCGCCGCTCAGGCGCCTCAGGCAACCGTCGAGGCCAATCCGGTGCTCAGGCTGTTGCCGCTCACGTTGACCGTGTTCATCGGTTTTCTCACCATCGGCCTGCAATTGCCGGTCTTGCCGCTTCACGTGCACGACACGCTGGGGATGGGCACATTGGTGATTGGCCTGGTGGTCGGTGCGCAGTTCGCCGCGGCGCTGTTGTCGCGGGCCTGGGCCGGCAATTTTGCCGACATGCGCGGCGGCAAGCGCGCGGTCATGGCCGGGCTGGTGACGGCGGCGGTTTCCGCGCTGGTGTACCTGCTGTCCCTGGCATTCGTGGCCACGCCGGTGTTGTCGGTCTGGCTGTTGTTGGTGGGCCGCGTGTTGCTGGCGGTTGGCGAAAGCCTTGTGGTCACCGGCGCGTTGGGGTGGGGCATCGGCCTGGTGGGGCCGCAGCACGCTGGCAAGGTCATGGCCTGGAATGGCATCGCCATGTATGGCGCCTATGCATTGGGCGCTCCGCTTGGCGTGGCGCTCAATTTGGGCTGGGGATTCATGGGCATCGTTGTGGCGTCGATGTTCATCCCGCTGCTGGCCTTGGCGGTTGTCGCCAGTGTCCGCGCCGTTGCCCCCACGGCGACCCGGCGGACACCGTTCTACACGATGCTCGGCGCCGTGTGGGTGCCCGGCATGGGCCTGGCGTTTTGCAGCGTCGGCTTCGGTGTTGTCACAGCGTTCATTGCCCTGTTGTTCGCGGCCAGGGATTGGGGCAACGCTTCCTTGGCGTTCACGGCGTTTGGCCTGGCATTCATCGGTGCGCGGCTGCTGTTCGGGCATCTCCCGGACAGGATCGGCGGTGCCCGTGTCGCGCTGGTCTGCGTGGTGATCGAGGCCGTGGGGCTGTTGCTGATCTGGGACGCCGATACGGCATTCGTCGCCTATGTCGGCGCGGCGTTTACCGGCTTCGGTTATTCCCTGGCATTCCCCGGTTTCGGTGTCGAAGCGGTGCGGCGTGCTCCGCCGCAGTCACGCGGCCTGGCCATGGGCGCCTATGTTGCATTCCTGGATATTTCCCTGGGTATCACCAGCCCGCTGGCCGGTGTGTTGGCCAGTGGTTGGGGCATCGAAGCGGTTTACCTGGGCGCTGCCGTTGCCGTCGCCTTATCGTTCGGGGTGGCCTTGATGCTGCTCGGAAGCCGGGAAATACAAGTTCAATACAAATCCTGAGCCTTGTTCAGGTTATAGAAGACTTTCGATCGCTTTTTCAGACAGGAGCGTTGCTCATGCATGTATTCGTTACCGGTGCCACGGGCTGGGTTGGATCGGCCGTGGTGCGAGATCTGCTCGGCGCCGGGCATCAGGTCAGCGGCCTGGCCCGTTGCCAGGAAAAGGCTGCCGCGCTGGCCGCCACCGGCGCAAAGGTGGTTCGAGGAACGTTGGATGACTTGGATGTTCTGCACAACGCAGCCTCGGCGGCGGATGCGGTGGTCCACACCGCGTTCAATCATGATTTTTCACGATTTGCCGAAAATGCCGAGCAAGACCGCCGCGCGATCCTGGCATTGGGCGGCGCGTTGCAAGGCTCCGAGCGGCCTTTATTGGTGACCTCGGGCTTGTTCGGATTGACCCGGGGCGCCAGCGAGCTGGAAGTGGTCAGCCCGGCCTCGCCCCGCAAGTCGGAAGCCACGGCGAGGGACCTGGCCGAGCGCGGCGTGCGGGTGGCAACAGTCCGGCTGGCGCCCTCGGTCCATGGGGCCGGCGACCACGGGTTCGTACCGATCCTGATTCGCCTGGCCCGGGAGAAGGGCGTATCGGCTTACCCCGGCGACGGCAACCATTGCTGGTCGGGCGTGCATCGGCTGGATGCGGCACGGGTCTATCGGCTGGCGCTGGAGCAGGGCGTCACTCAGTCGGTCTACCACGCCGTGGCCGACGAAGCGGTGCCGTTCAAGGACATCGCCCAGGCAATAGGACGTGGCTTGGGTGTACCGGTCGAATCCCGCGAGCGCGAGCATTTCGGCTGGTTCGCGCACATGGCGAGCGCGAACATGGCGGTGTCCAGCGAGTACACCCGTGGCTTGTTGGATTGGATGCCGAGCGGGCCGGGGTTGTTGGATGATCTTGAGCTACCGGATTACTACCGCGCCGATTGAAATGCATAACCTGTGGCGAGGGAGCTTGCTCCCGCTGGGTTGCGCAGCGACCCCAATATCTTACGGTCGCTACGCGAGCGAGCGGGAGCAAGCTCCCTCGCCACAGGGGGATCAGCGGGGAATGATCCCGTGATCGATCGCGTATTTCGCCAGGGCCGCAGGCTTGTCGATGTTGAGCTTGCGGCGGATGCTCAGGCGGTGGGTCTCGACGGTGCGTACGCTGATGTCCAGTTCGCGGGCCATTTCCTTGTTGTTGAGCCCCTGGACCATCTTCGCCAGCACCTGGCTCTCGCGTGGCGTCAGCTCGCTGTCGGTGCTCGGGTCGGTGGCCAGGCGCTGGGCAATCTCGGCGCTGTAGAAAGTGCCGCCGCCGATGATGGCCTCGATGGCGGCGATGATTTCCTTCGACGGCGAATTCTTCAGGACGTAGCCGCTGGCACCGGCGCGCACGGATTCGCTGACGTATTCATGATTGTCGTACATGCTCAGGATCAGGATCTTCAGGCCAGGGTATTGCTTGCCCAACTGCCGGGTCAGCTCGAGGCCGTTCATGTCCTTGAGGCCGATGTCCATCAGCAGCAAGTCCGGTTGGCAACGCCCGACCATTTCGATCGCCTGCACGCCGTTCTCCGCTTCGCCGACCACGTCCAGCCGGGGCATGACGGACAGCAAGGCGCGGATGCCATCGCGGACCAGGGCGTGATCATCGACCAACGCGACGCGTATGGCGGGGGGCAGGTTCATCGGCAGGTGCTCTTGGTGGTGTAGGCGCGCATCAGCTTTCCGTGGCCGGCATGGTCATGGGCAGCAGGATATCCAGTTCGCTTCGTCCCGGCACCGATGTCATCTCCAGCCGCCCGCCAAAATGCTCGACTCGCTCGCGGATATTACGCAGGCCGATGCCGGCATGGCCACGTTCGACCTGCGGGACGTTGAAGCCCATGCCGTCGTCCACCACGGTCAGGCGCAAGGACTGGCCCGAGCCGAACAGGGTGATGGCGACACGTTTCGCCCCGGCATGCCGCTCGATGTTGGTCAGCGCTTCCTGGGCGATGCGGAACAGCGAGACCGGTGCGCCGTTTTCCAGGCGACAGTCGAATTCGTTGCTTCGGTAAGACACTTCCAGGCCGCTGCGCTGCTCGAATTCAGCCGCGAGCTGGCCGATGGCGGCGGGCAGGCCCAGGGTGTCGAGCAGTGAGGACCGCAGATCATGGGAGATGCTACGGATTTCGCCGATGGCTTCGCCCAGCCGGTCCGTGGCGTTCTTCAGGATGCCCAGGCCATTTTCCTGGCCGTTCTCGATGACATGGCTGGCGAGTTCGAACTGGAACTTGATCGACACCAGCAACTGGCTGATGCCGTCGTGCAGTTCGCGGGACACCCGTGAGCGTTCTTCCTCTTGAAGACTGACGATGCGCTGGTTCAGGCGCTGCAGTTTCTTGTCAGCCAGGCGATGTTCGCTGACGTTGAGGGTGATGCCGCCGGCAAACACCAGCAGCACCGCTATCAGGGCGACGGCGGCGATGGCTTGCATGGTGGTGTGGATGCCTTGGGCCACTTCGTCGCGGGCCTGTTGGGTGGCGCGTTCGACGTCTTCCAGGTAGATCCCGGTGCCCAGCATCCAGCCCCAGCGATCCAGCATCACGACGTAGGCCAACTTTTCGGTCACCTGGCCGGAGGAGGGTTTGTTCCAGGCATAACGCTGGAAGCCTTCGCCGGATTCGGCGCTCTTGATCAACGCCTGGATGACTGGCAGGCCGTGGGGATCCTTCATGTCCCAAAGGTATTGCCCCACCAGTTCCGACTGCCGGGCATGCATCAGGCTGCGGCCTTGACGGTCGTAGACGAAGAAATAACCGTTGATGCCAAAACTGAGCTTGCGCAGCTCTTCCAGCACTTGCTGCTGCGCCCGCGCGTCGCCCTTGCCGTCGTCATACAGCGGGGCGATCAGGCTTTGCGCCATTTCCACGTAGTTCTTCAGCTCGGCGCGCTTGCTCGCCAGGATACTGTCTTCGATCAGTTGCGCCTGCTGGTCACCCAGTTGGCGGTTGAGCGAGATGACCAAGGCGCCGATGACAGCAATCGCCAGGACCAACGGCAGGATCCCCAGGGCGACGATCTTGTGTTTGAGCAGCATCTGTACTCCTGTCCGGACTCGGCGGGGAGGTGGATGGCGGGCATCATATGCCAAACCTGTGTGCGCTCAACAATCCTACCGGATACGGGGCTCAAAACTGTGGGAGCGAGCTTGCTCGCGATAGCGGCGTTTCAGTCAATGAAGTGTTGGCTGAAGATCCGCCATCGCGAGCAGGCTCGCTCCCACAGGGGGATTTAGCGAGTCCGCAAATCCCGAGCCCACCCCAAAACAACTGTGGGAGCGAGCTTGCTCGCGAAGGCGGTGGGTCAGACAGATCATCATTAACTGACACTCCGCTTTCGCGAGCAGGCTCGCTCCCACAAGGGAATCGGGGTTCTACGTAGTACTACGGATTTATTTATTGACGGCATGCAGGGATATTGGGCCGGCTCCGAATAGCCGGGGCACACTATAAAAACAATCGCCGCAATCCACTGGATATCGGCAGGAGACACGCAATGACAACCCGTCTGGTTAAACACCTCGCCTGGTTTGCCGTGGCTGTTCTGGGAGCCTGTGCGCTGAGCGTCGTGGCCCTGCGCCGCGGAGAGCCGATCAACGCCCTCTGGATCGTCGTCGCGGCAGTCGCCATCTACTTGGTCGCCTACCGCTACTACAGCCTCTTCATCGCCAACAACGTGATGCAACTCGATGCGCGCCGGGCCACGCCTGCCGTGCTCAACAACGATGGCCTGGACTACGTCCCGACCAACAAACACATCCTTTTCGGCCACCACTTCGCGGCCATTGCCGGCGCGGGGCCGCTGGTCGGGCCGGTGCTGGCGGCGCAGATGGGCTACCTGCCCGGCACGCTCTGGCTGATCGCCGGCGTGGTGCTGGCCGGTGCGGTGCAGGACTTCATGGTCCTGTTCCTCTCCACCCGGCGCAACGGGCGCTCCCTGGGCGACATGGTGCGCGAGGAAATGGGCCGCATTCCCGGCACCATCGCGCTGTTCGGCTGCTTCCTGATCATGATCATCATCCTCGCGGTGCTGGCGCTGATCGTGGTCAAGGCCCTGGCCGAGAGCCCGTGGGGCATTTTCACGGTCATGGCGACCATCCCGATCGCGATGTTCATGGGCGTCTACATGCGCTACATCCGCCCGGGCCGCATCGGTGAAATCTCGGTCATCGGCGTGCTGTTGCTGCTGGGTTCGATCTGGCTGGGCGGGCAAATCGCCGCCGACCCGGTCTGGGCCAAGGCCTTCACCTTCACCGGGATCCAGATCACCTGGATGCTGATCGGCTACGGTTTTGTCGCGGCGGTGCTGCCGGTGTGGCTGATCCTCGCGCCACGGGACTACCTGTCGACCTTCCTGAAGATCGGCACCATCGTCGCCCTGGCGATCGGCATCCTGGTCACCATGCCCGAGCTGAAAATGCCGGCGCTGACCCAGTTCACCGACGGCACCGGGCCGGTGTGGAAGGGCGGCCTGTTCCCGTTCCTGTTCATCACCATCGCCTGTGGCGCGGTCTCGGGCTTCCACGCGCTGATCTCCTCGGGCACCACGCCCAAGCTGCTGGATAACGAAACCAACGCTCGCTACATCGGTTACGGCGGCATGCTGATGGAATCCTTCGTGGCCATCATGGCGATGGTTGCTGCCTCGGTGATCGAACCGGGCGTGTACTTCGCCATGAACAGCCCGGCGGCGATCGTCGGCGGTGACGTGGTGGCCGTGGCCCAGACCGTCAGCAGTTGGGGATTCGCAATCACCCCCGACGCGCTGCAAGCGGTGGCCAAGGACATCGGCGAAACCACCGTGCTGGCCCGTGCCGGCGGTGCGCCGACCCTGGCGGTCGGGATCGCGCAGATCCTGCACTCGGTGCTACCGGGTGAAAACACCATGGCGTTCTGGTACCACTTCGCGATCCTGTTCGAAGCGCTGTTCATCCTCACCGCGGTGGACGCCGGCACCCGTGCCGGGCGCTTCATGCTCCAGGACCTGCTCGGCTCGTTCGTGCCTTCGCTCAAGCGCACCGAATCCTGGCCCGCCAACCTGATCGCCACCGCCGGCTGCGTCGCGCTGTGGGGCTACTTGCTGTACCAGGGCGTGATCGACCCGCTGGGCGGCATCAACACCTTGTGGCCGCTGTTCGGCATCTCCAACCAGATGCTGGCCGGTATCGCGCTGATGCTCGCCACCGTGGTGCTGATCAAGATGAAGCGCCAGCGCTACGTCTGGGTCACGCTGCTGCCGGCGGCCTGGCTGCTGATCTGCACCACCACCGCAGGCCTGATCAAGCTGTTCGACGCCAACCCGGCGATCGGCTTCCTGGCCCTGGCGCGCAAATACAACGATGCCCTGGCCGCCGGCCAGGTCCTGGCGCCGGCCAAGAGCATCGAGCAGATGCAGCACGTGGTGTTCAACGCCTACACCAACGCAACGCTGACGGTGTTGTTCCTGTTCGTGGTCTTCAGCATCCTGTTCTACGCGCTCAAGGTCGGCATCGCCGCCTGGGGCACGAAAGAACGCACGGACAAAGAAGCGCCATTCCAGGCCGTGCCGGACGCTTGATAGGGGATTGCAACGATGTTCAATGACTTGAGTCGCCTCGGTAAATACCTCGGTCAGGCCGCCCGCCTGATGGTCGGCATGCCCGACTACGACAACTACGTCGAGCACATGCAAACCAAGCACCCGGACAAGCCGATGATGGACTACGAGGCGTTCTTCCGCGAACGCCAGGAGGCCCGTTACGGCGGCAAGGGTGGGCCGAAGTGCTGTTGAACTGAGTCTATCCCACAGTTGTTTTGGGCTGGTCTCAAGATTTGTGTACACCACCGTTCCCCTGTGGGAGCGAGCTTGCTCGCGAAAGCGGAGTGTCAGTCAACGATGATTCGGCTGACCTGACGCCATCGCGAGCAAGCCCGCTCCCACAGTTGTTTTTGGGTGGTTTCGAGATTTGCGTGCACACCGATTCCCCTGTGGGAGCGAGCCTGCTCGCGAAAGCGGAGTGTCAGTTAACGATGATTCGGCTGACCCGACGCCTTCGCGAGCAGGCTCGCTCCCACAGTTGGTTTGGGTTGGCCTCAGGATTTGCGTACACCACAAATTCCTTGTGGTGAGGGAGCAAGCTCCGTCGCCACAGGGCCGTTGTCTGGCTTGATTCCGGTGTTGATCAATCGGCCAACAACACCGCCGCATCGAAGCCTACCCGCAGGTTGCCCCAGTGACGACCGCCGAAGAAGAACGGCACGTCGATCTCGGTCATGATTTCGCCGGTGTCGCGCAGGTAGGTCTGCAGCAGGAAGCGCTGGACGTTGCCCGCCGCGCGCAGGCCGATCGGGTCGTTGAAGATCCGCTTGTTGCGGCACACCGGGAGGTCGACGGCGCGGTCGCCGGTCGGTGGCTTGGAGACCCAGCTGTTGTTGACCGGGCAATAACCCTTCGTATCGACAATGAACGAGACCTTGCCGCCCGGCGTGCTGCGGGTGAGCTTGTCGCATTCTTCCTGACAGACCCGGGCAAAGCGCTCGGTGTAGCTGGTCATGTACTGCTTGGGATCGGTGCCCTGAATCAGTTGGTAATTCTGGTCGAACAGGTTGACGCCCTCGTCCTGCAACGCCTGCAAATGAAGCTGCAGCGTGTCGCGGCATTCGCTGGCGCGGGTGATGGCGGCGTCCAGCTTGCCGTGGCCGAGCACGAAGCGGCCCAGCAGCGTCTGGACCTTCTCGGCCACGCCGGACAGGTCGCGGGTGGCGGTGGCCGATTGCTGCATGCGCTGGTCGATCGACTGGCTGTCGGCGTGGATCTGCGTGACGCGTTCGTTGATGCCGGTGTTGGTGTCGGCGAATTGCTGGATGTGATCGGCAATGTCGGCCAGCTTGCCGTTGGTGGATTCGAAGTCGACGATCATGCTTTCGAAATGACCGGACGCGCGCTCCACGACTTTCTGGGTTTCCCGGGCGCTGTGGCTGATCTGAGTGGTCTGCTCGTGGGTCGAGCTGACTTCCTGGAGCATGGCGTCGATGTTGCGCGAGATGTCGTCGGTGGCCCGGCTGACGTTCTGCGCCAGGGTGCGCACTTCATCGGCCACCACCGCAAAGCCCCGGCCACTTTCCCCGGCACGCGCGGCTTCGATGGCTGCGTTGAGCGCCAAGAGGTTGGTCTGGGCGGAAATCTGCTGGATCAGGCCGACGATCGACTTGATGCTCGAGGAGCGCTGGTTGAGGGCGTCCACCAGCCCGGCGAATTCGCCGAGGCTGCTGGAGATCTCGCTGATGTTGCCGGTCACTTCCAGCAGCTCGGCGTAGGAGTCGCGGGCCATGCTCAGGTTCTGCGCGGTGGTGCCGGAGATGCCTTGGGTCTGGCGCGACACCTCTTCGATACGGCCCACGGCGGTATTGCTCTGCTCCATCACTTCCTTGGCGAAACGCGCCTGGTGGGTCGCGCTGTCGCTGGAGTCGCTGATGTTCTTTAGCGAGCGGGCCGACTCGACGGCAATGTGCACCGTCAACGCCTGGACGTTGCTGATGATCTCCCGCTGCTTGGCCAGGAAGCGGTTGCAGGTCGCGGCCAGCGTGCGGATTTCATCGTGGGTGACCAGCGGCAGGTCCTTGGACAGGTCGCCCTCGCCATTGGCGATCTCTTCCAGGGCCTTGGTCATGGCGGTGACGGGGCGCACGATGAGGTGGCGGAAATACCAGACCATGAAACTGATCATGCCCAGCGTCAGGACCGTACCGAAGAGCAGGGCGTGGGTGAGGCTGTCGAGCCGGCCTTCGATTTGCGCCAGCAGCGCCGCGTCCAGCTGGGCCGCGCGCAGCTGCAGGAGGATATCGGCGCGGGCGCTGAGGGCCACCCAATACAACAGCCCACTGACGGCGACCAACAGGAAAAGGCTTGAAAGCTTTTTGGTGAGGGTATCGAAAAACTGCATCTCGATAGACTCGTACAAGGCCTTTAACGTCTGCATGCCGCTGCTCCTGCGAAAAAAATCACTTAATGGAATACATTCGACCGCTCACGGCAAAGCTTTAGGGCAGTGGGGCGATTTGATATCACTTTGGCAATAAATCCTGTGGGAGCGAGCTTGCTCGCGATAGCGGCGGCACGTTCCACATCAATGAAACCGATCTACCGCCATCGCGAGCAAGCTCGCTCCCACAAAGGATCACGCCGATAATCATTTGATGCAAAAGATTTACTGGGAATGATTCTCAAAGTATATTCGCTCTCATTCACAACCCCTCCTTGAGTGCAGCGTCTTGAATCGTTCCACCCCTCTCGCTTACCGCAACGCCCTCGTCAAATGTGTTTTACCCGCGCTGTCCTGCTGTTTCATGGCAAGTCCCTTGAGGGCACAGGACACTCTCGAGCTGCCCACTACGGATGTGCAAGGCGGCCGGATCATTCAGGACGAAGGCTACACGGCATCGCAAGCCAGCACGGCGAGCAAGAGCGATGTACCGATCAAGGAAGAGGCGCAATCGATCAATGTGGTGACCCAGCAGACGCTGGCGGACTATCAGGTGCGCTCGCTGGAAGACGCGATGAAGTTCGTCAGCGGTGTCAGCCAGGGCAACACCCTGGGCGGCTCGCGGGACTCGCTGGTCAAGCGCGGCTTCGGCACCAACGATGACGGCTCGATCCTGCGCGACGGCGTGCGTTCCAACCTGGGCCACAACTTCAGCGCCACCACCGAGCGGGTCGAAGTGCTCAAGGGCCCTGCCTCGATGTTGTACGGCGCCCTGGAGCCCGGCGGACTGGTCAACGTCATCAGCAAGAAGCCCGAGTACACCCAGAGCACCACGCTGAGCGGTTCCGCCTACAGCGAAGGCGGCGGCACCATGGCCGTGGACACCACTGGCCCCTTGGGCGACACCGGCCTGGCCTATCGCCTGATCGCCGAGCGCGGTCATGAGGATTACTGGCGCAACTACGGCGTCAACGAGAGCACGCTGGTGGCGCCATCGCTGGCGTGGAACGGTGAGCGGGCTTCGTTGAACCTGAGTTATGAGTACAACGAATATTCCAATCCGTTTGACCGGGGGACGATGTTCACCAATGGGCATCCGGCCGATATCGATTACGACAAGCGCCTGGACGAGCCTTGGGCCAAGAGCGTCGGTATTCGTGAGACGGCGACTGCGCGGTTCGAGTACGAGCTGACGGACGCGTGGAAGACGCGGGTGACTTATGGTTGGAACAATGACCGGTACAGTCTTTCGATTGCCCAGCCGCGCCTGTCGAATGGTGTCCTGCAGCGCGCCGCCAACGGTGCGCATTATGACGATGAAACCCGCTACGCCAGTTGGGACTTCATTGGCAATCAAGAATTGTTCGGCCAGCGTCATGATCTGTTGGTGGGCGTCGACAACCAGGTTTCAGACCAGTTTCGGGGCAAGACTTACCGTGGCGCTAACCAAGCAGGCTTCGATCCTGCGGCTCCGGTGTACGGTGGCCTGGATAAGCCCAGCGTCATCAGCCCAACCCAGAGCAACCTGAGCAACAAGCTGACCTCCAGTTCGGTGTATCTGAAGGACAACTGGCACCTGGACGATCGCTGGATCCTGGTGTTTGGCGGTCGTTATCAGCATTACGATCAATACACGACGCAGGGACTCGTCCCGGCCAAGCCAGTTCGCGACGATAATGGCGACGCCTTCGTCCCATTCCTCGGCCTGGTCTACAAAGCCACGGAAGAACTGTCGCTGTATGGCAACTACAGCCGGTCATTCAAACCTAACGATGTGGTCGATAAGAATAGTCGTACCTTCCAGCCAGAGGAGGGCCGCAGCTACGAGATCGGTGCCAAGTACGATCCGCTGCCGGGCTTGAACATCAACCTCGCGCTGTTCGATATCGTGAAAAAGAACGTGGTCACGACCGTTGATAATGTCTCCGAGGCCGCGGGCAAAGTCGGCTCCCAAGGCCTGGAGTTGGACATCACCGGGCGCCTCGCCGAGCGCTGGGACCTTATCGGCACCTACGCCTACACCCACACCGAAATTCTCGATGACCCGAAGAACGAAGGTCACCGCCTGCCCGACGCCCCCAAGCACACCGCCAGCCTGTACCTGAGCCACCACCTGAACGTCCCGGCCGAATTCGGCGCCTGGCACGCCGGTGCCGGTGCCCGTTATGTCGGCGAGCGTGCGGCTAACGCGGCGAACGATTTCTGGATGAGCAGCTACACCGTTGCCGACGCTTTCCTGCGCTGGGAATCGCCAGTGTTCGGACACAAGACGTCGTTGCAGTTGAACGTCGACAACCTGTTCGACAAGCAGTATTACCCGTCGTCCACGGGCAGCGAGTTGATGGTCAACGTCGGCGAGCCGCGTACCGCCAAGCTGAGTGCCAGCGTGACGTTCTGATCACGGCGCTCCAATAAAAATGCCCGGACAGCAATGTCCGGGCATTTTTGTTTCTGGCTTCAGGCCGCCTTCGCGAGCAAGCTCGCTCCCACAGTTATTTTGGGGGGGTATCAAGATTTGGGTACGCCACCGATCCCCTGTGGGAGTGAGCTTGCTCGCGAAAGCGGAGTGTCAGTTAACGATGATTTGACTGACTCGACACCATCGCGGGCAAGCCCGTTCCCACAGGGTCAGCGAAACGCCGGCACGACCTGCTGGATAAACAGCTCCAGGGACTTCTTCTTCTCGGCATGGGACAGGCTGTTGTCGCACCAGAAGCTGAACTCGTCCACGCCCAGTTCCTGGTAATACTTGATCCGCTCGATGATCTGCTGAGGGGTGCCGATCATGGTGTGCTTGCGGATGTTTTCCAGCTGGAATTCCGGACGCTCGGCGAACTTCTCTTCCGGGCTCGGCGCCAGGAAGCCGTTGACCGGTACCTGCTTGTTGCCGAACCAGGCATCGAAGGTGCGGTAGAACTTGGAAATCGCCTGGGCACCGACTTTCCAACCTTCGGGATCGTCCACGGCGTGTACGTGGGTGTGGCGCAGTACCATCAGTTGCGGGCGCGGCACGTCAGGGTTGTTGTCCAGGGCGGCCTGGAATTTGTTCTTCAGGTCGAGGACTTCCTCGTCGCCCTTCATCAACGGCGTGACCATCACGTTGCAGCCGTTGGCGACGGCGAAGTTATGGGAGTCGGGGTCGCGGGCGGCGATCCACATCGGCGGATGGGGCTTGCGGATTGGCTTCGGCACGCTGGTGGAGGTGGGGAATTTCCAGATCTCGCCGTCGTGGGCGTAATCACCCTGCCACAGCGCACGCACCACCGGGACCATTTCCCGCAAGGCCTGGCCGCCGGAGGAGGCGGGCATGCCGCCGGCCATGCGGTCGAACTCCACCTGGTAGGCGCCCCGGGCCAGGCCGACTTCCATGCGGCCGTTGCTGATCACGTCCAGCAACGCGCATTCGCCCGCCACCCGCAGCGGGTGCCAGAACGGCGCGATGATGGTGCCGGCGCCGAGGTGGATGGTGGTGGTCTTGCCGGCCAGGTACGCCAGCAGTGGCATCGGGCTTGGCGAAATGGTGTATTCCATGGCGTGGTGTTCGCCGATCCACACGGTGCTGAAACCACCGGCCTCGGCCATCAGGGTCAGCTCGCTCAGGTCTTCGAACAACTGGCGATGGCTGACGCTTTCGTCCCAGCGCTCCATGTGTACGAACAAAGAAAATTTCATGGCGCTTTCTCTTCTTGTCTTGTTGACGATCGGTTCAGGCGAGGACGGGCAGGGCGCCCATCTTGCCGTGGCAATAAACCAGGGGGCCCGGTGTGTGTTGCGGCACGATCAGGTTCTTCACCGCGCCGACCATGATGGCGTGGTCACCGCCTTCGTATTCGCGCCACAGTTCGCACTCGATGATGGCGGTGGCGTTGTCAAGCAGCGGGTTGCCCCGTTCGCTCAGGGTCCAGTCGATGCCCTGGGCCTTGTCCTTGCCTTTGCGGGCGAAGGCATAGGCTTCGTTCTGCTGGCCGCCGGACAGCAGGTGGATGGCGAAGCGCTTGTTCTTGATCAGCACCGGGTAGGAATCGGAGCTGTAGTTTGGGCAGAACAGCACCAGGGCCGGTTCCATCGACAACGAGCTGAAGGCGCTGGCGGTCAGGCCGACGATTTGTCCGTCATCGTCGAGGGTGGTGATCACCGTCACACCGGACGGGAACGAGCCCATGACTTGTTTGTAAACGTTGGCATCGATCATTTTCGCAATCCTCGCCCGCAGGCGGTTATGACCCAGTGTTCTTCAGTGAGCGCCGGCGGCCTTGTTCAGGTCGCTCTCGGCCCATTGGGTGTAGACGCAAGCATCGGCGGTGGCCCAGCGCACGCGCACCGGGTCGCCGGCCTTGAGCGGCATGCCGGCGGCGGACAGCGCCTTGACGGTCATCGCGGTGCCGCCGGAGGTCACTACGCTGCAGGTCTGGCTTTCGCCGAGGAACAGCACTTCCACGACCTTGGCCGCGACTTCGTTCCAGCCGGCCGGCAGGGTGTCCTGGCTGGCTTGTTCGACGCTCAAGGCCAAGGCTTTTTCCGGGCGCACCATCAGCAACACGTCCTGGTCGGCTTGCAGGCCGGCGGTCAGGCGGATCGACAGCGACTGGCCTTCGAAGGTCGCCGCGGCATTGCCCTGGGCCTTGAGCTTGAGGAAGTTGGAGTTGCCCAGGAACGAGGCGACAAAGGCATTTGGCGGGTTCTGGTAGAGGTCATAGCCGCTGCCCAGGCCGACAATCTTGCCGTGGCTGAAAATCGCGATGCGCTGGGACAGGCGCATGGCTTCTTCCTGGTCATGGGTGACGTAGACGATGGTGATGCCCAGGCGCCGATGCAGTTGGCGCAACTCGTCTTGCAAGTCTTCGCGGAGCTTTTTATCCAGGGCGCCGAGGGGTTCGTCCATCAACAGGATGCGTGGCTCGTAGACCAGCGCCCGGGCAATCGCCACGCGTTGCTGCTGGCCGCCAGACAGCTGCGACGGACGGCGATGGGCGAACTGTTCCAACTGAACCAGCTTGAGCATTGCATCGACGCGGCGATCACGTTCAGCCGCCGCCAGTTTGCGGATCGCCAGGGGAAAGGCGATGTTGTCGCGCACCGACAGGTGTGGGAACAGCGAATAGCGCTGGAACACCATGCCGATGTCGCGCTTGTGCGGCGGCACGTTGACCAGGGATTTGCCGCCCACCAGGATCTCGCCACTGCTGGGTGTTTCGAACCCGGCCAGCATCGACAGCGTGGTGCTCTTGCCCGAGCCGCTGGAGCCGAGGAAGGTCAGGAATTCGCCGTCCTGGATCTCCAGGGAAATATCGTCCACGGCAGCAAAGTCGCCGTAGTGCTTGTTCAGGTTGCGCAGGCTGACCAGGGTCTTGTTGTTCTGTTGTGCGGGGTCTTTGACGGCACTCATCGTGTTCTCCTAGGCGCTCAGGCGCTGATTTCATTGCGCCGGCGCAGGGCGGCGGCGATCACCATCACCAACACCGAGAGGCCGATCAGCAGCGTCGAAGCGACGGCGATCACAGGCGTCAGGTCCTGGCGCAGGGTGGTCCACATTTTTACGGGCAGGGTTTGCAGGGTCGGGCTGGCCATCATCACGCTCAGCACCACCTCGTCCCACGACACCAGGAACGCGAACAGCGCCCCGGCGACCATGCCCGGGCGAATCGCCGGGAACGTCACCTTGAACACCGCTTGCAGGCGCGAAGCACCGCAGATCACGGCCGCGTCCTCGATGGATTGGTCGAACAGCTTGAGCGAGTTGATGATCGAGATAATGGTGAACGGCAGCGCGACGATCACATGGCTGACCACGAAGGCAAACATCGTCCCGGTGTAGCCGAGCTTGAGGAACAGCGCGTACACCGCCACCGCGATGATCACCAGCGGTACGATCATCGGCAGGGTGAACAGGCCGTAGAGCATTTCCCGGCCGGGGAAACGCCCGCGCACCAGGGCAAACGCAGTAGGCAGGCCGAGGGCGACAGCGCAGACGGTGGTCAGCACCGCGACCTTGAGGCTGGTCAGCGCGGCGCTCATCCAGTCCGGGTTGGAAAAGAACTGGCCGTACCATTTGAACGTCCAGCCCGGTGGCGGGAACACCAGCCACTGGGAGGAGCCGAACGACAGCAGCACGATGAACACGATCGGCAACAGCAGGAACAATGCGATCACGCCCGTGGTGAAATAGAGGCCGAACCGCATGCGCCGGCTCATGGCATTGGGAGTCAGGAGCATGGCGGCTTACCTCGCGTTGCTGGCGCCGACCGGGGATTCCGGCTGGAGCTTCAGGTAGAAGTAGAACAACACCAGGGTGATCG
This sequence comes from Pseudomonas sp. BP11-1-1, assembly GCF_052112105.1. Lineage (NCBI taxonomy): Bacteria > Pseudomonadati > Pseudomonadota > Gammaproteobacteria > Pseudomonadales > Pseudomonadaceae > Pseudomonas > Pseudomonas sp. BP11-1-1. The sequence goes on from NZ_JAUTYU010000005.1 coordinate 258,614, forward strand.
CCACCAACAAGGCTGCGCCGGCACTGGCCAGGCCCCAGTTGAGGAACGATTGCACCTGCTGGATGATGAATTCCGGCAGCATCATGTTCTGCGCGCCGCCCAGCAGCGCCGGAGTCACGTAGTAACCGAGGGACATCACGAAGACCATCAGCCCGCCCGAGAACAGCCCAGGCCGGCACAGCGGCAGGAACACCCGGAAGAAGTTGGTCCAGGGGCTGGCGCCGCAGATGGAGCCGGCCTGCAGGATCATCGGGTCGATGGCTTGCATGGTCGCCTGCAACGGCAGGACGATGAACGGGATCATGATGTAACTCATGCCGATCACCACGCCGGTGAGGTTGTGCACCATTTCCAGCGGCTGATCGATGACACCCAGCGCCATCAACGCCTTGTTCACCACGCCCGAGGCTTGCAGCAGCACCAGCCAGGAGTAGGTGCGGGCCAGCAGGCTGGTCCACATCGACAGCAGCACGATGTTCAGCATCCAGCGGCCCCAGCCACGGGGCACCAGGGTGATCGCCCAGGCCAGCGGGAAGCCCAGCAAGAGGCTGAACAGCGTCACCAGCCCGGCCACCGAAAAGGTGTTGAACAACACCCGGGCGTAGGCCGAGTTGGCGAACAATTGCTCGTAGTTGCCCAGACCCGGCACCGGCTCCAGCACCCCGCGCAGCAGCAGGCCGATCAGCGGCGCCAGGAAAAACAGACCGAGGAACAGCAGGGCGGGGAGCAGGTTGCCCGCACCCCGCCAGCGTTGTGCCAGGGAGGGCGTCTGTTTCGACGTCACGGTCGCGGCGCTTGCCGAACCGGCAGCGCCGGTGGCGCTCCCGGTGCGAGGGGTTGCCGCTGCCGTCATTTTTATTTGACCAGCCATTCGTTCCACCGTGTCGCAATGTCCTGACCGTTCTTGGCCCAGTACGCAAAATCAAGCGTGATCTGATCCTTGGCGTAGGCGGTCGGCAAGTTGGGGGCGAGCACCGAATCCAGGCGTGCGATGCTGTCGACGTTGACCGGCGCGTAGGCGGTCAGGTTGGAAAAATCGGCCTGGCCCTTGGCGCTGCTGGCGTTGGCCAGGAACTTCATGGCGGCAGCCTTGTTTTTCGAGCCTTTTGGAATGACCAGGATGTCGGCCATGACCAGGTTCTGTTTCCAGCTTACGCCAACCGGCGCGCCGTCTTGTTGCAGGGCGTAGATACGACCGTTCCAGAACTGGCCGATGCTGGCTTCGCCGGACGCGAGCAACTGCTGGGACTGGGCGCCGCCGCCCCACCAGACGATGTCTTTCTTGATGGTGTCGAGCTTCTTGAAGGCGCGGTCCAGGTCCAGCGGATAGAGCTTGTCCTGGGTCACGCCGTCGGCCAACAGGGCCAGTTCCAGCACGCCAGGGCTTGGCCATTTGTAGAGGGCGCGCTTGCCGGGGTAGGTCTTGGTGTCGAACAGCGCGGACCAGTCCTGGGGCTTGCCCGAACCGAGCTTGCCTTCGTTGTAGCCGAGCACGAACGAGAAGTAGAAGGAGCCGACGCCGTGGTCGGAGACGAAGCGCGGGTCGATCTTGTCGCGCTGCACGACCGAGAAGTCGAGGGGTTCGAGCAGGCCTTCGGCGGCGGCGCGCAGGGCGAAGTCGGCTTCGACGTCGACCACGTCCCACTGCACGTTGCCACTTTCGACCATGGCCTTGAGCTTGCCGTAGTCGGTCGGGCCGTCCTGGACCACGGTGATGCCGCTGGCCTTGCTGAACGGATCGGCCCAGGCCTGTTTCTGCGCGTCCTGGGTGCTACCACCCCAACTGACGAAGTTGACGCTTTCAGCGGCCATCGTCGCCTGGCTGGTGACACTCAGCAGGCCGGCAAAAAGAATTGCGGCTGCACTTTTCTTCAACACCATTTTCACGCCCTCATTGTTGTGTTTATTGAGTGGGCTTCTGTTCGCCCACCTATCGGGAGCTTGGGGTCAATCGGTCTTGCCAATGACCGTGCCATGGGAGGCTGGAGCGCTCGGTCTATGGAATATCATATTATGGTATTCCAAGCTTTCTGCAAGCACTTTGCCGTACCGGCTATCTGTCTGGAGCGGAAATTCTCTATGTTCATGCATCCTGTGGGGGCGAGCTTGCTCGCGATTGCGGTGTGTCAGTCGCCATTGATGTCGACAGATCCATTGCCATCGCGAGCAAGCTCGCTCCCACAGGGGATTTTGTTCAGCCTCGGGTTATCCCGCGAACGGAATACTCTCCACCACCTCCAGGTCATACCCGGTCAACCCCGCGTACTTGAGCGGCGGGCCCAGGTGCCGCAGTTTCCCGACGCCCAGGTCCTGCAGGATCTGCGCGCCCGTGCCTACTTCAGAATAGATGCGCGATTGGGAACGGCTGAACTGACGGGGCGGTTGGGTGAGCTGCGGCACACGTTCAAGCAGGGCCTGGGACGACTCGTGATTCGCCAGCACCACCACCACGCCACGGCCTTCTTCGGCGACCCGTTGCAGCGCCGCCCAGAGCGTCCAGTTGGAAGGGCCGTTGTACTCGGCGCCTACCAGGTCGCGCAGCGGGTCGATCACGTGCACGCGCACCAGGGTCGGTTCCTCCCGGCGAATGTCGCCCATGACCATCGCCATGTGCACGCCGCCTTCGATGCGGTCTTCAAAGGTGAACAGGCGGAAGGTGCCGTGCACCGTCGGCAATTCCTGTTCACCGATGCGCACCACGGTGTGCTCGGTGCTCAGGCGGTAGTGAATCAGGTCGGCGATCGTGCCGATCTTGATGCCGTGCTTGCGAGCGAAGATCTCCAGGTCCGGCCGACGGGCCATGGTGCCGTCGTCGTTCATCACTTCGACGATTACCGAGGCCGGTGTGAAACCCGCCAGGCGCGCCAGGTCGCAGCCTGCTTCGGTGTGCCCGGCGCGGGTCAGCACGCCGCCTTCCTTGGCCCGCAGCGGGAAGATGTGCCCCGGCTGCACAATGTCGTTGGGCCCGGCATCGGTGGCCACGGCGGCGGCAACGGTGCGTGCCCGGTCGGCGGCGGAAATGCCGGTGGTCACGCCGATGGCGGCCTCGATGGACACGGTGAACGCTGTGCTGAACACGCTGCCGTTGCTCGGCACCATCTGCTCGAGACCCAGGCGCTGGCAATGCTCGTCGGTCAGGGTCAGGCAAATCAAACCGCGCGCTTCCCGGGCCATGAAGCTGATCGCCTGGGCATTGCAGCAGTCGGCAGCCAGCAGCAGGTCGCCTTCGTTTTCCCGATCTTCGTCATCCACCAGCAACACCATCTTGCCCAGGCGGTAGTCTTCGATGATTTCCTGAATGCTGTTAAAGGCCATGTCGGGCTCTCTTTGTTTGATGGGCTTGCTGGAACGTTAATGTGGTATACCATAATACAAAACAAACCGAGAGGTCACTATGAAGGCGTACTGGATTGCTCATGTGGATGTCACCGACCCCGATCAATACAGCCAATACACCCAGCGGGCGCCGGCGGCGTTTGCCTTGTATGGCGGGCGAATGCTGGCCCGGGGCGGGCGCAGTGAGGCGATGGAGGGCAGGGCCACGCCGCAGCGCAGCGTGGTGATCGAATTCGATTCCTATGAACAGGCGCTGGCCTGCTATCACTCGCAGCAGTATCAGGACGCGAAGAAACACCGTGAAGGTGTGGCGCGGGCCGAAGTGATTATCGTCGAGGGCGTGGCGCCCTGAGGTGTGTCAGCGGATGAAGTGGATCTTGCCGCTGTCGTCGTTGCCCATGTAGATGCCATAGACCCCGGCCTGGCGCTCCTCGATATAACGTTCGAGGATCTGCCGGATGGCCGGGTAATAGATGCTGTCCCACGGAATGTCTTCCGGGGCGAAGAACTGGCAGGCGAGGGTTTCCGGGCCGAACTCGCCGGTGATCTCCAGCGCGATGGCGCGGAAGATGATGTACACCTCGCTGATTTTCGGCACGCTGAAAATCGAGTAGGGCGAGACGATTTCGGCGCGTACGCCGGTTTCTTCCCAGACTTCGCGCAGCGCCGCCTGCTCGGTGGTCTCGTTGCCTTCCATGAAGCCGGCCGGCAATGTCCAGGTGCCAGGACGCGGCGGGATGGCGCGTTGGCACAACAGGTATTTACCGTCCTGCTCGATGATGCAGCCGGCAATGATCTTCGGGTTGACGTAATGGATGTAGCCGCAGCCGCCGCACATCAGCCGCTCATGGGTATCGCCCGCTGGCAGGCGCTGACTCAAATCAGCGCCGCCGCACTTTGGACAAAAGCTCGGGCTGAACATGATCAGCGTCCTATGCGAGGTTCTTTGAGCGCGATGGGCGCGGTGATTTCCGGGATGTCGCCGGTTTCTTCCTGCTTGCGCTTGAGGTATTCCAGCGCGACCTTGGCAGCGGCGCGCACGTGGTCGACGCAGGCCTGGTGGGCCGCCAGTGGGTCGCCGCTCTTGATCGCCTCGACCATGCGCTCCATTTCCTGGTTGCTGCTGCCGCGACGGTTTTCCTGGGACACCGACGTGGCCCGCAGGTAGCTGATGCGCGCCTGCAACTGGCGCAGCTGGGTGGCGGCGACATGGTTGCCGGAGCCTTCGAGCAGCACGTCGTAGAAGCCCTGGACCGAATCCAGTACCTGTTGCAGTTCGCCGTCCTTGAGGGCCTTGCGGTTTTCTTCCAGGGCCTTTTCCAGCGCCTTGATGTCCTTGGCCTTGGCCCGCAGGGTGAACAGCTGGACGATCAGGCCTTCGAGCACGCAACGCAGCTCATAGATGTCGCCGGCATCGGCCAGGGTGATGATCGCCACGCGTGGGCCCTTGGCATCGGCGAATTCGACCAGCCCTTCGGACTCAAGGTGACGCAGGGCTTCGCGCACCGACGTGCGGCTCACGCCCAGGCGATCGCACAGGTCGCGCTCGACCAGGCGATCACCCGGCAGCAGCTGGAAGTTCATGATGGCGCTTCGCAATTTATCCAGCACGATCTCGCGCAGGGTGACGGGGTTGCGATTGACCTTGAAGCTGTCGTCGAGTGGCAGGCGTTTCATGGGGTCCGCTCTGTAATGTGGCTGTCCATGCAAAACGGGCAAACATCCATGCTCGTTCAGTTCAGACAGCCGAGGGTTGACTGGAGGCCTCGGCGTCGGCTTCGGCGAAGGCTTCGCGGGCAAGCCGGAAACTGTCTACTGCAGCGGGAACGCCACAATAAATGCCGACCTGAAGCAGAATTTCGCGTATTTGCTCACGACTCAGGCCGTTACGCAAGGCGCCGCGCACATGCAGCTTGAGTTCGTGCGGGCGATTGAGCGCCGAGATCATCGCCAGGTTGATCATGCTGCGCTCCTTGAGGGACAAACCCTCGCGACCCCAGACATGGCCCCAGCAATACTCGGTGACCATTTCCTGCAGCGGCCGGGTGAAGTCATCGGCGTTTTCGAGGGAACGGTTGACGTAGGCCTCGCCCAATACCTGGGTGCGAATCTTCAGCCCTTGTTGGTATTTTTCGTTGCTCATCGCGGCGTGCTCCCAAAATCGTCAAGGCCACCCATCAAGGTGTATTTGAGCTCGAGGTAATCGTCGATGCCGTATTTGGAGCCTTCACGGCCCAGGCCGGAGGACTTGATGCCGCCGAACGGCGCGACCTCGGTGGAAATCAACCCTTCGTTGATGCCGACCATGCCATATTCCAGGGCTTCGCTCATGCGCCAGGCGCGGCCCAGGTCGCGGGTGTAGCAGTAGGCGGCGAGGCCGAACTCGGTATCGTTGGCCATCTGCACCGCCTCGGCCTCGGTGTCGAAGCGAAAGACCGCCGCCAAGGGGCCGAAGGTTTCTTCCCGGGCAACTTTCATTTGCGCGGTGACGCCGGCCAGGACGGTGGGCTGGAAGAAGCCATGGCCCAAGGCGTGTCGTTCACCGCCGCAGAGCAGTCGGGCGCCATGGGCGAGGGCGTCCTGCACATGGTCCTCGACTTTGGCCACGGCGCGTTCGTTGATCAGCGGGCCCTGGTTGACGCCTTGCTCGAAGCCGCTGCCCACGTTCAACTGAGCCACGCGCTGGGCCAGGCGCGCAACAAACGCATCGTGAATACCGGCCTGGACCAGGAAGCGATTGACGCAGACGCAGGTCTGCCCGGCATTGCGGAACTTGGCGATCAGCGCGCCTTCCACGGCTCGCTCCAGGTCGGCGTCGTCGAACACAATGAACGGCGCGTTGCCGCCCAGTTCCAACGAGACTTTTTTCAGCGTGGGCGCGCACTGCGCCATCAGCAATTTGCCAATGGCGGTAGAGCCGGTGAAGGACAATTTACGCACCAGCGGGTTGGCAGTCAGCTCGCCACCAATGGCAATCGCATCGCCGGTGATGACGTTGAAGATGCCGGCCGGAATGCCGGCCTGTTCTGCCAGGGCGGCCATGGCCAATGCCGAGAACGGCGTTTCCGGCGCGGGCTTGACGATGCACGGGCAACCGGCGGCCAACGCCGGGCCAGCCTTGCGGGTGATCATCGCCGCCGGGAAATTCCACGGGGTGATGGCCGCCACCACGCCGATCGGCTCCTTGGTCACTACGATGCGTGCATCGCTTTTGTGGCTGGGGATGGTGTCGCCGTAGAGGCGCTTGGCTTCTTCGGCGAACCACTCGATGAAACTCGCCGCGTAGAGGATTTCGCCCTTGGCTTCCGCCAGCGGCTTGCCTTGCTCGAGGGTGAGGATTTCGGCCAGTGCGTCGGCGTTTTCGATCATCAAGCCGTGCCAGCGCTTGAGGATCTGGCTGCGCTCTTTGGCGGTCAGTGCGCGCCAGGCTGGCCAGGCTTTGTTGGCGGCGTCGATGGATTGGCGGGCGTGTGCGGCGCCGAGGTTCGGCACCTGGCCGATTTTTTCGCCGCTGGCCGGGTTGTAGATGTCTTGATGGGCGCCGTCGGGCGCCTCCAGCCATTGGCCATCGATGTAGGCTTGCTGGCGGAACAGTTGCGAGGCTGCTGGGCTCATGCCGGCTCCTAGAAAATGTGATGGACCCATGTGGGAGCGGGCTTGCTCGCGAATGCGGTGGATCAGTCGATACCTTTGTATCTGAAACACCGCATTCGCGAGCAAGCCCGCTCCCACAGGGTTTTGTGTTGATGTCAAGCCAGTGTGGGCAGCGGCCCGAGCTTGCCTTTGTGATAGATCATCGGCGTAACCGGTTGCTCGGGCAGGATCAGGTTCTTCACCGCGCCGACAATGATCGCGTGATCACCGCCGTCGTATTCACGCCACAGTTCGCACTCGATGATCGCCGTGGCTTTGCCCAGCAACGGGTTGCCCAGGTCGCTCAGGTGCCAGTCGATGCCCTTGGCCTTGTCCTTGCCTTTCCCGGCGAAGGCATAGGCTTCGGCGGTCTGGTCGGCGGACAGCAAATGGATCGCGAATTGCTTGCTGTCGCGCAACACCGGGTAGGTGTCGGAGGCGTAGTTGGGGCAGAACAGCACCAGCGCCGGGTCGATGGACAACGCGCTGAAGGCGCTGGCAGTGATGCCAACGATATTGCCGTCCGGGTCCAGCGTCGTCACCACCGTGACGCCGGACGGGAAGGAGCTCATGACTTCTTTGTAGATGCCGGGTTCGATCATTTCTCAGGACTCCTAGCGCATCACGAACGGGTCAGGCATGGGGGCCTGGGAAAGGTTGATCCACACCGTTTTCAGCTCGGTATAGGCCAGCACCGAATCGATGCCGCTTTCGCGTCCGTAGCCGCTGTTCTTGAACCCGCCGATGGGCGCCATGGCCGACACCGCGCGGTAAGTGTTGACCCAGATGATTCCGGACCGCACGTCTCGGGCGAGGCGATGGGCGCGGCCCAGGTCGCGGGTCCAGATGCCGGCGGCGAGGCCGAACTGCGAGTCGTTGGCGATCGCCAGGGCTTCGGCTTCGTCCTTGAAACGAATCACCGAGGCCACCGGGCCGAAGACTTCTTCCTGCATGATCTTCATGGAGTTGCGGTCGCATTCGAACAGGGTCGGTTCGTAGAACCAGCCTTCGCCCAGATGCGCCGGACGCTTGCCACCCAGGCGCAGGCGCGCGCCTTCGGCGATGGCGTCGGCCACCAGGCCTTCGACCACGGCCAACTGCTGCGCGGTGGCCATGGGGCCCATTTCGCTGGTGTCTTCCTGGGGGCTGCCGATGCGGATGCGCTGGGCGCGTTCCACCAATCGCGAGACGAACTCGTCGTAGATTTCGTCCTGCACCAGCAGTCGCGAGCCGGAGACGCAACTTTGGCCAGAGGCAGCGTAGATCCCGGCAATCGCACCGTTGATGGCGCTGTCGAGGTCGGCGTCGGCGAAGATGATGTTGGGGGATTTGCCGCCCAGCTCCAACGACAGCTTGGCGAAGTTCTCGGCGCTGCTGCGCACCACGTGGCGGGCCGTGGCGGCGCCGCCGGTAAAGGCGATCTTGCGCACCAGCGGATGACGGGTGAGGGCGGCACCGGTGCTCGGGCCGTAGCCGGTGATCACGTTGACCACGCCCGGCGGAATCCCGGCTTCCAGGGCCAGGCGGGCCAGTTCCAGGATCGTCGCCGAGGCGTGCTCGGACGGCTTGATCACGATGGTGTTGCCGGCCGCCAGTGCCGGGGCCAACTTGATGGCGGTGAGGTACAGCGGGCTGTTCCACGGAATGATCGCCGCAACCACACCCATGGCTTCGTGCACGGTATAGGCGAACAGGTCCGGCTTGTCGAGGGGCAGGGTGCCGCCTTCGAGCTTGTCGGCCAGGCCTGCGGTGTAATGGAAAAACTCCGGCAGGTAACCGACCTGGCCACGGGTTTCACGGATCAGCTTGCCGTTGTCGCGGCTTTCGAGCTGGGCCAGTTGTTCCTTGTTTTCGGCGATCAGGTCACCGAGGCGGCGCAGCAGTTTGCCGCGGGCGGTGGCGGTCAGCCCGCGCCAGGCCGGGCTGTCGAAAGCGGTTTGGGCGGCGTTTACGGCGCGATCGACATCGGCTTCGCCAGCATCGGGCAACTCGGCCCAGGGTTGGGCGAGCGCCGGGTTCAGGCTCTGGAAGGTCTTGCCGGACAGCGCATCGACCCATTCACCGCCGATACACATCGAAAAGCGTGTGAGTGTCATGCAACGATCCCCTTTATTGAATTTTGTCGGGTGCTGGCCGTGTCGAGGAATTCCAGCAACAACTGGTTGACCAGGCGCGGCGACTCTACCGGCATCATATGCCGCTGTTCGGCGAGCACGGCAACTGTCGCGCCGGGAATTCGCTCGGCCAGTTGCCGGGCCATTTGCGGGGTGGAACCAGGGTCCAATTCACCGGTGGCGATCAGGGTCGGCACCTGGATACTGCCCAGGTCGTCGGCGCGGTACATGTCCTGGGTGGCGAACAGTTCATAGGTGGTCAGGTAGCCCTGGGGGTCGTTCTGGGCCAGGGTCTGGCGCAGCGCGGCAATCTGCGCCGGGTTCGCGGCCTGGTACTCACGGCTGAACCACCGCGACAGGGCGGCCTCGGCGTTGGCGTCCGGGCCGTGTTCGGCGGCTTGCGCGGTACGGGCAATGACCCCGGCACGCTGTTCGGCGCTGCGGTTGAACACACTGTTGAGCACCACCAGGCCGTGCAGGCGCTGCGGGTAATGCAAGGCGAACGCCCGCGCCACCAAGCCGCCCATCGAAAAACCGATGACCGTGGCCTGGGGCAATTGCAGATGATCCAGCAGTTCCAGCAACTGGTCGGCGTAGCCGAGCAGGTCGGTGCCGGTGGCGGGACGCGGGCTGGCGCCATGGCCGAGCATGTCATAGGCGATGACGCGGTAATTCGTGGCCAGGCCAACGATTTGGCCGCCCCACATTTCTTTGTTCAGGCCCACGCCGTGGATCAAGACCACGGGCTGGCCTTGGCCGGTTGCCAGGTAACTGGTGCCGGCCGGGGTGAGTTCAGCGGTGAGCCGAATCATGGAGCGCTCCTGCATGCCTTTTTTTATTGTGGTTGCTTCGGCTGGATCACTGCGCCTTTTCGGCCGCCAGTTCTTCCAGGTCGATGTAGCGGTTGCCGATGCGTGGATGCAGGCGACCACCGTCGGCGCAGCCCAGCACCACGACGATTTCGTCGGCGCGCGGGGCGTCTTCGATCTGCATTTCCAAGGTGATGTAGTGCGAGCGCAGGCCTTCGTCGTCCTTGTGCATCATCGGGATCTGGATCGAAGTGCCGGGGCCGCCGCGCTTGTTGGTGAAGCTCAGGTAGCTCTTGGCCTTGACCGCTTCGCGGTAGTGATTGCCGAAGCGCAGGGTATGGATCACAGCCGAAGCGTGCTCGATTTCACCGTCGGCGCCGACGACCGCAGCCTTGCCATAGGCTTCGATTTTTTCCGCACCGCCGATGATGCCCACCAGGCGCTCGACCATCAGCGCACCGAGGTCGGAGCAATGGGCGCGGATTTCCGGTTTCAGGTCTTCGACGAAACCACGGCCCAGCCAAGGGTTCTTCATGACCACCGCCAGCCCGACCATGGTCACCGGCTTGTCGGTGGCCTTGCCGCCTTCGATGAAGGTTTCTTCGACATAGCTGACGATCTTGCGAATTTCGAAACTCATGAGCTGCTCCGTGGGAGGTGAGAAGTGTCTGTGCGTATGATGGTATACCATAATACTGTTCGTGCAAGCGTCCACTTTGAATTTGTTCGAAGGGAGGCGACGGAAGGCTGGGGCGGTTGGGCGTAAAGGTCTCAAAGCCGAAGTGACCCGTGGCGAGGGAGCTTGCTCCCGCTGGGCTGCGGAGCAGCCCCATCTGCGTTTTCTGCGGGATCTTGCGACGACTGCGTCGCCGAGCGGGAGCAAGCTCCCTCGCCACGAAGCGCTCTTCCTGTGAAGTCTTTGCGCGTGAGCTATGGTTGAGCCAAGCGCAGCGTTTTGGCGGTGGGTATTAATTTCCCCTTTTCGGGGCGTTCGGCCTCGACTTCCCGTTTGTCTGCACCGATTCGACCCGTTTGCAGTGTCGACGCCTGAAATCGGGATAAGCGTTTCAGCCTGGAAATTCTTTTCCGTCGCAAAATCGAAAATAAATTTCGCTTTTTCGCCGTTTCGCGCCGGTTTTTCCAGCATCGCCTCGATCGGCCGCACTTAGGCACAGCCCTTGCTACGGCTCCACGACAACCCAACGAACAGGAGATTCGATACGTAGATAAAAGGGGGCGCACGTCATTCGGACGCAAAGGCCTGAATCAGAGACCCATGCCTGACGAGGTACTCGAAGAACCAGGGCTCACAAACTAGGCAAGGCTGCATTGGTGGAATGACGACGTAATAAGAAATGCCGTGTACGACACGGCTTGGAGTTGGCTATGCCCCACGCTTTTTTCAATGAAATGTATGACGCCAAGGGTGACTGCCGCCCGCATTACCAAGCTTTCTCGCGCTGGCTGGCGGACACGCCGCTGGAGTTGCTGGAGCAACGCCGCCGCGAAGCCGACCTGCTGTTCCATCGGGCCGGCATCACCTTCACTCTATATGGGGACGAGCAGGGCACCGAGCGCTTGATTCCGTTCGACATCATCCCCCGCAGCATCAAGGCCAGCGAATGGCAAATCGTCGAACGTGGCTGCATCCAGCGGGTCCAGGCCCTGAACATGTTCCTGGCTGACATCTACCACGGCCAGCGCATTCTCAAGGAAGGCATCATTCCGGCTGAGCAAGTGCTCGCCAACGAGGGTTATCAAATTGCAATGCAGGGCCTGGACCTGCACCGAGGTATCTACGCCCACATCGCTGGCGTTGATCTGGTTCGTGACGGCGATGGCAGCTACTACGTGCTGGAAGACAACCTGCGCACGCCCAGTGGCGTGAGCTACATGCTCGAAGACCGCAAGATGATGATGCGCCTGTTCCCCGAGCTCTTCGCTGCCCAGCGCGTGGCGCCCATCGATCATTATCCGAACCTGCTGCTCGATACCCTCAAGAGCTCCAGCCCGCTGGACAACCCGACTGCCGTGGTCCTGACGCCGGGGCGTTTCAACAGCGCCTATTTCGAGCATGCATTCCTGGCTCGGGAAATGGGCGTGGAACTGGTGGAGGGCGCGGATCTGTTCGTGCGCGACGACCACGTCTATATGCGCACCACCGCCGGGCCCAAGCAGGTGGACGTGATCTACCGTCGCCTGGACGATGCCTACCTCGATCCGTTGTCCTTCAACCCCGACTCCATGCTCGGCGTGCCCGGGCTGATCGCGGTCTACCGTGCAGGCAATGTGGTGCTGGCAAACGCCGTCGGCACGGGCGTGGCGGATGACAAGTCGATCTACCCCTACGTCGACGAGATGATTCGGTTCTACCTGACCGAAGAACCGATCCTGAAGAACGTGCCGACCTGGCAGTGTCGCAAACCCCAGGACCTGTCCCACGTGTTGGCGAACCTGCCGGACCTGGTGGTCAAGGAAACCCAAGGCTCCGGCGGCTACGGCATGCTGGTCGGGCCGGCTGCCACCAAGGCGGAGATCGAAGATTTCCGCGCGCGCCTCAAGGCTCGCCCCGAGGCCTACATCGCCCAGCCGACCTTGAGCCTGTCCACGTGCCCGACCTTTGTTGAAAGCGGCATCGCCCCGCGCCACATCGACTTGCGTCCCTTCGTGCTGTCCGGCAAGGAGACTCGCCTGGTGCCCGGCGGCCTGACCCGCGTGGCGCTGCGCGAAGGCTCGCTGGTGGTGAACTCGTCCCAGGGCGGCGGCACCAAAGACACTTGGGTAGTGGAGGACTAAGACATGCTTTCAAGAACCGCTTCGGACCTCTACTGGATGTCCCGCTACCTGGAGCGCGCCGAGAACCTGGCGCGCATGCTCGAAGTCAGCTATTCGCTGTCGCTGATGCCCCAGGCCGGGCGCGGCGACGGCCAGGCCGAGCTGGCGATGTCGCTGCTGGCGGCCGGTACGCTGGACGACTACAACGCCCGCTATGACGCGCTCAACACCGAGCGCATGCTGCATTTTTTCGCCTTGGATGAAACCAATCCGGGCAGTATCTACAGTTGCCTCCGGGCGGCGCGGACCAACGCCCATGCCGTGCGCGGACGCATCACCGCCGACATGTGGGAGAACATCAACGCCACTTGGCTGGAAATGCGCAACATTGCCAGCAACGGCCTGGGTCGCTACGGCATCAGTCATTTCTGCGAGTGGGTGAAGGAGCGCTCGCACCTGTTCCGTGGCGCGACGTCGGGCACGATCATGCGCAACGATGCCTACTGTTTCATTCGCCTGGGGACGTTCATCGAACGCGCCGACAACACCTTGCGCCTGCTGGACGCGCGCTACGAAATGTTCGGCGAGGAATCGGAGGAGGTCAGCGATAACTCCGCGCGTGGTTATTACCAATGGAGTGCCTTGCTGCGGGCGTTGTCGTCATTCGAGGCGTTCAACGAGATCTACCGCAATGCGCCGAATGCCGAGCAGGTGTCGGAGATGTTGCTGCTGCGGGCCGACGTGCCGCGCTCGCTGCACGCCTGCATCGAGGAGCTTGACCATATCCTCGCCAGCCTGCCGGGCAACAACGGCAGACCCGCTCAACGCCTGGCCGCCGAGCTGAATGCGCGCCTGCGTTATTCCGGGATCGACGAGATCCTTGCGTCGGGCCTGCACCAGTGGTTGACCGAACTCATCGGCCAGATCCGCCATTTGGGCCAGACCGTCCATGAGTCCTACCTGGAGGTGGTATGAAACTGTCCATACGCCACGACACCACCTACAGCTATGCCGATGAAGTCTGCACCAGCATCCAGTTCCTGCGCCTGACGCCCCGGGACACCCCACGCCAGCGCATCCTGCAATGGCACCTGGAACTGCCGCGCCTGGTGCGCAGCCAGCTCGATCCGTACGGCAATATCCTCCACGTCATGACCATGGACGAGCCCCACGGCGCGCTGATATTGACGGCCTATGGCGAGGTGCAGATCAACCAGGCGGTGGAGATGGAGCCCGATGACCAGTCACCGCTGCCGTTCCTGCGCACCAGCCGACTTTCCCTGGCGGATGACAATCTCAGCGCCTTCGCCATGGAACAATGTGGAGACCGGCGAGATCGATCGGCGCTGGGCAACTTGATGAACGGCCTCGCCGACCGCATGCCCTACAGTCCCGGCGCGACGGCCGTCAGCAGCACGGCCGCCGAGGCGTTTGCCGGTGGCGCCGGGGTCTGCCAGGACCATGCCCATGCGTTCGTGGCCTGCGCCCGTAGTTTGGGCGTGCCGGCGCGGTATGTGTCCGGCTACCTGTGCACCGAGGACGAGAATCATTTGGCTAGTCATGCCTGGGCCGAGGCTTGGCTGGATGACGGTTGGTACAGCTTCGACGTGACCAATCGCTTGGTTCGTCCTGACCGCCATTTGAAGTTGGCGATTGGCCTTGATTATCTCGACGCCTGTCCGGTACGTGGAATGCGCCGAGGTGGCGGGGCAGAGCAGATGCAGGCGCGGGTGCAGGTGAGCTCGATGGTGCAGGTGCAGCATCAGTGATCTGACTATTGAAGCCCAAGGCCTTTTCGCGAGCAGGCTCGCTCCCACAATGGATGAGTTGTACCCAAACCCCTGTGGGAGCGGGCTTGCCCGCGAAGGCGGTCTTATAGCCGACCTGACTCTTCCCGTTGTGCGCCGATCCAATTGTGGGAGCGAGCCTGCTCGCGAAGGCGGCCGATGGAATACCGCTATCACAAGCTCGCCTGTGCAACGACCACCGGTTTATAGTGGCCGGCCATGTCGCGTCTCCAGGAAGGAGCCCAATGTCCGAATCCTCGATCACCCTTGCACGTTTTACTGAAGCCCATATCTCCGGCGTCACCGCGCTCTACAACGACCCTGCCGTTACCCGCCAGGTATTGCAGATGCCTTTTCAGTCCGCGGAGGTCTGGCGTCAACGTCTGTCAACAAATGACGAGCGCCAGTTGAAACTGGTGGCCCTTTACCAGGGCGAGGTCATCGGCAATCTTGGCCTGGAGCAGTTTTCTCGCGTTCGTCGCGCTCACTGCGCCAACCTCGGCATGGGTGTCGCGGTGGCTTGGCAGGGCAAGGGCGTGGGGTCGATGCTGCTGGCCGCGGCGCTGGACGTGGCGGACAACTGGATGAACCTGCGGCGGGTCGAGTTGACGGTGTATGCCGACAACGAAGCGGCCATCGGCTTGTACCGCAAGTTCGGTTTCGAAACCGAAGGCCTGCTGCGCGACTATGCCGTGCGTGACGGGCGCTGGGTCGATACGCTGGCGATGGCGCGGCTGCGCTGAACAGGCAAAACTCCGCACATTGGCTATACCTGTAGTTCCGCCCCCGTCAGGTGTGGCCTACAGGAGTAGCACCATGAATCTTGCGTCCATGATCGGCACCGTTTGCATCGCTTCACTCGCATTGATGGGCTGCGCCAGCAAAGTCACCCAGCCGAACGAGTATTCCGGCTTCCTGGGAGACTACAGCCGCCTAAAGGAAGAGAAATCACCGTCGGGAGCCGAGGTGATGCGTTGGGTCGATCCGAAGATCGATCTGGCCAAGTACTCCAGGGTGTATATCGAGCCGACACAGCTCTACCCCAAGCCACAACCGACCGTGAAGATTCCCGCCGCCACGTTGGCCGGTATTACCAGCTACTACGACCAAGCTCTCAAGCGAGAGGCGGGCAAATCCTTGCCCCTGGCGACCAGTCCCGGACCTGGCGTATTGGTGGTGCGGGCGGCTATCACTGCAGTAAGCAGCAAGACCGAAGGGCTGAAGCCTTATGAAGTGATTCCGATTGCCTTGGTGGCCGCCGCGGTCAGTACGGCCAGCGGCATTCGCGACCAGGAAACCACCCTGGGCACCGAAGCGGTTTTTCTCGACGGTGGTAATAATGCAGTGATCGCCCAGGTGGTGCGCAAGGGCACGGGTAAGCCGCTGTCGAACGACTCCCAGGTGATGAAGCCCGACGACTTCAAAAGCGTCATCGATGGCTGGGCGTCGGACTTGCATCAGTCCTACCTGCGTCTCAAGGCGAAATAGCGCCGTTGTAGGAATCGTCACTTTTTTCGTGCAGCCATAGGTCGGAGCACCATTTCATGGTTAACTCCGGCCTCACCATTTTTCAAACCTGTCAGAAGGAATCCGTTCATGGCTCAAGTCACCCTCAAAGGCAACCCGGTCCAAGTCAACGGCCAACTGCCACAAGCCGGTTCCAAGGCGCCAGCCTTTTCCCTGGTTGCCGGCAATCTGTCGGACGTTTCCCTGAAGGACTTCGCCGGCAAGCGCAAGGTGCTGAACATTTTCCCAAGCGTCGACACGCCGACCTGCGCCACTTCAGTGCGCAAGTTCAACGCCCAGGCCAACGACCTGGATAACACCGTGGTGCTGTGCATTTCCGCCGACCTGCCATTTGCCCAGGCCCGTTTCTGTGGCGCCGAAGGCCTGGAAAACGTACAGAACCTGTCCACCCTGCGCGGTGCCGAGTTCATCGAGAACTACGGCGTTGCCATTGCCGACGGCCCGCTCAAAGGCCTGACCGCTCGCGCCGTGGTGGTGCTGGACGAAAACGACACCGTGCTGCACAGCGAGCTGGTCAAGGAAATCGCTGAAGAGCCGAACTACGAGGCGGCACTCGCAGCGCTGAAATAACCAGTCTGAAATAAAGTATTTATTACAATTGTTAACGGCCTGGCCTGTCCAGGCCGTTTTCATTTGTGTTTCAAAGCCTTAGCCGAGTACGCGAAAGGTAAGCCCAAGGTAAATTGCCGGTAAAGGCGCTTTGCTAAAACCTCGACAGTGCTTATCGTTCAGCCTCCCGTAAAAGAAGCCCACGCGCCCAATGGTTGACCATTCAATGCAATCCTCTGTTTCCCGCAAATCCCGTCGCTGGTTGTTCGGCCTGTTCGTGGTATTGGTCGTCGCGTTGCTCGCCTGGAAATTCTGGCCCGCCAGCACCGACTCGAAAAATGCGGCAGGACAGAAGGGCGCGGCCGGACACATGGGGCGCTCGGGCGGCATGCGGCCGGGCTTCGGCGGTGCGACGGGGCCGATTCCGGTTCGGGTGGCACCAGCGGTCGCCGGGGATTTCCCGCTGTATTACAAGGCGCTGGGCACGGTCACGGCGCTCAACACCATCAACGTGCGCAGCCGCGTGGGCGGTGAGTTGGTGAAAATCGCGTTCGAAGAAGGGCAGATGGTCAAGGCCGGGGACCTGCTGGCCGAGATCGATCCTCGCCCGTACCAGAACGCCTTGCTCCAGGCCGAAGGCACCTTGCTGCAAAACCAGGCCCAGTTGAAGAACGCCCAGGTCGACCTGGAGCGCTATCGTGGTTTGTACGCCGAAGACAGCATTGCCAAGCAGACCCTCGACACCGCCGCTGCACTGGTGGGCCAGTACCAGGGCACGGTCAAGACCAACCAGGCGGCGGTCAACGACGCCAAGCTCAACCTGGAATTCACCAAGATCCGTGCGCCGATTTCCGGGCGTGTGGGCCTGCGGCAACTCGACCTTGGCAACCTGGTGGCAGCCAACGACACCACGGCCCTGGCCGTCATCACCCAGACCCAGCCCATCAGCGTGGTCTTCACATTGCCGGAGAACAACCTCGAAACCGTGCTCACCCGCTACCGCAGCGGGGCGAAGCTGCCGGTCGAGGCTTGGGACCGTGGCGATGTGAAGCTCCAGGCCAGCGGCGTGCTGCAAAGCCTGGACAACCAGATCGACGTCACCACCGGCACCTTGAAATTCAAGGCCCGCTACGAGAACCGCGACCAGTCGCTGTTCCCCAATCAGTTCGTCAACGTGCGCCTGCTGGCCGATACCCTGAAAGGCGTGGTGCTCGCGCCGACGGCCGCCATTCAATTCGGTACCAACGGCACGTTTGTCTATGCCTTGGACGGCGACAAGAAGGTCACGATCAAACAGCTCAAGATCGGCGCCAGCGATGGCGAGCATACGGTGGTCACCGAAGGGTTGGCCGCCGGCGACCGGGTGGTGCTCGAAGGCACCGACCGCCTGAAGGAAGGTAGCGAAGTGGAAGTGGTCAACGACAGCCAGGAAGTGCCGACTACGCCGACCGAGCACCTGCAAGGCAAGAGCGCCGCGGCCCCGACTGAGCCGGCAGTAGCCGACAAGGCGAAAAAGGGCGGCGCATGAATCTCTCGCGGCTGTTCATCCTTCGCCCGGTCGCCACCACCCTGAGCATGCTGGCCATTGTCCTGGCCGGCCTGATCGCCTATCGGTTGCTGCCGGTGTCGGCATTGCCCCAGGTCGATTATCCGACCATCCGCGTCATGACCCTGTACCCGGGCGCCAGCCCCGACGTGATGACCAGCGCCGTGACCGCGCCGCTGGAGCGCCAGTTCGGGCAGATGCCGGGCTTGACGCAGATGGCCTCCACCAGTTCCGGTGGCGCATCGGTGATTACCCTGCGGTTCAACCTGGACATCAACATGGATGTCGCCGAGCAGCAGGTGCAAGCCGCGATCAACGCGGCGACCAACCTGTTGCCCGACGATTTGCCGGCGCCGCCGGTGTACAACAAGGTCAACCCTGCCGACACCCCGGTGCTGACCCTGGCAATTACCTCCAAGACCATGCTGCTGCCCAAGCTCAATGATTTGGTGGACACGCGCATGGCGCAGAAAATCGCCCAGATCAGCGGCGTCGGCATGGTGACGATTGCCGGTGGCCAGCGCCAGGCGGTGCGGATCAAGGTCAACCCGGAAGCCCTGGCATCCGCCGGCTTGAACCTGGCGGACGTGCGCAGCTTGATCAGCGCGTCCAACGTCAACCAGCCCAAGGGCAACTTCGACGGCCCGACGCGGGTCTCGATGCTCGATGCCAACGACCAGTTGACGTCGCCCAAGGACTACGCCGAGTTGATCCTGGCCTATGCCAACGGCGCGCCGCTGCGACTCAAGGACGTGGCAGAGATCGTCGATGGCGCCGAAAACGAGCGCCTCGCCGCCTGGGCCAACGAGAACCAGGCCGTCCTGCTGAACATCCAGCGCCAGCCCGGCGCCAACGTCATCGAGGTGGTTGACCGGATCAAGGCCCTGTTGCCCAGCATCACCGACAACCTGCCGGCCGGCCTCGACGTGACCGTGCTGACCGACCGCACCCAGACCATCCGTGCTTCTGTCACCGACGTCCAGCATGAGCTGCTGATCGCCATCGCCTTGGTGGTCATGGTGACGTTCCTGTTCCTGCGCCGGGTCAGCGCCACGATCATTCCCTCCGTGGCCGTGCCGTTGTCGCTGATCGGTACGTTCGGCGTGATGTACCTGGCCGGTTTCTCGATCAACAACCTGACCCTGATGGCCCTGACCATCGCCACCGGTTTCGTGGTGGACGACGCCATCGTCATGCTGGAAAACATCGCCCGTTTCATCGAGGAGGGCGACAGCCCGATGCAGGCGGCGCTCAAGGGCGCGAAGCAGATCGGCTTCACCTTGATTTCCCTGACGCTGTCGCTGATCGCCGTGCTGATCCCGCTGCTGTTCATGGCCGATGTGGTCGGGCGCCTGTTCCGCGAATTCGCCATCACCTTGGCGGTGGCGATCCTGATCTCGCTGGTGGTGTCCCTGACGCTGACGCCGATGATGTGCGCGCGCTTGCTCAAGCGCGAGCCGAAGGAAGAGGAGCAGGGCCGTTTCTACCGGGCCAGCGGTGCCTGGATCGACTGGTTGATCGCCGGTTACGGGCGCAAGTTGCAGTGGGTGCTCAAGCACCAACCACTGACCCTACTGGTAGCAGTAGGCAGCCTGGTGCTGACGGTGGTGTTGTATCTGGCCGTGCCCAAGGGCTTTTTCCCGGTGCAAGACACCGGCGTGATCCAGGGGATTTCCGAGGCGCCGCAGGCGATTTCGTTTGCGGCGATGGGCGAGCGCCAGCAGCAGTTGGCCAAGGTGATCCTCGCCGACCCGGCGGTGGAGAGCCTGTCCTCCTACATCGGTGTAGACGGCGACAACGCGACGCTCAACAGCGGCCGCTTGCTGATCAACCTCAAGCCCCACCGCGAGCGGGACGACAGCGCCAGCGAGATCATCGCCCGCTTGCAACCGCAGTTGGACCGGCTGGTGGGGATCCGCCTGTTCATGCAGCCGGTACAGGACCTGACCATCGAAGACCGGGTCAGCCGTACCCAGTACCAATTCAGCCTGTCGTCGCCGGACGCCGAGTTGCTCAGCCTCTGGAGCGGCCGCCTGGTCGAAGCCCTGGCCCAGCAGCCGGAGCTCACCGACGTTGCCAGCGACTTGCAGGACAAGGGCTTGCAGGTTTATCTGGTGATCGACCGAGATGCTGCCTCGCGGCTGGGCGTGTCGGTGTCGAACATCACCGATGCGCTCTACGACGCCTTCGGCCAGCGGCAGATTTCCACCATCTACACCCAGGCCAGCCAGTACCGCGTGGTGCTTCAAGCCCAGGCGGGGGAGAGGATCGGCCCGCAGGCACTGGACCAGATACACGTCAAGACCACCGACGGCGGGCAAGTCCGCCTGTCGAGCCTGGCGCGGGTGGAGGAGCGCCAGGCGCAACTGGCGATTGCCCACATCGGCCAGTTCCCGGCGGTGATGATGTCGTTCAACCTGGCGCCAGGCGTGGCACTCGGGCACGCCGTCGATCTCATTGAAAAGGTGCAGAAGGACATCGGCATGCCCGTCGGCGTGCAGACCGAGTTCCAGGGCGCGGCGCAGGCATTCCAGGCGTCGCTGTCGAGCACCTTGCTGCTGATCCTGGCGGCGGTGGTGACCATGTACATCGTGCTGGGCGTGTTGTACGAGAGCTACATCCATCCGATCACGATTCTTTCCACCTTGCCCTCGGCGGCCATCGGCGCCTTGCTCGCGCTGATCCTCAGCGGCAATGATTTGGGCATGATTGCGATCATCGGCATCATCCTGCTGATTGGCATCGTCAAGAAGAACGCGATCATGATGATCGACTTCGCCCTCGACGCCGAGCGTAACCAGGGCATGGACCCACAGACCGCCATCTACCAGGCCGCGCTGTTGCGCTTCCGACCTATCCTGATGACGACCCTCGCGGCCCTGTTCGGCGCCGTGCCGCTGATGCTCGCCACCGGCTCCGGCGCCGAATTGCGCCAACCGCTGGGCCTGGTGATGGTGGGCGGCTTGCTGGTGAGCCAGGTGCTGACGCTGTTCACCACGCCAGTGATCTACCTGTACTTCGACCGCCTGGGGCGCCGGTTTGCCAGGCCTGATGCGGATGAGGTGCGGGTATGACGCATTCCCTGAACCACAAGGAGCTTTTGTGGCGAGGGGATTTATCCCCGCTGGGCTGCGCAGCGGCCCTTTTTGTGAGCGCTGCGCACTCAAGCGGGGATAAATCCCCTCGCCACGAAGAACCAGCCATTTCTCGCGGACAGTCGCCTGGCGTCTGGAGCCGCTGCGAATGAACCTCTCCGGCCCCTTCATCCGCCGTCCCGTGGCGACCATGCTGCTGAGCTTCGCCATCATGTTGCTCGGCGGCGTGTGCTTTGGCTTGCTGCCGGTTTCGCCGCTGCCGCAGATGGATTTTCCGGTGATCGTGGTCCAGGCCAACTTGCCGGGAGCGAGCCCGGAGGTGATGGCATCCACCGTAGCGACGCCACTGGAGCGCTCGTTCGGCGCCATCGCCGGGGTCAACACCATGAGCAGCCGTTCGAGCCAGGGCTCGACCCGCGTCATCCTGCAGTTCGACCTGGACCGCGACATCAACGGCGCGGCCCGGGAGGTGCAGGCGGCCATCAACGCCTCGCGCAACTTGCTGCCCAGCGGCATGCGCAGCATGCCGACCTACAAGAAGGTCAACCCGTCCCAGGCACCCGTCATGGTGCTTTCGCTGACCTCCGATGTGCTGGAGAAGGGCCAACTCTATGACCTGGCCTCGACGATCCTGTCCCAGAGCCTGTCCCAGGTGGCGGGTGTCGGTGAGGTGCAGATTGGCGGCAGTTCCCTGCCGGCCGTGCGCATCGAGCTGGAGCCACAGTTGCTCAACCAGTACGGCGTGGCGCTGGATGACGTCCGCACGGCGATAGCCAATAGCAATGTGCGCCGGCCCAAGGGTTCGGTCGAAGATGACAAGCGCATGTGGCAAGTCCAGGCCAACGATCAACTCGAAAAGGCCAAGGACTACGAGACGCTGGTCATCCGTTACCAGGATGGCTCGGTGTTGCGGCTCAAGGACGTGGCAAAGGTCAGCGACGGCGTCGAGGACCGCTACAACAGCGGCTTTTTCAACAATGACGCCGCCGTGCTGCTGGTCATCAACCGCCAGGCCGGCGCCAACATCATCGAGACCGTCAACGAGATCAAGAGCCAACTGCCGGCCCTGCAAGCGGTGTTGCCCGCCAGCGTCAAGCTGAACCTGGCCATGGACCGCTCGCCGGTGATCAAGGCCACCCTGCACGAAGCGGAAATGACCCTGTTGATCGCCGTCGCCCTGGTGGTGCTGGTGGTGTTCCTGTTCCTGGGCAATTTCCGTGCGTCGCTGATCCCGACCCTGGCAGTGCCGGTGTCGTTGGTGGGCACGTTCGCGGTGATGTACCTGTACGGTTTTTCCCTGAACAACCTGTCACTGATGGCGTTGATCCTCGCCACCGGGCTGGTGGTGGACGACGCCATCGTGGTGCTGGAAAACATTTCCCGGCACATCGACGAAGGCGTGCCGCCGATGAAAGCCGCCTACCTCGGCGCCGAGGAGGTGGGCTTCACCCTGTTGTCGATGAACGCCTCGCTGGTGGCGGTGTTCCTGTCGATCCTGTTCATGGGCGGGATCATCGAGAGCCTGTTCCGCGAGTTTTCCATCACCCTGGCGGCTGCCATCGTCGTCTCGCTGGTGGTGTCCCTGACGCTCACGCCGATGCTCTGCGCGCGGTGGCTCAAGCCCCATGTGCCGGGCCAGGAAAACCGTTTGCAGCGCTGGAGCCATCACGTCAATGAACGCATGGTCAGGGGTTACGCCCGGAGCCTGGACTGGGTGCTGCGTCATCGGCGCCTGACCTTGCTCAGCCTGTTGGTGACCGTCGGTGTGAACATTGCCTTGTACGTGGTCGTGCCGAAGACGTTCATGCCGCAGCAGGACACGGGCCAGTTGATCGGCTTCGTGCGCGGTGACGACGGGCTGTCGTTCAACGTGATGCAGCCGAAAATGGAAATCTTCCGGCGCGCGGTGCTCAAGGATGACGCGGTGCAGAGCGTGGCGGGTTTCATCGGCGGCAACAACGGCACCAACAATGCCTTCATGCTGGTGCGCCTCAAGCCGATCAAGGAGCGGGCGATGTCCGCGCAGAAGGTCATCGAGCGCCTGCGCAAGGAAATGCCCAAGGTGCCCGGTGCCCAATTGATGCTGATGGCCGACCAGGACCTGCAGTTCGGCGGCGGCCGCGAGCAGACCACCTCGCAGTATTCCTACATCCTGCAGAGCGCCGACCTGGCGTCCCTGCGCGAGTGGTACCCCAAGCTCGTGGCTGCCTTCAGGGCCTTGCCGGAGCTGACCGCTATCGACGCCCGTGACGGTGGCGGGGCGCAGCAAGTGACGCTGATCGTCGACCGGGACCAGGCCAAGCGCCTGGGCATCGACATGGACATGGTCACGGCGGTGTTGAACAACGCCTACAGCCAGCGGCAGATCTCGACGATCTACGACAGCCTCAACCAATACCAGGTGGTGATGGAGGTCAATCCGAAGTACGCCCAGGACCCCAACACACTTGAACAGGTCCAGGTCATCACCGCCGACGGCGCGCGGGTTCCGTTGTCGGCGATTGCCCACTATGAAAACAGCCTCGAAGACGACCGGGTCAGTCATGAGGGCCAGTTCGCGTCCGAGAGCATCGCCTTCGATATGGCCGAAGGCGTCACGGTGGAGCAGGGCACGGCCGCCATCGAGCGCGCGATCGCCAAGCTTGGCATGCCCGAGGACGTCATCGCGAAAATGGCCGGCACCGCCGATGCGTTCGCCGCCACCCAGAAAAGCCAGCCGTTCATGATCCTCGGGGCGTTGCTGGCGGTGTACCTGGTGCTGGGCGTGCTGTACGAAAGCTACATCCACCCGCTGACCATCCTCTCGACCTTGCCCTCGGCCGGGGTGGGCGCGTTGCTGTCGATCTACGTGCTGGGCAGCGAGTTCAGCCTGATCTCGTTGCTGGGGCTGTTCCTGTTGATCGGCGTGGTGAAGAAAAACGCCATCCTGATGATCGACCTCGCCCTGCAATTGGAACGCGCTGGCCAAACGCCGCTCGAGTCAATCCGCAGCGCGTGCCTGTTGCGGCTGCGGCCGATCCTGATGACCACGCTGGCGGCGATCCTCGGCGCCTTGCCGCTGTTGCTCGGCGGCGCCGAAGGCTCGGAAATGCGCCAGCCACTGGGCCTGACCATCATCGGCGGGCTGGTGTTCAGCCAGGTCCTGACGCTTTACACCACCCCCGTGGTCTACCTCTACCTCGACAACCTGCGCCATCGATTCAACCGCTGGCGTGGGGTGCGCACTGATGCTGCCCTGGAAACTCCGCTATGACCGATCGTTCGTTTTTCAACCTTGTCGCACCGCTGGCAACCGCCCGTGGCTCGCGAGTATTGAGCCTGGCGCTGTGCGTGGCGCTGCTCAGTGCCTGCGCGATCGGTCCGGATTACCAACGTCCCGCGGCCGCTGCGCCGGTGCAATACAAGGAGGCCCAGGGCTGGCGCCAGGCCAACCCCAGCGACGCCCTGGCCCGTGGCGCCTGGTGGGAGCTATACGCTGACACTCGCCTCAACGAACTGGTGGAAAAACTCAACGGTTCCAACCAGACCGTGGCCCAGGCCGAAGCCCAGTACCGCCAGGCCCAGGCCTTGGCGCGCAGTGCTCGCGGGGCATTCTTTCCAACGGTCGATCTTACGGTCGGCAAGACCCGTTCCAGCCAGGGCACCGGCAGCAGCAGTTCGAGCCTGAGCAGTTCCTCCAGCGGCATTCGCGACACTTACAACGCCCAAGCTGGCGTGAGCTGGGAAGCGGACGTCTGGGGCAAGTTGCGCCGCACCCTGGAAGCCGACGAAGCCAGCGCCCAGGCCAGCTTTGCCGACCTGGCTGCAATGCGTTTGAGCCAGCAATCGGAACTGGTGCAGAACTACCTGCAGTTGCGGGTAATCGATCAGCAGAAGCGCCTGTTGCAGACCACCGTCGACAACTATCAACGCTCGCTGAAAATGACCGAAAACCAGTACCGCGCCGGGGTGTCCGGCAAGGATGCGGTGGCCCAGGCGCAGAATCAGCTCAAGACCACCCAGGGCGACCTGATTGACCTGATCTGGCAGCGGGCGCAGTTCGAGAACGCTATCGCCGTGCTGATCGGCCTGCCGCCCGCCGAGTTCAGCCTGGCCGAAACCCAGGACATCCCGACACTGCCGCAAGTGCCAGTGGCACTGCCATCGCAATTGCTCGAACGGCGCCCGGACATCGCGTCGGCGGAGCGCTCGGTCATGGCGGCCAACGCCAACATCGGCGTGGCGAAGGCCGCTTACTACCCGGACCTGACCCTGAGCCTGAGCGGCGGCTACAGCAGCAGTACCTACGATAACTGGGTAAGTGTGCCGAACCGCTTCTGGTCGGTCGGCCCGCAACTGGCGATGACCTTGTTCGACGGCGGCCAGCGCTCGGCGGAGGTGGACCGCAGCGTCGCGGCCTACGACCAGACGGTCGCCACTTATCGCCAGACCGTGCTCGACGGCTTTCGTGAAGTCGAGAACTACATGATCCAGCTCAAGGTGCTCGAAGACGAAGCCCGCGTGCGCCAGGAAGCCCTCGACGCCGCCCGCGAGTCCCTGCGCCTGACGCAAAACCAGTACAGGGCAGGGCTGATCGGCTACCTCGACGTGGTGACCGTCCAGGCCACCGCCCTGAGCAACGAGCGTAGCGTGCTGAGCCTGCAACAGAGCCGGTTGATTGCAAGTGTGCAGTTGATTGCGGCGCTGGGCGGTGGTTGGGATGGGCAGTTGGAGGCGGAGGGTAGGTAACAATTGCGCCAAGCTTTTGTGGCGAGGGGATTTATCCCCGCTGGGTTGCGAAGCGGCCCTAAAGTCTGCCACCTCGGTGTGTCAGCTAGGTTGCACTCAGCTTCCAGGGGCTGCTTCGCAGCCCAGCGGGGATAAATCCCCTCGCCACAGAGATCTCCTGAACATCCCGCGCAAAGTCCCGCTTTTGGCCGATGCACTGCCTACGTCCTGTCGTGATCGCTTGTTATAGTTCAGGCCTCTTCCAGCCGGTCAAAAGGATACTGCCATGTCGCAATACCAAGCGTTCAATGTCGAACTTGCGGACAACATCGCCCATGTGCAGATCAATCGACCGGACAAGATCAACGCGATGAACGCTGCGTTCTGGAGCGAGATCGTCGATATCTTCCAATGGATCGACGATACCGACGAAGTGCGGGTGGTGGTCTTGAGCGGCGCGGGCAAGCACTTTTCTTCAGGCATCGACCTGATGATGCTGGCCGGCGTGGCCAATGAACTGGGCAAGGATGTGGGCCGTAACGCCCGCGTGCTGCGGCGCAAGATACTGCAGCTGCAAGCCTCGTTCAATGCCGTGGACAACTGCCGCAAGCCGGTACTCGCGGCGGTCCAAGGCTATTGCCTGGGCGGCGCCATCGACCTGATTTCCGCCTGTGACATGCGCTACGCCGCCGAGGACGCGCAGTTCTCCATCAAGGAAATCGACATCGGCATGGCGGCCGATGTTGGCACATTGCAACGCTTGCCCCGGATCATCGGGGACGGCATGCTGCGTGAACTCGCTTATACGGGGCGCACCTTCGGTGCCGACGAAGCGCGCAGCATTGGCCTGGTCAATCGTGTCTATGGTGATACAGCCAGCCTGCTCGACGGCGTCATGGGCATTGCCCGGGAAATCGCCGCCAAGTCGCCGATCGCCGTCACCGGCACCAAGGAAATGATCAGCTACATGCGCGACCACCGCATCGATGACGGGCTGGAATACGTCGCCACGTGGAACGCCGCCATGTTGCAATCCAATGACCTGCGCGTGGCCATGGCCGCCCATATGAGCAAACAGAAACCCGAATTTCTGGACTGACCGATCATGATTTCACGCTGGACCACCGCAGTACTCGATACGGATAAACCCGGCGGCTGGGCCGTGGCCCGCAGCCCGGAAGGTTTCCTGTACGACGACAACGGCGCGCTGTTTCCTCGCGACTGGCTCAAGCGCCAGGACCTGTCGATCCTTGCCGAGCACGGCATCGGTCATCTCGATGGCGAGCCGGTCTACCTGCTGGAACTGCACAGCGCCCTGGACATTCCCGGCTGTAACTGGAAAGGCCTGCGGGCCTTCATGCTCGAAGATGACCACACGCTGTTCAAGGTGTTGGGTTATGCCGCGCAGATCGGCACCTGGGCCCGGGAGCATCGCTTTTGCGGCAGCTGCGGCCAGCGCATGAGCCAGGTGCCGCGAGAGCGGGCGATGTTTTGCCAGGCATGCGACTTGCGGCATTACCCACGGATCTCGCCGAGCATGATCGTGCTGATCACCCGTGGCGACGAAGTCTTGTTGGCCCGTTCCCCCCGGTTTGTCACAGGGGTCTACAGCACCTTGGCGGGCTTTGCCGAGCCGGGTGAGTCGGCGGAGGATTGCCTTGTTCGCGAGGTCCGCGAGGAGGTCAGCATCGACGTGAAGAACATCCAGTACGTGGGCAGCCAGTGCTGGCCGTTTCCCCATTCGATGATGCTGGGCTTCCACGCCGAATACGCTAGCGGCGAGATCGTGCCCCAGGAGGACGAAATCGAAGACGCGCAATGGTTCAACATCCATGACCTGCCGCCATTGCCGGCGTCGCGCTCGATTGCCCGCTACCTGATCGATCTCTATGTGGCCCGCCGCCTAGGCCATGCTGAACCAGTGTTGCCAGGCTAGGCGCACGGTCAGGGCCAGTACCACGGTGATGAACACCGGCCGGATGAACTTCGCGCCGCCGCTGATGGCGGTGCGCGCGCCGAAGAATGCGCCGACCATCACCGACAGGCCCATGCTCAGCCCGATGATCCAATCCACCTGACCCGAGAAGATGAACACCGACAGCGCCGCGATGTTGCTGACGAAGTTCATGCTGCGGGCCACGCCGCTGGCCTTGACCAGGTCGATGGGATAGAGCAGCAGGCTGCTGACGGTCCAGAACGCGCCCGTGCCGGGGCCGGCCACGCCGTCATAGAAACCAAGGGTAAAGCCTTGCGGCGACTGCCAGGTCTTCTTGATCGGTGCGTTGCTGTCCAGCGGTGCCTTGGGCGTGCCGCCGAACAGCAAGTACAGGCCACAGGCAAAGACGATCACCGGCAGCATCTTGTTCAGCCACTCGGCAGGCAGGTAATGGGCGACGACGGCGCCGGCCAAGGCACCGACCAGCGTGCCGACGAGGGCGTGGGTCCACTGCCGCGGATGAAACAGCTTGCGCCTGTAGAACGTGAAGCTGGCCGTGGCCGAACCAAAGGTCGAGCTGAGCTTGTTGGTGCCCAGCACCAGGTGCGGTGGCAAGCCCGCGGTCAGCAGGGCAGGCGTAGTAAGCAGGCCCCCACCGCCGGCGATGGCGTCGATGAAGCCGGCGATGAACGCCACGACGGCCAGGATAGCGAGGGTGGAGAGGTCAACGCTGAGTTCAAAAGGCATGGAATGGGCTTATTCGGCAGGGCGCAGAAGGGCTGCGGGAAAGGCCGGTATGTTACCGATAATGGCGCTGGGCCGCGACTCTCCGGTGAGATGCCGCAAAGCCTCGTGGCGAGGGAGCTTGCTCCCGCTGGGCTGCGCAGCAGCCCTCTCAAACCACATCATCGACAATAATGTGCCGCTCCTGCCGCGAGCAGCGCTCGATCCGCGCCTGGACCCGGTACACGTCGCGCAGCATCTGCTCGGTGATCACCTCGTCACTCCGGCCGCAGCCTTGCGATGTTCCATTGGCAATGACCAGCACCTGGTCGGCAAACCGCAGGGCCTGGTTCAGGTCGTGGATGGCGATGAACACAATGACCGAGTGTTGGCGGGCGAAGTCGCGCATGAAACTCAACACCTGGACCTGGCGATGCATGTCCAGGGCGCTGGTGGGTTCATCCATCAACAACACCTCGGGTTCGCGCACCAGCGTCTGGGCGATGGACACCAGTTGCTGTTGCCCGCCGCTCAGTTCGCCAAGGTTGCGAAAGGACAGTTCGCCGATGCCCAGGGATTCGAGGATACGGTCCACCACTTCCAACTCGTCGGCCTGCACGGCCCAGCCGGGCGCTTGCTGCTTGCGCGCCAGCAGCACCGATTCGTAGACCGTCAGCCGGGCGCTGGCGTTGAGGTTCTGCGGCATGTAGCAGATGCCGCCCAGCCCTCGGCGCGACCCTTCCAGGCGGACCTGGCCGGGGCCGTCGATCAAGCCGGCGATGCGTTTGAACAAGGTGGATTTACCGGCCGCATTCGGGCCAACCACCGCCACCACTTCGCCGCCGCTGAGCACCGGCGTACTGATTCCTTCGAGTATCGACCGCTGGCCATACCGCGCGCCGACCCCTGCCAGCTCGATCGTTACCATGAGTTTTTCCTGCCGCCCAGAATCAGAGAGATGAAAAACGGCACGCCGATCAACGACGTGACCACGCCGATGGGGAAGATCGCGCCCGGTATCAAGGTCTTGCTCACCACCGAACTCGCTGACAGGATCAGCGCACCGGTCAGCAGCGAGGCGGGGAGGAAGAAGCGCTGGTCTTCGCCGATGAGCATTCGCGCGATGTGCGGGCCGACGAGGCCGATGAAGCCGATGGTGCCGACAAACGCCACGGGAAATGCCGCCAGCAGGCTGACCATGATCAGCGTCTGCAAACGCAACTTGCGCACATTGACGCCGAAGCTCGCGGCTTTCTCGTCCCCCAGCCTCAGGGCGGTCATGGCCCAGGCGCGGCGTGCGAAAACCGGCAAGGTGACCAGGATCACCAGGCAGATCACACCGAGTTTCGGCCACGTAGCCTTGGTCAGGCTACCCATTGTCCAGAACACCACGGCGGCCACGGCCTGCTCTGTGGCGAAGAACTGCACCAGCGCCAGCAGGGCATTGAAAGTGAACACCAGCGCGATGCCCAGCAGCACGATGGTTTCGCTGGTCATGCCGCGACGCAAGCTCAGCACGTGGATCAGCAATGCAGACAGCATCGCCATCACGAAGGCATTGAGCGGCACCATGTACTGGGCGATCACCGGGACCAGGGCCACGCCGAATGCCAGTCCTAACGCCGCACCAAAACTGGCCGCCGCCGAGATGCCCAAGGTGAAGGGGCTTGCCAGCGGATTGTTGAGGATGGTCTGCATCTGCGCGCCGGCCAGGGACAAAGCGGCGCCGACGGCCACGGCCATCAGCGCCACCGGCAGGCGAATGTCCCACATCACCACGCGCACCTGGGGCGCCGCCGCGTCAGGGGAAAACAGCGCGCCCAGCACCTCAACCAGGCTGTAGCTGGCCGGGCCGAGGGCCAGGTCCAATAACACGCTGAACAGCAGCAACACCGCCAGGCCGACCAGGATCAGGCGCTTGCGCCAGACCTGCTCGCGATAAATCGTACCCAGGGCGATGTCATCGATTCGGCCGTTCATGGTTGTGCCTGCGCTGGCTTGAGGCTGACGAAGTAGCCGGGCTCGTAGGGCACGGACAGGAACCGTTCGTGGAACTCGCGGAACGTCGCGTCCGGGTCGAGTTCGGCGAACAGGTCCGGGTGGAACCACTTGGCCAGTTGCTGGATGGCGATGAACTGGTACGGACTGTTGTAGAACTGGTGCCAGATGGCGTGGAACCCCTGGGTTTGCTGGGCCTTGATCCCGGCATAGGCAGGGCGCTGGGTGTACCACTGCAACTTGCGCCGCGCTTCGACCAGGTCGGCGCCTGGCCCGACGCCGACCCAGTGTCCGCCTGGGGCGAAGGCCTCCCAGTTGGCACTGGTGACCACCACTTGTTCCGGGTTGGCGACGACCACCTGCTCGGCATTCAACTGGCCGAAAGTATTGGGAATGATCGGACTGGCGATGTTGCGGCCGCCGGCCAGTTCGACGAAGCGGCCGAAGTTCTCATTGCCGAAACTCAGGCAGCAATCGTCCGTGTAGCCGCCGATGCGCTCGATGAACACTTTGGGTCGAGGCGGCTGGCGGGCCTGGATAACATCGGTGACGCGCCGGATCTGCTGGTTGCGAAAGGTGATGAATGCCTCGGCGCGCGCCTCTTCGCCGAACAGTCGCCCGAACAGACGCATGGTCGGCTCGGTGTTCTGCATCGGGTTGTTGCGAAAGTCCACGTAGACCACCGGAATGCCAAGCGCATCGAGCTTCTCGATGTAGCGCGCATCTTCGGTGGCGTGCTGGGCCTCGATGTTCAGCACGATCACGTCCGGTTGCTGGCTGATCGCTTGCTCGATGTCGAAGGTGCCGTCTTCGAAACCACCAAACGTCGGGACCTTGGCAATGGCCGGAAAGCGCCGCAGGTAAGCGCCGTAGGTGTCCGGGTCGGACTGGATGAGGTCCTTGCGCCAGCCGACGATTCGGCGGATTGGATTATCGGTGTCCAGCGCCGCCACCAGGTACAACTGGCGGCCTTCGCCAAGGATGACCCGGCGCACGGGAATGCGTACCTGGACCTGGCGGCCAAGCAAGTCGGTGACAGTGGTCTTGGTGACGGGCGAGGTGTCCGAAAAACCAAAGCCGCTCAGCAGCAAGGTCGCGGCGCCAAGCAGCCAGGCGGTGAGCGTCGAACGCGTCATGGGTGGAATCAGCATGGTTTGAACCTTGTCAGGGACCGTCCCGCCAGCGGTGCACGCGCTGGCGGGGCGGGTCTCGATCAGAAGTCGACAGTCGCCGACAGCAACAGCGTGCGTGGCGCGCCTTGGGAGAACGCGCCGTAGGACGCCACGCCGGACCAGTACTCGCGGTCGAAGACGTTTTGTACCGTGGCGCGGAACGTGGTTGGCCGGCCATCGAGCACGGTGCTGTAACGCGCGCCGGCATCAAAGCGGGTCCACGGGTCGAGTTCCTGGGTATTGGCCTGATCGACGTACTGGCTGCCGGTGTAGATCGCGCCGCTGGTCAGCGTCATGCCCTGGACCCAGGGCGTGTCCCATTCGGCCCAGAGGTTGGCCTGGACTTCGGGTACGCCCACCGGTTTGTTGCCACGATTGGCGGCGGTCCCGCTTTTGGTGAGTTCGCCGTCGAGCAGGGTGACGCCGCCCAACAGCCGCGTACCCTCGCGCAGTTCACCGAACATATTCAGTTCGATGCCGCGGTTACGCTGCTCGCCCTGGACGGAATACACGCTACCGGCCAAGCCATTGGTCAATTCGCCGGCGGGCTTCTTGATCTGGAATAGCGCCAGGGTCGAGGTGAACGTGCCGTAGTCGACCTTGACCCCGACCTCCTGCTGACGCGAGATGTAGGGCTTGAAGACTTCCCCCGAATTGCTGGCGTTGGCCGGCGCGGTGTCGCCCTTGCTCAGGCCCTCGATGTAGTTGTAGTAGAACGACACATGTTCCCAGGGCTTGATCACTGCGCCGAACAAGGGCGTGGTTTCGCTTTCGTCGTAGGAGGGCGAGGTGCGTGCGCCGGTGACGCTGTTGTAATTGTGTGATTCGACCCGTTGCTTACGCAGGCCCAGTGTCACCTGGACCCGTTCATCCAGGATCGACAGGGTATCGGCCAGCGCCATGCCAGACAGTTCGGTATCGGAAATCTTCGACACGTCGGGCGAGGCAATGGACGGTTTGTCGCGCTCCACCGGGTGGTAGATATTCGAAAAGAGCGGGGCGCCTGAGTTGATCCCTCGTCGCAATTCGTCACGATAACGGCTGGCCTGCAAGGTCGCACTGTGGCTGATCGCGCCGGTTTCGAACCGGGCCCGGGCGCCGGCATCGACGGTGTAACGCTCCACCTCGAACTTGTAATAGCCCGGTGTCGAGCGGGTGTCTCCGGCGCTGTTGAGGATCGTCGGTGTCTGGTCCGACAGCCGCGCCACATCGGACTTGCCGCCACCGGCGTGGCCAAACACGGTCAGGTTGTCGTTCACATCATATTCGCCGCTGAGCAAGGCCGATTTGTCGCGAGTCTTGGACCAGGCCCAATCCTGGGTCACGTTGCTGCGCCCGTTGGCCGCCGAAGGCACCTCGACGCCGCGCGCAATGTTGAACGGCCGCGAGGGGGCGTCCCATTGTTCTTCCTGGCTGATCAGGTCCAGGCTGGTCCTGAATCGGTCGCCCTGATAGTCCAGCGAGATGGCACCGATGCCGACGTCCCGGGACTGCTTGTCAATCGCGGTGTCGTCGCCCTGCAGGCTGGCGTTGACGCGCACGCCGAAACGACGTTCCTCGCCGAACCGACGACTGATGTCGACATGCCCACCGGCCTGGGTATCCATTGCGTAGCTGGCCGTCACGCGAGTCAGGTCCTGCTCCAGGGAGCGCTTGGGCACGATGTTGATCACGCCACCGACGCCGCTGTTGGGCGACATGCCATACAGCAGGGCGGCCGGGCCCTTGATGACTTCGATGCGTTCGGCGTACTCGGTGAACACTCGGTAGTTCGGTGCCACGCCATACACGCCGTCGAACGCCAGCTCGCCCAGGTTGCCTTCGCCCACCGGGAAGCCGCGGATGAAGAACGAATCGACGATGCCGCCGGTCTGGCCGGTGGAGCGCACCGAGGAATCGCGCTCCAGCACGTCGGCGGCGGTGACGGCCTGCTGGTCCTTCATCAGGGTCGATGTGTAGTTGCTGACGCTGAAGGGCGTGTCCATCAAGTCCTTGTTGCCCAGCAGGCCAACCCGGCCGCCACGGGCAACCTGGCCACCGCTATAGGCGGCCGGCAAATCACCGGGGCGCACTTCGGCGGCATTGATCGTGGTCTGCGCCAGCGCCAGCTCACCGTCGCCGGCGCTTTTTTGCAAGGTATAGCTGCCATCGTCCCGTAGGACCAGATCCAGGCCGCTGCCAGCCAGCAGCCGATCGAACGCTTCACGGGCGGTGAACTGGCCGGACAGGCCGGGGCTGTTCAACCCTTGCGTGAGGGAAGGCTCGAATGACAGGGCGATACCGGCCTGTACGGCGAACGCCGACAACGTGGCGCCCAAGGGGCCGGGCTGGATGTTGTAGGACTGGCTGGCGACGCTGTCCAGCGGCGCGCCCGGTGCCGCCCAGACCCCGGGGCTCAGGGTACAAAGTGCGACGCTGAGCATGGCACTGCGAATCGCCAGGGTCAGCTTGCGATCCGAACGCAGGGGGCGGGCAACGGGCATGGCGGGGTGATCCTGTTCAGAGGGTTTGCTCTCTAAGCCAGCCAGGATCGAAAAAAGTATCACCCTCGCACGATTATTTTTTCCAGCGCTCACGCCGGCGCCAGCATGACCCAGTAATCGCCCAGGCGGGAGCTCACGTTGATGGGGTAGGTCTGGGCAAGCATGTTCAGGGTGCGCCGGCTGTCGTTGACCGGAAAGGCGCCGGATATCCGCAGGTTGGCAATCGCCGGGTCGCAACGCAGGACGCCACTGCGATAACGGCTCAGTTCGTTCACGAAGTCCGCCAGGCGCATGTTGTCAGCCATCAGCATGCCCTGGGTCCAGGCCAACACCGATTTGTCGACGGGTGTGGGGGCGTCGAAACCCAATGCGCTGAAGCCGCTGCGTTGGCCGGCCTGCACGACCTGTTCGCCAATTCCCTTGACTTGAATGCGCACCGTGCCCTCCAGCACGGCGAGGCGGGTGTGCCCGGTTTCTTCGCGAACGCTGAAGCGCGTTCCAAGCGCTTGCATCCTGCCTTCGTTGGTTTGCACCAGGAACGGTCGGGCGACAGGTGAGGGATCTGCGGCTGTCTGGACCAGTATTTCGCCGCGACGCAAGAGCAGCAAACGCTGGCGATCGTCGAAATACACGTCGATTGCGGTGTCGGTATTCAACGTGACGTGAGTGCCGTCGGTCAGGGTCAAATCGCGACGCTCGCCCACCGGGGCGCGGTAGTCGGCGGTCCATTGCTGCCAGTCGTTGAGCTTCCAACTGCCCCAAGTCAAGGGCGCCAGCGCAAGCAGGGCGGCGAGTTTGCCCATGGCGGCACGGCGTCCAGGATGGCTCGGCCGGTCCAGCGACGGCATCGCCAGCGCCGGGGGCAAGCCCTGCAGCTTGCTCAGCAATAGTTCGGCACGGGCCCAGGCCTGGCGGTGCGTCGGGCTGCTGTTTCGCCAATGCTCCCATTCCTGGCGCTCGGAGTCGCTGACGCTGCCCTCGCTCAGGCGCATAAGCCAGTCGGCGGCTTCGTCGAGGATGGACGGGTCGAGGGCGTGGCGGTCATGGGACGGCATTCAATCCACCAACGTCAGGCAGTGCAGGAATGCCTGTTTCATGTAGCGCTTGACAGTGATCAGCGAGACGCCGAGCTGCGTGGCGATGTCGTCGTATTTCAATCCATTGATCTGCGACAGAAGAAAGGCGCGTTTTACGTGAGTCGGCAGGGTATCGAGCATGGCGTCGATTTCATGCAGTGCCTCAAGTACCAGCAAGCGTCGTTCGGGGGATGGCACCTCAGGCTCCGGCAATGATGCCAGTGCCTGGAGATAGGCGCGCTCAAGTGCCTTGCGCTGGAACCAATTGACGAGGATGCCGCCGGCAACACAACTCAAGTACGCCCGCGGCTCTTCGATCACTGCCACTTTGGAGGCGAGAATGCGAATGAAGGTGTCGTGCGCCAGGTCGGCGGCGTCCAGCGCGTTGCCAAGCTTTCTATAAAGCCTGGCGTACAACCAGCCATGATGGCCGCTATAGAGGTCTGCGACGGTGCGCAGGTGACAATCATTGACCGCTGACCCTGTATCGCTCATGGCTGTTTATATTTTGTGATAGTGAGAATTATTCCCAATAGTAGTGGAGTCGTTCATCACCGCGCAAGGTCGATCTTGGGCGCGATGGAATTTTGGCCTCGCATCGTTATTCGGGGGGCTCGCCGAGCATCTTTGCCGGTCTATAGCGCAGCAGGATCAAGGGAGGCAGTGCCATCGCATAGGCAAGACAGACATAGAGATATGTGTATTCCAGGCCATAAACCTGACTGAGCAATGCGCCGAGGGAGATGCCGATAATGGATGCGGTCTGCGAAACGCTCTGTGCCAGTCCAAGCACATGTCCCTGGCGGCTGTTGTCGGCGCTTTTGGAAATGAGCGCGGTCAGCACCGGTGTGGTCGCGCCCAATAGCAGACCCCAGATGAAATAGGCGAGGGCGAAGATTACCGGCTGGCGAGTCAGGCCGGCCACGGCGGTTGCAACGATGCAAGACATCACGATGCCGGTCATGGCGCGTGGCGTCTGCGCCGGATTGCGCTGCTCGAAGTAACGTGACCATGACGTAGCGAAGAGGATGAATCCCAGCGCCAGCAAACCGTAGCAAAGCCCGGTCATGGCATTGCTGACGTTGAAAGTCGACACCACGTACAGCGAGAAGGACGTCTGCGGCAGCATGCGTGCGAGCAGCAGAAGGCCCATGATCCCCAGCAACGATGCGATTGCCGGGCTGGAGACCCCGGGACGCGAGGGCTTGGGTTGGTCGGGCACGGTGGCCGGTGACTTGGCGGGGGGCACGTGGGGCAACGCCAGTGTGGCGACTACGGCACAAATGGCGCACAGGACCGAAGCCACGAGGTTGATCCAGAAAAATGTCGCGTGGTCCAGGATCAACCCGCCGACGACCGCGCCCAACAACGAGCCAACGTTGGTGGATATCTGCAGGATGGCGAAGAGCCTGGCCCGCCGCGAGGGCGCTTCGATGCTCACACCATAGGCCTGGGCGGGGGCGATATAGCCGGCGAATGCGCCTTGCAGGAAGCGCAGGATCAGGATGATCCAGATATCGTCGGCCAACGCCAATCCAAGCTGGGTCAACGACAGGCCCACCAGCGCACGGATCATCATCAGCTTGTGCCCATGCCGATCACCGATACGGCCCCACAACGCACTGGTCAGGATGATGCCCAGCATCGGCCCTACATACACCGCCGTGCTGGCGAAACTGAACAGTGCGTCGTTGGTCGTCATTTGGCGCAGGTGAACGGGCCAGAAGGGACCGCTCATTTCCATCGCACCCATGGAAACCAGTTGAATCGCAAATAACAGATAGACCAGCAAACGGACACTGGAACCCTGGGGGATACCGGCGTGGGACATGGGCAGACTCGCAAGGCGGCTAAGGCTGTGTCTTATCCGACAGTGCGCCGATCCGGGCAAGAAAAAAATGCATCAACCGATGCGTATAAGCTAACCCAGTGGCGAGGGAGCAAGCTTCCTCGCCACTGGATTGATTTCACTCCGGCCGAAAAACTGCTCGCAAACAATCCTGGCGTTTCTCCTTGAACATTGCATAACCCTCCACCGATTGTTCCAGGCCCATGGGGTGAGTCAGGAGATAGGAGGGGTCCAGTTCGCCTTTCTGGATGTGCTCGAACAGCCGCTTCACATAACGCTGCCCCGGTTGCTGGCCGGAGCGCAGGGTCAGCGATTTGTTGACGATCGCCCCCATCGGGAATTTATCCAGCAAGCCGCCATACACCCCGACCACCGACACTGTCCCACCCTTGCGGCAGGCGCGGATTGACTGGCGCAACACCGTCCCGCGCTCGGTGTGCAGGCGCAGCATCTGTTTGGTCTTGTCGTAGAAGTAATCGACTTCGGTGCCGTGGGCTTCCATGCCGACGCAATCGATGCAGCGATCCGGACCTCGGCCGCCGGTCAGTTCCAGCAGGGCGGCGTGTATGTCCGTGGTCTCGTAGTTCAGGGCGATGGCGCCGGCCTTTTCCTCGGCCAGGCGCAAGCGATCGGGGAAGCGGTCGATGGCGATTACCCGTTCGGCGCCCAACAGATAGGCGCTGGACATCGCCATCAACCCAACCCCGCCACACCCCCAGACCGCGACCGTATCGCCGGGCTGGATGTCCGCGTTATCGGCTGCGAAAAAGCCCGTGGGCACCGCGTCGGAGACGAACACGGCCTGTTCGTCGCTGACGCCCTCTGGAATGGTGAACAGGTTGACGTCGGCGAAAGGTACCCGGATATAAGTGGCGTGGCTGCCGGCATAACCGCCGAATGCATGGCTGTAGCCGATGATGCCGCAAGCCGGCTGGCCGTAGGCAATGTCCGTTGCGGTGGGGTTTGGATTGGAGTTGTCGCAGCAGGAGAAGTCCGAGCGTTGACAGTGCTCGCATTCGCCACAGCCGACAATCGACACCGTGACGACCCGGTCGCCTTTCTTGATTTGCGTGACAGCCGAGCCGGTTTCCACCACTTCGCCCATGAATTCGTGCCCGATGATGTCGCCGGCCTGCATGGTCGGCACGTAGCCGCCCAACAGATGCAAATCCGAGCCGCACACCGAGGACAGGATCACCCGCACGATGGCATCGCGGGGGTTGAGAATGGACGGATCGTCGACGGTCTCGACTTGTAGCTTGTTGGGGCCTTGCCAAGTCAGTGCGCGCATCAGACGGTACCTCCATTGAGTTCGGATTTGTCAGTGGGTGAGTCATTGGCCGGTGCTCGCGTCGCGCTGGAGGCCGGATGTACGAAGAGGAAATCCTTCGTCTGCGGATCGCGCATCTTGTTGGTGCTGATTTCGCCCGTTTCCAACTGCTGTTTTATGCTGCGCAACACGTTCAACAGGGCTTTATCGGAGAACCGCGAGATGGCGGCGGCGAGTGCATAGCCGGCCGCGCCGAGGGGCGTCTCGCATGCCACGATGACTTTGACCTGCGTACCACGACCGGCCGGCGCATCGCTGAAATGCATCTGGATGTCGTGCTTGAAGCGTCTGTCCGGGCCGGCGATCCAATGCAGCTTGCGGCCTTCCTTGGGCTCGCACTGTTCGAGGTCACAATGCAGCGTCTTGTCCATCGGGCCATGGGCGACCCAGCGATAGGTCCGTTCGCCGGTCTGCTCGATGGTGTCGATCCACGGCATCAGCGCGCCAAGATTGGCCGGATCGCTGCAGAACGCATACACCGCCTCCCTGGGCTTGCCAATCGTGATACTGCGGGAAATCACCTTGCTGCCGTCCCAATCGCGATCCTGCTCGAACGTCTGCTCGAAGGGGCTGTGGGTCATGGCCCGCTTGATCCTGCAGGTGCCGGAATAGGCGCGCCAGGTGGCGCACGCACCCAGCAGCAATTGCGGCAAGCCCTTGAGTCCTCCCTGGCGAAGACCGTTGGCAATCAGCAATGAGCCGGCCGCCAGCGACACCAGTCGCTCCGGCGTGCCGAGATTAGGGTGGGAAGGCGTGGGTACCGGAGCTCGGCTCGCCACCAGTTTTGGGCGTTCAGTCATGATGGTTCTCCTTACTGATCCAGGGACGACATAAGGGATGAACCAAGGTAAAAGGCGGTTGTTCCGTTGGGGTCGGTGGTTTGCCGATGAGCTGGACAGGGGACTGGTTTTGGCTTGTTGCGTTGCCAGGAAAAACAGCCATCAGGTTGATTGCCAGGCAAATTTTTTTTGAAATCAAGGGGTTGTCAGCCTAGGCAAATGAGTACATAATTGCGCCCATCGAATGCATCGAGGCGTAAAAAACTTCAATGTTTTCAAGGAGATAGCTCGCTATTGGCGGCTGTATCCGGATAAGTTCCTATCCGTCTGATGTGGTTTCATTGCATTGGGCGTATTGAGGCCGAATAGCAAAATGGTTATGCAGTGGATTGCAAATCCACCTACGCCGGTTCGATTCCGACTTCGGCCTCCACTTTTAAAAAGCTCTGTAGATCCATGATCTACAGAGCTTTTTTATTTGCGGAGCAATGAAAGGTTTTGTCTTGAAAAGGGCAATGGCGACCTTGCTTCACAGGGGATGGATGTATATATTTCCCCCTCTGTTGTACCC
Organism: Pseudomonas sp. BP11-1-1; assembly: GCF_052112105.1. NCBI lineage: Bacteria > Pseudomonadati > Pseudomonadota > Gammaproteobacteria > Pseudomonadales > Pseudomonadaceae > Pseudomonas > Pseudomonas sp. BP11-1-1. The sequence goes on from NZ_JAUTYU010000005.1 coordinate 298,409, forward strand.
GCCGCGAGCCTGTCAGATACTATTTGCCAGTTTCATGCGGCTTTACCGCGCTACCGCCCGAATGGCGAAACTGGTAGACGCATGGGACTTAAAATCCCCCGCTCGTAAGGGCGTGCCGGTTCGATTCCGGCTTCGGGCACCATCTAAAATCAAGGGTTTGCGGGCGAAAGCTGATGCAAACCCTTGTTTGTTTCTGATCCGCAATTGGGCGATGGTCCGCAATGACTGAAGGTGCTTTACGACGTCTATAGCCTGCGTCGAAACGCCTCAAGTATCTCCCGCATTCCTTTTTTCATCTGCAGCTGGGCGATGGCCTCCAGCGGGTGCCACACGCAGTCGCTGATTTCGTTCTGTGGCCTGGCCGCTGTCGAGTCGTTGACTGAAGCTTCGAACACGTGATGTTCGGTGCCGCCTTCATTGAACTGCATCAGGTAAAGCAGGTTTTCGGCGCTCAGCCCGGTTTCTTCCGCCAGCTCCCTGAGTGCGGCATCGGCATGGGTCTCGCCGCGCTCGACGGTGCCGCCGGGCAGGGCCCAGCGACGCTCGGGTTTACGCACCAGCAGGATGTGGCGATCTTCTTCACAGATGACGGTCGCTCGAATTTTCATGCCTCGCCCAACCTCGACTGTCATTAAATTGCAATATTACTGCAATATTTGAGCCTTGCTCGATTCAAGTGTTCAACAAAGATTTTGTTACCCCATGACCGTAGGAACGCGGCCCATGGGAAAAGGCTGCGTTTATTTCGCGAACGGTTCGGGGGAGTTCGGGGGACGGGGAGGAAAGGCTGCGCCAATGACCGATCATCGCCAAAAATGAATCAGCGCCGAAAAAACGCATCAATGTTGGGTGGACTGGCCGGCCCCGTCGTGGGGGAGCGAGGAGAGATGACCACCGTTGAAGATTTCAAAGTCAAATCCCATGAGCTCTTGGTCGAGCTCGATGCAGCGACGTCAGAAATGATGGCGCTGATCTGTATCCATCAAATGTCCGGGACCGCCTGGGATGAGGCGGTTCGGCGTCAACACGAGGCCTATGAGCAATGGGTCGACTACCTGAACGAGCGCTTGTAGCTGCACGATCGTCACCGCAATCAGCAGGGCAGATTCTTTGAACGGACCTACGGCGGCCATGCCTAATCCATAGACTGACAAGAGGATTAAGGCCATGTCTGAACTAGCCAGTTATTTCTGGATTGCCGTCGCGGTGTTGCTGTTGCTTGTGGATCTTTGGGCAATCGTCAGCGTCTTTCGGAGCGACAAGGCGGCTGGCACCAAGGCAGGCTGGGCACTGCTTCTGATCATCTTGCCTGTAGTGGGCTTGATCATCTGGGGAGTGGCCGGGCCGCGAGGTGTCAAGAATCCGCCTTCATCGCCGGAGCACAGCAAGGGCTGACGCAGGCGAAGCGAGCCACCCGGTCAGCGGTTTTTCCATTGGCCGCCGGTGGTCTCGCAATCCTTCCGGGCTTGCTGGAGCTTTTGCGCGTCGTAGTAGTACCAAGTGACCTGCGCATTGTCCGGAATATTCGCCGAGCCGGCGCTTGGATCCTTGCTGGTGGAGTGTGGGTTGGCCAGGGCTTCTTGGGTCAACCTGGCTTGGCAGGTGGCCACATAGCCGTCGGCGCAACGTTCGACCGGTTTCTTTTCAGTGCTCAACGTACCCTTGCTTTCGTTGCTGCACGACCAGCCAATGGCTTGCGAAGGCACGCCCTTGTATTCATAACAACTGCGGGTTTCGATTTCCGGTACTGCCTGGCTTTGGGATCGGCTAAGGACCTCACACCCTTGCGCCATGACGGTGGCAGGGCAGGCGCAGGCGATGAGCAGCAGGACTCTGGCATTCATGGTGGTTCTCCCTTTTGACGGCTGTTGCATCGATACCTATCAATATCGAGGGGCAAAGGAATGCCGTTGTTCCATCGGGTTTCAACCGGTGGAGTTCAGGGGGAACCGGTATGGCGCATCAGCGAAACTTGGGCAGTGGCCGTTCCGCAGGCTTGAGGGAAGACAAGGCGCTCTGGATCGAAGGGGCATCTTTTTCGATGTCATTGAGTCGGTCGCGGATGCGCACTGCGGCGGGGTGTCCGCCCTGGTGGTCGACCCAGTCGGCGATTTCCTTGCAGGCTGCTGTCAGTCGCGCCTGGCGCGATTCCAGTAAGGTGAGCAGGGTGGTGATGGACTCTTTTTCGGACATGTCACACCTCCATTCAAGTTTGAAAAAAAGGGCAGCACGACGCCCGTCGGTCATGACGGCTCATGCTGAAGTTAAGCGTAGTTGAGTTATTTGCGGTCTGTCGAAGAATCCGGCGCACGACTGGACAGTCGGTGCGCCGGGAACCTTATTTGATTCAGCCAGACTCCTTGATCCAGGATGGCGCGACGGAGGCTCGCCAGCGCACATCGGTAATGCCATATTTCTCTGCCATGGGTTTGGAAACCCGCTTGACCTTCTCCCTGCCGAATTTGGGTATGCGCCCAACACCCGCGTCGCAACTGGCCCAATGCCAAGCTTCGGAGTTATTCATCACTTCCGCGCGAATGATGAAAGACTTGGGCTCGCCATGGAGCATGTAGTCGATGATGTAAAGCGATGGACCGCCCATAAATCCTCCCTAATTGATCCTATACGGATGGATACGGAGGCGTTCGGAAAATTCCATCGGATTTCCAGACGGTCAAGGCCGGGGGTGACAGAAAGGCGTCGCGCGTTGCAGAACAACCGTGCTCACGGTGTGGAACCAAACCCGGGTAACCTTCTCCAAGGTGAGCTTGAAAGCACCGGTGCCAGGGATCTAAGGCGACGCAATGTGGCACTGAATAAAGGCAAGACATGAAAAACATCGCCTGGGCGCTGATCGTGGCGCTTCTCGCCAGTGGCCTGTCGGGTTGCATCGGCCCGCCCATCGAACTGACCGCGCAGACCGAACAACGCTTGCGTGCGCAACCTCCCATCCGTTTCCTGCTGACATTCGATGACGGCCCCAGCGCATCATCTTTATGGAACCCGAGCGACGAGGTACTGGATGCCTTGGCGCAGAACCCGGTCCAGCCTGGGATCAAGGCGGTATTTTTTGTCCAGACGCGAGGGCCGCGAGCCGGCGGCAGTGAAATTGGCCGCTCGATCATGCGCCGTGAGCACTTGGAAGGGCATGTCCTTGGCTTTCATACGGCCACGCATTGGCACACCAACCATCGATTCCTCGATCCTGACGAGTTGGAGCAGTCCCTCGATAACGGCGAAGGCGATATCGCTGCGGTCACGGGCGCGCCGCCCAGCCTGGTGCGGCCGCCGTTCTGGAGCTACGACAAACGCACCTTCGCCGCCTACCAACGTCATGGAATGCACATATTGCTGACAGACCTGAGCGCCAACGACGGCAAGGTCTGGGGCATCACCCTGAGTCCGCGACGACGGATGAACCTGACGCGCCAGCTCTCGGAAGTACGCGAGCGTATCGCTGACGGACAGTTGCCTGTGGTCGATGGGGTGATTCCAGTCGTCGTGACCTTCCATGATCTCAACCGGTACACCGCTCGTCACACTCGGGAGTACCTGGAGATTCTGCTCGACAGCGCGAGGCTCACCGGCTTGAAAACCGATGCCAAACCCTTTTACGACGACCAGCGGATGCTGGAACGGGCGGCCATGGCCCGCACGGTCAGGGACACGTCCCAACCGGTGCATCTGCCGGGTTTATGGGACTGGCTGTGGGATTCGGATTCCCATTGAGGCGTTTGAGCGCTTCCTCCTTGAGCGTGAATTGCGACGCTCGGTCGGCCGACCTGTGTCAACCGGTAGTAAGGTAGGCAACGCAACCCCGTTTTCCCAAGGAGGTTAGGTCTATGAGTACTGCAATGTTGACGAAAATGCACATCAATGGCTATGACGTGCTCAGCGTAAACAGTGGCCCCTGGAAGGTGTGCACCCAGGCTGACCGGCTGGGTTCCTTTGCTACGCGCGAAGAGGCGCTGGCCTATGCCGCCGCGTTGCCGACCAGGAGGCCACGTCGCGTGCGCCCTGGGAACATCCAGTAGCCAGGTGCAACGGCTGCACGGCGAGCATCAATGCCCGCCGCGCAGCCTAGCTGTTCAAGCGTCCGCCAATTCCAGCGGAATTTCGAGCGTAAACAGGGCGCCTTGCCCTGGCCCATCACTGTGGACGTAGAGGCGGCCATCCATTTCCACGGCGGCCAACGCACAGCTATGCAACCCGAACCCATGGCCGTCCTTGCGGGTGGTGAAGCCGTGATTGAAGATCCGGGCCTGGTTCTCCGGCGCGATGCCTTCGCCGCGATCCTTGACGCTGATGTGCAATGTCGTCGGGTCGACGATGCGGATGCCCAGTGTCATTTCCCGTGGATGATCGACATGAGACATGGCGAACTTGGCGTTGCTGATCAGGTTGATCAGGATCAGCAGCAAGCGGTGTTTATCGCCCATGATCAGCGGGCTGTCCTGATAATCCTTGATCACCGTGACATGGTGTCGACTCAGCGCGCCCGAGTTCATGCGTAGCGCATCTTCGAACAGGTCGCTGACCTTCAGCGGTTCGATCAGCCGGGCAGCACCGGCATAGGTTTGTTGTGTCGTAACGATTTCCTTGATGTGGTCGATGCTCTTGGTCAGCTGCGCCAGCTCTTCAATAAGTTGCACTTGCTCGTTGGCAATGGAATCCACCAGCTCATTGAAATAGCGAGGCAACAACTTGCCTTTTTCGTCCTCGGTGATGAACTGGCCCAAGTCTGTGGCATGTTCATTCATCATCCTGACGGCTTTCCCCAAGCCCTGCGTCTTACTGTTCTTCAACTTGCGCGTCACCAGCTCTGCCGAAATATTCACGCTGTTGAGGACGTTGCCGACATTGTGCAACACGTTGGTGGCGATCTCGGCCATGCCTGCCATGCGCGCCGCGTCCACCAACTCCCGCTCGGCCTCCTTCAGCTCGCGGGTTCGCTCTTGCACGCGCTCTTCCAGCCGGTCGTTGGCGGTTTGAAGTTCATGGTTGATCTGATTGATGACTGAATAGCTGCGCACCAGCCGTACGGCCAGGTAGATCATCAGAAGCGCCATCAGGCTGGCGCACACGGCGAGGTACATATGGTATTGGCGGTCTGTCGCGGCCGTCCGGCGCTGGGTTTCGTTCAGCAGTTCATTGATGCTGTCCAGCTCCTGGGCTACCGGAATCACGCTGATGCGGTCCAGCAGGTCGTTGACTAGCGGCTGTTCCTGGATGACGGTGTTGGCGTGCTGTGTCAGGGAGACAAAAACGGGTCGGTAGGAGGCGGGCAGTTGCTCAATCGCACGTTCGAGTTCGCTTAATTGAGCCTGCACTTCCCTAGCTTTATCCGACGTCACGTAAAGCGCGTATTCCGAGGTGGTCAGAGCCAGGTCGAGCACACTGGAGGCAATGGTCAGGCGAGTTGCTTCGCTGCCGGACTTCTTGTCCTGCAGCAAGGTTTGAATCTCATCCTCGACGGTTGGGAGTTCATCCAGGGACTTGCGTAGGTTGGCGTTGTGTTGTTCGAACTGCTCTACCAGCAGGCGCTTGTTCTGGACGGCTTCTACATAACCCTGCCGGCGTGATGCCCAAAGCGATGCCAAGGGGCCCGAGTTGTTAAGCCGTTCCAATTGCTCCCAACGACTTTGTGCTTCAGGCGGTGGGGCCAGGGACAGGTTGTTGTTGACGCCGATCTTCTTCCTGAGAATTTTCACATTCCAGTTGGCGTCGGCCTGTTTGAGCTGGCGGATGAAATCGCGCGATTCGAAATAGGTCGATGAATCGTACGTATACGACTTGATCAAAAAGAATATCAATGCCGAGAAAACAACCAGCGCCGCAGCCAACAGGGCGGGCCATTTGTATTTCCTGATAAGAATGGTCACGTGTTTCTCCTGTCCAGGACGGCTGCCGGAGCAGATGCCGGGTGGGGGAGTGAAAAGCGGTTATTGGTACGAAGAGCGGAGGGAGGAGTATTGCGCAAGCGTTGCGTTGGTTTTTTGCCTGGGTACACGTTGAGCTCCCTGCTAACGGTAAACGTCTGGTCGTCAGTGAGCAAAGTGTAGCGTCAACCAACGAGGGGGCGATGTTTGTTCGGCTGCGTTGCGCAGGCAGGGTAGCGGAGGCGCGGCCAGAATTGACCGCGCCGATGCAACTTATTTCAGATCGATAAAAGGCAGTGCGCTGTTTGGCAGCATGGTGGTCGGCAATTCGCCGTTCCAGCGCTCGGCCTTGGTCAGCTCAACCAAGTTCTGGTTGCTGGCCAGCGCCTGGGCACGAGCCTTGATCGCCTCGGCTTCAGCCTTGCCGCGAAGCTCGGTGGCCAGGGCGTCCGCCTTGGCCTGGGCCACTTGCGAATCGGCCTCCGCCTGGGCCTGGGTCACGCGAATCTGGGCCTGGACCTGTTCCGTTGCGAGTTGTTGCTCGCGAGTCTTCACTTGGACTTCCGCTGCCATGCGCGCTTCGATGGCTTTTTCATAGGCGTCGCTGAAATCGATGTTTTCAACCTGGACGCTGTCGATGATCACCGGCCCGGTAATCGTCGATTTGATCGCAGCGGAAATATCATTGACCAACTGGACCCGGTTCTGCACAGCGGCGACGGCGTTGAACTTGCCGAACACGTTCTCCACCTGTGTCGGCACCTGCCGGCTGATCATCCGGTCGCGAATACCTTCCAGGTCCTTGAACTGGGTGTAGACCTTCGCCACATCGGAAGGCGCAATGTGCCACGACACGGACACCTTGAGCTCAGCTGATTGCTGATCCTTGCTGTAGGCCTGCAGATCGTCGTACGACGTGACCTGGCTCTGGGTACTGATCAGGCGGACCGATTCGATAAAGGGCGTCTTGAACGACAGCCCCGGCTCAACCACCCCGACCAGTGCGCCGTTACGCAGGAGCACGCCGCGCTCGGTTTCATCAACCGTGTACCAACTGCCAAAGAAGACACACAACAGGGCCACGCCGATAATGGCTGCGCTGATCGAACCGATGGTTTTACTGGTCACTTTACTTTCCTTGAGTGGTTTAGGAGATGGCATGCACTGTTTCCTTTGTGAAGACCGTCACTGTTTTTTCAAACGCCAGACACGAAAAAGCCCTGACAAGTCAGGGCTTTAACATTCAAATATGGCGGAGGCGATGGGATTCGAACTCATGGACCTGTTACAGTCGACGGTTTTCAAGACCGTTGCCTTAAACCACTCGGCCACACCTCCGTATTGCGTTGCGGGCGCCATAATACCCGAATGAAACACACTGTCAAACTCTCTACGTAGCTTGTTACAGAGCGTCTGTTATGATCCTTGCCACTGAATGTTTCAAAACCGGAGGAGTGTCGCCATGCGCGAACAGGATTACGCAGTGAACAACAGCGTGCAGGCTGAGCAGCTAGAAGTTAGCCGCGTCCTGCGCAACACTTATGGCCTGTTGGCACTCACGCTCGCTTTCAGCGGTGTGATGGCCTACGTCGCACAACAGATGCGTGTCGGTTACCCGAACATCTTCGTTGTGCTGATCGGTTTCTACGGCCTTTTCTTCCTCACCAACAAGCTTCGTGATTCGGCCTGGGGCCTGGTTTCGGCTTTCGCCCTGACCGGTTTCATGGGCTTCCTGCTCGGCCCGATCCTCAATCGCTACCTGCAAATGCAGGGCGGCGCCGAAGTGGTCAGCTCGGCGTTCGCCATGACCGCCCTGGTGTTTGGCGGCCTGTCGGCCTACGTGCTGATCTCCCGCAAGGACATGAGCTTCCTGAGCGGTTTCATCACTGCTGGTTTCTTCGTGTTGCTGGGTGCGGTAGTGGCCAGCTTCTTCTTCCAGATCAGCGGCCTGCAACTGGCGATCAGCGCCGGCTTCGTGCTGTTCTCGTCGGTCTGCATCCTTTACCAGACCAGCGCGATCATTCATGGCGGCGAGCGTAACTACATCATGGCGACCATCAGCCTGTATGTATCGATCTACAACCTGTTTGTCAGCTTGCTGCAGTTGTTCGGGTTGATGGGGCGTGATGACTGATATTGCCAGATTGCCTGGTGAGCTGTTGACTTGAGAGACGGCGCTTTTCCGAAAGGAGGGCGCCGTTTTTTTTGGTGTGGTGGTTTGTGTGCATATCCGTTTCTTCGGTATCGGCTGCTGGCGGTTCCGCTCTTACAGCGGGTCACTTTTTTCAGACGCCAAAAAAGTAACCAAAAAGGCTTTGCCCCACCACTCGGCACCTCGCTTAGGCTCGGTGTTCCCTCACTCCGGCCAGCGTGGTTTAACGGGGCGCAAAGATCAAGATCAAGATCAAAATCAAAGTCGAAAGCAGAGCAAGAACTGGGGCATCTGCCACCTGTGGCTGCGCCACTGCTATCCGAGCAAGCTCCACACTGGATTTTCATTAGCCACAACACTGACATGGACCAAAGAACCCTGTGGGAGCGAGCTTGCTCGCGAAGAGGCCAGTACATCCAACATCATCATTGGCTGTTACATCGCCTTCGCGAGCAAGCTCGCTCCCACAGGGGAACCAGGTCGGCCACCACCAACGAAGCTCACTCCATCGGCGGCAATCGCCGCTTCACCGGCGTCTTCTTGACAATTGCCGTATTGGTCTCCGCAAGCACATTCAACTTGTCCAGCAACACATCCAACTGTTCCATCGATCGTACATGCAGCCGTGCGATGAAACAGTCCTCGCCCGTCACCTTGTCGCACTCGGTAAATTCACCGATGGCCTGGATCTGTCGCTCCACCTCCTGCAACTGCCCCGCCAGCGGACGAATCCGCACGATGGCCTGTAGCTGATAACCAAAACACTTCGGATCGACCTCAACCGTGTAGCCCCTGAGCACGCCACGTTCTTCGAGTCGTCGCAGGCGCTCGGCTACGCTGGGGGACGACAGGCCGCTCAGGTTCGCCAAGGCCTTGAGCGAACGCCGGGAGTCTTCCATCAAGGCGCTGATGAGGATTTGATCGATGTCGTCAGTCATTTCGGCTCCGTTAGGCAAATACGTGAAGCTGCCTTGATAAAAAAGGTGGAAAGCCAGTTTAGCCTTTTCCAAGCCATGGAGAAGCGGCCCGGTGGATGGGCATACTGTGCTCACTTGACGAAGGAGCCCGAAGATGGACAAGACCTTACGCCGCGGTTCGCTCGAAATGACCGCCGCCATGCTGATTTCCGGAACCATAGGCTGGTTCGTGCTGGTCTCGGGCCAGCCTGTGCTGGATGTGGTGTTCTGGCGTTGCGTGTTTGGCGCCGGCACGCTGCTGTTGATTTGCGCGGGCCTTGGCTTCTTGCGCCGGGACATTCTGACACGCACGACTTTCCTGCTGGCGGTGCTCAGCGGCGTGGCAATCGTCGGTAACTGGGTCTTGTTGTTCGCGTCCTATTCCCGCGCTTCGATTGCTATCGGTACGGCGGTGTACAACGTCCAGCCATTCATGTTGGTGGGGCTGGCGGCGTTGTTCCTGGGGGAGAAAATCACGGCGCAGAAACTGTTCTGGCTGGCGGTTTCGTTTCTCGGGATGCTGGCGATCGTCAGCGCCCATGGCGAACAAGGGCAGGGGGGCGGGAATTATCTGGTGGGTATTGCCTTGGCGCTTGGGGCGGCACTGTTGTACGCCATCGCGGCGCTGATCATCAAGCGCTTGACGGGCACGCCACCGCACCTGATCGCGCTGATCCAGGTGAGCACCGGGGTATTGCTGCTGGCGCCATGGGCGAATTTCTCGGCGCTGCCGCAGCAGCCAGAAGCCTGGGCCAGCCTGGTGGCCTTGGGCATGATTCACACGGGCGTGATGTACGTGCTGCTGTACAGCGCGATCCAACGGTTGCCGACTGCCGTGACGGGCGCGCTGTCCTTTATCTACCCGATCGCGGCGATCTTCGTCGACTGGTTCGCCTTCGGCCATCGTCTCGAACCGCTGCAATGGCTGGGCGTGGCGGCGATCCTGCTGGCGGCTGCCGGCATGCAGCAGGGCTGGGGCCTCAAGTGGCGCCGCGCAGCCCTGTCCTGAACAATGGAGGCGCGTCAGAAGATGTAATCGGTGGTCAGGAAGTTTGAATCCCGTTCCCGGATGATGTCGCTGATCAATGCCTTGTTGTTCTCCTGGAACTTGGTCGCCACCAATGTGCGGATCGAAAAGGTGCGCAGGGCATCGTGCACTGACAACGTGCCTTCGGCGGAGTTTTTCCGGCCATTGAACGGGAAGGTGTCGGGGCCGCGCTGGCACTGGGCGTTGATGTTGATGCGCCCGACCTGGTTGGCAAAGGTGTCCACCAGCTTGCCGACTTCGGCCGGGTTGGTGCCGAAGATGCTCAGTTGCTGGCCGAAGTCCGACTCCAGTACGTAGTCGACCACGGTGTTGAGGTCGCGGTACGGCACGATGGGCACCACCGGGCCGAACTGTTCTTCGTGATAGACCCGCATCGCCGTGTTCACCGGGTAGAGCACGGCCGGATAGAAGAACGAAGCCCTGGATTCTCCGCCGTGCTGGTTCATGACACCCGCGCCTTTGGCGATCGCATCGGCCACCAGCGAATGCAAGTAATCGACCTTGCCGGCTTCCGGTAACGGTGTCAGGGCCACGCCATCTTCCCAAGGCATCCCGGGTTTCAAGGCGGCGAGCTTGGCATTGAATTTCTCGATGAACGCCGGGGCGACATCTTCGTGAACAAACAGAATCTTCAGTGCCGTGCAGCGTTGGCCGTTGAATGACAGCGAACCGGTCAGCGCCTCGCTGACGGCGTTATCCAGGTCGACATCACGCAGCACCAGGCCGGGATTTTTTGCATCCAGCCCAAGGGCGGCACGCAGGCGATGTGGGCGCGGATGAAGTTTCTTGAGGTCGCTGGCGGCTTTGTTGGTGCCGATGAACGCGAAGATGTCGATCTTGCCACTGGCCATCAGCGCGCTGACGGTTTCTCGCCCACTGCCGTAGATCACATTGATGACCCCGGCCGGAAAGCTGTCGCGGAAGGCTTCCAGCAACGGACGGATCAGCAGCACGCCAAGCTTGGCCGGCTTGAATACCACGGTGTTGCCCATGATCAGCGCGGGAATCAGCGTGGTAAAGGTTTCGTTCAGTGGATAGTTGTAAGGGCCCATGCACAGGGCAACGCCCAGGGGGACGCGTCGGATCTGTCCAAGAGTGTCCTGTTCCAGTTCGAAGCGGCTGGAGCGACGGTCCAGTTCCTTGAGGGCATTGATGGTGTCGACGATGTAGTCGCAGGTGCGGTCGAATTCTTTCTGGGAGTCCTTCAGGTTCTTGCCGATCTCCCACATCAGTAGCTTGACCACGGCTTCACGTTGTTCGCGCATGCGCGCCAGGAAGCTTTCGACATGACGGATGCGTTCGGCGACGCGCATCGTCTGCCATGTGCCTTGGCCGCGATCATAGGCCCGGACGGCGGCGTCGAGCGCGGTGAGTGCTGTCTCGGCATCCAGCAGCGGTGTGCTGCCGAGGATGACCTGCTCATCGCCACCGGGGCTTGCCAGGTAAACCGGGCTGCGCACGGTGGCCAGGGGACCTTGCCAGGTTCTCAGTACGCCGTCGACCAGGTATTCCCGTTGTTCGACCGGGTCACCGAGACGGTAGGCCGGCGGAATATCGGTGGCGCTGGGGAATAGATCGGAAAGTAGGTTGGCTGTGGTCATATCGTTACTCCATCAATGAAATGAGCCATGGGCTGACAGTCTGCAGCGCTTTTAGCGTTATACGCCTTAATGGAGGTGTTTTCGAAGCGGCAAGGGGCGGGCGGCCGGGCTGCCTGCTCCCTCGCAGGGAATGCATCGAAGAGAAAGGCGGACGTTTACCAACGCATCCGCACGCCCAGGCTGGCGATGACGCCGTTGAGGTCGTTGTCATCGACGTCACTGCTGTAGTCGGCGCTGACATACAGGCTTACCACCGGCGTCACCCGGGCGACCAGGCCCAAGCCCACTTCAACGGTGGAAGATTTGCGGCTGCTGCTGATCTTGTCGACCTTGTCCAGGGTCAGGGTGCCGGCGCTCTGGACCGTGTGCCAGAGGTTCGTGCGCACGTAGGGCTCGACGCCCAGGCCGTTGACTTGATAGTTGCCTTTGAGCCGGGCGCCGACGCGACCGCTCCAGGTGCTCAATTCATTGCTGTCACTCTTTTCACTGGAGGGCGTATCCAGGCTGACGCGTTGATTGATCAACTGTGCCTGGGGCTCGACCACCCAGTTGTCACTGATGCCGATGGGAAATCCACCTTCAACCGACAGTGTGACGGCACTGCCCTCGGTGGCTTGGCGCAGGCCCTGTTCATTCAGGCTGAAGCCATTGACCCGTCCACCGCTTGCGCTCAGGTCGACGTGCCAGCCGGCGGGTCCGGTCAGGCTCCAATAAGCGCCAAGGTTTTCACCCTTCAGACTCAGGGAATCCTGGCCCGGCTCGGCCAGCGCAGGGGGCACGAGCATCCCGCTGCTATTGGCTGTGAGCTGGCTCTGGCCACTGATCAGACCCATGCGTTGGGTGTGGCCGCTGACGTTTCGCAAGGTGAACAGCGCGGGGCTTTTGCCAGGGACGGGGTCATTGCTCGCCTGGCTGCCGGTGGGCGTCCGGCCATACCAGGGGGCTGTGAGGGGATCTTCCAGTTCGGCCTGTACTTGCATCGACGAGCACAGCAACAAGGAAGTCGAGACGGTGCAGAAGGTGGTTTTGAATTCCTGTGGGCGGGGGGACGTTTTCATGGGGGTCTGCCTTGCAATCGCATGCATTTCTCGCTTAGGGCGTCTCTCCTACCCCGAATGAGGGGCGACCGAATGGGATGAGGCAAACCTCTGGCGGCCCGCGATGGCGGGTTCCAGAGGCCTGCCCCTGACTGTGTTCCGGGGGTAGTACGTTGTAGTCAAGAGGACCGTTGCGGTCACGTCAAGAAATTGGCCGACAAATGGCAGAGTGAAATCACCTAGCGCTAACCCAATGATTTTACGGTTATAAAATCGACCTATTCTGGGCGTCAAATCCTCGTCGTTTCGCCTCACCAACTAATCCGCACACCAACATTCCCAGCCACGCTGCGTTGTTGGTTGCTGTCCAGATTGTTGCTGTAGTCCACACCCGCATAGGCACTGACCGAGGTTGCCAGGCTAACGATAACGCCAACGCCCAGATCCGCCGTGGAGGCCCGCTGTTCGGTCTCGATGCGTTGGGCACCGTCGAAAGTTACCGTATCGGTGCCTGAAAAGGTGTGCCAGATGTTCGCCCGCAGATAAGGTTCGACGGGCATGTCGCTGACTCGATAAGAGCCTTTGAGTCGCGCGCCGAGGCGTGCGGTCCAGGTGCTGTCGGAATCGAACTTGACCTTGGAAATCCCGTCGTCCTGCGTGCCCAGGGTGATTTTCTGATGAATGATCTGGGCCTGGGGCTCAAGGACCCAGTCACGTGAAACCGCAAACGGATAGCCAGACTCCGCCGACAGGGTCAAGGCATGCCCGCGATTATCGATTTTTAGCCCGCGTTCGGAGCGGTTATCGCCATTCAAGCGAGTGCCCATCACCACCGCATCGAGATAGCCGCCGGATGGATCGATCAACGTCCAGTAGAGCCCGTAGCTGTCGCCGTCGAGTTCGACCTTGCCGGCGCGTCGACCTTTGAAGCCGAGGTTGAAGCCGTCGACGTTGCCGTTCAACTCCGTATGCCCGACAAAGAAGCCGATGCGCTGGGTCTGGCCGTCGGAGGTCGGCGCAGCGTATAAGTCATTACCCACCTGAAAGCCCTTGATGGAGCCGTCGAAGCGCGGTGTCACCGTGCCTGCCCAGGTCTGGTCGAGGTCCTTTCCATAGGCTCTGCCCCAACCTGCGCCAAACGTGCCAGTTTCCGTCAGCAGACGTTGATCGCCCTGGCGATCGTGGAACGTGCCCAGGGCCATCAGGGTCAGTTGCGCCGCCGCCGGAGGCAATACCGACCAGGTCGGTACTTCCGGGCGATACAGCGGAATCGGCGCGGCGCCTGGTACGGCGACTGGCAAGGGCGGCAGCGTTGGGCTGGGCGCGGCCACCGGGCCGGCCACTACCGTTGAGCGCAGGTACCAATTGTTGGCGTTGCCGGTCATGCCACCCTTGAACAGGCGGTAATCGAACGCCCCCGCCGAGACTGATTGCGCCAAGGAGAAGGCACTGCTGTCGCTGACGGCACCACCCTGTGCCCGGACGAGCTCGATGCCGTCCTGGGCAGTCACGGCTCCGGCGCCCCCCAGGTTCGTGATGGTAATGGCCGTGCTGCCGGTGAGCGTGCCACCGTTGACGATCAGTTTGTCGCTCGGTGAGTCATCGGCCCCTAGCACTGTTTGCAGGCGCAACTGACCGCCGTTGCCTGCGTAATTGCCTTGCACGGTGAGGGTATCGTTGGTGCGGGTGTTACCGCTGGCAAGATCAATTGTCCCGGCGTTGTCGAGTGTGGTCATCTGCCCAGCAGAGAACGGCGCGATGATGCCTTGAGTCGCTGTCAGCACGCTGCTGCTGTCGATTTCAACCACCCCCGTGCCCGTCGTGCTGTCGCCCAGAACAAGCGTATCGCCCAGGTCCAGGCGCGAGCCCTGGGAAAGCTTGATGGTTTCAAAGTTGACATAGCGGGCGCCCATGCTTGAAGTGGTGCCCTCCAGCGCAAGGGCGTCCTGGCCCAACCCGCCGTCTACCCGTGGCGTAACCATCAACGCTGCCTCATCGAGGGTGCGCAACGAGGCTGTGTCATTACCGGCGCCCATCAAAACGGCCGAGTGGATCAGGCCGCCGCTCCACTCCAATCGGTCATTGCCAAGGCTGGTGCGAACTTCACCCACGATCTCACCACCGCTCACGCTGATGCTGTCGTTGCCATCGCTGACACTGATGTTGCCCCCGATGCGTCCTCCCGACACGATGATGGTGTCCTGACCAAACCCCGTCACCAGATTGCCAATGATATTCCCGCCCGACATGTCAAAGACGTTGTCATCCAGCTTCATGTTCACTCGCCCGATGGTGCCACCGGTCATCTTGGCAACGTCGCCGTCTTCGAAGGCGTCGACGATAGTGCCGCCCGTCATCAGGAACCTGTCAATGCCATCGCCCTGTGACAGGGACAGAATTCGGCCGCCGTTCATTTCGAACGCGTCTTCTTCTGAACCTTGCTCGACGTCACCGTCGATCACGCCGTTGGCATTGATCAGAACACGGTCGTTTCCGGCGTCGAAGGTAACGTCGCCCTGGATAAGGCCGCTGCCTGAGACGGTCAGGTCGTTGTTTCCCGACAGGTCAGTCAGGCCCACGGCGGCGGGTGCGCTGTCGCAAACATAGGTGTCGTCGCCTGCCGTGGGTACCAGCGTGCAAGCCGCCATGGTGGATGAGACGGGCAGCAGGAGCGGAGCTGCCACCCACAAGACATTCAACAAGCGATTGAAATGCCGATCGCGCCGACTCATGTGCTATCCCTCTGCATGGGCATCCATGGCATGCCGGTTTCAGCATGGGTTGCACGACAGATGGCACACAGGACCCGGCAACGCTCGCTGTATGCAAAGCACGCTAACAACGAATGAAGAGGGTCGCTACTGTCAGATCTTACAGGTGGATGCGCTCAGGCCTGGCCGCTACAGATGGACTTCCACCGACAATGGAAGATGATCGCTCAGGTGCGTCCAAGGTTTGTTGCCAAGTATTTGCGGGGCGTGGCTGGTGGCGTTGCGCAGGTATATCCGGTCCAGGCGCAGCAGGGGGAATCGGGCCGGGTAGGTCCGGGCGGGGCGCCCGTGGTGCTGTTCGAAGGCCTCATGCAGGTATTGGCGACGGGCGAGGGTGACGTTGCCGCGCAATTGCCAGTCGTTGAAATCGCCAGCGATGATGACCGGAGCGTCTTCCGGCAGGGAGTCGAGGAGCTTGCAGAGCAACTTGAGCTGCAATTGGCGATGACTCTCCAGCAGGCTCAGGTGCACGCAGATGCCGTGGACTTCGGCGTGGCCCGGTACGTCCAGCACACAATGCAGCAGCCCACGCCGCTCGGGGCCTGTGATCGACACGTCGAGGTTGCGGAACTGGCGGATCGGGTACTTGGAAAGCAACGCATTGCCGTGATGGCCATCGGGGTATACGGCGTTCCGGCCGTAGGCAAAGTCGCTCCACATGCTGTCGGCCAGGAATTCGTATTGGGATGTCTGGGGCCAATTGTCATAACGCGTGGCATGACGATCGTGTTCGCCCAGCACCTCCTGCAGGAACACCAGGTCAGCGCCTGTGCTGCGCACTGCTTCGCGCAGCTCGGGCAAGATGAAGCGGCGGTTCAGGGCAGTGAAGCCCTTGTGTGTATTCACCGTCAGAACACGCAGTCGATGAATCGCCGCGGGCGCTCCCAGCGGTACTGATTCTTCGGCCCGCCAGTCGGGATCGCGAGTCACGTTCACTCCTGAATCAGACGTCTCTGTTCATGCGACTGACGGCGGCTGCGGCAGTTCCGGAATTCTTGATGGGCATGGCTTTGTGAACGACAACAACCAGGTGGGAGCGCAATGCTGTTCACTTAAGGCAATAGACAAACCAGTGGCGAGGGAGCTTGCTCCCGCTGGGCGGCGAAGCGGCCCCAAAACCTGCCAATTGCGGCGTATCAGACACACCGCACCCGCCGGTTTACGACTGCTTCGCAGCCGAGCGGGAGCAAGCTCCCTCGCCACGGGTCCATCATTTTTCTTAAGTGAACAGCATTGAGGTGGGAGCGAGCTTGCTCCAGGCGTCGTTCCGACGATCGCGATAGCCCAGCCAGCCTCTCATTCGACTGAACTACCGCTATCGCGAGCAAGCTCGCTCCCACAGGTTCCAGGGTTCAGATGAAGACGATTTCATAGGGCATGCCCATGCGGTCGAGGATGACCCGCGGCACGAGCGGTGCGATGCCGTTGGCGGGCTCGCCGTTCAGTTGGCTGGTGTAGGCATGCATGGCGTGACGTTTGCGTGCGGTGGTCCAGACGTCCAGGCGTAACTTGCGCGCTCGGTGCCAAGGAATCTTGTTCTGCTCGCGGACGGGCCAATGCCAGGCCCATACGGGCAGCTCATTGAAGGCCGCGCCGATATTGTCGGCGGCCTGGGCTCCGGCGCGGCCGACCGTCTCGTGGTCGCTGTCGCCATCCATGCGCCAGGTGCTGAATACCACGTCGCCGGGTCGCAGGTGATGACGGATGAATGCGCTCAGTTGCGCTTCATGTTCGGCCAGGCCTTTCTCTGGAAAACCGCCGCGCACCCACTGCAGCCCGTGGGACGGTACGCCCAGGCGGTGCAGGGCATCCACGCTTTCCTGGGGATGCGGGCGAAATGTGCGCAGTCTTTCATCGGACCATAATGGCGAGCCGGGAGGGCTTGGGAGGCCGTCGGTGACCGAGATCAACAGCATGGATTGGCCCAGGTTGCTCAGCAATTGGAGCAGGCCACCGCAGGCACCGACCTCATCGCCGGGGTGCGGAGCCAGGATGACCGCGCGGGCGCCTGATGGGATCAAGGTCTGGGTACTGATGATGGGAATGTCGGCCAGTTGCGGCGAGCTGTTCCATATCTGCGGGTGCTGCCGGCCTTGCGAGTGAGAGGCTGGTTTCATCGGAGTACGTCCTTGTCGTGTTCAATCGTGCAGTCACACAGTGGGCCGGCCGCCCATTGTTGCCCGTAAGGGCCTGACTGTGATTTGCGCTGATCCGAGTCCTGGAGCTTCGCGCAGGGAAAGTATTGACCATGCTGACGGATTCGTCGCGTCGGAATGTGTATCTGAACTGCATTTTTTGCGTTCGAACTGCGCTGCATTGCGACAGAAATCGCGTCCTTGCGGTTTCCGCCGTCTTGTCGCCGTGTATCGCCTGCGCTTAGTCCTCTTCTTCGCGTTGCAATTCGAACAACAATAACGAACGTCCGGTCACTGAATATTCGCAATCAAATTCAAAGCGCTCCTGGCCGCGCACCAAGGGTTGGTTGGTGTCCACCATGCAGGTCCAGAAACTGCCTTCAGGTACCTCAGGCAGGCGGAAATTGACGATGTCATGGTGCGCATTGACCACCAGCAGCAACGTGGCGTCGCCCCCTTTGCGGCGGATGCCGGTTTCCTGGGCGCGTCCGTCCATCAGCATGCCCAGGCAGCGACCGTGGCTGTCCTGCCATTGCTCGATGGTCATCTCGCTGCCATCCGGGGCCAGCCAGGTGACGTCCTTGACGCCGATGTCCTCGTTGTAGTTGCCCACGAGAAAGCGTCCGCGCCGCAGGATCGGATAGGTCAGGCGCAGCTTGATCAAGCGCTTGACGAACTTGAGCAGCGCCTCGCCATCCTGGCTAAGGTCCCAGTTGACCCAGCCGATCTCGCTGTCCTGGCAGTAAGCGTTGTTGTTGCCATGCTGGGTGCGGGCAAATTCGTCCCCGGCGACGATCATCGGTGTGCCTTGGGCCAGCAGCAAGGTCGAGAAGAAATTGCGCATCTGCCGATGGCGCAGGGCGTTGATCTGCGGATCGTCCGTCGGACCCTCCACGCCGTGGTTCCAGGACAGGTTGTTGTTGCTGCCGTCCTGATTGTTCTCGTCGTTGGCTTCGTTGTGTTTATCGTTGTAGGACACCAGGTCATGCAACGTGAAACCATCGTGGGCGGTCACGAAGTTCACCGAGGCGTATGGCCGGCGCCCACGCTGGTTGAACATCTCGCCCGAAGCAGTCATGCGGCTGGCGAAGTCGGCAAGTTGGCCGTCGTCGCCTTTCCAGAAGGCGCGCACGGTGTCGCGGAATTTGTCGTTCCACTCGACCCAGCCCGGCGGGAAACGTCCGACCTGATAGCCGCCAGGACCGCAATCCCAAGGCTCGGCGATCATTTTCACCTGGCGCAGCACGGGGTCCTGTCGACAGGCAACGAGGAAACTGTGGCGCTCGTCGAAGCCGTCGTGGTAACGGCCGAGGATGGTCGCCAGGTCGAAGCGGAAACCGTCTACATGCATTTCCGTGGCCCAATAGCGCAGGGAGTCGGTGACCATCTGCAACACGCAGGGGTGGCTCAGGTCCAGCGTGTTGCCGGTGCCGGAGTCGTTGATGTAGTAGCGTTTGTCGTCGGGCATCAGCCGGTAGTACGAGGCATTGTCGATGCCGCGCATGGACAGGGTCGGGCCCTGTTCATTGCCCTCGGCGGTGTGGTTGTAGACCACGTCGAGAATGACTTCGAGGTTGGCCTCGTGCATGTGCGCGACCAGCTCCTTGAACTCGGCGATCTTGCCGCTGGCCAGGTAACGTGGGTCCGGGGCAAAGAAGGCAATGCTGTTGTAGCCCCAATAGTTGGTCATGCCTTTGTGCAGCAGGTGCTGGTCGTTGACGAAGGCGTGGATGGGCAACAGCTCCACCGAGGAAACGCCCAGCTTGCGAATGTGTTCGAGCACATCGTCGACCATCAGGCCGGCGAACGTGCCTCGCAAGTTCTCCGGCACCGAAGGGTGGCGCATGGTGAAGCCGCGCACGTGGGTTTCATACAGGATGGTCTTGTCCCAAGGCACGGTGACCCGGTGATCATGGCCCCAGGTATGGGCCGGGTCGATGACCTTGCACTTGGGCACGAACGGGGCGCTGTCGCGCTCATCGAAACTGAGGTCGCCGTCCGGGTGGCCGATGGTGTAGCCGAACAGCGCTTCAGACCACTTCAGCTCGCCAACCAATTGTTTGGCATAGGGGTCGATCAGCAACTTGTTGGGATTGAAGCGATGGCCATTCTCTGGGTCATAAGGGCCATAGACCCGATAACCGTAGATAAGCCCGGGATGCGCGTCTGGCAGATACCCGTGGTAGATCTCATCGGTGTATTCCGGCAGTTCGATACGCTCGAGCTCGACTTCGCCGGCGTCGTCGAAAATACACAGTTCGACCTTTGTGGCGTTGGCTGAGAACAACGCGAAATTGACCCCCAGGCCATCCCAGGTCGCGCCGAGCGGAAACGGCAGCCCTTCACGAATCCGCGAGGCCTCGATAACGGGCGGCGGCGTGGTTTTCTTTGGACGGGTCATAGTTGCTCCTGCAAAAGACAGATTCGGTAATGCGGTGCACGTGGGGCAGGGTGGTGCCCGATGCTTGTGGCGAGGAGACGAATCCCCAGGCCACAGGCGAGCCCCTTCGTTGAAAGAAGGACAGGATTGAAAACGATGAGTTCGGAGGATCAGACCGCTGGTGGTTTGCGCGCCGCTCGTGGCTTTTTCGCTGGGGCCTTGTCAGCAGGCGGGACCACCGCAGCGGTTGCTGCGGAAGGTTTCGCAGCAGGTTTGGCCTTGGGCGTCGTGCTTTTCGTGGCGGCCTTGGCAGCGGGGCTCTTGGCCGCGGCGGGCTTGGCGCCATCCGTTTTGCTGGCGGCGGTCTTGCTCGCAGCCTTGGGCGGTTTGCTCGGTGCCAGGGCTTCGGCTTCCGCCAGTTTGCGCGCCATCTCCCAGTGACGCTTTTCCTGCCCGGCGGGCTTACCCTCGGACTCCCAGATCTGGTAGGCAAATTCACGAATGCGTTTATCGTCGGTACTCATCGCAGTGCTCCTGACTTGACTCAAGATTGGATAAAGACATTGACCGGGAAATCCCCCAGCGCGGCGCTGACCATCAGCTCCCTTTGGGGTGTGACTGTTGCGCTTGCAAAAAGTCCCTTCAGTTTTTCGTCCTCGGCGGCAAACGGTAACGACACGCGGGTATCGCCCCAGTCCGATGCAGTGACCTGGGGCAGGGCACTGTTTTCCAGCAGGCTGGCCGTGTGAATCGGTACCACCACGATTGCCCGTTGCTGCTTGTGCTCGCGCATGAAGGCCAGTATTCGCCCGGCGTGTTCGCCTAGCACCGACAGCGGCTGGTAGCTGCCCTGGCGGAACAGTTGCGAGTACTCGGACCGCAGGGCCAGCGTGCGCGCGATCAGCGCCTGCTTGATCCGACCGTCACGCCAGTCGCGCAGCAGCGCCACGGGTGAACTGTCGGCCTGCATCGCCTCGCGGCGGGCCGTGAAATCCACCGGGCGACGGTTATCGGGATCCACCAGGCTGAAATCCCAGAACTCGTTGCCCTGGTACAGGTCCGGCACGCCGGGCACGGTCATGCGCAGCAAAGTTTGCGCCAGACTGTTGAGGGCGCCTGCCGGAGCAATGACCTGGACGGCTTCGGCGATGGCGCAACGCAACGGCAGGCCTTCATCGCACAGCAATAGCCGTTCAAGGAACATCTGGGTGGCTTGCTCGTAGGCATCGTTGACCGCCGCCCAACTGCTTTGCAGCTTGGCCTCGCGTAACGCCTTGCGTTGCCACTGCCACAGGCGTTCGGCGTAGTCGCCCAGGGCTTTCTGATCCTGCAGGTCGAGGTCCAGGGGCCAACTGCCGAGCAGCGCCTGGTAGAGGATCATTTCATCGCCGGCCGACGGCGCCGCGGGGTCGCTGTGCAGCGACGGCGAGAGGATGCGCCATTGCTCCACGCACGTGGTGTACCAGTCGGGACGTTCGCTGATCACCGCCAGCCGGGCACGGGTGTCCTCGCCGCGCTTGTGGTCGTGGGTGGCGGTGGTGATCAGGTTGTCGGGGAAATGTTTCAGCCGCTCGATGCAAGCATCGTGAAATTCTTGCGTCGGCGCGCTGAACCGCTCGGTGTTGTAGCCCACGTCGTTGCGTGACAGCAGCGCCGCCGAGCGATAGAGCGCGGTGTCCTCGACCGCCTTGGCGGCGGCTGGCGAGGTCAGTTGCTGGAAGCGCACGCAGGCATGCCGCAGGCGTTTACGCTGGCTCCCCCTCGGGCGTTGGCGCCAAGGCATGCCGCCGAGCCAGTTGGCCAGGCAATCGAGTACGGGCCAGTCGGCTTCGCTGAGGGTTTGCCGGGCGCCTTCAAGGGCCTTCTGGAAAAATACCTCGTCCTCGGCGGAGCGACCCAAGGGGCTGATATAGGTGCGATACACCGGGAAATGCACGATCAATTCCTGCAACGCCCGGCGAATCGCGCCGAGGGTCAGGTCGCGGGTCATTACGTCGTCCCGGGCCACTTGCAGCAAGGCCTGGGCGACGCTCTCGAAATCCCCGGCCAGGGAACCGTTGAGAATCTGCTGGCGGGCCAGGCGGGCTTCTTCGATGAAGTGCGCGGGCCGTTCGCTGTGTCGGCTCCAGAATTCGGCGAGGCGCTCGGCACCGGCCGGGTCATGCTGCAGCAGCGAAATCTGGTTCATGAACTCATAGCCGGTGCTGCCGTCGACCTTCCAGTCGCGGCGCAGCGTTTCGTCATCGCCGAGGATCTTCTCGACGAAAATCGGCAGGTGCCGCGAGGGCGAAAGCGAGTCGACGCGACGGCGCAGTTTGCGGCAGTAACCGCGAGGGTCGGCCAGGCCGTCGATGTGGTCGATCCGCAGGCCGTCGACCAAGCCATCGGCGATCAGCTCGAAGATCTTCGCATGGGTCGCCTCGAAAACCGCCGGGCGTTCGACTCGCAGGCCACCCAGTTCGTTGACATCGAAAAAGCGCCGCCAGTTGATGTCATCCGCCGCCGTGCGCCAACTGGCGAGGCGGTAGCTTTGGCGTTCCAGTAGCTGATGCAGGCGTTCGAAGCCGTCGGGCTCCAACGAATCATAACCGCGCAGGTTGTCTTCGATCGCGCCAAGGATACCCGGCTGGGAAGCCAGGTCTCGCAGTTCCTGTTGCAGGGGCTGGGCCAGGGAATGGGCGTCGGTCTGGTAGTTCAGCGTGGTGAAACGCTCGGCCAGCGCCCTGAGCGAGTCGACCTGTTCCGGCGGCAGATTGTCCGAGGGTTTGAGCAGCTCGCCGTACTGCATCGGGCAAATGGGAAAGCGGTGTTCATAGTGCTCGACGAAGAAGCTGCCTTGACCGGCGTCGAAGCGCAGTTTCAGGGTGCCTTCCTGCAAGGCCACGCCATAATCACTGCCCAGGAAAGGCAACAGCAACTGGCCTTCCATCAGCGGGTCGGGTGAATGCCACTGGATGTCGAAGAATTCGCCATAAGGGCTCAGGCGCCCCCATTCCAGCAGGTCGAGCCACCAAGGGTTGTCATTGCCGCCAACGGCCATGTGATTGGACACGATGTCGAGGATCAGGCCCATCCGATGCTCGCGCAAGGTGGCCACCAGGCGCCTGAGCGCAGCCTCGCCACCGAGTTCCGGGTTGACCTGGGTCGGATCGACCACGTCGTACCCGTGCATGGACCCGGCGCGGGCTTTGAGCAGCGGCGAAGCATAGAGATGGCTGATGCCCAGGGAAGCGAAGTACGGCACCTGGGCGATGGCATCGTCCAGGGTGAAGCCTTTATGAAATTGCAGGCGCAAGGTCGCCCGCAGCGGTTGAATCAATGTCTGGTTCATCGGTCACGCTCGTTCGCCTGAAGTCTCGCGCAGGCGAGTATTTCCAGACGCCGCGCGGCGTCCGGGTCGTCCAGCAGCGCCCGGCTGTCCAAAGCCAGGCGCCGCCGCCAGTTGGGGTGGGTGTCGGTGGTGCCGGGCAGGTTGGCCTGTTCTTCGACGCCCAGGGCATCTTCGAGTGGCAGCAGCACCAGTGGCGCACGGGTATGCCCGAGGAAACGCACGCTGGCGTCCAGCACCTGGTCGGTTTCGCGATGTTCCTCGCGAAAATTCTGCGGATCCTGGTTCAGCGCGTTGCGCAGCCCGTCGCGTTCACGCTCGCGGTGCCGGCGCCAATCCATCTCGGTGTGGGAATCGATCAAGTCCAGCCGGGCGTTCCAATCGATGTCATGGCCGTGCCACCAGCCATTGAGTGTGGGCAGGTCATGGGTGCTGGTCGTCGCCAGGGCGTTGTCCGGCCAGTCGAGGATGGGCTTGAAGTGGGTGTTGTCCTGTTCGAACAACAGCACGCGCATGCCCAGGATGGAGCGAGCGATGAGCTTGTCCCGCAGGCCGTCGGGCACGGTGCCAAGGTCCTCGCCCAGCACGATGGCCTGGTGACGATGGGACTCCAGGGCCAACAGGCGCAGCAGGTCATCGATGGGGTAATAGAGGTAGGCGCCGTCGGTGGGGGGCGCGTCGTTGGGGATCACCCACAACCGTTGCAGGCCCATGATGTGGTCGATGCGCAAGCCACCCGCGTGAGCAAAATTGGCCCGCAACATCTCGATGAACGCGCGGAAACCATTGCGTACCAGCCCTTCGGGGGAGAAGGCCGAAATGCCCCAGCCCTGGCCCGAGCGATTGAGGATATCGGGCGGTGCGCCGACGGTGAGCGACGCGAGCAATTCATCTTGCCGGCTCCAGGCCTGGCTGCCGCCACCGTCGGCGCCCACTGCCAGGTCGGCGATCAGGCCGACGCCCATGCCGCTGGATTTGGCCGCGCTCTGGGCGCGTTCCAGGCAGCGGGCAATCAACCATTGGCAGAAGGCGTAGAAGCCGATTTCATCGGCGTTTTCTTCGGCGAAACGGGCGATCGCGGCGCTGCGCGGATCGCGCCATTCTGCCGGCCATTGGCGCCAGTCGAGGCTTTCGCCCCGGGCGGCGCGCTCGGCCTGCAGGGCTTCGAAGCGGCAATGGTTTTCCAGGGCTTCGCCACTGCTGTGGCGAAAGCTGCTGAAATCCTCGTGCAGCGGATGCTCGCCCTGGCTGAAACCGTCGTATAGCGCACGAAGAATCCGTTGCTTGGCCTCGGCGGCCACCGGCCAATCGATCAGTGGCTGTTGCTCAAGATTTTGCAGCTGGTTGGCCAGGCCCGTGGCGTCGATGGCCGTGCGCAGTGCACGTTCGCCCAGGATGGTGCCCGGCGCGGCGTACAGGCTGTTGAGGAACAGTCGGCTGGACGGTGAATAGGGGCTGTAGCGTCCGGTGTCGCTGCTGAACATGGCGTGCATCGGGCTGATGGCCAGCGCGTCGGCACCCCGTTCGCCGGCCACCCGCGCCAACTCTTCCAAGGCCTGGGTGTCGCCGAAGCCACCATCACCCGGGCGGCGCAGCGAATACAGCTGGGCACTCAGGCCCCAGGCCCGTGGCGTCGGGTCATCGACCGCATCCGCCACGCTGTAGCAGCGAGCCGGGGCCACGGCCAAGGTGAAGTGCTGGCCCTGGATGCTGACATGTTGGTAACCCACCGGCACGATCCCCGGCAGGGCAGCGGCGGCATCGAGTTTCGAATTCAGTGTCGCGCCGTCCTCAAGCTGGATTTCGCAAGGCGTGCCGGGCTCGAAATAGCGGCTCAAATCGACATTGACCCCGACATCCGCCGTGATCAGCGGGGGCAGGCGATGGTTCTGTTGATCTTCCTGCAACTGCAGCAGGCTGGCATCGATTTCCTGGGCGCTGCCAGCGGGATGACCCAGGCCGGTCAGGACCGAGCGCAACACGGCCGGTGATACTTTCTGGGCTCGGCCATTGGCATCGATCCAGTCCACCGCCAGGCCCGCTCGGCCGGCGAGGATTTCCAGTTGCGCATCGCTCATAGGCGCTCTCCAGTAATTGTGGGCAAGGTGGCCGCTTGCGTCAGACTGACCAGCGCGCTATGGGGTGTGAGAACCCCCTGTTGCAACAGACCCATGGCCTGCGGTGGATGTTCGAAAAGAATCTGTGCCTCGTGAGGTGCGCTGTGTTCGACGGCTTGGTCACTGAGGTTCAGGTCGATACGCAGCACACTGCCGTCGCCCAGTTGCCAGCGTGCGCTCACCGCGCCATGACCCAGCACCTCGGCACCCAAGGCATGGGCAGCGGGCAGGCGCGGGACGATTTGCTCACGGCGAATTTTCAGCAATTGGCGATAAAGCGCTTCGCAGGCCAGTTGCTCCGGCTGGTGTGCTTCAAGGGTTGGTCGAGAGGCCTCGAAGGTGCTGGCCGCATTCGGATCAGGGATTCGCGCACGCTTCTCGGGATCGGCAAAGGCGCTGAAAGCCTTGAACTCGTTGCGTCGGCCTTCGCGCACCAGCTCTGCCAGCTCGCCGTGGTGGCTGGTGAAGAACAGGAAAGGCTGTTCGGCGACGACTTCATCGCCCATGAACATCAACGGAATCATCGGCGACAGCAGCAACAACGCCGTCGCCGCTTGCAGGGCCTGTGGCGCGGCCAGTTGATGCAAGCGCTCACCGAGGGCACGGTTGCCGATCTGGTCGTGGTTCTGCAGGAACAGCACGAACGCGCTCGGCGGCAGGTGGCCACTGGGTTCCCCACGGGATTCGCCATGGCGGTTGGTATGGCCCTGGAACACGAAGCCCTGGCTCAGGCAGCGCGCGAGTTTTTCCGTCGGTTGCTCGGCGTAGTCGGCGTAGTAGGCGTCGGTCTCGCCCGTGAGCAGTACGTGCAGGGCGTTATGCCCGTCATCGTTCCATTGGGCGTCATAGCCCTGTTCCAGCAGGCTGGCCTGGTTGTGTTCGTTCTCGACGGTCAACCAGACATGCCGCGTCGGGTCCACCTGCTGACGCACCTGGGCGGCCAGTTCCTGCAGGAAATCGGGGTCCTCGATGGCGTGCACGGCGTCCAGGCGCAGGCCGTCGAAACGGTATTCCAGCAGCCACATCAGCGCGTTGTCGATGAAGAAGTCGCGGACCTCGCGGCGCCGGAAATCGATCGCCGCGCCCCAGGGCGTGTGCTTGTCTTCGCGAAAGAACCCCTTGGCGTAGCGATGCAGATAATTGCCGTCGGGGCCAAAGTGGTTGTAGACCACGTCGAGGATGACGGCCAACCCATGGCCGTGGGCGCTGTCGATCAGGTGCTTGAGCTGGTCCGGCGTGCCGTAGGAGGCTTGCGGGGCGTAGGGCAGTACACCGTCGTAGCCCCAATTGCGATCGCCGGGAAACTGCGCCAGCGGCATCAGTTCGATGGCCGTCACGCCAAGCCCGGCCAGGCGAGCGAGTTGTTGCTCGACGCCTTCGAAACCGCCGAGGGTGCCGACGTGCAGTTCGTAGATGACGGCATCGTACCAGGGGCGACCGCACCAACTGGTGTGGCGCCATTGATAAGCGTGGGGGTCGACCACCACGCTGTGGCGGTCGATATCACCGTCCTGGGACCGGGAAGCCGGGTCAGGCACTTCCAGTTCCCCGTCGATGTTGTAGCGGTAGCGAGTGCCGGCGGGGCAACGGGCCTGGATCATGAACCAGCCATTGGCCTGGGGCAGCATCGGTATGGAATCTCCAGTGTCGAGTTCGACACTGACGTAAAACGCATCAGGGGCCCACAGGGCGAAACGGGTGTGCTCTGGATCAAGCAAGACCGCGCCGTGGGTCCGGGTTTCAGGCATCCTTGACGGCATCGGTTACCTCATTGTCTAGCCGATTTTCCCAATGATTTAGCGACCAGTTGTTCATAGAGTTCGGCGTAGGGTTCTACGGCCTTGCTCCAGTTGAAGGGCGCCGACATCGCGCGGCAGCGCATGGCATTGAGCAGTTCGGGGAATTCGAAGACCTTGAACGCGCGGCTCAAGGCCTGTTTGTAGCTGTCCACGGTCGACTCATCGAACAGGAAACCAGTGATGCCGTCCTCGATGGTGTCCGCCAACCCGCCGGTGTTGCGTGCAACGGGCAGCGAGCCGAAGCGTTGGGCGTACATCTGGCTCAGGCCGCAGGGCTCGTAGCGCGAAGGCATCAGCAGGAAATCGCTGCCGGCGAACATCCGCCGCGCGTCGGTCTCGTTGAAGCCGATACGCACGCCGATGCGCCCGGGGAAGCGCAGCGCCAGTTCGCGCATGGCCTGTTCTTCTTCCGGCTCGCCACGACCGATGATCGCGATCTGCCCACCGGACTCGACGATGAACTCGGCCACGGCCTCGGTCAGGTCCAGGCCTTTCTGATAGACCAGGCGCGACACCACGGCAAACAGCGGGCCGGTGGAATCCTCCAGGCCGAACAGATCGCGCACATGAGCGGCGTTGGCGGCCTTGCCATCCCAATCGCCTATGGAAAACTGGCGCAGCAAGTGGGAGTCGGTGGCCGAATCCCAGCTTTCATCGATGCCGTTGGGGATGCCGCTGAGCAGGCCTTGTTGAGTCTTGGAAGCAAGGAACCCGTCGAGGCCGCAGCCGAACGCCGGGGTAGTGATTTCCTGGGCGTAGGTGGCGCTGACGGTGGTGATGTGGCTGGAATAGGCCATGCCGGCCTTGAGGAACGACAGCTTGCCGTAGAACTCCATGCCCTCCTGTTGCAGAGCATGTTCCGGGATACCCAATTCAGGACAGGACGCGAGGCTGACCACGCCCTGGTACGCCAGGTTGTGGATGGTGAACAGGGTCGGGGTGCGTTGGCCGCGCCAGTGCATATAGGCCGGCGCGAGCCCTGCTGGCCAATCATGGGCGTGGACCAGGTCGGGGCACCAGTGGATCTGCGCCAGGTTGGCGGCGATGTCGGCGGCGGCCAGGCCCAGGCGGGCGAAGCGGATGTGGTTGTCAGGCCAGTCGCGACCGTTGTTGGCGCCGTAAGGAGAACCTTCGCGAGCGTAGAGTTCGGGACAGATCAGTACGTAGATCACCAAGCCGTCGGCCATGTCCATGCGACCGATCTTGCAAGGAGGAAGCGCTGCGTGGCCACCCAGTTCGCCGATGATATGGATAGGATTGCCGCTGTTCATGACTTGCGGGTAGCCGGGGATCAATATCCGCACGTCGTGCAGACCGGCCATGGCGCGGGGCAGGGCGGAGGAGACGTCACCCAGGCCGCCGGTCTTGACCAGGTCGGCGATTTCCGACGTCACGAACAGGATTTTCTTGCGATTGGGATTCTGTCGAACGACAGGTAGCAGTGCCTTGCCTCCGGTGGCCAACACCGGTGCCGTCGGCGATTCGGCCGCCGGCGGTAGTTGAGAACGGACTTGCTGTGGTTCCAAGGCAGCACTGATCATAAATAACTCCTATTTCTCGATCTGTTTCCGGCAAGCGCCAGAGCTGTTGTTTCATTGGCCGAATCCTGCGGCCAGGCGCACGAGCGCTACGCAAGGAGAGCAAAGCGCTGCCCAATGCGGCGAAGCGAATCAGGTGAGGGGGCCGTTGCAAGGAATGCTCCAGCCGTTGTTGCCCTTCCTCTAACCTGACCTGTCGCCGTTGCGAAAAGTTTCGACTTTTTTTCCTCCGGATGACCGGTCGGTTTTCCCCTCGGTTCGGCAGTCTAGGTCAGAAGCTAGAGCGGTGCGGTTCGCTTCGTCGAATTGTCGGACAATCACGCGAACTGTCGGCAATGTCTTACACGACGTAGGGGAATTCGAGCCGACGAAATGCAGCTTGTTTGAAACAGTCGGGGTGTATGGAAGGGCGATGGTTCAATCGCGTGCGCGGTTCAGCGGCGCTGCGCACCATTAAGGGGCGGGCGGCATGGAGGCGTTTTGATGGCTTTCAGGACGAGCGCTTGCATGCCCCCTTGTGGGAGCGAGCTTGCTCGCGATAGCGGTGTGTCAGGTCATGATTGTGCGACTGGTCCACCGCTATCGCGAGCAAGCTCGCTCCCACAGGGTACTAGCGGATTTTCAGATTGTGGGGGTCAACACCCGAATCGGCTTGCCGGCTGCCCAGGCCTGCAAATCCTCGATCATCTGGCCATAGAACTGCTGGTAATTCTGTCGGCTGACATAACCCACGTGGGGTGTCGCCAGAACATTGTCCAGGGTCCGAAACGGGTGACCGGATGGCAGCGGTTCCTCGGCGAAGACGTCCAGGGCCGCACCGGCCAGGCGCTTGTGCTCAAGTGCCTCGACCAGCGCAGCTTCATCGACGATCGGCCCGCGAGCGGTATTGACCAGCAGCGCCTCAGGCTTCATCCAGCCCAGCGCCTGGGCATCCACCAGACCGCGGGTGCGGTCGCTGAGCACCAAGTGGATCGAAAGAATATCGGCCTGCTCGAACAGCGCCTGTTTGTCGACATAGGTCGCGCCGGCCGCGGCGGCTCGTTCGGCGGTCAGGTTCTCACTCCAGGCGATTACCCGCATGCCGAACACCTGGCCGAACTGCGCCACGCGCGTGCCGATGCTGCCGAGGCCAAGGATCGCCAGGGTCTTGCCATGCAGATCGCCGCCCAGGCCCTGCTGCCACAGCCCGGCACGCAACGCGTTGGCTTCCGGGACCAGGTTGCGCGTCAGGGCCATGACCAGCGCCCAGGTCAGTTCGGGCGCGGCGTGCTTGTAGCTGTCGGTCCCGCAGACCTGGATTCCCAACGCCGTGGCAGCCTTGAGATCGAGCGCAGCGTTGCGCATACCGCCGGTCAGCAACAGCTTGAGGTTGGGCAGGCGACGCAGCAGTGCTTCATCGAAACGGGTCCGTTCGCGCATCACACAAATGACATCGAAGCCTTGCAGGCGCGAGACGAGAGTGTCTTGATCGGCGGGGTAATCGTGGAGAAAAGTTACCTGGCCAATGCTGTCCAGTGGCGACCAGTCCACCACGTCTTGCGCCACGCCTTGCCAATCATCGATGACCGCTATTTGCACCGCCATGGAACACCTCGTCAGGGAATGGGTTTGTCCAGCCAGCCGAGCAGGGCCTTGTGGAACCGATCCGGCTCTTCCATCTGGGGCGCGTGCCCCAAGTTGGGGAACTCCACCAGCGTTGACCGAGGGATCAATTGCGCGACCTGCTTGCCGAGCACCTCGTAGTGGCCAAGCTTGGCTTTTACGGCCGGCGGGGCAATGTCACTGCCGATTGCCGTGGTGTCGGATGTGCCGATCAGCAGCAGCGTTGGCGCCTTGAGGTTCTTGAATTCGTAATAGACCGGCTGGGTGAAGATCATGTCGTAGATCAGCGCCGAGTTCCAGGCGACTTGCGTGTGCCCCGGTCCCTTGTTGAGCCCAGCGAGCATGTCTACCCAACGGTCGAACTCCGGCTTCCAGCGTCCGCCGTAGTAGGTGTTGCGTTCGTAGGTGCGAATGCCCTCGGCGTTGAGTTTCAACTCGCGTTCATACCATTGGTCCACGGTGCGGTAGGGCACGCCGAGGGCTTTCCAGTCTTCAAGGCCGATCGGGTTGACCATCGCCAGGCGCTCGACCTGGTCGGGGAACTGCAAGGCGTAGCGGGTGGCGAGCATGCCGCCGGTGGAGTGGCCGACAACGATCGCCTTCTGCACGCCAAGCGCCTTGAGCAGGGTGTTGGTGTTGGTCGCCAACTGCTGGAAACTGTACTGATAATGGTCCGGTTTGCTGGAGGTGCAGAAGCCGATCTGGTCCGGGGCGATGACCCGGTAACCGGCCTCGCTGAGGGCCTTGATCGAGTCGCCCCAGGTGGCGGCGCAGAAGTTCTTGCCATGCATCAGCACGACGCTGCGCCCGTTGGCCTTGCCTTGGGCAGGCACGTCCATATAGCCCATCTGCAACGGTTTGCCTTGGGACTGGAGGGAAAAATGCTTGAGCGTGTAGGGATACTCGAAACCTTCGAGCTGCGGCCCATAGGCGGGGCCTTCGGGGGGCGTCTCGGCCTGGGCGAACATCGGCAGGGCAGCGAGCAAGAACAGGCTGGGCAGCCAGCGGGTGGTCAAACGCGGCATGATCAATCTCCTTGAGGCAACCGGCCGATCCTGGAACGGCTCGATTATGGCGACATTAATCACAGGCAACCGAACCGCTGGAACGTTCAACCCATCCAGCCCAGGGTCGCGAGCACGAGCACGCCATAACGCAGGCCCTTGGCGAGGGTGACGATCAACAGGAAGCGTCGCCATGGCTCACCCATCACGCCCGCCACCAGTGTCAGGGGATCACCAATGATCGGCAGCCAACTGAGCAACAGGGACCAGTACCCGTAGCGTTGATAATGCCGACGCGCCTTGTCCAGGTGGGAAGGGCTGACGGGAAACCAGCGGCGATCCTTGAACTGTTCGAGGCGGGTCCCCAGCCACCAGTTCATCAGCGAACCCAGGACATTGCCCAAGGTCGCGATCCCCATCAGCAGCCAGGCTGCTTGACGCTCGCTGAGCACCAGGCCGACCAACAGCGCTTCCGATTGCAGCGGCAGCAGGGTCGCTGCGCCAAACGCGGTCAGGAAAAGCCCGACATAAACGCCAGCCATCAGTGGGCTGGATAATCCGCCACGACGGTTTGCGTGCCGTCCTTCTTCTGCCCGATCACTTGATAGGCATCGCCCATGCCATCCATTTCCATGCCCGGCGAGCCCATCGGCATGCCCGGCGCGGCCACGCCCAGCAAGTCATCGCGCTTGCTCATCGCCAGCACCTGATCGGCCGGCACGTGGCCCTCGACGAATTTGCCGTTGATCTCGGCGGTGTGGCAGGAGCGCAGGTTCGGCGCCACGCCCAGGCGCTGCTTGACCGAACTCATGTCGGCCTCGACATGGTCGTTGACCTTGAAACCGTTGGCTTGCAGATGGGAGATCCATTTCTTGCAGCAGCCGCAATTGGCGTCGCGGTGCACGTCGATGGTGACGGGTTCGGCGGCCTGGGCCAGGGTGGAGATAAAAACGGCGCTCAGGGCGAGCAGGTGCAGGGGATTGGCCATGGGGAACGGTCTCTTGGCGACGAAGTTTGGAAGGATAACAGACTAGCGGCGAGCGCCTGACGGTAGGCTGAGGGACGGATTACAGAATTGTCAGGTTGGAGACGGAACAGAACCCTGCGGGAGCGAGCTTGCTCGCGATAGCCGTCGAACATCCAACATTGATGTAGGCTGATCCGATGCTTTCGCGAGCAAGCTCGCTCCCACAAAAAGGTTGGGGTGAACTCGGGATGCGTGTCCAACCCCAGGAGGGTGTGGGGACGCTCTAGCGAACCTTGAACCGCCCCATAATCGCATTCACCCGACCATTGGCCTCCAGCAACTGCCGGGTATTGCGCTCACTGGCCAAGCCGCTTTCCACCAGTTCTTCCACCATGTGTCGAATCTGCACCATGCTCCGGTTGATCTCCTCGGTCACCGCACTTTGTTGCTCGGCGGCGGTGGCGATCTGCGTGCTGAGGCTGTTGATCTGGCTGACCGAGCCGGCCATTTCGTCCAGGCCCGAGTTCACCCGGGACGTGGCGTCGGCGGCCGATTGGCAACTGGCCTGGGTATTTTCCATGGCCGACACGGAGGAGCTGACGCCTTGGGTCAGGCGGGTCAGCATTTCGTTGATTTCCGAGGTGCTGGCCTGGGTGCGGGCCGCGAGGGCGCGGACTTCGTCGGCGACCACCGCGAAGCCACGGCCCTGTTCGCCGGCCCGGGCGGCTTCGATGGCGGCGTTGAGGGCCAGCAGGTTGGTCTGCCCGGCAATCGCCCCGATCACGCCGAGGATCTCGGTGATGCGTTGTGCATCCTGCTGCATGTTCTCGACTTTGCGCGTGGCGCTGGCGACTTCATCGATCAGCGCCACGACGCTGTTGGACGCTTCGCCAACCACGACGCGAGAACGATCGGCATGCTCGTTGGCCCGCTGGGTGAACGCTGCCGTCTCCGCCGCGTTTTGCGCGACGCTTTCAGCCGTGGAGCTCATCTCGGTGATCGCTGTCACGGTCTGGTCGGTTTCCGAAGCATGACGCATGAGGATTTCGCTGGTGTGGGCCGAAGTCTGCTGCAGGTTGTCCAGGCTCGAGGCCATGGCGCCGGTGGCCTGGGTGACTTCGCCGATCATGTCTTGCAGGTAGGCGATGAACTTGTTGACCGAGTGACCAATGGCGCCCAGTTCGTCTTCGGCGCGGATGGTGATGCGGCGGGTCAGGTCGGCGTCGCCGGTGGACAGCGCATCGATGTTGCCCTTGAGGATCTTCATGCGGTGGGTCAATTGGCGGATCGCATACAGTTGCATCAGCACCAGCAGGATCACCATGGGAATCTGCAGCAGGCTCAGCGTGTTCAATACGTCATCACGCTGGGCGGTGATCAGGCGGGTCGGCAACGCGGTAGCGAGAAACCAGGGCGAGCCTTCGATGGGCCGCATGAAGAACGTGCTGGCTTCGCCCTTGTTGTCGAATTCGACGCGCTGCAGTTGGTCACGGTTGGCCAGGCCAGCCTTGACCTGGGCCGCAAACGGTGAGGTCGCCGCCAGCTCGCTGATGTTCTTGAGCACGATCGGGCCGCTGATCCGCGAGCTGTTGCTGATGATCTTGCCGTCGCCTTCGACGATCAGCATTTCGGCGCTGAGTTCAGCTTCCTTGCGGGCAATCAGGTCGTTGAAGAAACCCAAGGTCACGTCAATGGTGGAGACGCCATAAGGCGCGCCGTTCTTCTGGATCGCCATTGCACAGTTGGTGCGTGGCTCGGCACTGGCGTCGTCCTTATAGGCGGCGGCCCAGGCGCATTTGCCAGGCGGTGTAGCCATGCCGCCCTTGTGCCAGGGTTGCTCGTAATAGTTTGGCGCGGCGTCGCTGTTCCAGAACGTGTTGACGATCAGCTTGCCGGAGGCGTCGCGATGCCAGAAGGTGCTGAACTTGCTGCGGCCTTCCGCACGCTGGTTGGGCAACGGCCAGATCCCGCCGCCAAACACTTTCAGTTCGCCGTATTGATCCACCAGGCCTGGCAACACCTTGTCGATGGCGTCGCTGTCGAGCAATGGAATGGTCTGGGTGATGCTGCGTTGTTGGGCTTGGACTTTGTTCAGTTCGCCCTGGATCTGCTCGGCGACCTCGGCAATGCGGTTCAACGCCACTTGCTCCTCGGTGTGGCGCAGCTTGGGTGCGACCAGGTAGCTGATGCCAACAACGGTGAGGATGGACAACACCAGGATGAACAGAACCAGGAACAGCGTGTAGCGGGCCTGAATGGTGCGCAATGAGGGCATGGGGTGTTCCTTGCACGAGGGCGTCTTTCAGAAACAGTTGGTATGGGCGTACCAGGTTGTATCGGCTTCCTTGCCGATAGCTTAAGTGGGGAGGGGATGTGACGTCAGGCGGCCGAGCTGGCCTGCGTGGTTTTCCAGGCTTGGGCGTGGGCCTGCCACTCATCGTGGAGGCGTTGCATGGAGGCCGATTGCAGATGGAGCTGGCGCGGCTCTGCAAGGCGGTGGAACAGCGCCTGCCAACCTTGTGCGGTGTCAGTGGGCATTATCCCGGTGAAGAAGAACCCGGCAGTCATCAGCAGGCGATGGTCCGTGGCAAAGTGTCGACCGAGGCCGAGCCGTACCGACAATGGCCAATGGAGCGGCAGGCGTTGCAACTGCCCGACGAGGCAGGCGTCCACCCGTTCTGCCACGATGTCGACTCGGCCGGGTAGATGGCTGATCCGCAACGGTTGTGTCCCGGCAGGTCCCTCGTCGAGGCGGGTCCCGAACCGTGATGCCAGCGGCTCCATCAGCCATTGGCAGGGGGCTGGCCACTGGAGCCGCGGTAGCGGTGGGAGGCCGCCGCTGACCCGTTGGCAGCCGATCACAATGGTTTCGGCCTGGTCCGTGGCGAACGGCGAGGGCACGAAATCGGGTAGCAGGCCGACGTCATCAAATCCCAGCCGTCGAGACAAACGTTGGCTGAAGGGATGGCTCGTGACCTGTTTGATCGATAGCCGGGCGAGCCCGAGCGCCCGGGCGCCGTCCAGCAATTGTTGCCCCAGCCGCGAGGCAATTTGTCTGCCCTGCAGGTCGGGGTCCACCGCAACCAGCGCCAGTTCCGCGTCCAGACTGGCTTTGGCGTGTCGGCACAATGCGGCATGACCGACCACGCGGTCCCCCGTCACGGCGACCAGCGAATGCCAGCGCTCCTGCAAATTATGTTGGCAAATCATCTGCGGCATGTAGACGTCTGGCGAGACGTAGTGATCGCCGTATACCCGGCGGAACAGCTCGCAAGTGCTGACACTGTCCGCTGGCTGGAACGGTCGGATGAGCAGATTGTTCATACGGCGTCCCCCGTTGCCTTCGGACCGTACACCCGACGATCGATGATCGACAGATGCTTGCCGGAACGGGGATGACGGTCCAGCGCCTTCGTGTCGCAGATCTGCACGTCGACATGGAGTCGTTCGAGGCCTGGATATTGCTCGATCAGCGCGGCTTTCAGTGCATGCGATCGAGCCTGGCCTGCGTTCGCCTGTGCGTCGGCTACCCACTTGAATAACAAGCGGTCATTGCCCTGTGTGTGCTCGATGATCAGTTGCCATTGCGAACCACCGGCCACGCTCCGCGTGATGTCGCTGATCTCCTCGGGAAACAGCGACAGCACGCCAACACGGACGCGACGGCTTTCTGCGCTGCGTCCCTGGAGGGCGAACTTGCGC
The DNA here is from genome assembly GCF_052112105.1 of Pseudomonas sp. BP11-1-1. Classification (NCBI taxonomy): domain Bacteria; kingdom Pseudomonadati; phylum Pseudomonadota; class Gammaproteobacteria; order Pseudomonadales; family Pseudomonadaceae; genus Pseudomonas; species Pseudomonas sp. BP11-1-1. Next base: position 334,425 of record NZ_JAUTYU010000005.1, read on the forward strand.
TGCGGGGCGCCGGCAGGTTCGCACCAGCTGGCGCGGTCTCCCACCGGATATTTGATGATGGGCATCAGGGTTCGGGTGAGGTTCGTCACCACCAGGTTCCCCGTTTGACCGCACCCCTCGATCACGTTGCCACTCAGGTCGTCGATAATTTCCACGCGTGTGTGTTGGTCGAACACCCGGTGCTCGCCCAAGCCGCAATCAGGCGTGCTGGCGCCCACCAGGCCGGCGTCAACGCTGGCGTAGCCGATGGACGCGAAGCGCGCATTGGGGAGGACGCGCTTCAATCTCGGCATTTGGCTCTCGAAGAGATTCTCGCCACCAAACAGGACGGTGGTGATCTGCGGCAACACGCGGCCTTGCGCGATGAGATGGCTGGCGAAGGCCAGCAAATGCGCAGGGACGCCCACGAGCACGTTGATGCGGTGCGCGGTGATGGCATCGGCCAGCACGTCGAGTTCCACCGAGCCGGTGAAGGGAAACTCGGTGATCGCGACGTCGACGCTGCACAGGGCACCGTGGATAAACAAGAAGCTGGCGTAGAGGTCTCCCGAAAAAAACAGATTGGCGATGCGATCCCCAGCAGCCAGTTGGGCAGACAGGCTCTGGCCAAAACAATCGAGCATCAGTTGCCATTCTGCGTGGGTATACACCGACAGCTTGCCTTGGCTGGTCGTACCCCCGGTCTTGAAAACCAGTGCGTTCTTCACGTGATCGGTCAGCACTGGCCAGCTATCCAGATCGTCACTGCCTTTCCAATATTCGCCGAGATTGACGACCGGCAATTGGTTGAATCCACAACCCTGCGTGGGTAGGTGACGCAGTTGAGCGTTATAGAACGCCGAATGCGTGCGGATATGGTCGAGCCATTGCTCGTAGGGTAAAGACGCGCTCATCAGGATTTTCTCAAGGCTTTAAGGTCGGCTTATTGATTGGCGGGCAAGATCGACTGGTGGGGATTCTGCTGTCGATCACCAGCGGGACTTTGCCGCTGTGTTTGTTGCGTTCGAAATGTTCGAGCGGGCAGTGCTGGACATCCAGGACGAGCAGCGTGGCATTGACTGACGTGCGCAGCGGTGCGATTGCCAACACGTTGCGTCGCACCGTGACGGGGTCGCCATCGGTACGAATCAGCAGTCGCTCGCAACCGCTGCTTTCATGGTCGAGCACGATCTGGACGGCTGCTTGCGCCCGTTCGGCCAGTTCGCCGGTATTGATGAACTCCGTGGCAATGCGTATCAGGCGGCCGTGGCGTTCATGCAGCTCGAATCTCGGCGACTCCAGGCCACACGAGCAGGGGCCGGGCACCCAGCGTCCAAGATCGCCAACCTCATATCGCTGCAGCGGACGCGCCTGGCGTATGCGGGAGCTGAACAGCAGGCGACCGGTTTCCCCCGGACCGACGGGCGCATCCTGTTCTACATGGACGATCTCCAGGGACTGGATGCAGTCCATGAGATGGAACACGCCGTCATTGCTGTCGATGCAGGCATGGCCGAGCGGGCCTGCGTCCACGGTGCCGTAGATCGCCGAACGAATGCAGGTGACGCCGCATTGCTGGAGCAACGTGCGGCTCTCTTGCCCCAGGTGCTCGCCACCCAACATGACTTTCCGAACGCCGCCGTAGCCTTGGAGTGCCGCACGCTGGGAAGAGAACAATCGCTGCAAGGTGCTTGGCATGCCGACCAGCGTGTTGATACGGTGAGCGACGATCAGCGCTGCGATTTCTTCGAAGTTATCGTCCGGTGGCGCACTCATGGGGTAATGCACGACGTTCATCTGTTCCAGGATCTTGCTGAAACTGAGGAATCCGCCGTACAGGCTGCCGCCGTAGAACAGGTTCATGACCCGATCCTGTGCCGGGTCAAGGCCCGCCGCGCGCAGCCCGTCGGCGGCGGCGCGCATATGGCGATCGAAATCGCGGTAGGTGTAGGGCGACAGCACAGGGGCGCCGCTGCTGCCGCCCGAGCGGAAGAACAGTTGCGCTTCAGGGGCCGGGGGCAGGGCGAGGAACGCGGCCTTGTCCATGATCGGCGTGCCGGCGCCTGGCGATAAAGCCGCCGCAGGCGCATCCAGCGTGACACGGTGACTCGCAGCATGGGCTTCAAGGCCGACCGATACCCGACGACTCAATCGCTGCAATCCATAGACCCCGTCGTGGGGCTCGCCGTCATAGCCCTGCTGGATCTCGGTCGTGGAGGTGATACGGGATACGCCGGCGCTTATCAGGCGGCGCGCCAACGCAGGTGCTCGCCCTGGCTCACAGACGAGGGCGCAACTCTGCAGCACATTGCGCCATGGCAGCAGGGCTTCAGCGAGCATCGCTTCGGGCACTGGCCTTAGCAGCAATGTTCGAAACAGCGGAGAGGGTTGCAGGTCGCGATGGTGTTCCCAGAGGATGCGCCAGCCGTCACCGGCCCAGACCTGACCGGTTTCGTTCGCGAAGCTGTAATCCAGGCGGGCCAGTGCCGTTCGGGTGGTGATTTCGCACGCTTCTGCGGCGGTGGCTTCCAGAATGGGCCAGTGCCCGGTCCGGCGTGCGAAGGCATCTGCCAGGGCGCAGCCCAATGCCTGTAGCTGCGCAGGCTCATCGCTGTCTACCAACAGCCATTGCGGGCTGGAACAGGCTTGTTGATCGAGGCGGCAGACTTCATCAACCAGGGCATCCAGGGTCTGTGCGGTGGCAGCGAACGGCGTGATGTAGGCGAAGCTGATCCGGTGACCCCAGTCAATCCAGCGGCAGCCACTTGGCATCTGTTCGCGCAGCGCCTTCAGGGCTGTTTCACCGCCCCATGCGCTGACGCCCTGGGCCAGTGCGAAGATACGGCCGACCTCCCGGGAGGGGACGGGCAACACCGCCAGGTAGTCGCGCAATCGCCCGCTCGCATCGCACCCGACGAATGCTGCCAGCAGCCGCGCCGTAAGGTCGCCATCACGGGTGCTGGGGCGCAACCAGTTCACGTTGCCCGCCAACAGGCCTTCCAGCGCTGCGCAGAAGCCCAGCAACGGTGAGTTGCTCGGCGTCACGTGCACCACCAGGCCGAGGGGCTGCCAACTTTCGAAGGAGCCGTCGCTGTAGTCGATTCGCCGCAGCGAGCGGCTGTCGGCGCCCAGCTCTCGCTCCAGTTTGAGCTCCAGCGCGGGCCGCCCGCAGAAGGCAACCAGGGCCTGGCGCTGATCCTCGTCGAGCAGTGGCCCTGCGGCTGCCGTGGGCAGCCATTGAACGAACGCCGCTGCACAGCCCAGCACCTCTTCGCTGCGAGGCGGGGCTTCCAGCAGGGCGGGGAGTTGGGCTTGCAAGCGCTCGAGCGCGGCGTCGAATGTCAGCTCGGCAGTCAACCGACCGTTGATGAGGTACATATCAGTTTTCCTTGATCATTTCGGCAGCGGCCATCGCGCAGCTTCGGCTCGCACGGGTGCCGGCCCGGCCATGCAGTTCGAACCACTGGGTTTGCAGGCCACACTCGCAGTTGGCCGGGTGCAGGGTCGCCAGATCGCTCATCACCACGGCGTGGGCGGGACTTGACGAGATGTAGGGCGAGACGAACGACAGCAGCCCTGGCTCGCCAAACGGCTGGACGCTGAAATCCGAAGGGTGACGCACGAAGACTTTCGAATAGACCGGCACGTGGAATCGATGGCGGGCGCATTCGATATAGGGCACCGCGTGTTCGACTGCACCGTAACCGTCGCGGCAGCGTTGGGGCTCGATACCCAATTGGCGGGTAATGCGTGCATAGACCAGCTGACGAGGAATTTCCTCGGCTGCCTGTTTTTTCCAGCCGCCGCCCAGGAAGACCAGCGAGCCGGGCGCGAGCCTGAGGTCCTGCATGCCGGTTTCACGCATACGCTCAAGGACATGCCAGAGCAGCGCCGGGAAGCCGAAGATCCGCACCGGCAATCCTTCCTCGGCGAAGGATTGCAGGGCGCTGATAACGCCGAACACGTCGAATTCATGACCTTTTCCGGTGCGTCGTAACGCGTAGGCAACGCGGTTGGCCGGGGCGAATCGGCACAGGAACTGGTCGGTATACGCGGTGCCGAGCCGATTGGCCGCTTCGGGCTCATGACTGAACAGCAGGTAATTGCATGGCGCGTCCGGCGTGGACCAGTCGTAATGTTCGAAGATGTTGGCGACCATGCCTTGGGCCGCGGCCATGCTGCGCTCGTCATAGCGCATGCGACTTTTCTGGCCGCTGGTGCCCGAGGATGTCAGCTCCAGTGCGCCTTCGGCGGTGGGGCTGAGCAGCATCCTCTGTTTGAAGTAGCTGGCGTAGATCGGTGGCAGGCGCGACCAGTCGGCCAGGTGTTCGAGGTCATCGACCGAAAGCCCGTTGGCGTTGAGCCAGTGTTCATAGCCAGGTGTGTGATGGCTGTGGAAGAGGCTGATTTCCGCCATGGCTTTGTCGAACAGGCCCACGGGAACCGAATCGAGGGCATACGGGTGGGGCAATGCACACAGGGCATCTGCGTGTGGAAAATGAATCATCGGGTATTCCTCTGGAGCAGCGAATTCAGACTTGGGCGGTTGGCCGCGAGGCGAAGAGGCGCAAGGCAAGCAGGCAGCCAAGACCGGCGATGCCGACCATCAGCGCGAAGGATTCCAGGCTCGCTCCGGCGCCCAGCAGGGCCAGCAGCGAGCCCGTCGCGCTCATGACCGCGATGGAAATCATCCCGACCATGGCCGATACCAGGCCTTTGCTGTCGTCGCTGGCGAACAGGGCCAGCCGATACAGCGCGGCATTGCCCATGCCGAGCCCGATGGCGTACAGCGACAGGCCACTGACCAATACGGGCAGCGAAAGGGTGAACGGGCTGGCGACGATCAGCGCGACCAGACCGGCACAGAAGGGCCACAGGCTGTAATGGAGCACCTGGCGCACACCGACCCGGTCCACCAGCGCATTGAGGATGAAATTACCGAGGATGACCGCCGAGAAAACCGGAACCTGCCAGATTCCGTACGCCAATGGAGACAAGCCCTGGCCTTGGATCAGCAGCAGGGGCGACAGACCGATCCAGGCAATCAGCGGCAAGCTCATCAGCCCCAGTGCGACGCTGGCCGACATGAACCCCACATGGCCGAGCAGGGCGCCGTATCGCCGGACCAGCGAACGCAAGTCGAACGCTTCGACACTGGAGGCTCGAGCATGGGCGGGCACCCCATGGATCGTCCGAGGCATGAACCACCACAGGGCCAGCCAGCTCACCAGCCCGAGGCCGGCCAGCAACATGAACAGTTCGCGCCAGGACAACCATTGCAACAGCAGCCCGCCTGCCAACGGCCCAAGCAGGGGCGAGAGCAGGGCGAGATTGCCGAGCAACGCCATGACTTTCACGGCAGCGGATTCAGGGAATATTTCCTGGATGGCGGGATAGCTGACTGCAATCACGAAGCCCAGGCCCATTCCCTGGATCAGGCGAAGCCCATTGAAGCCGTGCATGCTGCTGACCTGGGTGATCGCAGCGCACGCCAGCACGAAGCCGGCGCAACCGACGAGCATGTAGGGGCGTCGTCCCTGGCGATCCGACTGGGGGCCGATCAACCACGGCAACAGGACGCCGCCCAGTAGATATAGGTTGAACGCGTAGGGAATCTGGTCCGGGGACGCATCGAGGTCCTGGGTGACCATGAGCATCGCCGGCATGACCAGGTCGCTGGCCATGTAAGTGAGGCATTCGAACAGGGCGATCGCCAGGCAGAAGCCTGCCAGGCGAAGGGGTGAAAGAGTGCTTGGCTGAGTTTGCATGGGTTCCCAACGTTGGTTTCAAAAAAGAAGAAATCACTTCTTTTTCGAGAGTACGTTGGCGATATGCACGGTCGGAAGACGCCTTTGCCTTTGTTGGCAGGGGAAAGTGCGCTTGTGTTTGTAGGAGGCGTCCTTCAGAGGAAGATTACGCAGCGAGATGGTAAATATTCAGGTGGCCGATGAAGCCGTTGATGATTTCCCGCTACCGCAGTCGCGCGTGTTACTCGGGCGGCGGTACCATAGGGCGCTGCATCGCCCCGTGACACTGGCAAGACGGTGTCTGGAAAACGGGTGAAAGGCAGAACGAATTACTTCAGGAAGCTGGCAAATGACTCATTCGCAACGTTTGAAATACTCGATTCTGGTGGTTGTCGTCGTCCTGGCGATCATGCTCGGACTGTCCTGGATGCAAGGCAAGGGCATGATCAGCGAGCAGCTGTTTCAATACATCGCCATTGCCGTGGCAGTCATCGTCGTGGTGATCAACGGCGTGATGCGGCGCAAGGTCAAGTCCTGAGCGCCGCTCATTCCCTGGCGCTGAGCCGGGCCACGGCCTGGTGATGCAAGCTGTAGCTTTTATCGAGATTGAGCGTGACCACGCCCTCGCTGCACAGGCGCTTCAGGACTTCGCGCACGCTCAGGAAGGACAAGGGAATGTCCAACCCCAACAACTGGCTGTGAACACCTCGCACACCCAGTCGACGGTTTTCATCGGCGGCCTTGAGCAAGGCGTCGATGACCTTCAGGCGAATCAGGCTCGTCCTGAGTCCGTAGCTCTTGAGCAGGCGCTTGATCTGCTCGTTGCTGCCTCGCTCCGCTGACCCGAAGACGCCATTGGACGCGGTCGGCGTGACACGGGACGAACCTGGCTTACCCTCCATGGGTACTTGCGCGTTATGCATGTAAAAGACTCCATACCAGCCTGTCAGAAAAGATCGGATGCTCTCCTGTAATAGGACGAACGAGAGCGGCCAATCATGAAGGGGATGATGTGAAAAAATTGCCTGGACACGCTCAATTCCCTGTAGAGGCGGGTCGCCGGGCCGTTAATTTTTTTTCATCCGGTTCGTTCTCAAGGAAGGTGCTTTTTGCGTTCAAGCACGTCGCCGTTGTATTTCAGGCCAGGCCGCCGGTTTCTACGGCCCGGGTTCTTGAGCGCTTTTGATCAGGAGTGAATGTGGGAATGTCCGGGCAGTTATCGAGGTTTTGTCTCGCCGGTGCCTTGCTGGGGTTGACCCTGGGCTTGAGTACCGTCGTCAGCGCGCGAGGCGAGGCCGGGCAGGCCACTGCCGAAATTCGTCGCACCAGTTTTGGCGTGCCGCATATTCGCGCCCAGGATGAGCGGGGGTTGGGGTACGGCATCGGGTATGCGTATGCGCAGGACAACCTGTGCCTGCTGGCCAACGAGATCGTGACGGTCAATGGGCAGCGCTCGCGCTATTTCGGCCCGGAGCAGGTGACTGTCGAGCAGCGGGGAAACCGTGCCAGCGATCTGTTCTTCACCTGGCTCAATACGCCACAAGCGGTGTCCGGTTTCTGGCAGGCCCAGACGCCCCAGGTCCAGCAACTGGTCGAAGGTTACGCCGCCGGCTACAACCGTGCGCTGGCCGAACGCAAGGCGAAAGGCCTGCCGGAACAATGTGCAAGCGAGTGGGTTCGGCCGATCACCGCGCTGGATCTCGTCAAGCTGACCCGGCGCCTGCTGGTGGAGGGCGGCGTCGGCCAGTTCGCCGAGGCCTTGGCCGGCGCGCAGCCGCCCAAGGCCACCGCGCAGGCGGCCGTTTCGACGTCCGGCTTCGCGGTTGCGGCGGCACACCAACAACGCTTTGCCCTGGAGCGCGGCAGTAACGCCCTGGCGATCGGCAGCGAACGGTCATTCAACGGGCGTGGCATGTTGTTGGCGAACCCGCACTTCCCTTGGGTGGGAGGCATGCGGTTCTATCAGATGCACCTGACGATACCGGGCAAGCTGGACGTCATGGGGGCAGCGTTGCCGGGCCTGCCGATGATCAACATCGGGTTCAGCCAGCACCTGGCCTGGACCCATACCGTCGACACGTCCAAGCATTTCACGCTGTACCGCCTGCAACTGGATCCCAAGGATCCGACCCACTATCTGCTGGACGGCAAGTCCGTGCCGATGAGCCAACAGACGGTCACGGTGGACGCCAGGCAAGCCGATGGGCAGGTCAAGCCGGTTTCCCGGGTGGTCTACGGTTCGCAGTTCGGGCCGATCGTGCAATGGCCCGGGAAGTTGGATTGGGACAACCGGTTCGCCTACAGCCTGCGCGATGCCAACCTGGAAAACGACCGGGTGCTGGCGCAGTGGTACGCGATGAACCGCGCCGTCACGCTCAAGGACCTGCAGGATTCGGTCCAGCGGATCCAGGGCATCCCCTGGGTCAACACCCTGGCGGTGGACGATCAGGGACAAAGTCTGTACATGAACGTGTCCGTGGTGCCGAACGTCGACGCCAATAAACTCGCCCGCTGCAGCGATCCCAGGGCTGGACAGAAACTGATTGTACTGGATGGATCGCGCAGCGAATGTGCCTGGGACGTGGACGCCGGCACTGCCCAGAAGGGCATCTTCGCAGCGGATAAACTTCCGCAATTGCTGCGTCGCGACTATGTGCAAAATTCCAACGATTCGGCGTGGCTGGTCAACCCCGCGCAGCCCTTGTCCGGCTATTCGCCAGTCGTCAGCCAGCAAGACCTGCCGCTGGGGCTGCGGGCGCGTTTTGCCCTGGACAGCCTGGCGCAATTGGCCAAGGCGGGACCGGTCACAGCGAGTGACCTGCAGCGTCTGGTCATGGACGATCAGGTATACCTGGCCGATCAGGTCATGCCAGACCTGCTGGCTTTTTGCGCCGCCGACCTGGGGCCCGACGCGCTGCCTTTGACCGAGGTGTGCACTCGCCTGAAACGCTGGGATCGCACCGCGAGCCTGGACACCGGCGTGGGTTTCGTTCATTTCCAACAGATCATGCAGGCGTTGCAGCCGGTGCCTGGCCTTTGGCGTGTGGCGTTCGACCCGAAGGATCCACAACATACCCCGCGTGGCCTGGCAGTCGAGCGGCCCTCCGTTGCCGAGGCGTTGCGTCAGGCCATGCGCGCATCGCTGGAATCGGTGAAAAAAGCCGGACTTCCGGCTGACAGCCAATGGCAGGATGTTCAGGTCGCCAGCCGTGCTGACCGTCGCATACCCATTCATGGCGGACCTGGCGAGTTGGGCATCTACAACGCGATCCAGAGCGTGCCGGGTGCGAACGGTAAGCGGGAGGTGGTCAGCGGCAGCAGTTATCTGCAAGTGGTGACGTTTGATGGCAACGGTCCCAAGGCCCAGGGATTGCTGGCATTCTCGCTTTCCAGCGATCCTTCATCGCCTTATTCGGTGGATCAGACCCAGGCATTTTCAAAGCGACAGTTGAGTGCGTTGCCCTTCACCGAGCAGCAGATCAAGGCCGATCCGCATTATCAGGCAGTGACCATTCGTGAGGATGAGCCAGTGAGCAGGGTCGTGACGCAATAATTGCGACCATGAACAAAAGCCGCGACCCGAAGGGGCCGCGGCTTTTCAGTTTTTGCTCGGTCGGGGGCCGATAGCGTTCAGCACCAGGTTGCCGTCCTTGTTCTGGGTCAGATAGACCGGCAGCACCTTGGGCAGCGATGGCACGAGGTTCTTCACCTCGTTGAGGTTGTAGATCCCGCCGATGCGCAGGGTGCCGGTGGTGTTGTCGGCCAGCATGACCGGATGATCGAGGTAGCGGTTGATCAGCGGCAACGCGTCGGACAAGGCCAGGTTGTCGAGGACCAGTTTGCCGTTGCGCCACGCCAGCGAGTTATCGTTGGCGGAAACCTCACGGACCTGCGGCTGGTAGTCGCCTGCCTTGTAGCTCGCCTGCATGCCGGGCGACAGCTGCGCCCCGTTGGCATTGGAGGCCTTGTTGCTGGTCACCCACACCGAACCTTCCAGCAGCGTGACCTTGACCTGATCCTGATACAACCAAACGTTGAAACGGGTACCGGTCACGCGCACCTGGCCCTGGCCTGCCCGAACGATAAACGGATGCTGCTTGTCGTGGCTAACGTCAAAAAAAGCTTCGCCCTTTTTCAGCGTCACCCGACGTTCATGCTTGTAATTGGCAAACACCAGTTCGCTGCCCAGGTTGAGTTCCACCTGGCTGCCATCGTCCAGCGTGACCTGCCGTCCGGTCGCGCCCGCCTCGAATCGTTGATAGGTGTTCGGCACCCAGCCCAGGTTCCAACCGGTGAAAGCGGCCAAGGGCACGCCCAGCGCGAGCACCGTGGCGGCGACGGCCAGTTGGCTCCAACGCGTGCGAGGGCGACGGTTCGAAGCAGCAGGCGCAGGCTCGACGCGCGGCAGGTGTTCAGCTGTGCCCCAGATCTCCAGCATGGCTCCGTATTCGAAAGCGTGCAGGGGATCAGCGTCGTGCCAATGCTCGAACGCCAGCCGTTCGGCATCCGTGCAGTCGTCAGCATGCAAACGCATGCACCAATGCGCGGCCGCATCGGTGATGGCGTCGTATTCGGCTTCCGAGAGTGTACGTTCGGTCATTGACTCTTCCTGGTTTGCCGCATTCTAACCCTCGGGAGCCATTGTCGAGAACAGCGATGATGGCGTTTGCGCAGTAACTGCCCGGTTTTTCTCGTGTTTGAAAGGTATGCGCATTCGCTCCTGCATCGGACTGTCTCATAAGCGTCGTGAAAAAAAGATCAATGGGGAGGGCTCGGATCGAGTTGGCGTCCCAACTCGCAGATCAGCAGCGTAATGGAATCGGCGTTGCGCAGGATGACGTCGATACGTTTGTCTGCAGAAGTCGGGTCGAGGAAGGCATCCCGTGCCGCGTCCATGTTCCGGGCACCAATCGTTTTCAGGACTTCCCTGGCGACCTCCTTGTGTCCAGGCAACTGATCAATGCTTTTGTACGTGTTGGTCGTCTCATCCCAATCCGTAAACAACTTGGATTTTGGCGTCGCCAGCGAAAGACCCTCCTCCTGCAACTCTTTTTGCTCGTCGTATTTCTTCTGTCCGAGGTGGCTTACCGTCGAGATCAAATCCAGAAAGGGATTCATGGTGTCCAGGTAGATGATATCGATCGTGTGCGTAAGCAGATGGGACATCTCGTGAATAATGACCGCTCCTTGACCATGGGCGTCAACATCGAAGGGCTGTGGTACGGCGGATCTATACCAACCCAGTTCCATGTGGAAAAAGAATTGGGTGAGATAAATCCTTTTGGCGCCCGAGCCGTCGAACACAAAGGCTGTGGCCCTATCCTCCAGATATTTTAAATGGCCGACTACAAAGCGCTCCCCATTCTGTTTTCCCCAAGTGGGGTTGGCCAATGCCCGGCATATCGGTGAAATTGCTTTTTCTATTTTGCCGAGAAGCTTGGCGTCGACGCTGTTTACCCCGAACATGGTGGTCAGATAGGTATCCATCCGCGAGCCTGGAAGAACCAGTCGCTTCAGACGCTCAAGGTTATGGAGGGCATTGGATGTATAGAACCTTGCTGTTTCCAATGCTTGCATAATCATCTTGGCGCGGCTTGGGTACTTCCTCTGTATTTCAGCCATTCCCCTGGCTTCGATATTCAGTTCTCCCTTGGCTCTCATGTCGCTGTAGACGACGGACAGCTTTGACCCCGCCTTGCCGAAGTGGATGGTCTGGCGCTCGGTATCGATTACCCAGGTCTTACCGTCAGAGGAGCGCTTGAGCAATGGTCCCTGGGACTCACCGCGAACGATGCGCCAGGTTTGGTTGTATTTGGCGACCTGATAGACTTTGCCGGCGAGGGGGACATAAAGTCTGCTGGTTGCCAGTGACCTGAAGGTGCCATCCACAGCGTTTTTCTTCAGGTTCGCGAGGCTTATGTTGGTGGCTTCGAACACCTGCAGATCGGTGCGATTCGCTGAGGTGCTCGCGATATCTTTCCAGGCCGACGATGCCGGGTTACTGGTGCTGGGCTCGATGGGGTCCAGAAGGCCAAACGTATCGTCGCGATTCAAGAAACCCAATGACACCATCTCTGCCGCGCCGGCAATAAAGTCGTACAGGCCCGCTTTATAGTCATGTTCTTGCAAGGCTTCGGATGAGGCCTTGAAATCTTCGTAACTCTCCCGAAGCGTTTCCAGGAAGTTGAGTTTGGCAGGCAAGTCTTTTCTTATCAGCTTTGCGCCAGAACTGAGCAGGTGCACGACCGTCGACCAGTCGAACGAGCCATTGTCCTGGTTTTGTGAGGTGAACAAGTTCGAGATCAGCTTCGCGTTATCGCTGTAGATTTCGTCAAGCGTATTAGTGTTGATCGGATTCGAAGCCAGGGTGATTTCCGATGTTTGCCCCAGGGTAGCGGCAAAAAGATTCTTGAAGGTGGCTTGCTGCGCCTCGGGCAGGCGGCGAATCAGCAGGTTCTGCAGCAAACCGGGCTGATTGAAGGCCGCGACGACACTCGCCTCATCCTTGAACTCGGTGAGCTGATGACCTTCGTAGTAGGGGGAGTAAAGGATATGGGAGCCGGTTGGCGCGGTGCTTGAACTGATCAAATAAAGCCCCAATGCCTTCACCGCCGTGGCTCCCTGGGTCGTGATCAATTCCAGGGGCCGAATAAGCGCTTGGGTGCCTTTTACCGCCCGGCGCGCGATCGCGTCCGGCATGTCAAGTACTTGGCGGACAAGGTCGAAGGCTGCCGGGGACAGGTATTGTTGTAGATACCTCGCATGGGCATATTGAAGCAGTTGCCAAGGTAACTGCTGGGCAAAGCGTCGACTGTTGGGCTGGACGTTCCCCGCGTCGCCAGTGAGTACCCGGCTAACGCTTGTTTTATAGGTGGTTGAAATATCCAGCGATGACAGAAGAGCCCTGACGGATGCCTCGTTAAAACCGCTCGGCAGTTTCTCGGTCGATGTCGACGAAACCGTGAAGTCTTTTTCGGTCACCTCTTTGTGTTGCAGCGCAAAATCCGTCAAGGAGCAGGCTGGCCCGACAATCGCAAGCCTTGGCGTGATTTGAATGGTCTCCGGGTTCAGTTTTTTTCCCGGGAAGCGCGCGTCCATTAACGTCTTCAGTCTTTTCTGCACATAACTGCGCAGAGACTCGACCCCCTCCAGGTAGTCCTTGCCTTCGGCGGTGCTGTTCTTGTATTGCTCGAGTATTTCGATATGCAGGCGTTGCTCTTCAAGGGGGGCCGTGCCCAGCCAGGCGGGAAGCTTCTGCTGCCGCTCGTATGCCCTGGCAATGGACAGGGCGCGTTTCAGATTGGTGGGTGCCCCATTCTTCAAGAGCGCTTTAAGACCGTCGTTTAACTCCGACGGTGTCAGTTCGCTGTTCCCGATCTTCAATGTGCTGAGATAACCATATTCAGCCACCAAGTGGCTAATGAACGAGTTCATTCGATTCAGAAGTACATTACCGGTGACCAGTTCAAAGTCTTCAAGCTGGTAATGTCGATGGGGCTTGCGTTCGGCTGGCTTCAAATTGACAAGCAAGCCAAAACGCCTCTGGGAGTCGAGCAGTTGCCGATTCAATTGTTGTGTAGCGACCTCGACCGAGCTGAAAGCCTGCAGTCCGTCAGCGGGTGTCCAGAGAATCGCCATGCCCGAATGAGGTGTGTCCAGTCCTCCTCGTTCGGTCAATAGGAAGCAATTGGCGAGCGACTGGAAAACAGTCACATCGTTTGATTTGCAGGACAGTCTCAACGAATAGACGTCGGGTCGAAATCCCCGGACTCCTTTGCGGTCCTCGCGCTGCGGATAATCATTGTCGAACTCAAAAACCGTTTCGATCAGTTCATTTACAATCGATGGCAGGGTTGCATTGGACGCTCTAAGTTCGGCTTCTGCACGGATGCCAAATGAAAAGGCACTGGTGAGTTTCGTACGCAGTTTGTCGAGCTCAACACTCAGATCAGTCACCTTGGTGATGGGCATCCGAGTGAGAAGCTCGTCGACGCCGCTTTCGATCTCCTCATACGTCGTCGCCTTTCGTTGCATTTGGTCGGCCATGTACGTTGAAGGCCGCAGTTTTCCGTAGAACGTAGGTTGGGTGCCCCAATGTCCGGTGACTGTCTGCTTCAGCAGGTCTTTATGGATAAAGGCGCGTATGTCGAGCGCTTTATCAACGAGCGCATGGATATCCACTTCGGCCTGGCGGGACATTTCCAGCGCATACCGCAGGTTCACACGCTGCTTATCAATGATTGTGTTGGCCAGGGACTCGGCGACCGGCAAGTTTATGGGCTTGCCTGAAATCTGCGGCTGGTCAAATTGCAGGAACCGGTTGCGCTCATCCAGGCTCAGGAGTTCATAGATCGCATTTTTTTGCTCGTCGGTATCAAACAGCGTCTCTTTAAAGTCGAGATAACTGTTTACTTTCAGTAGGCCTTGGTGAGGCGTAACCAGATAGTTTTCCTTGCCGCTGATCTTCAAGCTGCCGGCCAGTTCCACGTAGTTCGGTTCATATTCCCAAAGACGTACTGTTTCGATGGACAGCAGAGGTTCATCCCGGCGAGACGGCCTCAGCAGCCGAAGCAATTCCCCGCTTTGCGCGTCGGTCAGGTCCTCTTTTTCCCGTTCGACGAAAATAGTCGCCAACAGGCGGTCATGAATGACTTGGGAAAGAAATTTACGGCGAGTGATGTAGAGCGGGCCGAGGGCATCCCAGAACTCAGTAATACAGTCGGTCAGTTTCGGAATGAGTTTCGTAGCCGTTTCCCGAATTTTGGTTTCCCACGCTTGCGCGGTGTAGCTGGAGGCAGGGGAGCCGGGATGAGTCAGATCAATATCGTGCCCGGCAGGCCATCCTCGGTTGTGAAAATAGACCAGTACAGCATCGCTCAGCGCAATGCTCTCGGTGACCTTGACCGGCTTCACCGCTTGCGGTTGATCAGTCTTCGTAAGCGCGATGCGAATTTGCCTGGGGTCAAGGTTCGGCAGGACTTCCTTCAATGCCTGGTCCACCATCGAGGCAAGCGAGGGCTGTGAGATCAGCTCTTTCACCATGGACGAGGCGTTAAGGTCCTGGGCATCTTCGATGGATTCGATTTGGGTTTTGAAGATATCGCCATCAATGGTTCTTCGGCTCTGCTGGATAGCGATCGCGCCATTCAATTCGCTGCGTTGGACCATCGACAGGAGACTGAACAGCTTGTCGCGCTCCAACGGCTTTCTCAGTGCTTGGGCAATGTTGTCCTCGAGTGATTTGGGGTCGTCGAACCTTTTGATTCCATCCCAAGGCGTATACAGAAAAGCGGGGTCGCCTTGCGAACCGTCGTCTTGTGCAGGCCTGCGCAGGGCGAAGCAGCCGGCCAGCGGAATGGGCGGTTTTGAGTCGCCTGACAATAGAATCGTTTCGGCGATCATCTGCGGCGTTTGGGCTTGGCGCAGCGTGTGGCTGGACAGGGATGCATTTTGCAGCCAGTCGAGCTCTGCCTGCGTCAATCCATGGCCTGCCTTCAAGTCTTCCAGGTTTCTGGCGGCCAGTACCTCGGGGAACAGGAGTGGCGTGGTTTCTGTACTCATCGTCGCTTCTCGCTCGTGGCGTCGCAGGGCGGCGCCCAGGTCTATGAAGCGGCCAGACTAGGGAACGATGAATGAGCAGAGGCGGTACATAGTTACCGCACGTAGGATTGGAAGGCCTGTCAGCCTCGTGGGGTTTCGAAGGACTTCCACAACGGTTGACAGCGCGCTCGTGCAGCGGTGTTTAATCACCTGGTCTTTCTCTTGCGCTGTTGCTACCTCCAATAAATCCATCAGGAGCTTCAGATGTCCGCGCTACCCGATCATGCCGGTTCTTGCACTTTATCCTTCGACGCTTTGGCGGATCTGCTGGAGCTGGTTTTCAAACGCCATGGCACCTCGGCCGATGTCGCCCGCACCCTGGCCCTGAACTGTGCCGCCGCCGAGCGTGACGGTGCCCACAGCCATGGCGTGTTCCGCATACCCGGCTATGTCTCGACGCTGAACAGCGGTTGGGTCGATGGCCAGGCGGTGCCGGTGGTCGAAGACGTCGCCTCCGGGTTCGTCCGGGTGGACGCCTGCAACGGTTTTGCCCAGCCCGCCCTGGAAGCTGCCCGGCCACTGCTGGTGGAAAAAGCCCGCAGCGCCGGAATTGCGGTGCTGGCGATACGCAACTCCCATCACTTCGCGGCGCTTTGGCCGGATGTCGAGCCGTTTGCCTATGAGGGACTGGTGGCGCTGAGCGTGGTCAACAGCATGACCTGCGTGGTGCCCCATGGCGCGGACCGCCCGCTGTTCGGCACCAACCCCATCGCCTTCGCCGCGCCACGCGCCGGGGGCGAGCCGATCGTCTTCGACCTGGCCACCAGCGCCATTGCCCACGGTGATGTACAGATCGCCGCGCGCAAAGGCGAGCGCTTGCCACCCGGCATGGGCGTCGACAGCCTTGGCCAGCCGACCTGTGACCCGAAGGCAATCCTGGAGGGTGGCGCGCTCCTGCCGTTTGGCGGGCACAAGGGCTCGGCGCTGTCGATGATGGTCGAGTTGCTGGCAGCGGCGTTGACCGGCGGGAATTTTTCTTTCGAATTCGATTGGCACAATCACCCGGGCGCCAAGACGCCATGGACTGGGCAACTGCTGATCGTGATCGATCCAAGCAAGGCCGCCGGGCAAGGTTTCGCCGAGCGTAGCCAGGAACTGGTCAGGCAGATGCACGGTGTGGGATTGCGCCGCTTGCCAGGTGATCGTCGGCACCGTGAGCGCAGCAAATCCAATGAGCAGGGGATCACGCTGGACGAGCAGACGCTGGCGCAGTTGCGCGAATTGGCCGGACTGTAAACCGCAAACGATTGTTTTTGGCGAGAGAGTACGCTCCCTCGCCATGGACCGGCGCTCAGCGACGCCCGAGCAACAACCCCACCACCAGCCCGAAGCCTGCGGAAATCGCGACGGTCTGCCACGGATGGCCGCCGATGTAGACTTCCGTCGCATCCACCATCGGTCGCGTGCGCTCCCGAGCGCTGGCGACTGCGTCCAGTGCCTGTTGCAGCTTCTGGGCGATCTGGCCGCGCAGGTCCTCGGCATCTTCACCCACCAGGGCGGCACTGCTCTTGAGTAACTTCTCCGACTCCTCGATCAACGCTTTCAGTTCGCTGAAGGCTTGATCCTTGATTTGCTCTCCGTTCGGTTGCGCGACGCTTCTACGAGCCATTGAGGTACTCCTTGAGGATGATGGCAGTGAACAGTGGAGTGTTGCGCTTGCTTGAAAGTTGCAGCATTGGGCGTGCGTCATGCTGGCGCAGTTAAAATCGTGGTTAAGACGTTTCCGCTCAAGGTGTAAGATGGCGCCTATTTACGCAACAGGTAATCCCCCATGAGTTTCAATCTGGCTGACAAGTCCCTGGCCGAGCGTGCGGCGCTGGAGGACGAAAAATCCCGGCTCTTCGAGTTGTGGCAAAACAACCTGGGCAAGGCCAAGGGCGACGCTGCCCGGTTGTTTGGCGAGCGTTCCAAGCGCAAGGGCAAATGGGCCGAATGGGTGCGTGCGGAATTGGACGGCATGTCGCCTCCGGAGTACGCCAACATGGTGCGCAGCGAGGTCAACCGGCTGATGGCCGCCAATAAATAAACATTCAAGCGAAGGTGGCGACGATCGCTTCGCGCACTTTGCTGGCGGCCGGGTCCATCGGCGTGTGGGTTCGCCATCCCAGTTCGATGGGGTAGCGGGGCAAGGCGAGCGGGCAGGGCAGCAATGCCAGGCCGCTGAGGGCCGCGATGGCCTTGGCGGCATGGCCCGGGATCGTCGCCACGGCCTGGCTGCCCTTGAGCAGGAACGGCAGCGCCGCGAAGTGAGTGGTCGAGGCACAGACACGCCGACGCAGGCCGAGCCCGGCCAGCCCTTCGTCGGTGATGCCGATGAAGCCGCCGGACGACACCAGCAGGTGTTCACGGGCCACGAAGGCCTCCAGGCTCAGGCCCTGCTCACCTTCCTCGAGGCTGGCCGGATCCACCAGGCAGGCGTAGTCACCTTCTCCCAAGACCTGGCGACTGAGCAGCCGTTCGGTAAACCCTCCCGCCGTGATTGCCAGGTCGAGGCTGCGCTCCATCAAGGCGCGCCCGACTATCTGGCTGTGGGTCTGGCGAAAAATCAAGCGCAGGCCCGGCGCTCGCCGCGCCACTTCCTCGATCAGGCGCCGCCCATGGGCGATCTCGAAATCATCGGATAACCCGACGATGACGGAGCGGCCCTCATAGTGGCTGGCGCCCGGATCGACCATCGCCAGGCTTTGCCGGCATTTGTCCAGCGCATCGCTGATCACCGGCTTCAACTGATTGGCCCGCAGCGTCGGGGCCAGGCCGCGGCCCGTGCGCACGAACAGTTGATCGTCGTACAGCCCTCGAAGCCTGCGCAGCGCGGCGCTGATAGCCGACTGAGTCACGCCCAGGCGCAGGGCCGCGCGGCTGGCGCTGGATTCGTCGTGCAACGCTTCGAAGGTTTTCAGCAGGTTCAGGTCTACGTCAGCGATATTCATTTGGTTCATATCTTTTAGCAGCGTGCTGGGCTTTATTCATGATCCGTCGACACTGGAGAATCGGCAACACCTGAAATCACGGAGTTCAAGACCATGCCTAAATCCATCGTCGCTGCCTTGCAGATCGGCTCGTTGCCGGGGGGCAAAGCCGAAACATTGGCGCAGATTCTTTCCTACGAAGAGGCCATTCGTGAAGCTGGCGCTCGTTTGGTGGTGATGCCCGAGGCGCTGTTGGGCGGCTATCCCAAGGGCGAGGGTTTCGGAACCCAGTTGGGTTATCGGTTGCCGGAAGGGCGCGAGGCGTTTGCGCGCTACTTCGCCAACGCCATCGACGTGCCGGGCGTCGAGACGGAGGCGTTGGCCGGCTTGTCCGCGCGCACCGGGGCCAGCCTGGTACTGGGTGTCATTGAGCGTGCTGGCAATACCTTGTACTGCACCGCGCTGTATTTCGAACCGGACGCAGGCCTGGTGGCCAAGCACCGCAAGTTGATGCCCACCGGCACTGAGCGACTGATCTGGGGCAAGGGCGACGGCTCGACGTTGCCGGTGATCGACAGCCAGGTCGGGCGCGTAGGTGCGGCGGTGTGCTGGGAGAACATGATGCCGCTGCTGCGCACGGCCATGTACGCCAAAGGCGTGGACGTCTGGTGTGCGCCGACGGTGGATGAACGGGAGATGTGGCAGGTGAGCATGCGTCATATCGCCCACGAAGGACGGTGTTTCGTGGTCAGTGCCTGCCAGGTCCAGGCGTCGCCACAGGCGTTGGGCATCGACGTGGCGAACTGGCCGGCGGAGCGGCCCCTGATCGCCGGCGGCAGCGTGATTGTCGGGCCGATGGGGGATGTGCTGGCCGGACCGTTGAAGGGCACTGCGGGGTTGTTGACCGCTGAAGTCGATACCGACGAGCTGGTGCGGGCGCGCTATGACTATGACGTGGTTGGCCATTACGCCCGACCGGATGTATTCGAGTTGGTGGTGGATGAGCGCGCCAAGCCAGGCGTGCGTTTTACCGGTTGATCACCAGGTGGCCGTGGATCCGGGCAAGTCGAGGGTTCCGCGGTCGACGAAGCGCATCGTGCCAAACAGTCCGCCAGCGAGTTTGCCCTTGAGTACATAAGGCAGGTTGTCGAGGCTTTGGGTCTGGCTCAGGCCCAGTGTCTGGCGCAATACCGAGAAAGCCGAAATGCTCACCGGTACGCTCAGGATGCCTTCGGAAAAACGCGGGATCGAGCCGGTCTGGTCGCTGACGCCTGTCGCCAATGTATGACCGTTGACCTCCAGGTCCAGCGCTACGCCGTTGTAGTCGATGGTGGTCTCGTTGGGGTTCTGCAGGCGCAGCTTCACCGCAAAACGCAGCTCCAGGCCCTGGCTGGGCAATGGTTCGATGCCGACCACGTTGATATTCAATGGGTCCCGATGCTGGAAGAGGGCGCAGGCGTTCAGGCCGAGTACCGCCAGGATGAGAGACAAACCGAGGATTTTGCGCATGGAGACTTTCTCATCGGGACTGTGGGGCACAACAATAACACTGGGTGGAACCATCATCCGTGGCGGAGTACCGTCCTCCTGACAGTTTCTGACACCAGCCTCTGCTAATCTGCTGCGAATTTCCTTCGGATCTTTTTCTATCGTGTCGCGAACCACTCGGCTGCTCACGTTGCTGCAAGTCCTGCGGGGCAAGCGATGCCCGGTCACCGCCGCGACATTGGCGACCGAGTTGAAGGTGTCCGAGCGCACGCTGTATCGCGATATCGCCGAACTCACGGCGATGGGCGCGCCGATCCAGGGCGAGGCGGGCATCGGCTATGTGTTGCGCAGCGGGCTGTTCCTGCCACCCTTGATGTTCACCGCCGATGAAATCGAAGCCATCGTGCTGGGCTTGCGCTACGTCGACCAGCGCGGCGATGAGGTGCTGGGCAAGGCCGCCGCCGACGCCTTGGCGAAGGTCGATGCCGTGCTGGCGCCCGGTTTGCGGGACGCCTTGCATAACCCGACGGTACTGCCGGGCCCCCCGGGTTATGGCTACCCCCAGAACATCGTCGACCTGAACGTCTACCGCCAGGCCATTCGCACTCAGGCCAAGCTGCATATCGATTACGCCGACGTGAACAAGAACCCGAGCCAACGCTTGATCTGGCCCCTGGCCCTGGGATTTTTCAACGAGGCCCGGGTGGTGGTGGCCTGGTGTGAGTTGCGCGGTGCCTATCGGACCTTTCGCACCGACCGGATTGCTGCCGCGACGGCCCAGGGTGAGCGTTATCCGGGCCGGCGCAGTGACTTGTTGCGAGCCTGGTTTGCTCTGATGAACCTGGATGAAGCGGGGCGTTTCACTCCTGACAAAAACTGACTTGACACTGTTTTAGCATGGCTGCGGATCGATACAACAAGGAGCCCTGACATGTCCAATCCCGTCTCTTCCCTTGCTCCGGCCATTGCCGGTTATATCGCCGCGGCCAACGCCCGCGACAGCTCGGCGGCGACGCGTTTCTTTGCCGAGAATGCCAACGTCTTCGATGAGGGCCATCACCGGGTCGGTACCCAGGCCATCGCCCAATGGATGGAGGACACCGCGCGACGTTACCAGCCGCGGGTCGAAGTCCTCGACGTTCAGCAACGCACCGGGAGGGTGCTGGTCCACAACCTGATCTCGGGAACCTTCCCCGGCAGTCCGCTGGAGTTGCGCTACACGTTCCGGCTCGATGAGCAGGGGAAGATCAGCCGGCTGGATATTTCTGTATGAGAAGTAGGAGCGAAGCTGTGGCGAGGGAGCTTGCTCCCGCTGGGCTGCGCAGCAGTCCCAAAAAACTTGCGGTCGCTGCGCAACCGAGCGGGAGCAAGCTCCCTCGCCACAAGGTTTGGGGTGATCCATAGGCAGCGAAACACTCACCGGGTTGCGCCGCATGGCATACTCGCCACCTTCGCCTTCCGGACCTGGGTCGCATGATTTCCAAATCCCCCTTGAGCGCTTGGCAGCATGCCATCGAACATCACGGCTTCGTCCAGGATGAAGCCCAGGAGCTGGCCATCATGGCCTTGGAGCAGTGTCACAAGGCATTGCACGAAGGCAGCAAGTCGATCAAGGGTGTGTATCTTTGGGGCCCGGTAGGGCGCGGCAAGACCTGGCTCATGGATCGCTTCTACGAAAGCCTCGAGGTTCCAGCCCGTCGCCAACACTTCCACCATTTCATGGCCTGGGTCCACCAGCGCTCATTCCAGCTCACCGGCACGCCTGACCCGTTACAGGCCTTGGCCCGCGAGTTGAGTCGCGAGGTGCGAGTGCTGTGTTTCGACGAACTGTTCGTCACCGATATCGGCGACGCCATCATCCTGGGTCGTCTCTTCCAGGTGATGTTCGAGTTGGGCATGGTCGTGGTCAGCACGTCCAACCTGCCGCCTGACGAGCTCTACGCCAACGGCCACAACCGTGAGCGGTTCCTGCCGACCATTGCCGCGATCAAGCAGTACATGCAAGTCGTTCCCGTGAATGGCTGGCAGGACCATCGCCAGCATCCGGGTGTCTTGCAACAACGCTATTGGCTGCGCGATCCCGGCCTGGTCGATCCATTGGCGGATGTGTTTGCCCGGTTGAGCGCGGGGCAGGCGTCGAGCTGCGCGCCGGTCGAGGTGGGCCATCGCCTGGTCGTGCCAGTCCAGGCCAGCGACACGGTGCTCTGGAGTCGTTACCCGGACCTGTGCGAGCAACCGTTTTCGGCGGTGGATTTCATGGCGCTGTGCGACCGTTTCAAGGCGATCCTGCTCAGCGACGTACCCAACCTGAGCGCCGAGCAGCGCGAAGGGCGCATTGCCCGAGGCACCGAAGACGGGATCGAGCGGGTCGTGGCCGGTGATCGCGAACTGCCGCAGCTGTCGGTTCACGACGACGGCGTGCGGCGGTTCATCGCCCTGGTCGACGAATGTTATGACCGCAAGGTGCCGTTGTACCTGTCGGCCGAGGTGCCGATGGACCAGTTGTACACCGAGGGCTATCTGCAATTCCCGTTTCGCCGTACCCTCAGTCGCCTCCAGGAAATGCAATTGCAACGATTCGGTCAGTTCGCCTGACCTGAACCCTGCCGGCGACCACGCCGCCGGCCTTATCGAAACGAGATGGAACAATCATGGAAGAAGCCAAGGACATCCTTGTACTCCAAGCCAGCTACACCAATCCGGTCCACGCGGAAGCGATCTGTCATGTGCTCAACGGCTATGCCGAGGACCCGATGGGGGGAGGTCATTCGCTGCCGGCCGAGGTGCTTGCGCACTTGCCTGAAGAACTGGCCAAGCGCGCCCATGCCTTCAGCGTATTGGCGTTCGTCAATGGCGAACCGGCGGGGTTGGTCAACTGCTTCGAGGGTTTTTCCACCTTTGCCTGCCGGCCTTTGGTGAATGTCCATGACGTTGCCGTGATGCCGGCGTTTCGCGGGCTGGGCCTGAGTCAGAAGATGCTGCGCAAAGTCGAAGACATCGCTCGCCAGCGCGGATGCTGCAAGATCACCCTGGAGGTGCTGGAAGGCAATGCCGTGGCCCAGGCCAGTTACGCCAAGTTCGGATTTGCCCCCGGCATGTTCGATCCGGCCCACGGCCTCATGCAGTTCTGGATCAAACCCCTGTAACAGCGGGCTTCAACCAGCTCCGATTATTTCTGTACGACCTGTCCCGCTGGCCCCGTGGGTTTCATGAGGCTGAAGTCGATCAAGGCCTTGTGCTGGTTCTGGTACGGATTGCCGATCAACAGTGGCCTGGCCTTGAACGCATCGCTGACCAGGCTTTTGCTGCGGTCCAGTTCGTCGAAGCTCAAGCCGGCCATGTCCGCCCAGGTATGGATCAGGTGCGAGCTGCTGTAGGGGCGTCCCAAGTCGCCGGCGAGGTTCCAGTCATGGGCTTCGCGCCATTTCGGCGAGGCCCAGGCCATGAATGGAATGGTATACATCGGCGCCGTTGGCTTGCCCTCGTTGCGCCCCAGGGTCTTATGCCCCGGCGAATCAAATACGTCTTCACCGTGATCCGACAGGTATAGCAGGAAACCGTTGGGGTCGGTCTTGGCATAGTCCTTGATGAGGCTGGACACCACGAAGTCGTTGTACAGCACCGCGTTATCGTAGCTGTTGTAGGTCGGGACCTGGTCGTCACGCACGCCTGCCGGTACGCCTTGGCGATCGGTGAACTTGTCGAAGGTCGGCGGATAACGGTACTGATAGCTCATGTGCGTGCCGAGCAGGTGCACCACGATCAGCTTGCGCGGCGCGGTATCGGCCAATGCCTTGTTGAACGGTTCGATCACGTCGCCATCGTATTGGGCGGCATTCTGGTTGCGGTTGTTATTCAGGTACACCTGCTCGTCGGCCTGCTGGGAGAAGGTCGTGAGCATGGTGTTGCGCTTGGTCATGGTCTGCTGGTTGGTGATCCAGAAAGTCTTGTAGCCGGCCTGTTTCATCATGCTCACCAATGACGGCGTGCTCAGGTAGAGGTCCGGGTTTTCTTCGTCGGCGAAGGTCAACACCTGTTGCAGCGCTTCGATGGTGTAGGGGCGCGGGGTGATGACATTGTCGAACACCGAGAGCTGGTCCTTGAGCTTGTCCAGTTCCGGCGTGGTTTCCCTCGGGTAGCCGTAGAGGCTCATGCGCTGGCGGTTGGTGGACTCACCGATAACCAGCACCAGCGTTGCGGGCTGGTTGGCCATGGTGTCCTTGAGGTTGCTCAGGGGCGCGATGGTGCTGGCGCTGTGAAGCATGCCTTGCATATTCTCCAACTGCTCAGTGTAACGACGGTACGCCACCAGCATCTGCCACGGCACTGCCGGCTCGATGCGATCCTCGAATTTCTCCAGGCCGCCGGCGAGGGTGCCGGTGCGCTGGGTCTGCTTGATCAATGGATAACCCACCACGGCGACCACGATCACGGCGGCGGCGACCATGGCCTGGCCTCGCGGCAGATAAACCGGGCGCAAACGGGTCCAGAGGAAATAGCCCACCAATGTGTGGGCGAGGAATGCCGGCACCATCCACCAGGCAAAATACTGGGTCATGTATTCGCCCGCTTCGGCCACGTTCGATTCGAACATGATGAAGATGACGCTTTGGGAAAATTCCTGCTGATAAATGAAGAAATAGCCCAGGCTGGCCATGGAGCACGCCCACAGCACTACGCCGATCAGTGCGGCGAGCAGGCGAGTGCGGGTAGGGAAGAGCAGCATCGGCGCCAGCCACAGGGCACTCATCACGAAGGCCTGGCGAAAGCCGGTGAAGCCGGAGGTGTCGCTTAGCAGGATGAGTAATTGGGTGATGCCGGAAAAATACCAGAAGAATAGAAACAGCCAGCCGAGCCCGGCCCAGTCGAAACCTTTCGCAGTCGTTTTGCTGCGTTTGAACACACTCATCAAGCGCTCCAGCCCTCATCGACGAAGCTTCTGGCACCGGATTGGTGCTCATGCATTCGACGAAACAATTAAGTGCGCGGGAGTATTAAGGGGAGGATGTGAAAACTTTGTGAGTTTTTTGGTTACGAATTGCTTGTGGCGAGGAGCTTTTTGAAGTGACACCGGCTTGCCCGGTGTCACTTCAACTGCCTTGCCTCCGTGACAGGTGGGTTCAGCGAGCCAAAGCCTGGCCCTGGTAGGGAAGCTGTGCGTGTTGCAACTGCAAGCGCAACTGCGTCACTTCATCAAGCAGCAGATCACGCTCTTCTTTCAGCAGGCGTAATTCGTCGCGACGAATGGTCACGTAAAGGGTTTGGGGAGGACGTGCGGTAACGACTGGGCCCATTGCTCACCTCGCAAATGGCGTACATCAACTAGAGAGATGTCGCCAGTTTTTTGGTCGACACCTCTTTATCGGCGCCGATTCTGAATACTTTTGCTCGTGAATGGAACTTTTTTATTTTTCATGGTCGCCGTGTCTTCGGCCGGTTTTTGAACGTTATCCTTTGTGATCGGGCGATTTACCCGGAAACTATGCCGCAATGCTCTGGACTAACCTCCACAAGTCGTTTGAGCTAAACCTTTGACATACCTTTATTTGTAGTAGGGAGCATCAGCACATGCAACTCGGGATCATTGGACTGGGCCGCATGGGCGGCAATATTGCGCGGCGCCTGATGCTCAATGGGCACACCACCGTCGTGTATGACCGCAATGCCGCTTTCGTCGAAAACCTGAGCCAGGAAGGCGCAACGGGCGTCGCGGACCTGCCGGCGTTGGTCGCCGGCCTGGAGACGCCACGGGCCGTCTGGGTCATGCTGCCAGCCGGCGCGCCTACGGAAGACACCATCAACGCGTTGAGCGCGCTGCTCGAGCCGGGCGACGTGATCATTGATGGCGGAAACACGTATTACAAGGACGACATCCGTCGGGCCCAGGCCCTGTCGGAAAAAGGCCTGAGCTACATCGACGTCGGTACCTCCGGCGGCGTCTGGGGCCTTGAACGCGGTTACTGCATGATGATCGGCGGGGATGCCGATGTTGTCCGGCGCCTGGATCCGTTGTTTGCCAGCCTGGCGCCGGGCATGGGCGATATCCCACGCACCCGCGACCGCAAATCCGACGACGATCGCGCCGAGCGCGGCTACATCCATGCCGGTCCGGCCGGTGCCGGGCATTTTGTGAAGATGATCCATAACGGCATCGAATACGGCATGATGCAGGCCTTCGCCGAAGGCTTCGATATCCTCAAGACCAAGTCCAGCGAAAGCCTGCCGCCCGAGCAGCGTTTCGACTTGAACGTCGCCGATATCGCTGAAGTCTGGCGACGCGGCAGCGTGGTTTCGTCCTGGCTGCTGGACCTGACCGCGGATGCGCTGGCCAGCGATCCGAAACTGGATGGTTTCTCCGGCGAAGTCGCTGACAGCGGGGAAGGGCGCTGGACCATCGAAGCGGCCATCGAACAAGCGGTGCCGGTGCCAGTGCTGTCCAGTTCGCTGTTCGCGCGGTTCCGCTCCCGTCAGCAGGCTACGTATGGCGACAAGATGTTGTCGGCCATGCGCTTCGGCTTCGGTGGTCACGTGGAGACGCCGAAAAAATGACGTCGATTGGCAGGAAATCCAAGGCAGAACCCGCGCCACCGACCACGCTGTTCCTGTTCGGTGCCCATGGAGATCTGGTCAAGCGCTTGCTCATGCCGGCCCTTTACCACCTCAGTCGCGACGGACTGCTGGGAGATGGCCTGCAGATCATCGGTGTCGATCACAACGCTATCAGCGATGTGGATTTTGCAAAAAAACTCGAGGATTTCATCCGTAACGAGGCGCAGGTCAAGGGCGGCGATCCTGATCGGGCGCTCGATCCCGCGCTGTGGGCCAAATTGGCCCAGGGCATCGGTTACGTTCAGGGTGATTTTCTCGACGACAGTACCTATGAAACGCTGGCGGCGAAAATCGCCGCCAGCGGCACCGGCAACGCGGTCTTCTACCTGGCGACCGCGCCACGCTTTTTCAGTGAAGTGGTTCGCCGCCTTGGCGCGGCCGGGCTGCTTCAGGAGCAGGATGACGCCTTCCGCCGCGTGGTGATCGAGAAGCCGTTCGGCTCCGACCTGCAAACCGCCGAGGCGCTCAACGCCTGCCTGCTCAAGGTGATGAGCGAGAAACAGATCTATCGGATCGACCATTACCTGGGCAAGGAGACGGTGCAGAACATTCTGGTCAGCCGTTTCTCCAACAGCCTGTTCGAGGCGTTCTGGAACAATCACTACATCGACCATGTGCAGATTACCGCCGCCGAAACCGTTGGCGTGGAAACCCGCGGCAGCTTTTATGAGCACACCGGGGCCCTGCGGGACATGGTGCCCAACCACTTGTTCCAGCTGCTGGCGATGGTGGCGATGGAACCACCGGCGGCGTTTGGCGCTGACGCGGTGCGTGGCGAGAAGGCCAAGGTGGTCGGGGCGATCCGCCCCTGGTCAGTGGAGCAGGCCCGCGCCAATTCGGTTCGTGGCCAGTACACGGCGGGGGAAGTCGGCGGCAACGCGGTCAAAGGTTATCGCGAGGAGACCAACGTCGCAGCCGACAGCAGCACCGAAACCTACGTCGCCCTCAAGGTCATGATCGACAACTGGCGGTGGGTCGGCGTGCCGTTCTACCTGCGCACCGGCAAGCGCATGAGCGTGCGCGACACGGAAATCGTCATCTGCTTCAAGCCGGCGCCTTACGCGCAGTTTCGCGACACCGAAGTCGACGAATTGCAACCTACGTACCTGAGAATCCAGATCCAGCCCAACGAAGGCATGTGGTTCGACCTGCTGGCCAAGCGGCCCGGGCCGGCCCTCGACATGGCCAACATTGAATTGGGCTTTGCCTATAAGGATTTCTTCGAAATGCAGCCGTCAACGGGTTACGAAACCCTGATCTACGATTGCCTGACGGGCGACCAGACATTGTTCCAGCGTGCCGACAACATCGAAAACGGCTGGCGCGCGGTGCAGCCGTTCCTCGATGCCTGGCGGGAAGACGCAACGGTCCAGCCGTACCAGGCCGGTGAGGATGGCCCGGCGGCCGCTGACGAATTGCTGACTCGCGATGGTCGCGTCTGGCATGGCCTCGGATGAGTGATCAGGTGAAACGCCCCATCCGCTTTTTGCTCAGTGACATGGACGGTACGTTGCTGCTGCCCGATCACAGTCTCAACCAGCGCACCATCCAAGCCGTTCGTTCGTTGCGCGAGGCTGGCGTGCTGTTCAGCCTTGCCACCGGGCGTCCCCCACGAGCCATGTTGCAGCAGATCGAAGCCCTGGGTGTCGACCTGCCCACGGCGGCGTTCAACGGCGGCACGCTGGTGCACCCGGACGGGACCTTCCTGGCTGTTCACCACTTACCGCCCGAGGCGGCACTGACCACGTTGGCGCTGTACGCCGGTCAGCCCGGTATCGAAGTGTGGGTGTTTGCCGACGGCGACTGGCTGGTGCGCGACGCCAACGGTCCGATGGTGCCGGTTGAAACCCGCGGCCTGGGGTATCCGCCGGTGGAAGTGGAGAGTTTCGAGCCTTACCTTGAGCGCATCGACAAGATCGTTGCGACCAGCGCCAACACGGATCTGCTGGTGGAACTTGAGGCGCGCCTGCATCCGCTGCTCAAGGGCCAGGCCCAGGTGTCGCGTTCGCAACCGATCTACCTGGATGTAACGGCGATGAAGGCGAACAAGGGCGAGGCGTTGTCGACCCTGGCGGAGTTCCTGGGCGTGCCGCTGGAACAGACCGCCGCCATGGGGGATGGCGGCAACGATCCGGCGATGTTCCATCGTGCGGGACTGTCGATTGCAATGGGACAGGCGGAAGAGGCGATCAAGCGCCAGGCGGATGTCGTTACCGCAGCCAACACCGAGGGCGGTGCGGCATTGGCGATCGAGCGGTACATCTTGCCGCGGTAGGCCGCCATATATTGTTGTGGCGAGGGGATTTATCCCCGCTGGGCTGCGTAGCAGCCCCTAACAGTGAACTCAATCTTTTTGACATACCGAGTTGGCTGGTTTGGGGGCCGCTACGCGGCCCAGCGGGGATAAATCCCCTCGCCACAGAGAGTCACGCCTCTTCAGGAATGGCGTTACAGCCAGTAAGTCACCGCATACCAACCCAGGCCACCCATCACCACGGTATAAGGCATCGCCATCCAGACCATGCGGCCATAGGACAGGCGAACCAGCGGGGCAATGGCCGACGTCAGCAGGAACAGGAAAGCCGCCTGGCCGTTGGGCGTGGCGACGCTGGGCAGGTTGGTGCCGGTGTTGATGGCGACCGCCAGGGTCTCGAAGTGTTCCTGGGTCATGTTGCCGGCGACAAAGGCTTGCTTCACTTCGGTGATATAGATCGTCGCGACGAAGACGTTATCGCTGATGGCCGACAACAGGCCGTTGGCGATGAACAGCATGCCAGGTTGCTGGTCGGCCGGCAGGGCCAATACCCATTGGATCAATGGCGAGAACAGGTGTTGGTCGTGAATGACCGCGACCACCGCGAAGAACACCACCAGCAACGCTGTAAAGGGCATGGCGTCCTTGAACGCGCTACCGAGCCGGTGCTCGTCGGTGATACCGGTGAATGCGGTGATCAGCACGATCACTGTCAGGCCGATCAGCCCGACTTCGGCCAGGTGCAGGGCCAGGGCCACGATCAAGATCAGCGCGGCGATACCCTGGACGATGAGGGCAGCACGCTGGCGTGCGGTGCGCTCACGGTTGTCTTCCTCGGCATAATCGGCCAATACCGCCCGGACATTATCTGGCAGCAGCGTGCCGTAGCCGAACCAGCGCAGTTTCTCCAGCGCCACGCAGGTCACCAGCCCGGCGACGAGCACGGGTAGCGACACTGGCGCGACCTTGATGAAGAAGTCGACGAAGTGCCAGCCCATTTCATGGCCGATCAGCAGGTTCTGCGGCTCGCCCACCAAGGTGCATACGCCGCCCAACGCGGTGCCCACGGCGCCATGCATCAGCAGGCTGCGCAGGAAGGCCCGGAACTGTTCCAGGTCCTGATGGTGCAATGATGGCAGGTCATGGTCTTCATCGACGCTGCTGTCCTGGCGCGGGTCATTGCCCGAGGCCACGCGGTGGTACACCGCATAGAAACCCACCGCGGCGCTGATAATCACCGCCGTCACGGTCAGCGCATCGAGGAATGCCGACAGGAACGCCGAGAGGAAGCAGAACATCAAGGCCAATACCGCCTTGGACCGCACACCCAACAGCAGGCGCGAGAACAGGAACAGCAGCAGGTCCTTCATGAAGTAGATACCGGCCACCATGAACATCAACAACAGGATGACCGGGAAGTTGTGGACCAGTTCGTCGTATAGCGCTTTTGGCGTGGTCATGCCCAGCGCCACGGCTTGCAGGACCAACAGCCCGCCAGGCATCAGCGGGTAGCATTTCAAGGCCATGGCCAGCGTGAAAATGAACTCCAGGACCAGCATCCAACCGGCGACGACCGGGCCCAGCGTAAAGAACGCCAGCGCATTGAGAATCAGGAAAACGATGACGCACGCTTTGTACCAGCGTGGAGAATGCCCCAGGAAGTTGTGCGCAAAAGCTTGAGCCATTTGACCGGACATTGGCTGCTCCTTTTAATTAGAAGCGCGCAACTTGCCGTAAGCCATGAGGAATATCAAGCGTAGGACTTGTTACCGCTAGCCGAAAGGATCGGAAATCAGGCGCTGTACCGCGTCAACACGGCCCTGGAGGTGCCTTGTAACGAATGTCCACCCACCAGTATTTTTCCGTCGGCCTGCACGGCCACGGCCGTCGCGGTATCGAGGCTGTAGCCCAGTCGAGTGCGCAGCCAACCCTGGCCCTGGCCGAACGCCGGATCAAGATTACCGTCCGGCAGGTGTCGAGCCAGAATGAAATCGGCCTCGATGCCGCCGATGGTTGCGCCGGCCGTCACGATTTTTCCATCTGCCTGCATCTGCGCGGCCGTCCACTGGCTGGCATGGTTGCCGATTGCCAGGAGGCGGCATTGGCCGTCGTGGTTGTCCGGCGTCGGCTGGCCGTCCTTGGGAATGCACGCTGACAGGCAATGCATGGGGTCGCGACTGCCGCCAAAAGCATGCAGATCGCCGACGGCGTTTTGCACGACCTGGCTGACCATCACGCTGCGCCCCTGGGCCGTGAAGGACAGGAAACCGCCGTCGCCGAAGCGCTCGTCGAGTTGGCCGCAGGCGTCGTAGCGAGCCATCAGGCCGCGCTGGGGCCAATCGATGGCTCCGCCTACGACGATGTGGCCGTCGGCCTGCAGGGCCAGGCAGCTCAGCCAGCTGTTTTTCAGCAGTCGCCGAACCATCACGAAACCACGATGGTTGAACGAGTCATCCAGTGAGCCGTCCGGCAATAATCGAATCAACACGCCAACGTGATCGGACGTCTGGAAGTGATGGTTGGCCAGGATGAATATCCTGCCATCGGCTTGCACGCGCATGTCACAGGCTTCGACCCCAGGTACGCCAGGCGGTAGCCAAGGATCGCGCATGCCCTGGGACAGGTTGCCGCAAAGTCGCACGACTTGTCGCCCGGCATCGCCAAAACCATGGACGGCGTGACCGTGGGGATCGAACAGCGCCAGGGCAGGGAGGGTATTGTCGGCGCTTTCGTAATGCAGGCCGGATAGCAGGATATTGCCGTCGGGCAGCTCGGTGACCTTGCCTGCGGTGGCTTCGCAACCCGGTGCAAACGCGTCGACCACGTAGCCGTTGATGCCAAAGTCCCTGTCGATCATGCCGTTCGGGGTAAGCCGGGCAAGACCGAAGCGACTGCCCTGGGCGGTCATGACCCGCGCCGCCAATAGAATGCGGCCGGCATGGTCAACGGCCAATCCGGTGGTGAGCGTCGAGGTATTTCCTGGAAAACGAACCCAGGCTTTACCGCCGTCGGCAAAGCCTGTGTCGAGGTGCCCGGCCTGAGCCCGGCGTATCGGGAGTGCAAATGCGGATTGAACGGGCATGCGTGGCTCTCCTTGCGCATCGACCGGCCTGGATAATGAGGCGGCGTTTGCATGAGAGCAATATTCAATCCTTGAAACAGACAGTGCACAACTGTCAGGTTCTACAGGCACGAAGACTATTCGTGCCTAAACAATGGCTTTGCAATCCAATGCCAAGCCGGCAAATAAACAACCGGCTTGTCAGGGCATTATTCAGGCATGGACCAGGATTGCAGTTTGTAGCCTTCCTGGCTCAATTCGGCACGGGCCTGTTTCAACAGGTCGGCCAGTTGAGCAGGATCGGTATAAGCGCTGCTGGGAATCTGAGTCCGGCCAATATGCGTATTGGTGCGGTCGATGACGGTCAGGCTAAGTTCGCCGTTACCGTCTTGTGGGGCCCAGGCCACGCATTGGAAAGGACGGAATGCGCGGTCGGCAATCAAAAGAGCTTCGTTGATACGGAGCGGGGCGTTCATGGCGTTATCTCTCAAGGGTGCCCAATCAAATGATGTGCCGTCGGTTGGGCGGACCGTGCGGCGGGTTACTTGTACTGATGTCCCGAACCCGGGAGCAGGTCACACAATTGATGAATAAATTTCGATTTTCTTTCAGACCCGGCTTTTGGCCTTTTGTTTGAAAGGGTGGTGAAAGATTCCAGGTTCCAAGAACTAACGAAACGCTGCCTTATAACCGCTTCACGATCTTCTTGATAACTAATCGATACAAGCAAGTGTCAACTTCTTGCTACTGTTACATGCAGGTTCGCCAAACGCCTGTTTCTAATCATATTTCCTTATTTTTGGCGCCAAGGATCAGTCATGATCGAAGCCAGTGCGTTGCGTCGTTTGCTCGTGGTCGATCCTTGCGATGATTGTCATCGCCTGATGCCGGGGCTGCGTGCCATCGGCTGGAATGTCGACAGTTGTTCCCTGGAGCACGCCAGCGACCGAAGCTGCGACGTTGGCCTCTTGCGGTTGCAGCCTTTTCATCTGGAGCGCCCCGAAGCGGTCAAGGAATTGATCAGCCGCAGCGGCGCGGAATGGATCGCCGTGCTGAACCAGGAAGTGCTGCGCCTGAAAAACGTCGGCGATTTCGTCTGTGAATGGTTTTTTGACTTCCACACGTTGCCCTTCGATGTTTCCCGGGTCCAAGTGACGTTGGGCCGAGCCTTTGGCATGGCGCGGCTGAGGGGGCAGGGCTCGGTTCACATCGACCAGCCGGAACATGAATTGCTGGGTGACAGCAAACCGATCCGCGAGCTGCGCAAACTGTTGAGCAAACTGGCGCCCGCCGAGTCACCGGTGCTGATCCGTGGCGAGAGCGGTACCGGCAAGGAATTGGTGGCGCGCACCCTGCATTGCCAATCGCAACGGCGCAACAAGCCGTTTATCGCGATCAATTGCGGCGCGATACCCGAGCATTTGATCCAGTCCGAGCTGTTCGGCCATGAGAAGGGGGCCTTTACCGGCGCCCACCAACGCAAGATCGGACGGATCGAAGCGGCCCACGGCGGCACGTTGTTCCTCGACGAAATCGGCGACCTGCCGCTGGAGCTGCAGGCCAACCTGCTGCGGTTCCTCCAGGAAAAACACATCGAGCGCGTGGGTGGCAGCCAGCCGATTGCGGTTGATGTGCGAGTGCTCGCGGCAACCCATGTGGACCTGGAAGCGGCGATCGAACACAAGCGTTTTCGCGAAGACCTTTATTACCGCTTGAACGTCTTGCAGGTGGTGATGGCTCCGTTGCGAGAGCGTCACGGGGATTTGTCGATGCTGGCCAGTCACTTCGCGCATTTCTATAGCCATGAAACCGGCCGGCGGCCGCGCAGCTTCAGTGAAGACGCCTTGGTGGCGATGGGGATGCATGACTGGCCCGGTAACGTCCGCGAACTGGCCAACCGCGTTCGTCGCGGCTTGGTGCTGGCGGAGGGGCGGCAGATCGAAGCCCGGGATCTTGGCCTGGCGAGCCACCAGGGCGTCGCCGCACCGATGGGCACCCTGGAAGACTACAAGACCCGCGCCGAGCGCCAGGCCCTGAGCGATGTACTCAACCGCCACAGCGACAACCTGAGTGTCGCCGCCCGGGTGCTGGGCGTGTCGCGGCCGACCTTCTATCGGTTGTTGCACAAGCATCAGATTCGCTGATTCAACGCGGCGCAAAACCTGTGGGAGCGAGCTTGCTCGCGATGGCGGCCTGCCAGTCAACATCAAAGTTAGCTGAGAGGACCTCATCGCGAGCAAGCTCGCTCCCACAAGGGAGGGGCATCAGAAGTAATACGGGAATTTCAGGCTAAACGTGAAATCCGGCGCATCGTCCGTCAGCCCGATGGACAGGTTGGGCACGATGGTCAGGTTGTCGCTGGCAGCCAGCGTCATGCCGATGTTGAAGTAGCCGGCATTGGCATCGCTGGAGACCACCGATTCCCAGTCCCCGCCGTCCTGCTTGAGCTTGCTTTTCTTCTGGACCAGATCGGACACCGAGAACGACATGCTCATCTTTTCGTTCAAGGCAAAGGCGATACCCGCGCCGATCTGGAAGCTGTCGCCGATCCGCACCTTACCCGGTACCTTCTGGTTGACCGTGGAACTGATGTCGTCAAACGACTCCTCGAAGTTGTGGGTGTAGGACAGGCTGCCGAACAGCACCGCCGGATCGTAGGTCTTGACCAGCGAAATCCCCGGCGTGATCGACCAGACGCCGTTGCCAGTAGGCAGGTCCTCCGGCACGAACAAGTTGGTGTTGGCCTGGGATTGGCGCAGCTTGATGCCGAACGGGTCCTTGCCGGTGGGCGCCTTGACGCGCAGGGTCACGACAGCGTCCGGGCTGCTGACCGATTCGTCCATGAACTTGTAGGCGATGCCGAAATTGACGTCGCCGATGGTCGGGTCGCGGGTCACGGTTTCTTCGCTGGTGACCCCGGCCGCGCCTTGGTTGGCGCCGCCGGATTGATAGGTGGACTCGCGATAGACCACCGGCACGTTGAGGTCGAACTGCCAGCGATTGTCAAAGTTGTAGCGACCGGTGAGGTCCAAGGTCCAGGTGTCGGCCTTGATCCGATCCAGGTTGATGTTGCCGAGGAAAATCGAATCCAGGGCCAGGAAACCGTTGAGGATCAGTTGCCGCGTGTCGTAGCGCGAATAGGTCACGCCGGTTTCGAAGCTGAATTTGCCGCCGCCGAAAAAGCCGCTGGCCTCGTCATACAGGTTGGAAACGCTTTGCGCCGGTTGCGAATCGTCGGCCAGGGATTGCCCGTAACCGCTGCCTCCCGCCGCTGTCGCACCACTGCCGGCCACACCCTGGTTGCCTTTCAGGTCGGCCGGCGATTTGGCCAGGCGCTTGGGTTGTGGGGCGGCGGGTTGATCCTCTACCTGGCGGACTCGCTGTTCGAGTACGGCCAAGGCTTTTTGCTGGACCTCGTAACGTTGCTTGAGCTCGAGAAGTTCCTGCTTCAGGGCCTCGATGTCGGCATCCGGTGCTGCTTGCAGCAAGGTCGCCGGGAACAACGTGCTTAAACACATCACAGCGCGCAACGATACGGATCGATACATGAAATATGCCGTCCCTATATGCCCAATGATCGGAGATCAGCGTAGATCAATATCCGAGATTTCGAAGACCGCGCAGTTGCGTCAGGTTGCAGTCCAAGGCCCCGGCGCTGGGGCCGTTGTTGTTCAGCACCACGTTGAGCTGGGTCATGTTGTTGACCAGGTTGCTGTTGCCCAGCAGGCGGGTGTTCTGCAACAAGCCACCCTGGGCCACCTGTTGCAAGGTGCTGCCCTGGTTGTGGCTGGCCTGGATCGCCATTTGCACGCCGCTGCCGGTGGCGGTGACCGCGACGCTGCCGGCGGCGTTGCTGCCGCTGATGGTCTGGCCCTTGGTCAGCAATTGGCCTTGGGATGGCGCCAGGGCAGGTGCCTGGCTGCTTTCCTTCACGTTGATACTGACGTTGTTGTAGGCGCTGTTGCCATCGCCCGCGGCTCGCACGCTCTGGGTCACGCCTTGGCCTGAGCCAAGGCCGGCACCGCCGGTAATCGTGCCGCTGCCCTGTTCCGGGGTGCTGCCGTTACCGGTTTGCTTGATGGTCGAGACGTAGAATTGCGGTTTGACCGTTGTGGACTGGATCTGCATGGAACTGGACGCGCCGATCACGTCGCCACTGGCGTTGCGCCAGGTGCTGCTCATGACGATGCCAAAGCTGATGACCCTTCCGGGCATGACGTAGCGACCGCGCAGCTCGGCGAGCTCCTGGTCCTTAACTTCGATGGGTTTGAAACCGGCGTGGGCGAGACCCGACGTCGTTGCGGCCAGGCAGGCCAGCGTGAGCCAGTATGAGCGTTTCATGTGTTGCTCCCGGAGCATCCTGCTCCTTTTGTATTTTATTGGCAGTTGTACGGCGCTTAGAAAAAGTCGCTCTGGATGAAGCCGAAATCCATCAATTCCGCGTCCTTGACCGGGTTGAAACCGTCCAGTTTGTTTCGTGCCGTCAGCGGTTGCGGCGGGCTGCGCAAGGCGTTGGTCTTGTCGTAGCCGGGGCCGACGATGGCAAAGACGATGCCGTTCCAGCCTTTGGCGAACTCATCATGGGCGTAGCGCTTGTGCCCAAGCACCGGGTCGGCGACATAGACCCATTGCTTGTCAGCCCGCTGCAAGACCACAAAATGCTTGTAGCCGCGGATTTCCATCAGGACCACGACCGGGATCGTCACCGCTTCGAGTTTTTCCGACGGTATCCGATACCCACGGGCGCGCATGCCGATGGTTTCCACGTAGCGCTTCATGTCCAGCATGGAAAACCCCTGGGTACGAACCAGGTCCTGGTCGGCGTTGACCAGCATGCCCTTGATGACGTGCTCTTCGTCGACGTCAAGCCAATAGGCCTGGCGCAACACCGTGGCCAGCGCGGCGGCGCCGCAACTGAAATCGGTTTTCTGTTCGACGATGTCGCTGAACTTGCGCTCGCGCACGCTTTGCACGGGTTTGTAGATGAGCATGCCGCCAGGCAGGGCGGCGACGGGCATCTGTGCGGCCTCGGTCGCGCAGGCAAAGCAAAAGAGCAGGCAAAGGACAGTCGCACGCATGATCGATACGCCTGATGGACATCCGGGAAAAAAGCCCCTTTTTCCAGCAGCACCCTTCATCTAAAGCATTGAAATGAGTCCGTGGCGAGGGAGCTTGCTCCCGCTGGGCTGCGGAGCGGCTCCAAGATTTTGCGGTTGCTGCGCAACCGAGCGGGAGCAAGCTCCCTCACCACAAGATTCATCCAAACCCTAGGGGAACAGCATTACTGTTGCCGGGGCTTCGTTTCATGCGCGTCTACATGCAAGCCTTGCAGCCGGCCGCAATCGACAGCGAGTTGCTTTGCTGGTTGCCCACGCCCGCCGACACGTTGGCGCCGCCGTTACCGGAGAAGCCGTTCATGGAGTTGGTCATGGTGGCGTTGTTGTAGACAGGGTTTTTCCAACCGTCGCGAGTCAACACTTGCTGGGTATTGCTACCGGCCAGTTCGAACGTGCCTGCGACGGAGATCTTGTCGCCATCATGGCCGCCGCCGTAGCCACCTTTGTCACCCCAGCCACCTTCTTCTTTGATGGTGCCTTTGGCCTTGAAGGAGCCCGAAGCTTCGTAGGTGTTGGTAAGGGTGTCGGTCTTGTAGTTCTTCACGCCTTTATTGTCCACGACGAGACCGGTGGAGGACTGGTCAGCCGAAGCCGAGGCCTGGGCGACACGGCCACCCGACACGGCAATGGCCAGGTTGTTTTTCTGCTGGTTGAAGTTGCCGGCGGTCACGTTGATACCGATGTTGCCGGAGCCGTTGTTGCCCGCGCTGGTCAGCGAGGCGTTGTTTTGCGTGGAGTTGTTGTTCACATGGTTGTTGTTATTAACTTGCGTGGCGCTGGAAGCGGCGACAGCCGAACCGAAGATGAAGCTCTCGTCGGCGGTGGCCAGTGCGGCGGCGTTGTCTTGCTGGTTGCCGTCGCCAGCGGCGATGTTGGCGCCCATGTTGCCGTTGCTGCCGTTGAGCGAGTCAGTGGCTTCGGCGGTATTGCGGGTCGCCTGGTTGGTCACTACGTTGCCGTCGCTGTTCTGCTCATCCAGCACCGTGGCCCCAGCGCCGGCACTGATGGAGAGCAATTGTTCCAGCGTCGGCCCTTTGGGACCATGGTTGCCATGGCCATTGCCATGACCGTTGTTGTCGTTTCCTCCAGCCTGTGCAGCCATTGCCATGACAGCGGCGAGAGCGAAAACCAATGGTTTGAGCGCCATTGTAGGTTTCATGGTGTTTCTCCTTGCGTGTCGTTGGTTAAGTGTTGGTACTTTCTTATGTACTGCGCTTATGTGCTGCGCCGGGTCAGTCAGCGACCCGGATGCTCAGGGTGTTAGCCATGCGGTTCCCCACCCCGGCACTCTGGTTCACCTGGATCACCCCTCGGCTGCCGGTGAAGGCCTGGTCGCTGGTAGCGACCTGGCGACTGCCGGTTGGGGTGTCAGTTGTTCCGGAGTTCGGTACCAGCGCCACGTTCTGCTGGGAAAGGGCGCTGTCATCCATGCTCTGCGGGCGGGCACTGATGCCCACGCGCATGACATTGGCCATCTGGTTATTGGCGCCGGCGGACTGGTTGACGCCCAGCACACCGTTACCGTTGGTGAATGAGCTGCCGCCGATGCGCGCGCTGGCGTTCAGCGCCGGGCTGGCCGGTGTGTCGAGGCGTTGGCGCACGACGGTGGTCGCCTGGGCGTTGGTGCCGATGGCGATCGCGCGGGTGTTGGTCTGCTGGGTCTGGTCGCCAGCCGCCTGGTTGAGGTTGAAGTTGCCGGTGTAGCGGCTGCCGGAATTCTGCAGGTCG
This sequence comes from Pseudomonas sp. BP11-1-1, assembly GCF_052112105.1. Lineage (NCBI taxonomy): Bacteria > Pseudomonadati > Pseudomonadota > Gammaproteobacteria > Pseudomonadales > Pseudomonadaceae > Pseudomonas > Pseudomonas sp. BP11-1-1. The sequence continues at coordinate 372,917 of NZ_JAUTYU010000005.1, forward strand.
GCGTGGCTGCTCACTGCCACGCCTGGATCGGCGAGTGCGGCGGATGAGCCGAGCAGGGCGATCATGAGCCAGGTCGGGTTCATCTCACTGGCCTCCCGCCAGCCGACCCAATGGGGCCAGGCCGGAACTCAGCGAGCGGTTGATCGTGCCGGAAATCGCGCCGCCGCTACCGCCGCCGTGGCCGGCACCCATGCCGGGCATGCCGTTGGGGTTGGTCACGACGTTGAGGCCTTGGACGCCGGTGTTCGGGTTGACCGTGTTACGGATCGTCGAGCCGCTGGCCACGCTGGCGAATTCGCCGTCGCTCAGCTCGGTGCTGGCGGTCGCCTGGTTGATCCGATCGGACGGATTGGCATTGACGGTGGTCGGGTAGGGGTCTTTGCCGCCATTTCGACCGATATGAACGGGTTGCACGTCACGGTTGAGTACGATGACGCCGTTGCCCTCGGCCTGCGCCGGCACACTGAGCGTCGCGCTGGCGGCGCAGCCGATCAACAACAGACAGATCAACCTTCCGTTGAATGTCCCCATGACATCGATTCCTTCTTCACTGGACGCTGGCCCTAGTCAGCGTTGCGAAGAGGAAGAGCAGGTGTTGTGCCGTGTTTTGAAAAGTCTTTGGATTCAACCGTTTGCAAGTAATGGCAAATGTCTGGCGCGCAACCTGTTTCATTCCTGAGACTGGGTTTGCGGCCCACGACACGCCGCCCGCCGTCGTATGGCTCTGGATCCAGGCTTGGGAAGAGGGTGTTTCAGTGACTTGACAGTCAGGCCGGTGATGACGTGAAGCGGCGTTGGATCCGGCTTTCGCGTGTGCTTGCTGTTTCAGCGATGTAACAACTCAAGCCTGGAGTAGCCGGGAAACGGCCGCAAACACCTGATCACGACGTTGGGCCCAATCACCTTCGATCTTGACGAAAGGTTGCCGCTGGCGAACCAGCCAGCCTTCGATGGCTTCGAAAAAAGCCACGCGTTCGGCTAGCGCTGGCTGACAACGCAAGCCATCACTGACCCATTCGACCTGCTCGGGACTGAGCAGCAGATGCAAGTCGTAATGACGCGCCAGCAAGGCCGGTTCGAGCCAGCTCGGGCAGTCGCCAAACAAGGTCTGGCTCCAGAGAATATTGCTCAGCAGGTGAGTGTCGAGAATCAGCAGCGCTGGCTGCCGGGCGCGGGCCGCGTCTTCCCGGGCCAGTTGCCCGGTGGCGATGTCGGTGATGTCGGCCAGGCAGGTGTCGCGCTGGGTCTGTTCCATGAAATCGCGCACGTATTCATCTACTCGCAAGCCGCCAAAGTGGGCCTGCAATTGCGCCGCCAACCAGCTCTTGCCACTGGACTCCGGGCCGGTCAGCACCACCACCTTCATACGCGCAACGCCGGGTCGGCGCGCCATTCCCGCCAGCCTTGCACTGCCAGCAGGGTAAACAGTGCATAGAGCGCGGCGGTCAGGTACAGGCCTTTGTAGATGAACAAACCCACGAAAATCACATCCAGGACGATCCACAACGGCCAGCATTGCACGCGTTTCTGTGCCATCCACCACTGGGCAACCAGACTGAACCCGGTGAGCGCGGCGTCGAGCCAGGGTTGCGCGGCGTCGGTCCAATGGGCCATTGCCGCGCCCAGCGCCAGGCTGCCAGCCGCACCGATGGCCAGGCCGAGCACCACCGACGGGCCTTCCAGGCGCGTCACCTGTCGCCCGTCGTGGTTGCGCCCGGCGCGGGTCCACTGCCACCAGCCATATAGCTGCAGGACGGCGTAGACGACCTGCAGCAACATGTCGGAATACAACTTCACGTCGAAGAAAATCCAGGTGTAAAGCAGCACCATGACCAGGCCGATCGGCCAGCACCAGGGGTTCTGCTTGACGGTCAGCCAGACAGCGATCACGCCGAGGGCTGCGGCAAACAGTTCAAGCCCGGACATGGCGGTTCCTTGGAGGAGTTGAGGAGGGCGGGGATTGTAAACGCTATGGGGCGCGGAGCTCCAACTTCAATGCTGAATGCACTGGCGCTATCGCGAGCAAGGGGGATGAAAGTGGACAACGAACCTGAAGTCAGCGCCGAATCAATGTGGGAGCGAGCCTGCTCGCGAAAGCGGAACTTCAGCTTGCCTCCATGCTGAATGTTCCACCGTCTTCGCGAGCAGGCTCGCTCCCACAGGGTGTTTCTTCCAGAGGTGCTTCTCAGACCCGGAATTGCTTGAGCAAGCCGTTCAGCTGTTCGCTGAGGTCCTTCAGGCGCGCGCTGGCCAGGCTCGATTGCTCGGCAGCCACGGCGGTGCTGTGGGAGAGCCCGGCGGCCTGGGTGACGTTCTGGTTGATGTCTTCCACCACGTGGGCCTGCTGCAGGGTGGCGCTGGCGATGGAGGCATTCAGGCTGTTGAGATTGCGCAGCGCCTGGCCGATGGCATTGAGGCTGGCGCCTGCAAGTCCGGCCTGCTCGATGGTCAGTTGCGAAGCGCGGCTGCTGTCGCTGATGACCTTTACTGCCGCTTCGGAGTGGTTTTGCAGGCGTTCGATCATGGCCTGGATTTCGGCGGTGGATTTTTGCGTGCGCTGGGCCAGCAGGCGCACTTCATCGGCCACCACGGCAAAGCCGCGACCCTGTTCGCCAGCACGGGCGGCTTCGATCGCCGCGTTGAGCGCCAGCAGGTTGGTCTGCTCGGCGATAGAGCGGATCACTTCCAGCACGCTGCCAATCTGGGTGCTTTCACTGGCCAGGGTGCGGATCACCTCCACGGCCTGGTCGATGGTCTGGGACAGCCGGTCGATCTGTTGCAGGCTGCCGTCGATATTGACCTGGCCCTGCTGGGCCTGGGACTCGGCGTCGCGCATCTCGCTGGCCGCGTGTTCGGCGTTTTTCGCCACGTCCTGCACGCCGTAGGTCACTTCGTTGATGGCGGTTGCCACCAGCTCCATTTGCTGCGATTGCTGCTGGCTGCGCTGCTGGGCCTGGGCGGCGTCGTTGCCCAATTCGCTGGACGATTGGCCCAATGCGCTGGCCGAGACCTGCAACTGGCCGACGACTTGCCGCAGTTTCGCGGTGAACGCGTTGAAGTGCCGCGCCAATTGGGTGACTTCATCCTGGCCATGGGTATCGAGGGTTCGAGTCAGGTCGCTTTCGCCACTGGCGATGTTGGCCATGGCGTTTACGGTCTCCTGCAGAGGGCGGACGATGCTGCGTACGATCAGGGTCAACAACAGGCCCATCAGCAAAGTGATCACCAGGCCGACCAGCGAGGCCTTGATCAGTTGGGCCTGGAACTCGGCCTGGACGTCATCTATGTAGACGCCGGAACCGATGATCCAGCCCCAGGGTTCGAACAGCTGGACATAGGAGGTCTTGCCCACCGGCGCCTCGGCGCCCGGTTTCGGCCAGAGGTAGTTGATCATGCCGGCGCCCTTGGCCTTGGCGATGGCGACCATTTCATTGAACAGCGCATACCCGTTGGGGTCGCGGATGGCCGAGAGGTTCTGGCCTTCGAGCTTCGGGTTGGCCGGGTGCATGACCATGACCGGCGTCAGGTCGTTGATCCAGAAATAATCCGTCTGGTTGTAGCGCAGGCCGCGAACGGCGCTGAGGGCCTGCTTTTGCGCGGCCTCGCGGGTCAGGGTGCCGGCGGTTTCCAGGCCATGGTAGTAGGTGAGCACGCCGCTGGCGGTCTGCACCACGTGCTGGGTTTTCTGGACCTTGGCCTGATACAGATCGCTGTGGATCTGTTTGAGCATCAACGCGCCGAGCGTGAACAACATCACGACCGCCACGATCAGGATGAGCCACAAGCGTCGGCTGATCGATACACTGCGCAAGCTATTCATACGCTGTCACTCCGGTTTTTATTCTTGTCATATACGACGGCCGGCACTTTAACGTTCGGCGGCCCTGCTGAATTGACCTGGGTCATGACGCGGCAGCGTTATCAGGGCTTGTCTGATAGGATTTCGGCCCCGCAGCGCAAAACCTGAGTCGGTTCTGCTTTTTCATTGGTTTTTTTTGCAAGGTCGCGGTTATCGTGCAGCCGCTGCGTGCACCTGCATGACGTTTAAATAGTGATGAGGCCTGAACAGACAGGCGTTTTTGGGGGAAGAATGGATTTGTGGACGGCCTTTTCGGCATTGATTCTTGGCGTGGTTGAGGGGCTGACGGAGTTCCTGCCGATTTCCAGCACGGGGCACCAGATCGTCGTTGCCGACCTGCTCGAGTTCGGGGGCGAGCGTTCGATGGCTTTCAACATCATCATCCAGCTCGGCGCGATCCTCGCGGTGGTCTGGGAGTTTCGGCGCAAGATCTTCGATGTGGTGCTGGGCCTGCCGACGCAACCCGGTGCCCGTCGGTTTACCGGCAACCTGCTGATTGCCTTCTTTCCGGCGGTGATCTTGGGCGTGCTGCTCGCCGACTGGATCCACCATTACTTGTTCAACCCGATTACCGTCGCGACCGCGCTGGTGCTGGGTGGGTTCGTGATGCTCTGGGCCGAACGGCGCCAGCATCAGGTCCACGCCGAAACCGTGGATGACATGACGTGGAAGGATGCCCTGAAAGTCGGCCTGGCCCAGTGCATCGCGATGATTCCCGGCACCTCCCGCTCCGGGGCAACTATCATCGGCGGCCTGTTGTTCGGCTTGTCGCGCAAGACCGCCACCGAGTTCTCGTTCTTCCTGGCGATGCCGACCATGGTCGGTGCGGCAGTCTACTCGGGCTACAAATACCGCGAACTGTTCGTTCCGGCGGATTTCCCGGTGTTTGCCATTGGCTTCATCACCGCGTTCATCTTCGCCATGATCGCCGTCAAAGGCTTGTTGCGGTTTATCGCCAGCCACAGCTATGCGGTATTTGCCTGGTATCGGATCGCGTTTGGCCTGTTGATCCTGGCGACCTGGCAGTTTGGCTGGGTGGACTGGTCAGCGGCCAAGCCATGACCGAATCGGCCAGGCGCGCCGCGCATAAAACCGGCGGAGCCGTGCAGAACCTGCGGTTCAAATTGGCAGTTTTCGCGCTGCTGTGCGCGTTGCCGTTGACGGGGTCGCTTTTGCTCGGGCTGCAAGGCGAGTCCTGGGTGCCGATGGTCGCCTATGGCAGCGTCAGCCTGGTGGCATTCCTGCTCTACTGGAGCGACAAGCGCAAGGCGCGGGCGGACGCCTGGCGCACGCCGGAAAATGTATTGCACGCCGTCGAACTGGCCGGCGGCTGGCCCGGCGCGTTGCTGGCGCAACAGGTGTTTCGCCACAAGACCCGCAAGGTGTCGTTCCAGGTGGTGTTCTGGTTCATCGTGCTGTTGCACCAGGGATTCTGGATCGACCAGTTGTTCCTGGGCGGGCATCTGTTGGCGTTGTTCTAGCCGCCACGCATCCCTTGTGGGAGCGAGCTTGCTCGCGATAGCGGTCTTAAATCCAATATTGATACTGGTTGGGCTGACCTCATCGCGAGCAAGCTCGCTCCCACAGTGGGTCGGTTGTACCCGCCAGCCACCGCTACAGCAACAACCCAACCTGCGTCCGCTTCGGCAATTTGCTCACCACCAGTTGATGGGAGCGCTGCAGCAACCCGCGCAATTCATCATTCCCCAGCGGGTAGGGCACGTTCATGATGATCCACTGTGCCCTGGCCAGATAAGGCGCCGGATGGATACCTGGCCGGTCGCAATGGCCGAGGAACAGGTCCTTGTCGACCTTGAACGCCAACGAATCGCTGCGCAGCCCCTGCAGGGCGAACATCTTGTTTCCGGCGATGGAAAACACCCGCACGCCACCCCATTTGTAATCCTCCCTGGCCCCTGGCAAGCCCAGGCAAAACTGTGCGACATCCTCTTCGCTCAAGCTCATATCGTTTTGTCTCCACATTGTTCGAACGCCGCCACCAGGTGATCGATCCAGGCGCGCACCGCCGGCAGCATACCGCGCCGGTGAGGATAAACCGCCTGCAACCAGCCATCGGGCGATGACCAGCCGGGCAGCAGCTCCACCAACCTGCCGTCCTGCAGTTCTTCTTCGCAATACATGCTGGGCAGCAACGTGAAGCCCAGGCCGGCGAGGGCGCAGGCGCGGCGCACGATGAAATCGTCGATGCCCAGGCGCGCTTCCAGGGCCAGCTCGACATTTTGCCCCGTGCTGTCGAGCAGGCGCAGATGGACCAGCCGATCGGCCTCCAGCGCGCCCAACACCGGCAGTTGCCTCAGGTCGTCCGGGGTTTCGATCCGCCGTCCCTGGGTGAAGGCCGGGCTGGCGACCATCATCAGCCGGGCCTGGCGCAAGCGTCGCGTCATCAGCAACGGGTCTTCGTCGCCAAGATCGCGCACGCGCAAGGCCACGTCGATGCCTTCGCCGATCAAATCCACCCGCCGGTTCAGCAGGGTCATCTCCAATTGCACCTGGGGAAACTTCGCCAGGAAGGTTTCGATGATCGACGGCAAGAACTGATGCGCCAGCCCCACGGGGCTCGACACCCGCAACCGCCCGCGGGGTTCGCTGGACATGCTCGCCACTGCCTCGTCGGCCATTTCCGCTTCGAGCAACATCGCCTGGCAATGACGCAGGTAGCGTTCGCCGACGGCGGTGAGCTTCAACTGGCGCGTCGTGCGTTGCAGCAGGCGGGCACCGAGGCGTTCCTCCAACTCGGCGATGCGCCGCGACAGCCGGGACTTCGGGATACCCAGCAAGCGCCCGGCAGCCGCGAAGCCATCGGCTTCGACCACCTTGGCAAAGTAATACAGATCGTTGAGGTCTTGCATGTCCGGGCTCGATTGTCCTGTCAGTGGAACGAACTATCGCATTATTGCTGACTTATCGACCATTGGTTTCATCGATAGGATTGTTCTCAATTGATCGCCCAGCCGCGATCCTCACTTGGAGAGCACTCACATGAAACTGTTGCACATCGATTCGAGCATCCTCGGCGACAATTCCGCTTCGCGCCAATTGAGCCGTGAGCTGGTTCAAGCGTGGATAGCCGCCGAGCCGGACATTTCCGTCACCTACCGTGACCTGGCCGCCGACGCCATCAGCCACTTCTCCTCCCAGACACTGGTTGCCGCTGGCACCAGCGCCGAGCTGCGTGACGCCGCCCTCAAGCACGAAGCCGAGCTCAGTGAGTCGACCATGGCCGAATTCCTCGCGGCGGACGCCGTAGTGATCGCAGCGCCGATGTACAACTTCAGCATCCCAACGCAACTCAAGGCCTGGATCGACCGCATCGCCGTCGCGGGCAAGACGTTCCGCTACACCGAAGCCGGTCCTGAAGGAATGTGTGGTGGCAAGAAGCTGCTGATTGTTTCCACCTCCGGCGGCTTGCACGCCGGCCAGCCGAGTGGCATCGGCCATGAGGAATACCTCAAGCTGGTCTTCGGTTTCCTCGGCATCACCGACATCGAATTCGTCCGCGCCGAGGGCCTGGCCTACGGTGATGACATGCGCGCCAAAGCCATGCATGAGGCCCAGTTGCAGATTGGCCAGCAGTTCGCCGCTGCGTAAGGCTTGCGTAAAAGCCCCAAGCATTACGGGCAACCTTCGCAAAACCCTGTATTCTCGTCGTCATTGGATGGCCGGGATGCAGGGTTTTCCTGCATTTGGCGTCGGTTTCTGGCGCAGGTTATGCACGGCCAATGTGCGAGCAGCGGGGCCTTCCCGCGCGCTGGTGAAGGTGGAAGATTCAAATGAAACGTCTTGGTGCAGCGTTGCTGCTTTGTCTGGCTACCAGTCTCGGTTCGGTGCACGCCGCGCCGGCGCCGCATCCGCATTGGAGCGCCGGTTTTCATGAGCTGAGCTTCCTCGATCCGCTGGATCAACAGCCGATGCACGCCATCGCGTTTTACCCCTCGACTGCCCGGGAGCAATCCAGCTCGCTGGGGGGCTATCAGATCGACGCGGCGCCGGAGGCCCAGATCGCCATCGGGCGGTTTCCGCTGTTGATGCTGTCCCACGGCAACACGGGCACGCCGCTGGCCCTGCATGACCTGGCCACGTCACTGGCTCGCAAGGGGTTCGTCGTGGTGGCGGTGATTCATCCCGGTGACAACGCCCAGGATCACAGCCGGCTCGGTACCTTGAGCAACTTGTACGGTCGGCCGATCCAGATTTCCGAGGCGATCACCGCGACATTGAATGACCCGATGCTTTCTCCCTTCGTGAATGCCGGCCAAGTCGGCGTCATCGGTTATTCGGCGGGTGGCGAAACCGCCTTGATCCTGTCCGGCGCCACGCCAGACCTCAATCGCCTGCGCCGCTACTGCCAGGAACGACCGGACGACCGCGACGCGTGCAATACCCAAGGTGAACTGGTTGCCGATCGTGATGACCTGTCCCCGGTGGCGGATCCCCGGGTTCGTGCATTACTGCTGATGGCGCCGCTGAGCTTGAAGTTCGGGCGTCACACCCTGGCGGATGTGCATGTGCCTGTGCTGTTGTATAGCGGTGACGGCGACAAGCTGGTGGCGTTTGACAAGAATGCCGCCGCGCTGGCTCGCAAGCTCCCCACGGCGCCGGATTTCAAGACCTTGGCCGGGGCAGGGCACTTCGTATTCCTGGCGCCCTGCACCGACGAGCAGATCGCGGCGATGCCGGCGCTGTGCACCGATGCCGATGGCGTCGACCGCAAGGACATCCATCGCACCATGATCACCGAAGCCACTCGCTTTTTCAGCGACGCCCTCGGCAAGCCGACGCGGGCCGGCTTGAGGACGGCAGATCAATAATCGGCTTTTTCGGCCCGACGCCTCAGCAACAAGGCCAGTCCCAGGCCGACGACCGAAAGCAGTGCCGCAAAAAAGAAAATCGCGGGGTACCCCAGGTTCGACGCCACCGCGCCCATCAGTGGCCCGGCAATCGCCAATGCCAAGTCGAAAAACACCGCGTAGGCGCTCAATCCGGCACCCCGGCTGCTGTTGGGTACCTGCTTGATAGCCTCCACCCCCAGCGCCGGGTAGACCAGCGACAGCCCGAAACCCGCCAGTCCCGCGCCGATCAAGGCGAACGCGGTGGACGGCGCCAGCCACAGCAACACCAAGCCCAGGGTTTCGATGCTCATGCAGACAATCGCCGAGCTGAAACCGCCAAAGCGGGCGATGCTGGAAATGAACAACAGCCGCGACAGGATGAAGCAAATGCCGAAGACCGTCAGGCACCACGCCGCGCCGGTCCAGCCGCGGCTGACATAGAACAGCGTAATGAAGGTGGTGAGCGTGCCGTAGCCGATCGAGGCCAGGCACAGGCTCGTGCCGAACGGTGAGATGCGTCCGAACACCGCCCAGAACGGCAGGCGCTCGCCGCGCACGACCGGCACCGAGGGTTTGTTGCGAATCAGCAGCAGCGCCATGCCGGCCAACAATGACAAGGCGATGCCCAGGCTGGCGAAGCCGAGGCTGCCGACCATCACCACCCCCAGCGGCGCACCGATGGCGATGGCCCCGTAGGAAGCGATGCCGTTCCAGGAAATCGACCGGGCCGTGTGCTCCACGCCGACCTGGCCCATGCACCAACTGATCGTCCCTACGCCGATCAGGCCCTGGGCTACCCCGAGCAACAGACGACCGGCGATCAGGATCAGCAGGCTTGGCAGTGCGAAATCCTGCAGCAGTGTCGAGATCAATGTCAGCACGCCGCTGAGCAGAATCCCCAGCAAGCCATAGACGATGGCCCGCTTGGTGCCGACGCTGTCCGACAACCGCCCGGCCATGGGCCGGCTGAGCAGGGTGGCGAGGTACTGGGAACCGATGGTCAGCCCGGCGATGACCGCACTGAAGCCCAATTGCTCGTGGACATACCCGGGCAACACCGCAATCGGCAGGCCGATGCAGAGGAAGGCAATGAAGGTGTAGAAAACGATGGAGACGATCTGCAAGGTGATCGACAAGGAACTGGGAGCGGGCTGGGCTGTTGGCATGGGACTCGTTCGCGGGCAGCGGCAGGAGTGTTTCATCATGGCGTGTGACGGGAAGAAAAGGAAGCTGGCTAACGGTTTGCTTGTGTCATGGCCCTCGCCACAGGGGTATCCATGGATTCTGTGCTGTAGGAATGAAAAAGCCCCGTCACATGGACGGGGCTTTCACTTGCAGCTCGAAGCTTACAACTCGCGGCTGCTCTTAGAACATCACACCCTGGCTGCGCAGGTAGTCGTCATAGGTGCCGCTGAAGTCGACCACGCCGTCGGCGCTCAGCTCGATGATGCGGGTTGCCAGGGACGACACGAACTCGCGGTCGTGGCTGACGAAGATCAGCGTGCCCGGGTAGTTCTCCAGCGCCAGGTTCAGCGCTTCGATGGATTCCATGTCCAAGTGGTTGGTCGGTTCGTCCATCACCAGCACGTTCGGCTTTTGCAGGATCAGCTTGCCGAACAGCATGCGGCCCTGTTCACCACCGGAGATGACCTTGACCGACTTGAGGATCTCGTCGTTGGAAAACAGCATGCGGCCCAGGGTGCCGCGGATGATCTGTTCGCCCTGGGTCCACTGGCCCATCCAGTCGAACAGGCTGACATCGTCTTCGAAGTCGTGGGCGTGGTCCTGGGCGTAGTAGCCCAGCTCCGCGCTTTCGGTCCACTTGACCGAGCCAGCATCTGGCGTCAGCTCGCCCATCAAGGTGCGCAGCAGGGTGGTCTTGCCGATGCCGTTCGGGCCGATGATTGCCACGCGCTCGCCGGCTTCGACGGTGAAGCTGAAGTTCTTGAACAGGGTCTTGCCGTCGAAGCCCTTGGACATGCGCTCGATGGTCACGGCCTGGCGGTGCAGCTTCTTGGTCTGTTCGAAGCGGATGAACGGGCTGACGCGGCTCGATGGCTTGACCTCGGCCAGCTGGATCTTGTCGATCTGCTTGGCGCGGGAGGTGGCCTGCTTGGCTTTCGAGGCGTTGGCCGAGAAGCGGCTGACGAACGTCTGCAGTTCGGCGATCTGGGCTTTCTTCTTGGCGTTGTCCGACAGCAGTTGCTCGCGGGACTGGGTGGCCGCGATCATGTACTCGTCGTAGTTGCCCGGGAACAGGCGCAGCTCACCGTAGTCCAGGTCGGCCATGTGGGTGCAGACGCTGTTCAGGAAGTGCCGGTCGTGGGAAATGATGATCATGGTGCTGTTACGCGCCGTGAGGATGTTTTCCAGCCAACGGATGGTGTTGATGTCCAGGTGGTTGGTCGGTTCGTCGAGCAACAGCACTTCCGGATTGGAGAACAAGGCCTGGGCGAGCAACACACGTAGCTTCCAGCCTGGCGCGACTTCGGTCATCGGACCGAAATGCTGTTCCAGGGGAATGCCCAGGCCCAGCAGCAGCTCACCGGCGCGGGATTCGGCGGTATAGCCGTCCATTTCGGCGAACTCGGTTTCCAGCTCGGCCACGGCCATGCCGTCTTCTTCGGTCATTTCCGGCAGCGAATAGATGCGGTCGCGCTCGGCCTTGACCTTCCACAGCTCTTCATGGCCCATGATCACGGTGTCGATCACGGTGAATTGCTCGTAGGCGAACTGGTCCTGGCGCAATTTACCCAACCGTACGTTCGGCTCCAGCATCACCTGGCCGCCGGACGGTTCGAGGTCACCGCCGAGGATTTTCATGAAGGTCGACTTGCCGCAACCGTTGGCGCCGATCAGGCCGTAGCGGTTACCCGCGCCAAACTTGACAGAGACGTTTTCGAACAGTGGCTTGGCGCCAAACTGCATCGTGATGTTAGCTGTAGAGATCAAAGGTTTATCCTGCGGAACATTCAGAGTAGCTAAGGGTGCGGCAGTACCTGTTCAGTACCTGTTTGCGCCGATCCGCACCGCGCTAGAGGCTTCGCGGTCGCAAGCGCAAGGGTCCATCCGGCATAAGAGGACAGCAGCATACGGAGCGCCTGGCCCGAGTGCATATGCGCCGAAGTCGGGATTTCCGGCATCGGCCAAAGGGGGCGCGTGATATTTGGCGGCGATTGTACTGATCTGGGCGCGTTAACGATAGGGTGTTGCCCTGGCTAGACAGTTTTTCACAACTGAGGGATAACTTCAGGTTACAAACTGTGGCTAAAATGCCATCTCACTCGACGCCTCTCCCTTGCCGCTTGGCTGGCCTGGAGAAGTAGCCTCTTCACTTCTGGACCCAACCGATTCCGTGAAGCTCATCATCGTTGCGATCTATCTCCTCTCCATTGGCTATGTGCATCTGCGCGGACGCGTGCGGCACAAGCTCGGCCGTCAACTGAGCGACCACTCGTCCTTCCTCGCGCCGATCAATTGCCTGCTGTACTTGTGTTCCAAATGGCCGAACAAGCCGTTTTTGAATCCCGAGCAATTCCCGGACTTGAGCCCGCTGCAGGCGCATTGGGAAGAAATCCGCGCCGAAGGCCAGAGCCTGCTGCAGGCGGGGGCGATCAAGCGTTCCGACCAATATGACGATGTGGGTTTCAACTCGTTCTTCAAGACCGGCTGGAAGCGCTTCTACCTCAAGTGGTACGGCGACAGCCATCCGTCGGCCATGAAGCTGTGCCCGCGCACGACCGAACTGGTACAAGGCATCGGATCGATCAAGGCGGCGATGTTCGCCGAATTGCCGTCCGGCTCGAAACTGGTGCGCCATCGCGATCCGTATGCCGGGTCCTATCGCTACCACCTCGGCCTGCAGACGCCCAACGATGCCGGGTGCTACATCAATGTCGACGGCGAGACCTATCACTGGCGTGATGGCGAAGCGGTGGTGTTCGACGAGACGTTCATTCACTACGCCGAAAACACCACGCCGCAGAACCGCATCATCTTGTTCTGCGACGTGGAGCGGCCGATGAAATACCGTTGGGCCACGGCGTTCAACCGCTGGTTTAGCCGCACCGTCATGGCCGCCGCCGGCGCGCCGAATGATGCCGGCGACAAGACTGGCGGCCTGAACCGGGCATTTTCCCGGCTGTACAAGATTCGCCTGCAAGGCAAGGCGCTGAAGAAACGCAATCGCAAGCTGTATTACTTGCAGAAATGGGCGTTCTTTGGCGCGCTGCTGGCGATTTTCGTCTGGATCTGACGGATTCAGGGTTTTTCAGCCTCCAGCTGGTCCCACATCCTGGCGGTGATCCGCTGGCGATGGCTATAGCCTTCCCACGGATCGGCGCCCAGGCCCTTGGCCCGTTCCAGTGCAGTCTGGATATCCCATTGCTGGGCATTGCGCAGGTCTGCGAGCTCATCCCGGGCGATCGGCACCGACACCGGTAGCCCGGGCCTTGCGCGCACCGAATACGCGGCCACTGTACTGGCGCCGCGGGCGTTGCGCAGGTAGTCGACGAACACCTTGCCCACGCGGTTTTTCGGCCCCATGGTCGCGGTGATTCGTTGTGGCATCTGCCGGGTCAGGAATTGCGATATGGCCTTGGCGAAGGCCTTGGTGGTGTCCCATCCCTCGCTGCGGGCCAGCGGCACGATGATGTGCATGCCTTTGCCACCGCTGGTCTTGAGAAATCCTTGCAAACCCAGCTCGTCGAGGACCGACAAGGTCATGCGCGTCGCCTCCAGCATGGCGCTCCAGGGCAGTGACGGATCCGGGTCCAGGTCCAGGACAAACAGATCGGGCGCTTCGATCCGGTCATGGGTCGCCGTCCAGGTGTGCAACTCCACCGCGCCCATCTGCGCCGCGCCGACCAGGGCATGGATACTGTCGATTTCCATCAGCGGCGCATGGCCCGGGTCCAGGCGCGGATCCAGCTGTTTGATATGGGGGATTTCCAGGCGATCGGCATGCTTCTGGAAAAACAGCTCCTCGCCGATTCCCTCCGGTGCCCGCACCAGCGCAACGGGCCGCAACTTGAGGTGCGGCAGGATCCACGGAGCGATCTCCAGGTAATATTGCGCCAGCTCGGCTTTCTGCACGCCACTGACGCTATCGACCACGCGGTCGGGGTGGGTGATGACTACACCGTCGACTTTGGCGGTGTCGCCCTTGGTACGTCGCTTGGGTTTAGGCGCCGCAGCTTTTATCGGCATGGGTTGCTCGCGGACCACGCGATTGGCCTGGCTGTCACCCGGCAGATCGAGGAACACCGCCTGGCGTATCAGGCCGTCGCCGGCCCACTCGGCGAATTCGACGTCGCACACCTGCGTCGGCTCGACCCAGTGCACACCGCGCCCCTGTGCGCCTTTGAGCGGCTGGTCCAGTGGTGAGGTCTGGCGTTCCTGGGCACACAGTTGTTCATGCAGTTGCTTGAGCTGGGCCTGGCTGAAACCCGTGCCAACCCGGCCGGCATACGCCAGCCCCGACGGCCCGTTGACCGCCAGCAACAGCGCACCGAAACCGTTGCGCTTGCCCTGCGGGCGTGTGAACCCAACGATGACGAAGCATTGGCGCAACCGACACTTGAGCTTGACCCAATCGGGGTTGCGTCCCGAGACATACGGGCTGCCCAGGCGTTTGCCGACCACGCTGTCGAGGGAGAGGGCTGAAGCGCTTTCGAAGATGTCATGTTGGCTGGCGGAAAACGCTTCGGAAAACCGCAGGCGTTTGCTGGCGTTGTTCTTCAACGCATTTTTCAGCGCGGCGCGGCGTTCTTCCAAAGGTTTTTCACGCAGATCGACACCGTTGAGAAATGGCGCGTCGAAGAGGAAGTACACCATGTCGACGCTACGACCGATCTCGAAGGCCTGGCGCAGGGCGGGGAAGTCGGAATGACCGGTGTCGTCGAGCAGGACCAGTTCGCCATCGAGCCAGCTGTCGCCCAGGTCCAGCTGCGTCAGGGCCTCGGCATGCAGCTTGAGGCGGTCGGTCCAGTCCGTGTGGTGGCGGTTGAACAGCCGGACCTCACCTTTTTCGATGCGCGCCAGAAGCCGATAACCGTGAAATTGCACTTCATAGCGCCATTCCCCGGCGGGTGGTTGTTCCACCGGCGTGGCCAGCTGCGGTGACAGGCGCTCCGGGAGCTGGCTCGTGGCTGCCTGCTTACCCCGTCGGGCGCGGCTGCGAGTCGTTGTGGCGTCCGCTTCCACGGCGGACAGACGGGCAGATTCACTCTCGGCCTTGGCCATGACAGATTCCCTTGTGTGACAGGCGCCCGGGGTTCAGCCCCGGGAGGCCTTGGTGGCTTTTTTAGCTGGAGCGGATTTGCGTGTTTTCGTCGATTTTGCCGCGGGTTTTTCGGCGGACTTGTCGGGCGCCTTGCCTTTGCCTCCCAGGCTGCGCTTGAGCAGCTCGGTAAGGTCGATGACGTCGGCGGTCTTGCGTTGTTCTTCGCCGGGGTCGGTTTCCACTGCTTCGAGCCGGCCTTCGGTGGCCTTTTTCTCCACCAGTTCCATGATCTTTTCCTGGAAGCTGTCGCGATATTCCTGCGGCTCCCAGTCGCCACTCATGTCTTCCACCAGGCGCTTGGCCATGTCCAGCTCGCCCTTGGCCAGCGTCGGGCTGGTGACTTCGTCGCCCAGTTCCAGGACGTCGAGCTCGCGCACCTCGGCGGGCCAGCGCAGCATCACCAGCACCAGGGCCGATTCCAGCGGCATGAGCGCCGCCAGGTGCTGGCGGGTATGCAACACTACATTTGCCAGGGCGACCTTGTTGGTCTTGAGCAGCGTCTCGCGCAGCAGCGCATAGACCTTGCCGCCACGCTTGTCAGGCGCCAGGAAGTAAGGTTTGTCGATGTTCTGCAGGGGAATTTTTTCGCTGTCGACGAAAGAGAAAATGTCGATGGTCTGGGTGGACTTGGGGTGGGCGGCGCGAATTTCCTCCTCGCTGATCAACACATACTGGCCTTTCTGGTATTCGACGCCCTTGACGATGTCGTCCTTGGTCACTTCCTTGCCCGTGGTCTTGTTGACGCGCTTATAGCCCACCGGGTCCATGGTGCGTTTGTCCAACCAGTCGAAATCCACCCCTTGGGAGGCCGTGGCCGACACCAGCGCCACGGGGATGTGGACCAGTCCGAAACTGATTGCGCCTTTCCAGATTGCCCGTGCCATGGTGCAGATTTCCTTACCGGTGAATGGTCTCTCTGGTGACACTGGGAGATTTGGAAAAGTTTCCATCCGGCGCCGGTTGGCTGCGGTTGGCGCCTGGGTTTGTCCAAAATCCGAGACGCTTGGTTACATCTTCGTCCGGACATTTCGCCTGACAACAGCGAACCTGCGGCGTAGCGTGCTTTCGATATATCGGTGCCGTATCCGTGAATCCGGGAGGTGTCCCATGAACAGGCTGATGTTCGCCATCGCAGGGTTATTGATGAGTACCGCCGTCCAGGCAACTACGCCTGGTCACGGTCCCGTGCTCCTGGCGCAGAACTTGCCGGGCAACAACAATCCCTACAACAGCCCGATTCGCCGGGCCAATCCCAACAGCATGCAGGGCACCCAGCCCAACGTGCCGACGCTACGTGACAACCCGACCGTGCCCGTTCCTCGGCCACCCACCTTGGAAAATGGCGGCATCGGCAATGGCTATCCGCGCTCCGGCCCGCCACCGGGCTCGCCGCGCCCCACCCTCGAATCACCGACGCCGCCCAGGAACCCGAACAATGGCAATCGCTGAGGCGCCGTCTGATCTACCCATCACCACAGAAGGAAGTGTGCATGTTGCGTAAAACCCTGATGACCACCCTTTGTGCAAGCGCTGTACTGGCCTTCGCCACAGCGGCTTCGGCCGCGCAGGTCCAGACATTCAAGAGTGAGGAAGGCACCGTCGAGGTCACCACCGTTGTCAGGGGGCTGGAGCATCCCTGGTCGGCTGCGTTCCTGCCGGAGCAACAGGGCATGCTGGTGACGGAGCGCCCCGGCAACCTGCGTTGGGTTAGCGCCGAAGGGAAGTTGTCCGCGCCGTTGAGCGGCGTTCCCGAGGTCTGGGCCAAGGGGCAGGGCGGCTTGCTGGACGTGGTGCTGTCGCCGGACTTCAAGCAGGACCGCACGGTGTATTTGTCCTATGCCGAGGCCGGTGAGGACGGCAAGGCCGGCACTGCCGTTGGCCGGGGGCAGTTATCCAAGGACCTGAAGCGCCTGGACAACTTCGACGTGATCTTCCGCCAGCAACCCAAGCTTTCGACGGGCAACCACTTCGGTTCCCGCCTGGTATTCGACCGCGACGGCTACCTCTTCATCACCCTGGGGGAAAACAACGACCGGCCGACCGCCCAGGACCTGGACAAGCTGCAGGGCAAGATCGCGCGGATCTACCCCGACGGCAAGGTGCCGGACGACAACCCCTTTGTCGGCCAGAAAAATGTCCGCCCGGAGATCTGGTCGTACGGCTTGCGCAACCCTCAGGGCGCTGCGCTCAACCCGTGGAACGGAACACTCTGGGAAAACGAGCATGGGCCCAAGGGCGGCGACGAGCTGAACATCATCGAACGCGGCAAGAACTATGGCTGGCCGCTGGCGACCCACGGCGACAACTATTCCGGCGCGCCGATTCCCGAGGCCCAGGGCAAGACCGTCGAAGGCACCGTCGGGCCGCACCATGTCTGGCAGGTGTCGCCGGGGCTCAGCGGCATGGCGTTCTACGACAGTGATCGATTCAAGCCTTGGCAACGCAATGCGTTCATCGGTGCGTTGGTGTCGCAGGACCTGATTCGGCTGGAGTTCGATGGCGACAAGGTCGTCCACCAAGAGCGCCTGCTGGGCGGGCTCAAGGAACGTATCCGCGATGTCCGCCAGGGACCGGATGGTTTCCTCTATGTGTTGACCGACGAGGACGATGGCGCGCTGTACAAGGTCGGGCTGAAATAACCTCCAAGACTTCATCGGCCACAAAATGTGGGAGCGAGCTTGCTCGCGATAGCGGTGTGTCAGTTGATATCAATCTTGGCTGGCCCACAGCTATCGCGAGCAAGCTCGCTCCCACAGTTGTTGACGTGGCGCTACGCCCGGTTTAATTTCCAGCCATGACTTCCACCGTACTGCGCAGCCAGCCAAGCATTATTACCGCCATTCCTTATTTGGCGGGCTAGCTCACGAGTGCACCCAACCCGCCCTAGAGGCGGGTTTTTTCTTTCTGTCTCCTGGGCCTGATCCGAACCAGGAGACCACTATGACCCCCACCAGCGCCGAGCAAACCCTGCTGGAGCACTACGTCAAGAAGATACTCGCCGCTCCGGTCTACGAACTGGCGATCCCCACGCCATTGCAGGCAGCCCCGGCGTTGTCCCAAGCCTTGGGCAACCGGATCCTGCTCAAGCGGGAAGACCTGCAGCCAACGTTCTCCTTCAAGATTCGCGGGGCCTACAACAAGCTGGTGCAACTGACGCCAGAACAGCGTGCCCGAGGCGTTATCACCGCGTCGGCGGGCAATCATGCCCAGGGCGTGGCGTTGGCCGCACGGGAATTGGGCATCTCGGCCAGCATCGTCATGCCCCGGACCACACCGCAACTGAAGGTATCGGGCGTGCGCAGTCGAGGCGCCGAAGCGTTGCTGCACGGAGAGAGCTTCCCGTTCGCCCTGGCGTTTGCGTTGGACCTGGCTCGACAGACTGGGCGTGAATTCATCTCGCCGTTTGACGATCCGGATGTCATCGCCGGCCAGGGAACCGTCGCGATGGAGATCCTGCGCCAGCATCCAGGCCAGTTGGACGCTGTTTTCGTGCCGGTGGGCGGCGGCGGGCTGATCGCGGGAGTGGCGGCGTATATCAAATATCTGCGTCCGGAAATCCGCATCATCGGCGTCGAGTCCGAACATTCCGCCTGCCTGCAGGCGGCGATGGCAGCCGGTAAGCGGGTGACGCTGCCGAGCGTGGGCACCTTCGCCGATGGCGTGGCGGTGGCGCAGATCGGCGAATATGGCTTCGATATCTGTCGTTTCTGTGTCGATGAGGTCATGACGGTCAGCGATGACGAGCTTTGCGCGGCGATCAGGGACATCTATGACGACACCCGCTCGATCACCGAGCCATCAGGCGCGTTGGCGGTGGCGGGGATCAAGCAATACGTGGCGCAAAGCGCAGCGTCAGGCGAGACGCTGGTGGGTATCAACTCGGGCGCCAACATCAATTTCGACACGCTGCGCCACGTGGTGGAGCGTGCTGGCGTGGCGGTTTCTTGAGAATGTGCCGGGGCATCGTGATTTTTTTGAAGCAGGCGACGAACGCACAGGTGTGCAATCGAAATAGTGGCTAGTCTGAGCAATCAGGCAGGCCGGGCCAGTTGCACTTTGCATGGATAAAACGCCGCTTGCGTGCAAATTGCATGACCGTCTCGCTTGATGTTTTTGCTAAGTAATTGATTTGCAACAGTGTCGATGTATCGAGGTAAGGGCATATTTTTTGCGAGTTGATTCGAGAGTTCGAATAACGAGCTTTAACAACACAACAACGCCAAGATGAACGAACGGCACGGCATTCGTAGTCCTGTCCGCAGGGAAGAATCGGACGAAAATTCCGCCGTCGTGAACATAAGTTGGCTGCCTCAACAGGAGAGAGTTGCCATGTTTTTATCTGCCCTCGAAATGCGAAACATCATTGAAAGCAGCTTGCTGCCCAAGCGCTCGCAATGCACGTTGTCCCCGGATCTTTCCATGACGATCAAGATTTACGACGATCACGAAACCGACCGCGTAGCGCTGATCAAAAGTGATATCGATGCCACCAAGCTGACAGGCTGCCGGGCCATCAACGATCTGATTGCCGAGCTGCGTACAGAGCTGGACCATGGCAATAGCGGCGGCAACTACTTCCAGCAACAGCACCGGATGAGCGGCCGTTAATTACGTTCCTTCCTGAACCTGACGCCGGGATCGATGAGTTCGAGCCCAGCGTCCGGTTTCGATCCGCTTAGTTCAATTGTTCGCGATAGGGCAGGTCAGGCCCATTCCTCCCACACGTCAACGCCGCGGCACCCATGGCGAACGCCAGCATGCTGTCGATGTGTTCCCGTTCCAGCGAATTCACTGCTTCCACTGAATCCAGATTGTGCTCCGTGAGCCAGGCGATCAACGCCGCCTGGAAGGTATCTCCCGCGCCCACCGTATCGGCGATGGTCACTGGGCAGGCGGGCAGGGACCATACGCCATGCTGACGGCTGAACGCCGTCGCGCCCTGGCCGCCACGGGTCAGGAACACCAACTGGCAACGGTGCTCCAGCCATCCATCGATCACCTCCTGCGGGTCCCGGTCTGGATACAGCAGGTTCAGGTCTTCGTCACTGACTTTGATCAGGTCGGCGTAGCGCACCAACGTCGCGATCCGCGAGCGCCACAGCTCGATATCCGGTTGCGGGTTGAGCCGCACGTTGGGGTCCAGGCTGATCAGGCGCTTGCCGCTTTCCCGTTGCACGAGCGCCAGCAGCGTGTCGGCCACCGGTTGCACCACCAGGGAAAACGAGCCGACATGCAGGCCGCGTACCTCGGGACCCAGCACCGGCAGATGTGCCAGGCTCAGTTGTCGGTCGGCGCAGCCTTCGCCACGAAAGCTGTAGTGCGGCGAACCATTGGCCCCGACGGCGACCATGGCCAAGGTCGTTGGCGCGTCGAAATCGTGGGCAAATTGTGTGTTGACGCCTTCATTGACGAGCACTTGCTGCAAGCGACGCCCCAGATAGTCCGTGGAAAGCCCGGTAAATAGCGCCGACTCGACCCCCAGCCGACGCAACCCCACCGCCACGTTGAACGGCGAGCCACCCGCGATCGCCTTGTAATTCACTTGCGACGCTGGCGCTCCAGCATCGTTTGCGCTGAAAAAATCAAACAGCGCCTCACCACACACCAAATACATAATTGCCTGCTCTCAAAGGGTTGCGACGTGTTGCCGGTAACGTTCGTAGGCGTGTTGCGACGCCGTGACATGTTCGGTGACGGGCCGGGTTTCGCTGGCCGGATCGAGCTTGACGCAGCGCTGGCACAACTCAGCCAGGGATTCTTGCGCATTGCCATGACACCACGCCGCCTGGATCGCGCCGCCGAGGGCGGCCGCCTCGCTCTGCTCGGTGCAGATGACCGTGGTGTCCATGATGTCGGCGACGATCTGCCGCCATACCGCACTCTTCGAGCCACCGCCGATCAGGCGGATGCTCTCGGCCTTGAGCCCGTTGGCGCGTAGCAGGTCGAGGCCATAGCGCAGGCCGAAGGTCGTGCCCTCGACGACTGCGCGGCACAGATTGGCCCGGGTCAGGTTGGTGGTCGTCAGGCCCAGGAGGCTGCCGGTGGCATGGGGCAGGGCGGGGACGCGCTCGCCATTGAGAAATGGCAGCATGCAGACGCCCTCGGCGCCGATCGGTGCCTGGGTCACCAGGGTGTTGAAGCTATCGATATCCAATTCCAGCAGCTCGCGCACGGCCCCGGTGGCATTGGTCAGGTTCATGGTGCAGATCAGCGGCAACCAGCCGCCGCTCGAAGAACAGAACGTTGCCACCGACGCTTGCGGGCTGACGGTGGGATCCGCTGCATAGGCATACACGGTGCCGGAGGAGCCGAGGCTCATGGTGATGACGCCGGGCTGGATGTTGCCGGTGCCGATGGCGCCCATCATGTTGTCACCGCCACCGCTGGACACCACGGCTTCGGGGTTGAGGCCCAGGTGCGTGGCGATTTCGGGCAGGATCCTGCCGACAGGCTGGTGAGCCTCGATCAGTTCGGGCAGCGCCGATTGCAGCCGGCCGCTGGGGTCGATATGCCGTAGCAGTTCCATGTCCCATTGGCGGGTGCGCACGTTGAAATAGCCGGTGCCCGAGGCGTCGCCGTATTCGCTGCAATGGCGGCCGGTGAGCCAGTAATTGAGGTAATCGTGGGGCAACAGGACGCTGGCGATACGGTCGAAAATTTGCGGATGCTGCTCTTGGGTCCACAGCAGTTTGGACACGGTGTAGCCGGGCGCGATGACCACGCCGAGGCGTTCAAGGGCGCCGCCTTCGCCGCCGAGGTGCGCCAACAGACGGTCGTTTTCCGCCGTGGTCTCGGTGTCGCACCACAACTTGGCCGGGCGCAGCACCTCGCCTTGGTCATCCAGCAGCACCAGCCCGTGCTGTTGGCCGGACACCCCGATGCCAAGGATCGCGTTTCCATCGACCCCGGCGGCATTCAAGGCCTGATGAGTCGCCTGGGTGAAAGCGTCGAGCCACTGCTGGGTGTCCTGTTCACGGCGACCGTTGGCACCGCTGATCATGCTGTGGCCAGCGGCGCCCTGGCCGAGTACCTCGCCGCTGATCGCATCGAGGATCAGCGCCTTGGTGCCTTGGGTGCCGCAGTCGATACCCAGGAACAATTGTTGGTTTGCCATGGAAATCCTCGGGTCAAAAGAGCAAAACACAGAACCTGCGGTTAACGGCTTTACCTGTGGCGAGGGAGCAAGCTCCCTCGCCACAAAAGCGGATCGTACCTAGCCTTGGTCAGCCAGCACTCGCTCAAGCGTTCTCGTCACCCCATGCTCGCGCAAGCTGTTGCAGCACCACTCGAAGGCTGCCACGAATTCGGGTGAACGGGGAATCGCCGTGCCAAAAATTTCTTCCACGTCCAGCATCCGCTGGGTCACCAGCACATCGTCGGCCACCAGCGCCTGGCAGAACGCCGCCCGTGGGTCGGGAATCGAATAGGTTGTGCCATTTTCATCCACGCCCTTCAGGTACACGGCCCAGGCCGCGACGACCAGTGCGGCACGGCGGGTCTCGCCCCCGTCGGCAATCAGCCGATTGATCGTCGGTACGGTGAATTTCGGGAATTTCGACGAACCGTCCGAACAGACCCGTTCCAGCTGGTCGGCGATGGCCTGGTTCGAGAAGCGCTCCACCAGGGTGTCCTTGTATTCCGTCAGGTCGATGCCGGGCACGGGCGCCAGTTGCGGCGTCACATCCAGGTCCATGTAGGCGCGGATATAGCGCACGAACAGCGGGTCATTCATGGTTTCGTGGACGAAGCGATAGCCCTTGAGGAAGCCCAGGTAGGTCAGGGCGAGGTGGCTGCCGTTGAGCAGCTTGATCTTCATCTCTTCATAGGGCGATACGTCGTCGGTGAACTGCACGCCGACTTTCTCCCAGGCCGGGCGACCGTTGACGAACTTGTCTTCCAATACCCACTGCACGAACGGTTCGCAGACCACCGGCCAAGCGTCATCGACGCCGTGCTCGTCATGCAATTGCAGACGATGGGCGCTGCTGGTCATCGGGGTGATGCGATCGACCATGGCGTTGGGAAAACCCACGTTCTGGCCGATCCATTGCCCCAGGTCGGGGTCGCGCAACGCGGCAAAGGCGAGCAGTGCCTTGCGCGCGACGGCGCCGTTGTGGGGCAGGTTGTCGCAAGACATCAGGGTGAACGCCGGGATGCCCGCCGCGCGACGCTTGGCCAGGGCGGCGCAAAGAAAGCCGAACACGGTTTTCGGTTCGTCGGGGTGGCTCAGGTCGTGCTGGATCTGCGGCAGATGGGCCATGAACTCGCCGTTGCTGTCGTCGATGCAATAGCCACCCTCGGTGATGGTCAGCGAGACGATGCGAATCTGCGGGTCGGCCAGTTTGTCGATCAGCGCCTGGGCGCCGTCTTCGGCCAGCAGCATGTCGGTGATGGCGCCGATCACGCGGACTTCGGTGTCGTCGGTGTCGCCCAATTCATACAGGGTGAACAGGTAGTCCTGGCCGGCCAGGTCATCCCGGGCGCGGCGATCTTCGGCGCGCAGGCCTACGCCGCAAATGGCCCAGTCGAGACCTTCTCCAGTGTTCATCAGCGCATCGGTGTAGTACGCCTGGTGCGCCCGGTGGAAACCGCCGACGCCGATGTGGGCGATGCCTTGGCGACGGTCGCCCAGGTTGTAGGCGGGCAGGACGACCTCGGCGTTGAGGTTGTGCAGGTTCTGTCGGTTGAGTTTCATCGCAAAAAATCTCGGCAATCAGGCGGCGGCGCGCAGCGCGCGGGAAACCGCAACGCCCTCGGCATCGAATAAGTGGCAGTGTTCGGCGTCCAGGTGCAGGTCCAGTTGCTCGCCGAAACGGCTCGCCAGGTCGCCACGCACCCGCATGGTCAAGGCTTCGCCGGACGCGGTGACGACGTGGCAGAAGGTGTCGCTGCCCAGGCGCTCGCTGACATCGGCGGTGACGCGTAGCGTGCAGTCGCCCGGCTGGGCCAGGTTCAGGTGTTCAGGGCGGATGCCGAGGGTCACGGCACCGCCAACGCTCAGGTTGGCGCCACTGCGCGGCAGGTTGATGCGCGTGCCGGCATCCAGCAGCACTTCACAACCCTGGCTGTCCAGAGCAGTGACCTTGCCTTTGAGAAAACCCATCTTCGGCGTGCCGAGGAACCCGGCGACGAACAGATTGGCGGGCTGGTGGTACAGCTCCAGCGGCGAGCCGACCTGTTCGATGCGCCCTCCGTTGAGCACCACTACCTTGTCGGCCAGGGTCATGGCTTCGACCTGGTCGTGGGTCACGTAGATCATCGTCGCTTGCAGTTCCTTGTGCAGGCGCGCCAGTTCCAGGCGCATCTGCACCCGCAGGGCGGCGTCGAGGTTGGACAACGGCTCGTCGAACAGGAAAATCTTCGGATTGCGCACGATGGCCCGGCCGATCGCCACGCGCTGGCGCTGACCACCTGACAGTTGCTTGGGCTTGCGCTCCAGCATCGGCCCCAGTTCGAGGATGCGCGCCGCTTCGTTGACCTTCTTCTCGACGTCGGCCTTGGGCACGCCGGCCAGATCGAGGGCGAAGGACATGTTCTTGCGCACGCTCATGTGCGGGTACAAGGCGTAGGTCTGGAACACCATCGCCAGGTCGCGCTTGGCCGGGCTGACTTCGGTGATGTCGCGGCCGTCCAGTTCGATGGTGCCGTCGCTGACCTCTTCCAGGCCGGCAATCAGCCGCAGCAACGTGGACTTGCCGCAGCCCGATGGGCCGACAAAGACCACGAATTCACGGTCGTTCACCTCAAGGTCGATGCCCTTGATGATGGAAAATCCTTCGAAGCCTTTTTGCAGATTCTTGATTTTCAGGTTGGCCATGATGATGGGCCTCCACTTCTGATAATGGTATAGGGCGCGTTACTTCACCGCGCCGAAGGACAAACCGCGCACCAGCTGTTTCTGGCTGATCCAGCCGAAAATCAGGATCGGCGCGCAGGCCAGGGTCGAGACGGCGGACAACTTGGCCCAGAACAAACCTTCCGGGCTGGAATACGAGGCGATCAACGCCGTCAGCGGCGCGGCCTTGGAGGAGGTGAGGTTCAGCGACCAGAACGCCTCGTTCCAGCACAGGATCAGCGAAAGCAACACGGTGGAGGCCAGGCCGCCCTTGGCAATCGGCAGCAGCACGCGGACCATTTCCTGCCACAGGGTGGCACCGTCCAGGCGCGCAGCTTCGAGGATGTCGCGCGGGATGTCCTTGAAGTAGGTGTAAATCATCCAGACCACGATCGGCAGGTTGATCAGCGTGTAGATGATGATCAGCGCAATCCGGGTGTCCAGCAGGCCAAACTGCTTGGCGAGCAAGTAGATCGGCATCAGCACGCCCACCGGTGGCAGCATCTTGGTGGAGAGCATCCACAGCAGGGTGCCTTTGGTGCGCTGGGTTTCATAGAACGCCATGGAGTAGGCCGCCGGCACCGCGATCAGCAGGCAAAGGGCGGTGGCGCTGAAGGAAATCACCACCGAGTTCCAGGCGAAGCTGAAGTAGTTGCTGCGCTCGTTGATGTGCAGGTAGTTCTCCAGCGTCGGCGCGAAAATGAACTGCGGCGGCGTGGCGAAGGCGTCGATTTCGGTCTTGAAACTGGTCAGCACCATCCAGAAGATCGGAAAGAAGATCACGATCGCGATGGCCCAAGCCAGCGTGCCCAACAGCAGGCTTTGCAGGCGACGGGATTGTTGAAGAGTCATGGCGACGGCCTCAATGCTTGTCGGTGAGGTTTTTGCCGATCATCCGGACCAGGATGATGGCAGCGATGTTGGCGATCACCACGGCGATCAGGCCACCGGCCGACGCCATGCCGACGTCGAACTGCACCAGCGCCTGGTTGTAGATCAAGTAGGCGAGGTTAGTGGAGGCGTAGCCGGGGCCGCCGTTGGTGGTGGTGAAGATTTCGGCGAACACCGACAGCAGGAAAATGGTCTCGATCATCACCACCACGGCAATCGGGCGGGCCAGGTGCGGCAGGGTCAGGTGCCAGAAGATCGCTATGGGGCCGGCACCGTCGAGGCGGGCGGCTTCTTTCTGTTCCTGGTCGAGGGACTGCATGGCGGTCATCAGGATCAGGATCGCGAAGGGCAGCCATTGCCACGACACGATGATAATGATCGACAGCAGCGGGTAATGGGCCAGCCAGTCCACCGGCTGGGCCCCGAATAGCTTCCACACCGAGGCGAGGATGCCCGAGACCGGGTGGAAGATCAGGTTTTTCCAGATCAGCGCGCCGACGGTGGGCATGATGAAGAACGGCGAGATCAGCAACACCCGGACGATGCCGCGGCCAAAAAACTCACTGGCTTCCAGCAGCGCGCTGATCAACACCCCGAGGACGATGCTGATCAACAGCACGCTGCCTACCAAAAGCAACGTATTGGTGGCACCGGGCATGAAACCCGAGTCGGTCAGGAAATAAGTGAAGTTCTCCAGCCCGACGAATTCGTTTTCGCCGGGATAGAGCAGGTTGTAGCGGATCATCGAGAAATAGACGGTCATGCCCAGCGGCACGATCATCCACAGCAGCAACAAGGCGACCGAAGGGCTGACCAGGAACCAGCCGGGGTTGGCCAGGCGGATCTTGCGGGCTGGCGGGGCTATTTCGATGGGGGCTTTGACTGTCGTTGTTGAAGTATTCATGGCATTGAACCGATTTAGACAGGCCTACGAAAATCCACTGTGGGAGCGAGCTTGCTCGCGATGGCGGAGCGTCAGGCAACAAAAATGTTGATTGTGCCGAACTCATCGCGAGCAAGCTCGCTCCCACATAAAGGCGAAAAGCGGATTACTTGGGATACCCAGCGCGCTTCATCTCGCGTTCAGTGGTGGACTGCGCGGCGGTCAAGGCCTGGTCCACGGTCTGCTGGCCGGTCAGCGCGCCCGAGAAGAATTTGCCCACCTGGGTGCCGATGGCCTGGAACTCGGGGATGGTCACCAACTGGATGCCGATGTAGGGCACGGGCTTGAGGGTCGGGGCTTTCGGGTCAGCAACTTTCAACGATTCCAGCGTCACCTTGGCAAACGGTGCGGCCTTCATGTATTCGTCGCTGTAGGTCGAGGTGCGGGTACCCGGTGGGACGTTGGCAATGCCGTCGGTCTTGGCGACCAACTGACCGTACTCCTTGGACGTTGCCCAAGTGGTGAAGACCTTGGCCGCATCCTTGGCTTTGGAGCTGGTCGGAATCGCCAGGGACCAGGAGTACATCCACGAGGTGCCCTTGTCGGTTTTCTCGTGGGGCGCGAAGGTGAACCCAACGTGATCGGCCACCTTGCTCTGGGTCTTGTCGGTCACGAACGAACCGGCGACGCTGGCATCGACCCAGACCGCGCACTTGCCGCTGTTGAACAGCGCCAAGTTCTCGTTGAAACCGTTGCTGGACGCGCCCGGCGGGCCGGATTTCTTCATGTTGTCGACGTAGAAGTTCAGCGCATCCTTCCACTCGGGTCCATTGAACTGCGGCTGCCACTTCTCATCGAACCAGCGCGCACCAAAGCCGTTGGCGAGGGTGGTGATCAGCGCCATGTTCTCGCCCCAACCGGCCTTGCCCCGCAGGCACAGGCCATATTGTTCCTTGGATTTGTCGGTGAGTTTTTCCGCGAACTCGCCAATCTGGGTCCAGGTCGGGTGTTCGGGCATGGTCAGCCCGGCATCCTTGAACAGGTCCGTGCGGTAATAGGTGATCGAACTCTCGGCATAGAACGGCAGGGCGTACAGCGAGCCCTTGACCGACAAACCATCGCGCACGGAAGGGAAGACGTCCTCCAGGTCGTAGGAAGCCGGCAGGTCTTTCATGGGTTCCAACCAGCCCTTGGCGCCCCAGAGTGCAGCTTCGTACATGCCAATGGTCAGCACGTCGAATTGCCCGCCCTGGGTGGCGATGTCGGTGGTCAGGCGCTGGCGCAGGACGTTTTCTTCGAGCACCACCCAGTTCAGCTTGATGTCCGGGTGCTCGGCCTCGAAGGTCTTCGAGAGCTTTTGCATGCGGATCATGTCGCTGTTGTTGACGGTGGCAATGGTCAGGGTTTGTGCGCCGAAACTGACGCTGCTGAGGGTCATGCAGGTGGAGACAAGCAGAGCTTTTACCGAAGGTTTCATCGCGCACTCCTTTTCCGCGCCCACGGGCTGCAGAAGGACAGTTATTGTTTTTGTGTCTTCCGGATGAGTGGAAGAATGTGCGCTGATTACAGCCCTCAATGAACGGTGTGACAAATCATCCGTCACACTTTTACTGATACTTTTTTGCACTGGATAGTTTTGTGGTGATGGGAATTGTGGCGAGGGGATTTATCCCCGCTGGGGCGCGAAGCGGCCCCCGAGTCCTGTCTGATACAACGCACTGGCAGACATACATGGGGCTGCTGCGCAGCCCAGCGGGGCGGTGCGACGTTTCGCTAAATCCCCTCGCCACGGGAGCTGTCCCAGGGTGTTCAGCCCTGGTTCTGCTCGGTCAACCGTTGCACCGCCAGCCGCCGGTAATGAGAAGGGGTCATGCCCTTGAGTTGCTGGAAGCGCCGGTTGAAATTGGAAATATTGTTGAAACCCGATTCAAAGCACACGTCCGTCACCGGTTTGTCGCCATCGGCCAGCAGCTCGCAGGATTTGCTGATGCGCAGGCGATTGACGAATTCGATGAAGCAGCGCCCGGTGGCTTGCTTGAAAACCCGGCTGAAATAGGTGGGTTTCATGCCCAGATGCTCGGCCACTTCCTCCAGGGGCAATTCGCGGGCGTAGTGGGCGAAAATGTAATCCACCGCACGGTTGGTACGGTCAATGCTGTGCTCGTCCGCCGCTTGCGTGGAGGTGGCGCCTGAAAGCAGTTGGTAGTCGTCGCAGCTCGCCAGCAATTCCATGAGGATGAAAAAATAACCCAGTCGGCTCATGCCTTGGGAATCGGCAATGCGCTGCATGAGTATCATCGCCTGGCGGACGGTGCGCTTGCAGCGGAACTCGATGCCGTATTGAGCCCGTTCCAGCAGCGGCGCCAGGGTCTTGAGTTCGGCAAATACCTGGTTGCCGCTTTCGAACAGCTCATCGGTGAAATTCACCAGCATGTCACGCTTGGGCACCACTTCATCCTCCTCCACCTGGCTGATCCAGTTGTGGGGCAGGTTGGGGCCGGTGAGGAACAGCGACTGCGGGGAAAAGTTGCCGATGTAATCGCCGATGAAGACCTTGCCCGAACTCGCGACGATCAGGTGCAGCTCGTATTCCTTGTGGAAATGCCAGCGCACCAGCGGGCAGGGGAAACCGTGCTGGCGGTAGATGATGGACAGGCCGTTATGATCGTCCATCAACTCGTAGGAAGGGTCGGTGACTCTGGCTGTGCGGGTCATGTACCTGGCGCTTTTGTTGTTATCGCCGCTGGATAATGCCCCCTTCGCCGTCCGGGTTCCAGCCCTGGCGAACGAAGGCTGGCTCAGCTGTTGCGGTTCTTTTCCTCGATCCATTGGGACATGTACTGGGTACTCTTGTGCTGGTGGTGGCGCAGCATGCTGCCGATGAAGTTGTCCCGGCGGCGTCGTGCCAGGTCGGCGCGGCAGGCGTTGAGGCTGTCGATCAGCGCAGGAGCGTGGACCTGCCGACGGAAACGCTCCGCCAGCAAGGCCAGCCCCGCCTCTTGGGCATGGGCCCAGCGGGCCGGGTCGGTATACAACTGCACGGCGGCGTTGGCGATGTCCTCGGCGCTCTGTGCGATCTCACCGGGCCAGGGCATTGCGCCGTGCATGGCTTCGGCGCCGATGGGCGTGGTGACGCTGGGTGTGCCGCAGAGCATGGCTTCGATCAGCTTGCCCTTGATGCCGGCGCCGAAACGCAGCGGCGCCAGGCAGATACGCGCCGCGGACATGACCTGCAAGGCATCCTCGGCCCAGTTCATGATATGAAAGCCCTGGGTCGGGTTGTGCAGCGCTGCGGCCTTCGGCGGAGTGTAAGCGCCGTAGAGGTGCAGCTGGGCACCGGGCAATCGTTGGCGAATCAGCGGCCACACCGCGTTCTTCATCCAGAGCACGGCGTCCCAGTTCGGTGCGTGGCGGAAATTGCCGATGCTGAGGAAATGCGCGCGGGCTTCGAAGGGGCTGAACGGTTCGGTGGGCAAATCCAGCATCAACGGGCACCAGAGCAGCAGCTCGCGGGGGACCCTGAAATGTTCCACCAGCAGCTCGATTTCGAATTCAGACACCATCAGGTTCAGGTCGCAACGGAACAAGGCGGCAACTTCCCGCTTGGCGAGGTCGGTGTCGGCCATCAGCTCGAATTCTTCGCGCAGGGCCGGGGCGAACAGGTCGCTGAAGTCCTGGGAGGCTTCATCAGCCTTCAAGCGATCTTTGAGCCGCTGATGCCGTGCGTGACGCAGGCTTTGCAAATCCGAGGTTTCCAGCACGCGCAGGGCGTCGGGGCAGTGTTTCTCGACTCGCCAGCCAAACTGCTCCTCCATCATGAATTGGTCGAACAGGACGATATCCGGCACCAGTTCAGTGATGAACGCGTCGAAACTGCTGTTATTGAGTTCGATCGGTACTTCCCGGATGCCCAGGCCGATCAGGTCGGCGCGGTTTTCACCGGGCTTGGCGGGGCTGCTGAAGGTGATGTCCCAGCCTTGTCCGACAAAGGCTTCCAGCAGTTGCATGACATGCCCACCCGCCGCCGATGAGCGTGGCTCGGGCCAGACATAGCCGATAACCAGGACTTTGGTGGTGGGATGAGGCATGGCGGGTAATCCTTGGAGCGGTTCAGGCGCAGTCGGCGCGCGGGGCGCCGATAGTGAACAAGAATGCGCCTGGGCTCAAGAAAGAATCCTTTTGACCTTGTCGCGCAATTGATCAATGGAGAACGGTTTGCCAATCACGTTCATGCCTTCCGGCACGTCGATGCTTTCGGCGTAGCCGCTGGCGAACAGGATAGGAAGGCCGGGGCGTACGCTGCGTGCTTCTTTTGCAAGTTCACGACCGTCCATGATCGGCATGTTGACGTCGGTCATCATCAGATCGATGGAACGGTCCGTATCTTTCAACAGCGCCAGCGCCTCTTCGCAACCTTCTGCCTCCAACACCTTGTATTCCAGCTCTTCCAGCACATCGACAATCAACATGCGCACGATGCTGTCGTCTTCGACTACCAGAATGGTGGGAGGGGTGACAGGAGCGGGGACGGACATAATAGACTTCTCGGAAGATGGAATCGGGAGGGCATGGTAAAGAACCGGCCGTATGCTTGAGTAAGTCGCGAGGCGGCACAAGTTCCCGAACTTGTACAAGAAAGGATCTATAGTACAAGAGCTGACAAGGATAGTCGCATCCTTGAGACCCAGGCTAACGGCCTGGGGATTTGCGTCCTGGACTTGTCGGAAGTGTGGATCCAACCCGTGTTTTTGGGCAAACTCCACGGTTTTCAACTATTCACCAGGGCCATTTCCAATGCCTCTTTCGTCTTCGGTCGACGAGCACAGTTTTCGCAAGCTCCTGAGCCGCAATATCAGCCTGCCCCTGGGCATGGGCGCCCTCAGCGCCGTGTTTTTCATTGCGTTGATCACGTACCTGCTGTCGGTGATCCAGTGGGTCGGGCACACCGATCGGGTCCTCAACAACGTCAACGACGCCATGAAGCTGAGCGTGGACCTTGAAACCGGCATGCGCGGCTATTTGTTGAGCGGCGACGAGCACTTTCTCGATCCCTACGAGGTGGCCAAGCCGCGCATCGCGGTGGCACTGGATACATTGTTGGAACTGACAGCCGACAATCCCGTGCAGACTGACCGTCTGCACAAGATCCAGGCGCTCCAGGTGGAATGGGGCAACTACGCCCAGAGCATGATCGATCTGCAACGCAGCAGCGGTGATTACCGAGGCGCTGTAAAGGCCGGGCGCGGCAAGCGATTGACCGACGAGATACGCAAGACCTTCGAGGACGTCGTCGAAACCGAACAGCAACTGCGCGCCCAGCGCAACGAGCAAGTGCGCACCACGACGGTCTGGAGTATCTCGCTGTACTTGCTGTTTGTCGTGGCCGTCAGTGGGCTATTGGCCTACGTTGGTCGCCGGGACCTGTTGAACCTGTCGCGCAGCTATAGCGCGACCCTCCAGGTCCAGCAGCAGAGCGCCGCCCACCTGGAAAAACAAGCGTGGCTGCGCAACGGGCAGACTCAGTTGGCCGAGCAGGTCCTGGGGCAACTGACCCTGAACCTGCTCGGCCGCAACATCCTGCAGTTCTGCGCGCAATACCTGGACACCGTGGTCGCGGCACTTTATGCGCGAGAAGAAAACGGCGTCCTCCGGCGCGTCGCTACCTACGGCATGTCCCGGGAGGATGACGAGCAGCAACAGGTCATCATCGACGGCGAAGGCATCGTCGGACAGGCCGTGCGGCAAGGCCGCGTCATTCGTCTTGATGATGTCCCGGGCGACTACCTGAAAGTCAGTTCCGGGCTCGGCAAGGGACGACCCAACTGCGTGCTGGTGGTGCCGACCCGTGACGACGACCGCATCAACGGCGTCGTCGAGTTGGGTTTCCTGCGGCCCTTGACCGAGCGGGACATCGAATTGCTGGAGCTGGTGGCCGGCAACATTGGCACCTCCATCGAAGCGGCTCGTTATCGCCAGCGCCTGCAAGAAGTATTGGCCGAGACCCAGCAGTTGAACGAAGAGCTGCAAGTGCAGCAGGAAGAGCTCAAGACCGCGAACGAGGAATTGGAAGAGCAGTCGCGCATCCTCAAGGAATCCCAGGCGCACCTGGAAGCCCAGCAACAGGAGTTGGAACAGACCAACGAGCAGTTGGCCGAACAGCGCGACGCCATGGATCAGAAGAACAGCGAGCTGAACCTGGCCCAGATCCAGTTGCAGGAGCGCGCCGAAGAGCTGCAGCGTTCGAGCAAGTACAAGTCCGAGTTCCTGGCCAACATGTCCCATGAACTGCGCACCCCGCTGAACAGCTCGTTGATCTTGTCCAAGTTGCTGGCGGAAAACCCGCACAAGAACCTCAGCGAAGAGCAGGTCAAGTTCGCTGAGTCGATCTACTCCGCCGGCAATGACCTGCTGAATCTGATCAACGACATTCTCGATATCTCCAAGGTCGAGGCCGGAAAGCTGGAGGTGCGCCCGGAAAACACCGGCGTTGCGCGCCTGGTGGAAGGGCTGCGCGATCTGTTCACGCCGTTGGCGAGGGAGAAAGGCCTGGACTTCGACGTGCAGGTGCAGCCCGATGCGCCGGCGATGCTGTACACCGATCGCCAGCGCCTGGAACAGGTGCTCAAGAACCTGTTGTCGAATGCGGTGAAGTTCACCGAACACGGCTCTGTCCGGCTCAACGTGGCGGGCCAGCCGGGTGGCGGCATCGCGTTCATGGTCCGCGACTCGGGGATTGGTATCGCCGCCGACCAGCAGCAGAGCATCTTCGAGGCGTTCCGCCAGGCCGACGGCACCACCAATCGCCGTTACGGCGGCACGGGGCTGGGGCTGTCGATTTCCCGGGACCTGGCGACGTTGCTGGGCGGTTCCATCTCGGTGACCAGTGCGCCAGGGCAGGGCAGTGAGTTCACGCTGGCAATGCCTGGGCGCTACGTTGAACCCGGGGACAACCCTATCGCGCCGATGACGTTCAGCCCGCCGGCAGCGTCGCCGACACCGGTCCAGGCGCCCGCACTCGCGCTGGCGCCGTTGGTCGCCGAGGTGGAGGCGCCTGTCCCGCAATTCGCTGATGACCGCGAGAAGGCGCCTTTCGACAGCCGTTGCATCCTGGTCATCGAAGACGAGCCCAAGTTTGCCCGGATCCTGTTCGACCTGGCCCATGAACTTGGCTATCAATGCCTGGTGGCCCACGGTGCCGACGAAGGGTTTGACCTGGCCTCACGGCTCAGCCCCGACGCGATCCTGCTGGACATGCGCCTGCCGGACCATTCCGGGCTGACGGTGCTGCAACGTCTCAAGGAACAGGCTGCCACCCGGCACATCCCGGTGCATGTCATTTCCGTCGAGGACCGCGTCGAAGCGGCGATGCACATGGGCGCCATCGGTTACGCCGTCAAGCCGACCACCCGCGAGGAGCTCAAGGACGTGTTCGCGCGCCTGGAGGCCAAGCTGACCCAGAAGGTCAAGCGGGTGCTGCTGGTGGAAGACGATGACCTGCAGCGCGACAGCATTACTCGCCTGATCGGCGACGAAGACATCGAGATCACCGCCGTCGGCCTCGCCCAGCAAGCCCTGGATCTGCTGCGCGACAACGTCTATGACTGCATGATCATCGACCTCAAGCTGCCAGACATGCTCGGTAACGATCTGCTCAAGCGCATGTCCACCGAAGAGATCTGTTCGTTCCCGCCCGTGATCGTCTACACCGGGCGCAACCTGACGCGCGATGAAGAAGCCGAACTGCGCAAGTATTCGCGCTCGATCATCATCAAGGGCGCACGTTCGCCGGAGCGCCTGCTGGACGAAGTGACACTCTTTCTGCACAAAGTCGAATCCAGGCTGTCACATGAACGGCAGCGGATGCTTCAGACTGCCCGCAGCCGCGACAAGGTTTTCGAAGGCCGCAAGGTGCTGTTGGTGGATGACGATGTGCGCAACATCTTTGCCCTGACCAGCGCCCTGGAGGCGAAAGGCGCGATCGTGGTCATCGGTCGTAACGGCTACGAGGCGATCGAACGCCTGAATGAAGTCGAGGACATCGACCTGGTGCTGATGGACGTGATGATGCCCGAGATGGATGGCTTTGAAGCCACCACGCTGATCCGCAAGGACCCACGCTGGCAGAAACTGCCCATCATCGCGGTGACGGCCAAGGCCATGAAAGATGACCAGGAGCGGTGCCTGGCGGCCGGCTCCAACGATTACCTGGCCAAGCCGATCGACCTGGATCGCCTGTTTTCACTGATTCGCGTGTGGTTGCCGAATATGGAAAGAATTTAGTGGAACGTAACACTGACATTGAACTTCGTCTGTTGATCGAAGCGATCTACCTGAAGTACAGCTACGACTTCCGTGATTACTCCGGCGCTTCCATCAAGCGCCGGGTCCTGCATGCGTTGAGCCAGTTCGATTGCAAGACCATCTCGGCGCTGCAGGAGCGGGTGCTGCATGATCCGGGGGCCTTCATGCAATTGCTGCAATTGCTGACGATCCCCGTCAGCGAGATGTTCCGCGACCCCTCGCATTTCCTGGCGATCCGCGAGGAAGTGGTGCCGCTGCTCAAGACCTATCCCTCGATCAAGATCTGGATCGCCGGCTGCAGCACCGGGGAAGAGGTCTACTCCATGGCGATCCTGCTGCGCGAGGAGGGGCTGCTGGAGCGCACGCTCATCTACGCGACGGACATCAATCCGCGGTCGTTGGAAAAGGCCAAGCAAGGCATTTTCTCCTTGGAAAACGTCAGGGCCTACACGCAAAACTATCAGCGGGCGGGAGGCCGGCAGTCATTTGCCGATTACTACACTGCCGCCTACGATTACGCCATGTTCGATAAAACCTTGTGCCAGAACGTGACGTTTGCCGACCACAGCCTGGCGACCGATAGCGTTTTCTCGGAAACACAGTTAATTTCCTGTCGTAACGTATTGATATATTTCAATAAAAAACTGCAAGATCGTGCCTTCGGCTTGTTCCACGAATCCCTCTGCCATCGTGGTTTCCTGGTGTTGGGCAGCAAGGAAACGCTGGATTTTTCGGTGTTTGGCAAGCAATTTGAACCGTTGGTCAAACAGGAACGGATCTATCGCAAGTTATGAAATCAATGACGGACAGGTCCAGGCCCGCGATCGAGGCCATTGTCGTCGGCGCGTCTGCCGGCGGCGTCGAAGCGCTGCTGAAAGTGTTCAGCCGATTGCGCCCAGGGTTCAGCTTGCCAATCCTGGTGGTGTTGCATCTGCCGGACGAGCGCAACAGCCAGCTTGCCCCGGTGTTCGGTCATCGCCTCGCGGTACCGGTGGAGGAAGCCCGGGATAAACAGGACATCGTGCCCGGAACCTTATACGTTGCGACGCCCGGTTATCACCTGTCGATCGAGGCTGACCGTAGCTTGTCCTTGAGCCTGGAAGAACCGGTGCACCACTCTCGCCCCTCCATTGATGTGTTGTTCGAGTCGGCCGCCGATGTCTATGGCCGTCATTTGCTGGCAGTCGTGCTGACCGGTGCCAATAGCGATGGCGCACGGGGTCTGGCCAAGGTGAAGGCGCTGGGTGGCATCACGGTTGTCCAGGACCCGGAGGAGGCGCAGGTCCCAACCATGCCCGAAGCGGCACTTACCTTGCACGAGCCCGACCACATCCTCACTTTGCAGGGCATCGGCCAATTGCTGGCCGGCCTGGAATGAATCACATGCCAAGAGATATTCAAGCCAAACTGCTGATCGTCGATGATCTGCCTGAGAATCTGTTGGCCCTGGAAGCGTTGATCAAACGCGACGACCGTCAGGTCTATAAAGCGTTGTCGGCGGACGAAGCATTGTCCCTGCTGTTGCAACATGATTTTGCCCTGGCAATCATCGACGTACAGATGCCGGGCATGAACGGTTTCGAACTGGCCGAGCTGATGCGCGGCACGGAAAAGACCCGCAGTATCCCGATCATCTTCGTCAGCGCCGCCGGCCGCGAGCGCAACTACGCCTTCACTGGCTACGAGAATGGCGCGGTGGATTTCCTGCACAAGCCACTGGACAACCATGCGGTCAAAAGCAAGGTCAACGTATTCGTCGAGCTTTATCGCCAGCGCAAGGCGATGAAGGAGCAGGTGATTGCCCTCGAGCAGAGCCGTCGGGAGCAGGAGCAACTGCTTCAGCAACTGCAAGTCACCCGCAGCGAGCTCGAACAGGCGGTGCGCATGCGTGACGACTTCATGTCGATCGTCGCCCATGAGGTGCGTACGCCGCTCAACGGGCTGATCCTGGAAACGCAGTTGCGCAAGATGCACCTGGCCCGGGACAACGCCGCGGCGTTCACCCTGGACAAGGTGAAGGCGATGGTCGAGCGTGACGAGCGCCAGATCAAGAGCCTGATCCGCTTGATCGAAGACATGCTGGACGTGTCGCGGATTCGCACCGGCAAGCTGTCCATCCGTCCGACTCGCTTCAACTTGACGGCGCTGGTGCAGAACCTGCTGCATAACTTCCAGCCGCAGATCGCCGCCGCCGAATGCACGGTGACCTGTACCGCCGAATCATCGGTGGAAGGGCATTGGGATGAGTTTCGCATCGAGCAGGTGGTTTCGAACCTTTTGACCAACGCGTTGCGCTATGGCAGCAAGAGTCCGATCGAGGTGCGGGTCTACCAGACGCCCGATAATGCCTGCGTCGAAGTCCAGGACCATGGCATCGGCATCAGCGAAGAGAACCAGGCGCGCATTTTCCAGCAATTCGAACGGGTGTCCTCCAAGGCTGCCGCGACGGGCCTGGGGTTGGGGCTGTTCATCTCCGAGCAGATCGTCACCGCCCACGGCGGTATCATCACGGTCAATAGTCGCCTCAACGAAGGGGCGTTATTCCGCGTTTGTCTGCCTTTTCAGAAAACTGGCGAACGGACGCAACCTCTGAGCGACCCCAAGGTCGTATCAGCAGCTATTGATCCAACAAAGGCTTCTCATGAGTGAAGATGCGCAAGACGTTGTACTGATCGTCGAGGATGACCCATCGATCCTGATGGTGCTGTCGGCCTACTTGTCCGGCGAGGGTTATCGGGTGTTGCAAGCCGAAAACGGTGAGCAGGCGTTCGAGATCCTGGCGAGCAAGCCTCATCTGGACATGATGATCACTGACTTCCGCTTGCCCGGTGGCATTTCCGGGGTGCAGATTGCTGAGCCTGCGGTGAGGTTGCGTCCGGACTTGAAGGTTATTTTCATCAGTGGTTATGCGCAGGAAGTGCGTGAGACTGACAGTCCGATTACGCGCAAGGCGCCGATTTTGGACAAGCCGTTTGATTTGGATGTGTTGCAGGGCATTATGCAGGGGATGTTGTCTTAGTTCTTTTGGTGCGGGTTGCGTATAGCCATTTCTGCGGTAACAGCTGATTGAGTACATATCCGTTTCTGCGGTAACGGCCGCTGGCGGTTCCGCCCTTACGGCGGGTCACTTTTTTCAGACGCCAAAAAAGTAACCAAAAAGGCTTTGCCCCACCACTCGGTGCCTCGCCTAGGCTCGGCATGCCCTCACTCCGGCCAGCGTGGTTTTACGGGGCGCCAAGATCAAGATCAAGATCAAGATCAAGATCAAAAGCAAAGCAAGTCCGCTTCCACACTGGATTTCCAGCAGCCACAGCACTGATGTGGACCAGATTCCCTGTGGGAGCGAGCTTGCTCGCGAAGAGGCCAG
Source organism: Pseudomonas sp. BP11-1-1 (assembly GCF_052112105.1). Taxonomy (NCBI): domain Bacteria; kingdom Pseudomonadati; phylum Pseudomonadota; class Gammaproteobacteria; order Pseudomonadales; family Pseudomonadaceae; genus Pseudomonas; species Pseudomonas sp. BP11-1-1. The sequence continues at coordinate 411,186 of NZ_JAUTYU010000005.1, forward strand.
CATATCCAACATCATTATCGACTGTTCCATCGCCTTCGCGAGCAGGCTCGCTCCCACAGGGGGGGACGCGATCATCAAAGAGCCCGGCCGGCCTCAAACCTTGATCATCTCCCGCACCTTCGCCGTCAGCAGATCAAACGTAAACGGCTTGGTGATCATCTGCATGCCCGAATCCAGGAAGCCACCGCGCACCGCCGCGTGTTCAGCGTAACCGGTGATGAACAGCACCTTGAGATCGGGGCGGATCTGGCGGCCGATTTCCGCCAGTTGCCGGCCATTCATGCCAGGCAAGCCCACGTCGCTGATCAGCAGGTCGATGCGCTGGCTAGACTGCAGGATCGGCATCGCGCCGTTGGCATCGCCGGCTTCGACGAAGGCGTAGCCCAACTCGCTCAGCACCGCGCTGACCAGGACACGCACCGCCGGATCGTCTTCGACGATCAGCACGGTTTCGCCATCTTGCGCATAAGGCGCCTGTTGGGCGTGGACCAGCGGTTCGTCTATCTCTTCGCCAATGAAGCGCGGCAAGTAGAGATTCACGGTCGTGCCTTTACCGACCTCGCTGTCGATGGTCACGTGGCCGCGTGACTGTTTGCTGAAACCATAGATCATCGACAGCCCCAGCCCGGTGCCCTGGCCGATGGGTTTGGTGGTGAAGAACGGGTCGAATGCACGATTGATCACCGCTTCGGGCATGCCGCAACCGGTGTCCTGCACGCTCAGCACGACGTAGTCACCGGGCTCCAGGTTGGTATAGGCGTCGGTGAAGCCGGTGTCCAGGTATTGATTGAAGGTCTGCACCACCAGTTTGCCGCCGTCGGGCATGGCGTCGCGGGCGTTGAGGACCAGGTTGAGCAGGGCGCTTTCCAGTTGGTTGGGGTCGGCTTCGGCGATCCAGAGTTGTTCGTCCAGGCGCATTTCCAGGCCGATGCTCTCATTGAGGCTGCGTTGCAGCAGCTCGCCCATGGACAGCACCAGGGTATTCATCTGCACGGCCTTGGAGTCCAGCGATTGCCGCCGGGAGAATGCCAGCAGTCGGTGGGTCAGGCCGGCCGCCCGATTCGCCGACGTCACGCCCAGGTCGATCAGGCTGTCGAGGTCTTCGGTGCGACCGCGGGCCAGGCGTCGGCGCAGCAGTTCGAGACTGCCGATGATGCCGGTGAGCATGTTGTTGAAGTCATGGGCGATGCCGCCGGTGAGCTGGCCGACCGCTTCCATTTTCTGCGATTGGCGCAAGGCTTCCTCGTTGTGACGCAATTGGGCGGTGCGCTCCTCGACTTGCTGCTCAAGGGTTTCAAGGGTGTTCTGCAGGCGCAGCTCACTGTTGCTGAGGTCGATCAGGCGGTCCCGTGCGTCATATTGCCTTCGACGCCCGCGCAAGGCCGTGGTGACCAGGCTGACCAGCGTCACCGGGTGGAAGGGCCGTTCCAGGAACGTCACGTTGCCCAACTGGGTGCCGATGCGTGCCACCGGGTTTTGCTCCGGTCCGCCATGATGCGTCAGCAGGACGATGGGCAGATCGGACCAGGCCGGTTGCTGTTCGATGTACTGGAACAGGGTTTCCAGGTCCGGCCCGACCAGGGCCTCCGAGGAAATCACCAGCAGGCCTGCGCCGTGCTCCAATTCCTCACACAAATGCCCCAAGTGACTGCAGACAAGGCCGCTGAAACCGGCTTCCTTGAGAATCATCAGGGCAATCTGGCTGTCCCGTCCCAGCGGCGCGAGAATCAGCGCCCGCTCGAACAAGGGTTCGGCCGACGTCACTGGGAATCATCCTCGAGCAGCGGATTATCCGCTCCCATATAAGTCGGTACTCCACGCAATACACCCTGGAATGCTTCCAGCGGCTCGCCAATGGTCATCCCCAGCTTGCTGATGCGGTATTCACGAATCGTCGATTCATGGCTGCCGGTCCGTTTCTTGATGATGGAAACCGCTCGGCGAACCTTGCCCAGCGCCTCGAAGTAGCGCAACAGGATGACGGTGTCGGCCAGGTAGGTGATATCCACCGGCGCCTGCATGTCGCCTACCAACCCGTGCTGCGCAACCGTCATGAACGTCGCCGCGCCCTTGCGGTTCAGGTAAAGCAGCAGCTCATGCATGTGCAGGACCAGGGCGTTTTCTTCCGGCATGGCGGCCTGGTAGCCGTTGATGCTGTCGATGACGACGGTCTTGATGTTCGCGTCATTGACGCAACGCCGTACCCGATGGGAGAACTCACCGGGAGACAGCTCGGCGGCGTCGACTTGCTCGATCAGCAAGTTGCCGGTCTTTTGCAGCTCCAGCAGGTCGATGCCGATATTCTTCATCCGCTCGAACAGCAAACCCAGCTCTTCATCGAAAATGAACAGCGCGGCTTTTTCGCCGCGATGTACTGCCGCCGCCGCGAAGATAAGGGAAATCAATGATTTGCCGGTACCGGCCGGGCCCAGGATCAGCGTGCTTGAGCCGGTCTCGATACCGCCACCCAAGAGGGCGTCCATTTCCGCGATGCCGCTGGAGAGTTGTTGGCGAACGTATTGGCCTCGATGTTCGGCGGCCACCAGGCGAGGGAAGACATGCACGCCGTCGCCCATGATCGTGAAGTCATGGTAGCCGCCCCGGTATTTCTGCCCGCGGTATTTCACCACCCGGAGTCGGCGTCGTTCGGCACCGTAGTTCGGGGTCAGTTCTTCGAGGCGGATGACACCGTGAGCCACGCTGTGCACGGTCTTGTCGAGGGACTCGGTGGTCAGGTCATCGAGCAGGAGCACGGTAGCGTCGTAGCGCACGAAGTAATGCTTGATCGCGAGGATCTGTCGGCGATAGCGCAGGGAGCTTTGCGCCAGGAGACGGATCTCCGAGAGGCTGTCCAGCACGACTCGAGTCGGCTTGAATCGCTCGACCACTTCGAAGATCTGCCGGGTCGCTTCTCCCAGCTCCAGGTCCGAGGAGTACAGCAGGCTTTGCTGGTGTTCGGCGTTGAGCAGGCTCTCGGGTGGGGTCAGCTCGAAAATGTGGATATTTTCATCCAACGTCCAACCGTGGGAGGCTGCGCCCTGGCGCAATTCACGCTCGGTTTCCGACAGCGTGATGTACAACGAGCGCTCGCCGGCTTCGGCGCCGGCCAGCAGGAAGTGCAACGCGACCGTGGTCTTGCCAGTGCCCGGTTCTCCCTCAAGGAGGAACACGTGGCCTCGGGACAAACCACCGGAAAGAACATCGTCCAGTCCTTCGATACCGGTGGCGGCTTTTGCGCTGATCAACTCGTTAGATGTAGTCAAAAATAACCCTCTCATGACTAGGGAAGTGGGCAGCAGGCGGGGGAGCGCCTGAAATGAAACTGCCTGAACACTTGACCTTTGACAGTGATGGCGGTTCCGCTTTCTTTGACAGAACGTGTACTGCTGCACAACTTTCCGAGCGCGCTTCCTTGGCTATAAACCCTGCTGTATCGCCGGGTCATCAGGGTTCAATTGTTCCAGCTGGGCCAACAGGACCTGGACGTGCTGCAACTGACCGGTTTCCTTCCAATAATTGATCAGCAACACCCGCGCGTTGCGGTCGGCGGGGTTGCGCTGGACGATTTCCTGCAGTTGTTTCTGCGCGGCTTCCACTTCCTGCTCGGCGTGCAGGGTGGTCGCCAAGTCGTAGCGATATTGCCTGTTGTCAGGTTCCAGTTCCACGGCCTTCGCCAAGCCTAGCACTGCATATTCACTCTGGCCGTGCTGCAGCAGCCACATCCCCAGCGCATGTTGCAGGTAAGCCGATGCGGGTTGGGTTTGCAACTCCCGGGCGAGCAATCGACGTGCAGCTTCCCCCTGGCCTTGTTTGTCCAGCACGTCGACCTGCATGACCAGCGCCGGCAGGTTGCCCGGTTGTAACTTCAGCACCTGTTCCAGCGCCTGCTGGGCTTTTTTCAGCTCGGCGTTGTGCGCATACAGCCGGGCGAGCTGATAGAGGGATTCGGGGGAGGGTGGATCGTCGTTCAATACCTGCTTCCAAGTATCGACGGCGATCTGCATCGCTCCGAAATACAGGCCCAGTTCGTCGGGCGACAGGCCCAGCAATGCGTTCACGGCGGCGAATCGGACGTCCGGCTCGTTGTCATCCAGGAGCGGGCCTAGCAACAGGCTGCGCTGGGCGTTTGGCACCAGTCCGACGATGCTGCCGATGGCCGCGCGGCGCACGTCCGGCGATTCGCTTTGCAGATCCGCCTGGGCCAGTTTCAACGCCTGGGGGCTTGGGTAGTTGGACAGTTCCGCGTGCAGCCGGACACGGCGCTTGGGCGACAAGTCCGGCCGTCCCAATTGCTGATACAACATTCGCGCGGCACCAGGCTGGCCATTGCGGGCGTGTTCCAGGGCTTCGCTGTAGCCGCGCTTGATGGCCTCGGGGATCTGCGGTGTGGTGCTGCGCAGCCATATCGCGACGAGACCGATCGCCAATACAACGGCAAGACTGAAAAGCACATAGCGGCGAGACGAAGGCATGCAGGTAATCCATAACCAGAAGCGCGAAATGTCGCAAGCTTCGGTCAGGCGGCGGCTTGAGTCAAACCTTGTAACAGCAGTCATGAACCTGTGGGAGCGAGCTTGCTCGCGATGGCGTCGGATCAGTGAGGTAGATATTGACTGACACACTGCTATCGCGAGCAAGCTCGCTCCCACAAAGGGCGTTTCCACAGCGGGCCTTGGGCGATAAACAAAAAAAGCCCCGCGTCCGAATGAGACGCGGGGCAAACAATTGGTTGGTTGCGGCCAACCAAAGGAGCTCGGTTGGGAAGGGGGTTATCAGTTGCTGGCGACGGTTTCCGGTTGCCAGCCACCGCCCAGGGCCTTGTAGATCGCGACGATGCCGCGATACAGGTCCACCTCGGCCTGGGCCTGGCTGTCTTCGGCGGCCAGGCGTTCACGTTGGGCGTCGAGCAGCACGAGGAAGTCCTCGGTGCCTTCGCGGTAGCGAATCTCGGCCAGGTCTGCGGCGGCGCGGCTCGATTCGCTCTGGCGGATCAGCGAGATCAAGCGTTGCTGACGTTTGCCGTAGTCGCTGAAGGCGTTTTCCGATTCTTCCAGGGCCAGCAACACTTGCTGTTCATAGTTCGCCAGGGCGCCATCCGCTTCGGCGTTGGCACCACGCAAGCGAGCGCGCACGCTGCCCAGGTCAAAAGCGGCCCAGGTAATGCTCGGGCCCAGTGCCCAGGCGTTGGCCGCGGATGAGCCGATCTGCGAGCCGCGTCCGGCGGTAAAACCGAGGAAACCGCTCAGGCTGACCCGCGGGAACAGGTCGGCCTTGGCCACGCCGATGCGCGCCGTGGCCGCAGCCAGTTGACGCTCGGCACTGAGAATGTCGGGACGGCGTTGCAACAATTGTCCCGGATCGCCAATGGGCAGAGCCTTGGCAATGGCCGGCAGCTGTCTAGGGCTCAAATCCACCGTCAACTTGTCCGGGCGCTCGCCCAGCAAGGTCGCGATGCGGTTGCGTTGACGGGCCTGTTCGGCCTGCAATTGCGGCACGCTGGCTTCCACCGCGGCCAGGCGGGCATCGGCGCGCACCACGTCGAGCTGATCGCCGACGCCGGCTTCGCGCAGGCTTTCGGTGATCTTGCGCGACTCCTGCTGGTTCTGCAGGTTCGCCAGGGCGATTTTCTCCCGCAGTTGCGCGCCGCGCAGTTGGCCGTAGGCGTCCACCAGCTCGGCGATCATGGTCACCTGCAGTTGGTAGAGATCGGCCTCGGCGGCTTGCTGGTCGGCATCGGTCGCTTCCAGGTTGCGCCGGATGCGTCCGAACAAGTCCAGTTCCCAGGCCATGTCCAGGCCCAGGTCGTAACGCTCGGAGTTGACCCGGTCGTCCGTCTGTCCCATCGGGTTCTGGCCTTTGCCGATGTTGCTGCTGGCGCGGCTGGTAATGGTCGGCATGACATCGTTGCTGGCGTCGTCGCGAATCGCCCGGGCGGCCCGCAGACGGGCGAAGGCCACGCGCAACTCGCGGTTGCCTTCCAGCGAACGGGTCACCAGCGCATTGAGGGTCGGGTCGTCGAATTGCTGCCACCAGACGCCTTCGAAGCGGGCGCGGTCGAAGTTCTTCTGGCCGGCGGCGCCGTCGGTAGCGGTGGTGACGTTCGCCGCCTCCGTTTGTGGCGCCTTGTAGTCCGGGCCCACGGCACAGGCGCTTAACGCCAACACCAGCAAGCTCGGCAGGAACGCTTTCACACTCATTGTTGCGCCTCCAGTTTCAAGGCACGGGCCGCCTTGCGGGCCTCGCTGCGCTCGACGAAGTTACGGATCAAGACGTAGAACACTGGGGTGAGCAGCAGGCCGAAGAAGGTTACGCCAAGCATCCCGGAGAACACCGCAACACCCATGGCATGGCGCATTTCGGCACCGGCGCCGCTGGAGAACACCAAGGGCACCACGCCCATGATGAAGGCGAACGACGTCATCAGGATCGGCCGCAGACGCAGGCGGCAAGCTTCCAATACGGCTGCCAGCGGGTTCAGGCCTTCAAGCTGCTTGTCCTTGGCGAACTCGACGATGAGGATCGCGTTCTTGCAGGCAAGTCCCACCAGTACGATCAAGCCGATCTGGGTAAAGATGTTGTTGTCGCCACCGGACAGAATCACCCCGGTGATCGCCGACAACAGGGTCATCGGCACGATCAGGATCACCGCCAATGGCAGGCTCCAGCTTTCGTATTGCGCCGCGAGCACCAGGAACGCCAGCAATACGCAAAGTGGGAACACGAACAGCGCGGTGTTGCCCGAGAGAATCTGCTGGTAGGTCAGGTCGGTCCACTCATAGGTCATGCCGTTGGGCAGTTCGTCCTTGAGCAGTTTCTCGATGGCTTTCTCGGCCTGGCCGGAGCTGTAGCCCGGGGCGGCGGCACCGTTGATTTCAGCGGTGATGAAGCCGTTGTAGTGCATCACGCGGTCCGGGCCCGAGGTGTCGCTGACCTTGATGAAGGTCGCCAGCGGGATCATCTCGCCACGGTTGTTGCGCACCTTGAGCTGGCCGATCTGGTCCGATTCGAGGCGGAACTGTTGCTCGGCCTGGACGTTGACCTGATAGGTGCGGCCAAAGCGGTTGAAGTCGTTGGCATACAGCGAACCCAGGTAGATCTGCAGGGTGTCGAAGATGTCGCTGACGGCCACGCCGTGGGTCTTGGCTTTTTCACGGTCGATGGCGGCATCGACCTGCGGCACGTTCACGGTGTAGCTGGTGAACAAACCGGCCAGTTCCGGCACGCTGCGGCTCTTGGTGATGATGTTCATGGTTTCTTTGTACAGCTCGTCGTAGCCCAGGTTGCCCCGGTCTTCGATTTGCAGGCGGAAACCACCGATCGTGCCCAGCCCTTGTACCGGCGGCGGCGGGAAGATCGCCATGTAGGCTTCCTGGATTTCCGAATATTTGCCGTTCAACGCACCGGCGATGGCGCCGGCCGACATGCTCGGGTCCTTGCGCTCGTCAAAGGGCTTCAGGGTGACGAACACGATGCCGGCGTTCGGGCTGTTGGTGAAACCGTTGATCGACAGGCCGGGGAAGGCCACCGCGCTTTCAACACCCGGTTGCTTGAGGGCCAGGTCCGACATGCGCTTGATCACGTCTTCGGTGCGGTCCAGGCTCGCGGCGTCCGGCAGTTGGGCGAAGGCCACCAGGTATTGCTTGTCCTGGCCGGGCACGAAGCCGGTCGGCGTGGTGGAGAAACCGAAGAAGGTCAGCACCATCAGGCCAGCGTAGAGCACCAGGGCGATGCCGCTGCTGCGGATCACTCGAGCGACCGTGCCCACGTAGCCATGGCTGGCCCGTTCGAAGAAACGGTTGAACGGACGGAACAGCCAGCCACCAAAAATCTTGTCCAGGAACTTGGAGAAACGGTCCTTGGGCGCGTCATGGCCTTTGAGCAACACCGCGGCCAGGGCCGGCGACAGGGTCAGGGAGTTGACTGCCGAGATCACCGTGGAGATGGCAATGGTCAGGGCGAATTGTTTATAGAACTGACCCGTCAGGCCACTGATGAACGCCGCCGGAACGAAGACCGCGCACAGCACCAGGGCGGTGGCGATGATCGGGCCGGTCACTTCGCCCATGGCGCGCTTGGTCGCCTCCACGGGGGTGAGTCCCAATTCGATATTTCGCTCGACGTTCTCCACCACCACGATGGCGTCGTCCACCACGATACCGATCGCCAGTACCAGGCCGAACAGCGACAAGGCGTTCAACGAGAAGCCGAACAAGTGCATGACCGCGAATGTACCGATCAGCGACACCGGTACGGCGACCAGCGGGATGATCGAGGCGCGCCAGGTCTGCAGGAACAGGATGACCACCAGCACCACGAGGATCAGCGCTTCGAACAGGGTGTGGACCACCGCTTCGATGGAGCCACGAACGAAGATCGTCGGGTCATAGACGATGCTGTAGTCCATGCCGGCCGGGAAGCCTTTCTTCAGCTCGTCCATTTTCGCGCGCACATCGTTGGAAATCTGGATGGCGTTGGAGCCTGGACGCTGGAAGATCGGGATTGCCACTGCCGGCTGATTATCGAGCAGCGAGCGCAGGGCGTATTGGCTGGAGCCCAGCTCTACCCGTGCGATGTCCTTCAGGCGGGTGATCTCACCGTTGGCGCCGGAACGAATGATGATGTTCTCGAACTCTTCTTCGTTTACCAGGCGACCCTGGGTGTTGACCGACAGCTGGAACGCCGTGGCGTTAGGGGCTGGCGGCGCACCCAGGGCACCGGCGGCAACCTGGCGGTTCTGCTCGCGGATCGCCGTGACCACGTCGGTGGCGGTCAGGTTGCGCGAAGCGGTCTTGTTCGGATCAAGCCAGACCCGCAGGGAGTAATCGCCCATGCCGAACAGCTGCACATCACCCACGCCACCCAGGCGCGCCAGCTCATCCTTGATATTGAGCAAGGCGTAGTTGGACAGGTAGAGCATGTCGTAGCGTTTGTCCGGCGAGGTCAAGTGCACGACCATGGTCAGGTCGGGCGATGCCTTGTCCACCGTGATACCGATGCGGGTCACTTCCTCCGGCAACTTGGGCTCGGTGCGGGTGACGCGGTTCTGCACTTGCACCTGGGCGTTGTCCAGGTCGGTGCCCAGGGCAAAGGTGATGGTCAGGGTGATCTTGCCGTCAGCAGTCGACTGCGAGGACATGTACAGCATGTTCTCGACGCCGGTGATGGCTTGTTCCAGGGGCGCGGCAACGGTTTCGCCGATGACCTTGGGGTTGGCGCCCGGGAAGTTGGCGCGCACGACCACGGTCGGCGGCACGACTTCCGGGTATTCGCTGATCGGCAACTGGAACAGCGAAATGGCGCCGGCGATCAGGATCAACAGCGAGAGCACCGCTGCGAAGATCGGCCGCGAAATGAAGAACTGGGAAAATTTCATCTTGGATTCAGTCCCTTAACCGCGTGGGGACGCAGAGGCCAGTTTGCCTGCCGAGCTGGACGCTGCCTTGGACGGCGCGACTTGTGGCAGGTTGCTGGCTTCGAGCGCTTTACGTTGTTGTGCCAGGGCGGCGAGGGTTTGCTCGCTGGCCATCGGCACGGTTTCAGGCGTGACCGGCGAACCCGGACGGGCCCGTTGCAGCCCCTTGACGATGATGGTGTCGTCCTTGTTCAAGCCGTTGCGAACGATGCGCAGGCCTTCGATCTTCGGACCCAGCTCGACGGCGCGGTAGGCAGGCTTGTTCTCGGCGTCCATCACCAGGACGAATTTCTTGCCCAAGTCGGTGCCCACGGCTTCGTCGTTGATCAGCACGGCGGAGTAGGTGCCGCTGCCCACCAGTTTCAACCGAGCGTAGAGGCCAGGGGTGTAGGCGCCGTCCTTGTTGTCGAACACCGCGCGACCACGGATGGTGCCGGTTTGCGGGTTGACCTGGTTGTCGACGAAGTTCATCTGGCCCAGGTGCGGGTTGCCCTCTTCGTTGGACAGGCCCATGTAGACCGGCGTGGCCTGGCCGCGCTGGCCCTGGCGGGCGAGTTGGGTGTACTTGAGGAACACGCGTTCGTCGGCGTCGAAATAGGCGTAGACCTTGTCGGTGGACACCACGCTGGTCAGCGGCGTGACATCGGCGGTCACCAGGTTGCCAGCGGTGATTTCCGCCCGGCTGACACGACCGTTGATGGGCGAGGTGACCCGGGTAAAGCTCAGGTTCAGCTTGGCCAGGTCCAACTGCGCCTGGATGCCCGCCACGGCAGCGCGGGCTTCCTGGGCGGCGGTGGTGCGCGAATCCGCCAATTCAGCGGAAATCGCATTGCTCAAGCGCAGGCGTTCGCCACGCTGGGCTTCGTTCTCGCTGCGAGTCGCGGTGGCGCGGGCCTGGGCCAGTTGGGCTTCGAGACGACGCACTTCAGCCTGGAAGGGGCGAGGATCGATCTGGAACAGCAGGTCGCCTTTCTTGACCAGCGCGCCTTCGGTGAAGGCGACTTCATCGATCTGCCCCGAGACACGTGGGCGAATCTCGACGGTTTCCGGTGCTTCGAGGCGCCCGGTGAACTCATCCCATTCGTTGACGGGCTGCTCCAGTACCTTGGCCACACTGACTTTGGCCGCCGGCATGGAAGCTGCCGTTTCGGGGGGCTTGCCGCAAGCGCTGATCACCAGCACCGCTAACAGTGCGAGGGGAAAGCGCAATTTAGAAAGTGAATGTTCCATGGATAGCATCCGCCAAGTGTATTGAGATGGGCGGATGATGCGTGTCGAGGCGCAGAGGAACGAATCGAATGAAACAAAGGTAACTATCATTCGGAATGATATAAGCCATCGATGAGCCCTCTAGTCCGGGGCTTTCGTTAGTAGGCTATCAATTTGGCTGATGTCTCGTCAGGTTGGCCTTGTCATTTGTCACTGCAAGTAAATGTCATGGATTCGCTTGATTTCGCCTTCTTTGCGAAGGGCCTCCACGGCCCCCCGCAAGTCTTCGACGATTTTGGGCGAGCACTGCCGTGAACAGGCGAGGTAAAGCTCGGCGCTGCTGCCAACCGAACTCATCAGCAATTTGCGCTTGGACACTTTCGGCCAGATATAGCGGCTCTCGGGAACACCGTTGAACCAGGCATCGATACGCCCCATCAGCAGCAGTTGGGCGGGGTTGTCGCCAATGGCCAGGGGGTAGATTTGCTCATCGCTGAAGCCCTCGGCACGCAGGATATCCTCTTGAGCGCTGCCGAGGCCGACCCCGATCTTACGGTAGGTTTCTCTCGCTTGGGCGAAGCTGTTCACTCGCCGGTCAAGGCTGAAGAAGGCGCGCTCCATGGGCATGATCGAAGCGATCCAGGTAAAACGATCCTCACGCGTGGGAATGCGCGAGAGAGGGGTGATCAGGTAGTCATGTTCCTCGCTGACGTGCTTTTGCGCCCGGGCCCAAGGCAATACATGGATTTTGACCGCGTAGCCGGCCTTGGCCATGGCCGCCACGGCAACATCGCCAGCAATCCCGTGGCCCCTGGGGTCGTCGACGAATGTCAGCGGAGGCGCATCGGGGATATGCAGCTCCAGCTCCAACGGCTCACCGCCCGCATGAGTCATGACCAACAGCGGCATCAATAGACAAAGCCCGCATAGCGCTTTGATGGGCAGATTCGAAACGCGCTTGCTTGGGGTCATGATGGGGACTTCAGGCATTGAAAAATAATGTGCCCATTCTACGGGGCGGCGCCGTAAACAGGTGCTTCAGGCCTATGTTATGTGATGCAGCACACCCAAAAGTGGTTCGCCGCGTTCGTTTCGTCCGGACACGTCATCTGTTACGTCGGCCTGACTGCGTGTCTATGAAAGGTATAGATCATTTGGGCGACAAAAGCCTGGGCCTTTGTGATCGGTCTTTCAAAATGGAGACCTCGAAGAATGTTTAAAGTCGCGTTGTTCCTAATCTCGCGTCTGTAATTCTTTTCCTACATAAGTTGTTTGTTGGAGTATTGCGCGTTCATTTCGCGTTCATTTCGCGTTTTTTGTAAGTTTTTTCTGTAGGGCCCCGTCCGCCTTTTTGTGAGCCTATTCCTTTTTGTTCAAAGGGGTGGATTTAAGCTATCCGGCGTTGTATTTCGTCGCTACATTAAGACAGCGAAAAGCGTGAATGCAGGATGCGGGATGCAGGGTGAAGAGCAACGAAGATGTTCAATCATTGCCTGCCAACATTTCAAAGGAGCAAGTATGGCATCGTACAGTTTTCAAAATGAAGTGCCCAAAAGCAGGGTCAATATCAAACTCGATCTACACACCGGGGGCGCACAGAAAAAAGTTGAATTGCCGCTGAAGCTGATGGTGATGGGGGACTACAGTAACGGCAAGGAGCAGCGCCCGTTATCGGAAAGGGGCAAGGTCAATATCGATAAACACAACGTCGACAACGTCCTTGAGGAATTCTCCCCCCGCCTGGCATTCGCTGCGCGCAACACGCTGACGGATGAAGGGGCGGATATGTCCGTTGAACTGAGTTTTCAACGGATGAAGGATTTTGAGCCGGAGCAGGTGGCCCGCCAGATTCCGCAGTTACGGGCGCTGTTGGCCATGCGCAACCTGTTGCGCGACCTGAAGTCGAACTTGCTGGACAACATGACCTTCCGTCACGAATTGGAGCGCATCCTCCAGGATGATGCCCTCAGTGATGAACTCCGAACTGAACTGGCGGCATTGGCGCCAAAAGAAGTCCGCTAATTCATTTCGCCGGCAGGCCATAAGAGTAACTATATATGTCTACTGAAAGTTCTAACGTGCAATCGCGCGGCGCTACAGTGTTGGCTGAAGATAAGGGCGTTTATGCGGCGCTGTTCAGCAAGATAAATTTGAACCCTGTCGCTGAGCTGGGAAGTATCGAAACTTTCCAGCACGCCGAGGCGTTGTCCGAGGCATCGGTTGATGAACGGGTCACTGCCGCTGTCAGTGTGTTCCTGAAGTTGCTCAAGGAATCACCGCAAAAAGTGGAGCGATTGGACAAAGTGCTCCTCGACGAGCATATCGCTTCGCTGGACACGCAGATCAGTCGTCAACTCGATGCGGTCATGCATCACCCGGACTTCCAACGCGTCGAATCAACCTGGCGCGGCGTCAAGTCCTTGATCGACCAGACGGATTTTCGCCAGAACGTGCGCATCGAATTGCTGGATATCAGCAAGACTGACCTGGTGCGGGATTTTGAAGACGCCCCCGAAATCGCCCAGAGCGGTTTGTACCTGCACACCTACACCCGCGAATACGACACGCCAGGCGGGGAGCCAATCGCGGCCGCCATTTCCAATTACGAATTCGATCGCAGCCCGCAGGACATTGCCTTGCTGCGCAATATTTCGAAAGTGGCCGCGGCGGCGCACATGCCCTTTATCGGTTCGGTGGGGCCGGCATTCTTTGGCAAGCAATCCATGGAGGAGGTGGCCGCCATCAAGGACATCGGCAATTACTTCGATCGAGCCGAGTACATCAAGTGGAAGGCCTTCCGTGACAGTGACGATGCGCGTTACGTCGGCCTGACCATGCCGCGGGTCCTGGGGCGCCTGCCCTATGGGCCGGATACGATTCCCGTGCGCAGCTTCAACTACGTCGAAAGCGTCAAGGGCCCTGATCACGACAAGTATTTGTGGACCAACGCGTCCTTCGCGTTTGCCGCCAACATGGTCAAGAGCTTTATCGCCAATGGTTGGTGCGTGCAGATTCGTGGGCCTCAGTCGGGGGGCGCGGTCACGGACCTGCCGATCCACTTGTATGACCTGGGTACCGGCAACCAGGTCAAGATTCCTTCGGAGGTGATGATCCCGGAAACCCGCGAGTTCGAATTCGCCAATCTCGGCTTCATTCCCCTGTCGTATTACAAGAACCGCGACTACGCCTGTTTCTTCTCCGCCAGTTCAGCCCAGAAGCCTGCGTTGTACGACACGCCGGATGCCACCGCCAACAGCCGCATCAATGCGCGCCTGCCTTATATCTTCTTGCTCTCGCGCATTGCCCATTACCTGAAATTGATCCAGCGCGAAAACATCGGGACCACCAAGGACCGTCGCTTGCTGGAGTTGGAACTCAATAAATGGATCGGCGGGCTGGTGACCGAAATGACCGATCCCGGCGATGCCCTGCAGGCCTCGCACCCCCTGCGTGATGCCAAGGTGACGGTGGAAGACATCGAGGACAACCCCGGTTTCTTCCGGGTCAAGTTGTACGCCGTGCCGCACTTTCAGGTGGAGGGCATGGACGTCAACCTGTCGCTGGTTTCGCAAATGCCCAAGGCGAAAGCCTGACTTAATCCCGAGGAAACGACGCCATGAAAATCGATCGTCCCTTGTGGACGTCCGGCACCCTATTGTCTGCGCAACAGTTTCAGCAACAAGCGCGCTGGGAAGCGTGGGTCAACGAGCAGCTCGCCAGCCTGGCCTTGGCCCACCCTTGGGGCGTGAAGGCTGTTGAGTTCGACACCGATGCATTGCGCCTGGGCAAGCTCAAGGCTACCCGCCTGAGCGTGCGCATGCCCGACGGCAGCCTGCTCGACAGTGAACGGGTGGATCGCCTGCCGCCGGGGCTGGAGTTGTCGCGGTTAATGAGCGACGACGCCGGGCAGGCGCTCGTGCTGCTGGCCTTGCCCTTGGAACAGGCCAACGGCAACAACTGCCTGATGCAGGAGGGCCGGGCTGACCGGCCAACCCGCTATCGCCAGGACTGGCGACCGGTCCAGGATCTGTATGCAGACGAAGTCCAGTCGATCGCCGTGCTGGAACATGCGCTGACGCTGCGCCTGGATACGGACGACAACGGCGACTACCTGACCTGTCCCATCGCGCGCCTGGTGCGTGAAGGGCAGGGCAGGTGGAGTCTTGATCCGACCTATGTGCCGCCGCTGCTCAGTTTTGCCGCGCATCCGGGGCTCCTGGTCCAGCTGGACAATCTGTTGACGCAGTTGTCCGCCAAGCGACAGCGCCTCATGGGCATGCGTCGGGAAAGCAACCAGCGCATGGCCGATTTCGCCGTCGCCGATGTGTCGTTGTTCTGGTTGCTCAATGCCTTGAACACCTACCAGCCGATACTGGCCGATCTCAAGGCATATCCGCAACGCCACCCCGAGCAGGTCTACCTGGAACTGGCCAAGCTGGCCGGCAGCCTGCTGACGTTTTCGCTGGAACACGACATCGACAAGATTCCAGCCTATCGCCATGAACACCTGGAAACGGTGTTCCCGCCGCTGATGCGCTGTATCGCTACGTTGTTGGAAGCGAGCCTGCCGTCGCGCGTCATCGCCCTGGCGCTGGAGCACAGCGCCAATCGCTGGCAAGTGACGCTCAACGATGCTCGGCTTCGTGAGCCCGACGGGGCTGACTTCTACCTGTCGGTGCGCTGCCAGTTACCTGCGGCACAGCTTCAGGATCAGTTTCCTCGCCTATGCAAAATCGGCGCGCCAGCGGATGTCGACGAACTGATCAACGCGGCGCTCGATGGCGTCCCGCTGAAACCCCTCAACCATGTGCCGGCGGCCATCCCGCTGCGCCTGGAAAACCAATACTTCGCCCTCGACCTTGGCCATCCCAAGGGGCAAGCCATGCTGACTTCGGGGACTTTCGCTTGCTACGTGCCCAGCACCTTGTCGCAAGTCCAACTTGAACTGTTTGCGGTGCTACGCACATGACTCTGAATTTCTCGAAAAAACCAGGCGCACTGACGACGGATATCGACGCCTTGCTCCAGGACAGCTATCTGCTGGTGGTCCAGCTACGCCAGGGCCTGTCGGTGCCAGACACCAAGGCCCTGCAACAACTCTGCCTGGACCAGGTCGAGCAGGTCCGGGAGCAGCTTGAACAGATCGCCATGGACCCGCGCGACATCGAGCACATCAACCACGCCCAATGCGCACTGCTGGATGAGGCGGTGCTCCTCTGTACCAAGGGCGAGGTACGGACTGAATGGACCTGTGAACCGCTGCAGGCCAAGTTGTTCAACCGGCATCAGGCCGGTGAGTCCCTCTACGAGGAGATTCGTCTGGTGTTGTGCGAATTGTCACCGGATCCGCGGGTGCTGACGGTGTTTCATCGAGTCCTGATGCTGGGTTTCAAAGGTCGTTACGCGGACCTTGCCGACCCTGGGCGCGAGCAAGTATTGGAGGCCCTCGAAGCACGGGTCACCTCGCTGAAAATCAGCGCAAACCTGGTGACCCGAAAGGGCGGTCGCCTGGCCCGGTACCGATCCCCCTGGATGCACGGCATGGCGGTGGCGCTACTGCTCGCCGGCGTCTGGTGGACGATGGACCGCTGGCTGACCGGCGTGGTTGCTTCCCTCATGCCCGGCCAGGCGTGAGGCGCCTTATGACAATCCAGTTGCAACGAGTCCTTTGGCTATGGGCCGGGATCCTTGTCCTGGCATTGCTGCTCATGCTCCCGCTTGCCACATGGATACGCGTGGTCGTCATGCTGGGCATGGTGAGTGTCACGGCGGTGGGTTGGGTCGTGGCCAACCGGCGTGTCGCGCGTTTGCGTGAATCGGTGAAACTCGCCGCCAACGTGTCCGTGCCCCCAGCCTCGTTTCGTCGGCCTGTGGTGCTGGTCTGCGGCGATGGCCTGGACGGTTTGTTCGGCAGTATCCCCGAACTGGAGTTGGTCGTACGGGTGACCCATCAAGGTTGCTATGTACGTGTACCAGCGCTCGATCAGCTCCCCAATGTGACCGAGAGCATCCTGGCGTTGCGTCCGGGATGGGGCGCTCAGCTCAGCGTCATGTTCATCATCAACCCCGCGGCACACAGCGATGAAGCTGAACTGGCGGGGCGGATACGGACGTTTCGTCATCAAGTCACGCTGGCGGGTCAGGGGGCGTCAATGCCGCTGACGATGGTGAGCTATTTCCATGCACCGCGGGGCGAGGCTCCGTGGTTCTGTTGGACGGGTGGCCAGCCGAGTCTTCGCGTTCTTGATGCCGGAGCCAGCGTCGACCTGGCCGATTGGCTCCGGCAGCCCACCGACTCAGCCTTGCGGGCGATGCGGATGCAGGTCGGCGTGCAGTTGAACAACGCAGTGCAATGGCTGCACGAGAGTGTGCTGCCGCACTTCAATGCACGTGCCGTCGGGGCTGATCGAGGCTCGGCGGTGTGCTGGGTCATCAGGCCGGTACCCGCATCGACTGGGGGTGTGGAAGGGAATCTCTGGGCGCAGCGGCTACGCGACAAGGTGGCGCTGGTCGACCCCAGGCGAGCCATCACGAAGGCGGTGTTGCCGTTTCCGGATCCTGTGCTGAGCCTGATTCCAATGCGTGCCCAGCGTACGTCTCGACAGCACGCCAGCATCCTTGCGATGTGGATGTTCGGAATCGCTGGCGCGGTCGCCCTGGTCAATTCGGCATGGCAGAACACCTTGCTGGTGCGTCAAGTGACTGATGACCTGCGTCGTTATGCGCCGCTCCTGGCGGTCGAGTCGCAACTGCAACGAACCTCCCCCCGGCGACAGGAAGCCGAGGCCATCCTCGGTGAAGCCGCGCATCGCCTGGACACTTATCACCGACATGGCGAGCCCCTGTCGTTGGGCCTGGGGCTGTATCGCGGTGCCCCTCTGCGTGAGCCGTTGCTGGCGGTTCTTTCCCATCGCCGGGTGTCGTCCGGGTCCATGACTTTGCCAGCTTCCCAGCCGGTGAGACTGGACAGTTTGTCGCTGTTCAGTCCGGGCAGCGCGCGGCTCAAGCCTGACTCCACCAAGGTGCTGGTCAATGCGCTGGTCGGGATCAAGGCCCAGCCCGGCTGGTTGATCGTCATCGCTGGGCACACCGATGCCACGGGCGATGCCGCGCAGAACCTGCGGTTGTCCCGCGAACGTGCTGCCGCCGTGCATGAATGGATGCTGCAGGTGGGCGGTATTCCCGACAGCTGTTTTGCCGTGCAGGGGTTCGGCGCCAGCCAACCGATTGCCGGCAATGATACCGAGGCGGGGCGCGCAGCCAACCGTCGCGTCGATATCCGTCTGGTACCTGAGGTGGGCGCTTGCGTATTCCCCACGACAGGGCCGGACAGTCACCCCCCGTCGCATCCCGCGACGATCTATGAAAAGGAGCTTCACATGGCAATTCCCGTTTACCTCTGGCTGCAAGATGACGGCGGCGCAGAGATCAAGGGTTCGGTGGATGTGCAAAAGCGCGAGGGCAGCATTGAAGTCATCGCCCAGGACCACAGCCTGTACATCCCGACCGACAACAGCACCGGCAAGCTGACGGGCGCGCGGGTTCACACGCCGTTCCTGTTTTCCAAGGAAATCGACGCTTCCAGTCCCTACCTCTACAAGGCCGTGACCACCGGCCAGACCCTCAAGAGCGCCGAGTTCAAGTGGTACCGCATCGATGATGCCGGGCAGGAAGTCGAGTATTTCATCACCAAGCTGGAGAACGTCAAGGTGGTGAAGGTCGCGCCAAAAATGCACGACGTCAAGGACCCGACCAAGGAGAAACACAACCACCTGGAACAGATTGAGTTGCGCTACGAGAAGGTCACCTGGACCTACAAGGACGGCAACATCATCCACTCCGATTCCTGGAGCGAGCGCCAAAGCGCCTGACGCGCGGGCATCGACAGGCCGCCTGCGCCTGTCGATTTCCGGTGTGCTGGGTTGAGCGTCCGTTCGCGGGCGCTCAGCCAAGCACATCCGTTTTTCGCCCATCGCTTGCCCGATCACAACCGAAACCCGCACAAGGATGCCACCCATGGTACAGAGCCCCACGCGTCTGCTTCGCCGTCTGAATCCCTATTGCGCCCAAGCCCTGAGCGACGCGGCGTCGCTGTGCCAGAGCCGGGCCCATGCGCACATCACCATCGAGCATTGGCTGCTCAAGCTGCTGGGGCAGGGCGAGGGCGACCTGACCGTCATCGCGCGCCGTCATGAATTGGACCTGGAGGCGCTTTGGTGTGGCTTGCTCAGCCACCTCGATAACCTGCCGCGCAGCGTCCAGGCCAAGCCGCAGCTGTCGGAGCCGTTGCAACAGTTGATCAAGAATGCCTGGCTGCGCGCCTCGCTGGATGATGACAACGAGCGGCTGCGTTCCGCCCATCTGCTGGGGGCGTTGATGGACGCGCCCGGCCTGCTGGCCTGCGAAGCGGCCTGGCCCTTGCTCAGCCTTGGCGAGCCGCAGTTGCAGCGGTTGTCCGGGTTGCTGGATCACATCTCCGAAGAGCGTCCCGATGCGCAAGCGCTCGTCGTCGGCGGGACGGAGGGGATGCTGAGCGAGTCTGCCGCCGGCGCAACCGCGATGCCCGATGCACGGCGGGCGCTGTTGGACAGATTCACCCAGGACCTCACTGCCCGGGCCGGGGAAGGGCAGATCGATCCGGTGTTCGGTCGCGACGATGAAATACGCCAGGTCATCGACATCTTGAGTCGCCGACGCAAGAACAATCCGATCCTGGTCGGCGAGCCGGGCGTGGGCAAAACCGCGCTGGTCGAAGGGCTGGCGCTGCGCATCGCCCAAGGCGACGTGCCTGACAGCCTCAAGTCGGTCAGCGTGCGGGCGCTGGACTTGGGCTTGTTGCAGGCCGGCGCCGGGGTCAAAGGTGAATTCGAACAGCGCCTCAAGAGCGTGATCAATGCGGTGCAGCACTCTGAAACCCCGATCCTGCTGTTTATCGATGAGGCCCATACGCTGATCGGCGCCGGCAACCAGGCGGGGGGCGCGGATGCGGCAAACCTGCTCAAGCCCGCCTTGGCCCGTGGCGAGTTACGCACCATCGCCGCCACCACCTGGAGTGAATACAAACAATACTTCGAACGGGATGCGGCATTGGAGCGACGCTTCCAGCAGGTCAAGGTCGACGAGCCGGATGACGCCAATGCCTGCCTGATGTTGCGCGGGCTCAAGGCCCGGTATGCCAGCCACCACGGTGTGCACATCCAGGATGCGGCGGTGCAGGCTGCCGTCAGCCTGTCGCGGCGCTACCTCACGGGGCGCCAGTTGCCGGACAAAGCCGTCGACCTGCTGGACACTGCCAGCGCACGGGTGCGCATGAGTGTCGATTGCGAACCCCAGGCGCTGGTCCGGATCAAGGCGCGACAAGTCGCCCTCGAACTGGAGCGCCAGGCCCTGGACGCGGACCAAGGCCTGGGCGGTAGCGTCGACACCGAACGGCTGATGCAAATCGCTGCGCAACACGCCGAGTTGGAACACGCTCGGGTCGAGCTGGAGCGCCAATACAGCCAAGTGCTTAAGTTGTCCCAACAGTTGCTCGACGCTCGCGAGGCCGAGCCCATGCAACGGGCTGAGTGCGCGCGCTTGCAGCGGCAACTGGCTGCAATCCAGGGCAAGCAACCCTTGTTGTTCCTCGACGTCGATGCCCGCAGCGTGGCTGAAGTCATCGCTGATTGGACCGGTGTGCCCCTGGGCAGCCTGCTCAAGGATGAACAAACCAACCTGCTGGAGCTGGAACAACAATTGGCCGAGCGTGTCATCGGCCAAGCCCCGGCACTCAATGCGCTGGCCCAGCGCCTGCGGGCGGCGAAGACAGGGCTCACCGATGACAAGGGGCCCCTGGGCGTCTTCCTGTTGGTGGGCACCAGCGGCGTCGGCAAGACCGAAACCGCCCTGGCCCTGGCCGACAGCCTGTTCGGCGGGGAAAAAGCGCTCATCACGCTCAACCTTTCCGAATATCAGGAAGCCCACACCGTCAGCCAGCTCAAAGGCTCGCCGCCCGGTTACGTGGGGTATGGGCAGGGTGGTGTGCTGACCGAAGCCGTGCGCCAACGGCCTTACAGCGTCGTGCTGCTCGACGAGGTGGAAAAAGCCCACCACGACGTGCTCAACCTGTTCTACCAGGTGTTCGATCGCGGTTTCATGCGTGACGGGGAAGGGCGCGAGATCGACTTTCGCAACACCGTCATCCTCATGACCTCCAACCTGGGCAGCGACGCACTGCAAGCCTGTCTGCAGGGGCAACCCGACGCACCGGACAGCACGCTGCATGAGCTCATGCGGCCGATCCTGCGCGAACACTTCCAGCCGGCCCTGCTGGCACGCTTCCAGACGCTCATCTATCGCCCGCTGCACGTCGACGCCCTGCAGTGCATCGTCGCCATCAAGCTCGATCAGGTGGCCAAGCGTTTGCAGCGACACTACGGCTTGGACTGTGACATCGATGACGCCCTGAACGAGGCCTTGGTTGCGGCTTGCCTGCTGCCCGACACCGGGGCGCGCAACATCGACAGCCTGCTCAACGAACAGATCCTGCCGGTGCTGAGCCAACAATTACTGCAACGTCGGGCCGCGCAGTTGCGCACACGCGGGGTGCACCTGGGTTATTGCCAGGAGGAGGGAATTACCCTGCGCTTCGTCGATGGCGCGGACGCCGCCGAGACTGTCGTCAAGGAGCCCGCGGAATGAACATGCCCATGCCGACCTTCTTCGACCACAGCCGCCACACCCTGCGCATCTCCGGCGTCGACACTCACCTCGACGTCCTGGCGTTCGTTGGCGAGGAACACCTGAGTCGTCCCTACCTCTACCGCATCGAATTCACCTGCACCGAGCGCGACCTGGCGGCCACCGACGTGCTCAACCGGTGGGGTTATTTCAACCTGTACGCCGTGCCGCCACCGCCGACGCCCAAGGGTTTCACGCCGCCGGTGATCAAGCCGCTGCGCGCCTTTCATGGGGTGATCTCAGGCTTCAAGCGCCTGTCCGGCTCCAACGACGAAGCCCGCTATGAAATCACCTTGCAACCGCGTTTCGCGCGGCTTGGGCGCGGCAAACAGTTTCGCATCTACCAGCAGCAGTCGGTGCCCGAGATCGTCGAGCACATCCTGCGCACGCGCCACGATTTTCGTGGCGAGGAGTTCTATTTCAACCTGGTGCGCCAGTACCCCCGGCGCGAACAGGTCATGCAATACGACGAGAGCGACCTGGCCTTCGTCGATCGCCTGCTGGCCGAGGTCGGCATCTGGTACCGCGTCACCAGCGACGATCGCCTGAACATCGACGTGGTGGAATTTCACGACGACCAGCGGCACTACCAGCGCGGCGTCACGTTGCCGTGTCGCCCGCCGTCGGGCTTGTCCGCCGATGGCCAGGATGCCGTCTGGAACCTGCAGACCGCCCACCGGATGGTCGAGCAAAGCATCAACTTTCGCGCCTACCATCACCGCGAGGCCCACGCCTTCCTGGACGGCGAAGTCGACCACACCCGAGGCGCCAAGGGCACCTACGGCGAGGCCTATCACTACGGCGAACCCTACACGGTGCTGGGCGAGCGCTACGCCCTGGACGAGGACCTGCAAAGCGAAAGCGGCTTCTTCTACGCCCGCCTGCGCCACGAGCTCTACCTCAACGACCAGACCCGCCTCAGCGGCACCACCAGCAGCGCCATCCTGGCCCCGGCGCAGCGCCTCGACATCAGCGGCGGCGCGCCGAAGGCCTTCGGGACCGGCGCGGTGATCGTCAGCCTGCGCACCGAAGCGGCCCGCGACCGCAGCTTCGTCGCCCACTTCCAAGCCATTCCCTACTCGGAAACCGTGTGCTTTCGCCCCGCGCTGCTGCCCAAGCCGCGCAT
>NZ_JAUTYU010000006.1:0-339438 GCF_052112105.1 Pseudomonas sp. BP11-1-1
AGCCTTGCTAGCGCTTGTAGGGGCCGTTTGGAGGTACAGGAGCGCTTTAGGTTTTTATCAGTTGGCCAACACCTGTCGGCACTACGTGCCGACGATGTTTATATCGGTTTTTACACACTCTGGGCCCGGCGCGGCTATCCCGGCATCCATGCCGGGATGCCCACTGCGCAAGACCTGCGTTCGGCCAGCGTGGTTTAACGGGGCGCTGAGATCAAGATCAAGATCCAAAGCAAGAGCAAGAGCAAGAGCAAGATCCAAAGCAAGAGCAAGAGCAAGATCCAAAGCAAGAGCAAGAGCGGGGCATCAGCCAGGATTTATTTGGCTGAACCACCGCTTTCGCGAGCAAGCGCGCTCCCACATTAGATCGTCAGCAGCTACAAAAATCATGTACACCACAGCCCCCTGTGGGAGCGAGCTTGCTCGCGAAGAGGCCGGTACATGAAGCATCTTCATCGACTGACATGCCGCCTTCGCGAGCTGGCTCGCTCCCCCATGACAAAGAGCGGAAACGCTACTTGCAAACATAAACCTTGCGCACATAAACCCCGCTCTTCCAGGCGCAAGGAGCCTCCCGGGGCACAAACACCGTATCCCCAGTCCCCACCGCCAACTCCGTGCCATCCGCCAGTTGAAGAACGATGTTGCCCTCGGTCAAATGCATCAGCTCATGCATCGCATGCGGCCTCGCCCGGCGGGTGTAGGGCGTCGAGTCCCAGATGCCGATGCGCAGGTTCGTCGCTTCTTCGATAAACAGATTGTTCGAACGGCATTGCGGTGTCGGCCCCAGCAGGATCTCTTCACTCGGAGGCGTCGAGGGCGAGAGCAATGTTTGTGGCGCAAGGAACATCAGCCCGACATTGCCCACTTCGGCAGGCTGGATATCGGCGCAGAAAGCCCAGAGAGAATCCGGTTGTGCCTCGATCCGGATCGACGTGCCACGGGCAATCACGGCGCTGTCTCCCGGATTGAGCCGGAGCGTCTGTTCCTGGCTCCGCAGGGTGACCTGTCCCGCGTGCACCACGATCGTTTCGCTGTAGGGATATTCATCGACGCTGAACTCGCCACTCGCGTGGACCACGCCGGCAGCGATGTCATCCGCCGCGACATAGGCAATGCGCCGGTCGAAAGGATCGTTGGCGCCCAATGAACCGGAAGTGAACGCGGTTGAGGCCGGGCGGCCGTCGGCGTGGGCCAGCAGCACTGCGGTGGGCTCTAGCATGATGCGGTGTCTCCGAGGGTAATAACGATGAAGGGGAGGTCAGCCGATGGCCTGGGTCACCAGGGCAAACTGATGGATGCCGCCACTGGCCTGCGGCGGGGTACCGCGGGCCATTTGTGCGACGGTGTCGACTTGCTTCAGTCCGGCTTCTTCAAGCCAGGGCCCCAGCCCGCAATCGGACGGAATGTCCATGCGCAGGAAAGCGTCCGGTGCCCGGGCTAACAGCACCGCGATCAAATGCTTGGCCTGTTGTGGATTTTCCGCGACGACCGGGCCGACATAACGACCACGACCGAAAGAGCGCAGGAGGGCGAAGGCGCGTAGCTGGCCATCGCGCTCGATACCGATGGCGTGCTCGGTACTGTCGAACAGATCGTTGAGCACGGCGCGCCTGTCCAAGCCGCTGCCCGCGTTGGCCAGTTCGATTTGCTGGCGTCGATCGGCGTTGGTCAATTCGCGGCAGCGTTCGTCAGTTGACAGGGCAGGAACGGCGGGGACAAGTACGTGGCCCTGATGCTGTTGGATATGCCCAAAATCAACGAAGCCCTGGCTGGCATAAAGTGGGGCGCCGGCCAGCGTCGCGTTGAGCATCGGGATTTTCGATCCGCATGCCTCGAGTGCCAGCTCCATGAGTCTGCGACCTATGCCTTGGCCCTGGTATTCGTCACTGACGATCACCAGGCCGATCGTGGCGTAGTCACCTTGCGCACAGGTGAACGCGGTACCGATCAGGCGGCCGTCGTCCTGCGCGACGAAACCCTGCGAGACGCGTTGCAGCATGGCCCAGTCTTCCAGGCGGTGGGGCCATTTCAATTGCACGGACAAGGCGTGGGCCGATTCCAGGTCGGCGCCGGTCATGGGGCGAAAGGTATACGCGGGGCGTTGCGAGTTAGGCATGACTTAGCTCCGTGGACAGGGCCGAAACCGGTGGGATTTCGCCGCTGAAAGTGTGTGTATCTCACCTGCCAATTGGCCTGGCAAGGGGCCGGCAGTGATTCGGCAGATTGCATGAGTGGCGTCGTCCGTGGCCGCAGTTATTGCTCAAACCCGCAGCACGCACAGCAATAAATTCCAGCAATCTTGCGTCGAAAAAAAAGGCAGACCCAGATCAATAACAGCGCTTGCGATCAACCTTGCCGAGCATCGATTCATTGCGTTGATGCCGACGGATATTGTCCAGCAATACGCCAAAGGCACTTTCAGGTTGGGTCATCGCCGCGATATGCGGCGTCAGCCAGATTTGCGGGTGTTCCCAGAAAGGGTGATCCGGCGCCGCTGGCTCCTGTTGCAACACATCGAGCACCGCCGCACTGAGCTGGCCGCTGGCAAGCGCTTCAAGCAGATCCGCTTCCACCAGGTGTCCGCCCCGACCCATGTTGACCAGGGCGGCCCCCTTGGGCAGATGCTGGAACAACCGGCGATCGAGAATCCCTCTGGTCTGCTCGGTCAATGGCAAGACGCACAGCACGATGTCGCATTGGCCGAGAAAAGCCGGGAGCTGTTCGCTACCGGCAAAGCAGTCCACCCCGGCGATGTGATGCTCGCTGCGCGCCCAGCCTGACAAGGCAAAACCAAAGGTCTGCAAGGTGCTGAGAATCTGCCGGGCCTGCGTGCCGAGGCCCATCACGCCGACCCGGCGCTTGGCGGCCGGCTGCAGCAGATGAGCCTGCCAGCACCGGGCCAACTGTTGCTGGCGATAGCGGAGCATATCCCGGTGCAGCCCGAGGACGGCGAAACTGGCGTATTCGCACATGCCTTGGGTGATGCCCGGGTCAAGTAGACGTACCACTGGCAGGGAAGCAGGCAACTGGTCGAGGTCGAGCTGGTCGACCCCGGCCGACAGCGCGAACAACACCTCCAGGTTCGGCAACAGGGTTTCGAGGTCGTCCGGCGCCTGCCAGGCGGCCAGGTAGCGAATATCACGCGGATCGCCGATGTCGGGCCAGGCACGCCATTCGATGTCCGGAGCGTGCTCGGCGAATAGACGTTTCCATTGTTCACCGCGTACCGGGTCGGCTTTATAAAGCAGGGCCATGGATGACTTCTCACACTGGATCGGGAACCTCCAGCATGCCCGAGTGGCAAAGCAGGATGTTTCGAAAGCGCCGGCATAACTGCCTGCCACTGCGGTGTTGAAGGCTTTTATCGGCAGATTCCATGGGGCTGGAGCCGGCTGATGGAATCTGCTGTTTAGCGGGGTGAAAACAGTCGATCCGAATTTCCCAGGGGCCAAGTTCGGCTTAGACAATTGCGTCGAACGCTTAACCTGTGGGACACATCGCAGCCGTTTCCCGGTTGCCTGGTTCACTGCCGGAGATGCCATGAACAGTAAAGTCGAAGAAACCCCGAACTTGCTTCGTCAACGTGATCAATTCGTGCCCAGGGGATTGGTCACCGCGCATCCGCTGGTCATCGACCGGGCTCAGGGCGCAGAGGTCTGGGATGTGGACGGCAAGCGTTATCTGGACTTCGTCGGCGGCATCGGCGTCTTGAACATCGGCCACAATCACCCGAACGTGGTCGCCGCAGTGCAAGCCCAATTGCAAAAGGTCAGCCATGCTTGTTTCCAGGTGGTGGCCTACAAACCCTATCTCGACTTGGTGAAACGCCTGTGCGCATTGGTCGGTGGCCAGGACGCCTACAAGGCGGCGCTGTTCACGTCTGGCGCCGAGGCGGTGGAGAACGCGGTGAAGATCGCTCGCGCCCACACCAATCGGCCAGCGGTGATTGCGTTCCGTGGCGGATTTCATGGGCGTACCTTGCTCGGCACGACGCTGACCGGCATGAGCCAACCGTACAAGCAGAACTTCGGGCCTCTCGCTCCGGAGGTGTTTCATACGCCGTACCCGAACGCCTATCGCGGTTTCACCAGCGAGATGGCCTTGCAGGCCCTTAACGAATTGCTGGCGACCCAAGTCGCCCCGGATCGGGTCGCGGCGATCATCATCGAGCCGGTGCAGGGTGATGGCGGCTTCCTTTCGGCGCCGCCGGAATTTCTCCAGGCGCTGCGCCGCCTGACCGAGCAACAGGGCATCGTGCTCATTCTCGACGAAATCCAGACCGGTTTCGGCCGTACCGGCACCTGGTTCGGTTTCCAGCACGCCGGGATCCAGCCGGACCTGGTGACCGTCGCCAAGAGTCTCGCCGGCGGCTTGCCGATATCAGGCGTCGTGGGACGTGCGCAGATCATGGATGCGCCGTTGCCCGGTGGCCTGGGTGGCACCTATGGCGGTAACGCCCTGGCGTGTGCGGCCGCGTTGGCGGTGATCGACACCTACGAGCAGGACCGGTTGCTCGAGCGCGGCAAGGTACTGGCTGAGCGTTTGCGCCAAGGCCTGCTGCGCTTGCAGGCACGTTACCCACGTATCGGTGACGTGCGCGGTACCGGTTTCATGTTGGCCATCGAATTGATCAAGGACGATGAAGCGCGCAGTCCTGATGCCGAACTCACCCAACAACTGATCGACCAGGCCAGGGTAGGCGGATTGCTGGTGATCAAATGCGGGGTGTACCGGAATGTGCTGCGTTTCCTTGCGCCCCTGGTCACTGAAGAAAATCAGATCGACGAAGCCCTGGTCATACTTGAAGCCGCGTTGTCACGGGTGTTGAGTTGATTCCAGGTCCCGGTCGGCAGCCAGTGAGCCTGCGCCGACCGAAGGCCTTTGGAGCACATGGATGCATCACGGGAGGCGACACACATGCACCTGACTGATTATCGCGCGCTGCTGATTGATTGCGACGAAGTCCTGGTCGATCGGGACTCCGGTATCTGGACGGCCTTGCAACCTTTGCTCGAAAGCCACCCAGGCGCGCTTGCCAGGGAAGCGGTGCTGGCAGAGTTCGACGCGGCGGTGCGCGGGCTCTATCCGCGTTTTTCCGAGCTGGGTTTCAGTGGCCTGTTGTGCTTTGCCCACCGTCAGTTGGCCGAGCGCCTGGAGCTCAAGGCCAACTGGGAGGAGGGCATGAGTTTTGCCCGTTCGGCCAGTACCTGGTCGCTGTTCGAAGACGCACCCGGTGCCATGTTGTACCTGCGCAAATTCTATCGACTGCTGGTGTACTGCGACCGTGACGCCGAAGACCGTGACAGCCTCTGCGAGCGTTTGGGCATTCCCCCCGAGGACCTGCATTCACGGGCCAACAATCCGTTGGAAGACGAAGCCTGGTTGCTGGCGAACATGCTCCAGCCTGAGCACATCATGCAGGTGTCCAAGGCCTCCGAGCGCTTACAGAAGTCGGCGGGGTTATGCCTGATCCGCCGTGGCCCGGAACAACCCACCGAAGAACAATCCGCCGATTTCCACATCACCAGCATGGCGGATCTGGTGGCCCAGCATCAGCTATCTTTGCGACGTTGAATTTGCTAAAACCACTGTCACTGAACGGCAATAATGGGGTACCCGATGGAAGGTTTAATCAAACTAGACCGAATTGATATCAGTATCCTTGTCGAACTTCAGAAGGACGGTCGAATGACCAACGTCAGCCTTGCCGATGCCGTGGGGCTGTCCTCCAGCCCTTGCCTGCAGCGGGTCAAGCGCCTTGAGTCGGCCGGCTACATTTCCGGGTACAGAGCGCACCTGAACCTGGCCAAGATCACCGATTCGGTGACGGTCTTCACCGAAATCACCCTCAGCGACCATAAACGCGAAGACTTCGCCAAGTTTGAATCCAACATTCGCCTGGTCGACGAGGTACTTGAGTGCCATTTGATCAGCGGTGGCTACGATTACCTGGTGCGTTTCATGACATGCAGCATCCAGCATTATCAGGAAGTGATCGAAGGGCTGCTGGACAAGAACATCGGTATTTCCAAGTACTTCAGTTACATCGTCATCAAATCCCCGGTGCTCAAGGACGGGGTGCCGCTGCGCAGGCTATTGCGCCACTGATTCGCTTGTGAATCAGCGCCCGGGCGCCTTGTTCTCCACCAGACAGTTGCCGCCATCCACCACCATGACCTCACCGGTGATGTAGCTGGACTCAGCGGATGCCAGGAAAGCCACCAAGGCGGCGACTTCTTCGGGGCGTCCCGCCCGGCCCATTGGCGTATAGCCCGCTGCATGGGCTTCTTCGGCGGTGGTCGAGCCGGTAGCGATCCAGCCGGGCGCGACGCAGTTGACCGTGATTCCCTGGCGGGCCACTTCCAGCGCCAGGCCCATGCTCATGCCGACCATGGCCGCCTTCGCGGCGCTATAGGAGGCCTCGCCGGGGTTGCTGCACCGCGTGCCAGTGGTGGAGCTGATATTGACGATGCGTCCGTAATTGCGCGTCTGCATGCCGGGCAGGACGGCACGGGTCAGTAGGAACGCTGTCGTGACGTTTCGGGCCAGGGACAGGTTCCACGTTTCCAGGTCCAAAGTCGCCACCTCGGCAAACGACTCCGGGCTGCCTTGCATGGCCATGCCCGCGTTGTTCACCAGCACATCGATGCGCCCCCACACTGACTCGGCCCACAGGCCGAACTCACGCACTTGTCGTTCATCGGTGAGGTCAAGGGCCCGTCCTTCGACTTCAAAGCCTTCGCCCCGTAGCTCTTCGACACGTAGCGCAGTGCGCGCGCTGCTGGCGGTGACGATCAGCCTGGCACCGGCGGCGCCCAGCCTCCGTGCAATCGCCATACCGATTCCCATCTCGCTGCCAACCCCGCTGATCAGTGCCACGGGGTTCTTTCCGGGTGTGTCTGGCATGGCATTTCCCAGTTGTTTTTGTGAGGGCTACGGAGCAAGGCAGCGGGTGACAAGAGCCGCCGGCCAGTATGGCATCTCGGAAACGATTTCTGACAAGAATGTCAGGCAGCGGTCAGTCTCCGGACACCTTCACTGTCTAGACTCTTTAGGTTGCCCCGCTTCCGGAGAGGAGATACCTGATGCGCTTGCTCATTGTCGAGGACGAAGAAAAAACCTCTTCCTATGTTCACCGTGGCTTGAGCGAGCTCGGCTACATTGTCGATGTCGCGACGAATGGCATCGATGGCCTGCACTGTGCGTTGGAAATGGAATACGACGTGGTGATCCTGGATGTCATGTTGCCGGGCAAGGACGGCTACGGCGTGTTGCAGGGGCTGCGCCTGCGCAAGAAAACCCCGGTCATCATGTTGTCGGCAAGGGGCACGGTAGACGATCGCGTCCGGGGGTTGCGAGAGGGCGCCGATGACTACCTGGCCAAGCCCTTTTCCTTTGCCGAACTGGTCGCGCGCGTCCAGGCATTGATCCGGCGGCGCGCCGATGACGCGGTCGATCCCACGCACCTGCGCATCGACGACCTGGAGGTCGACCTGCAGGCTCGCAAGGTCACACGTGCCGGGTTGCGGTTGGACCTGACGGCCAAGGAGTTCTGTCTGTTGAGCCTGCTGGCCCGGCACCAGGGCGAGATTCTTTCCAAATTGATGATTGCCGAGCAGGTCTGGGACATGAATTTCGACAGCGACGCCAACGTGGTCGAAGTGGCGATCAAGCGTGTGCGCGCCAAGGTTGATGCGCCGTATCCGCGCAAATTGCTACATACCGTCCGGGGGATGGGTTATGTGCTGGAGAGCCGCGAAGCAAGTGACAGGCAAGTCGGTGCGCTGTGATGAAAAGCTCGATCTCCAAGCGGCTCGCCCTGATGTTTGCCCTCGCGGTCATGCTCATCACCGCCGTATGCGCGACGTTGTTGCGCTGTTCCTTGAAACAATCGCTCGAAGACCAGATGCAAAACGAGCTGACCCTGCGCCACTCGGTTCTCGACCCGGTGCTGGCGAAATATGACTCTCCGGAATTCTGGGTGGGGCTGCGGCAGAAGCTCGACGGCCTGACGCCCGCCGACGAACGCGTGCGCTATTGGGTCCTGGTGGACAATCCGACGTACAGCTATGGCGGTGCGATGCCGGATGGCCGGGACTGGTCGACGCGCCCGGATGGATTTTCCAGCGTCACCATACCTGGCCGGGACCGCCCCATGGTCCTGCTGGTCGAGACCATTGCCGCCATGGGCAGCCGCCCGGAGTTGCGTTTTATCGTGGGGCTCGACTCAACGCCGTTCATGAAGACCCTGGATCATTTCACCAAGACATTGATCCTCACGTCGGCGCTAGGCGTAGTGCTGGTCGCACTGCTGGGCTATTGGATCGCGCGTTTTGGCCTGGCACCCGTCCGGCGCTTGAGCCGCCAGGCCAACAGCCTGCCGCCGGGGGATTCGAAACAACGCTTGGACACCGAGGCGCTGCCTGGGGAATTGCAGGAACTGGCGGTGTCGTTCAACGGTGCCCTGGCGCGCCAGGAAGCCGCCTGGTGCCAGCTCGAAGGGTTCAACGCCAATGTTGCCCATGAACTGCGCACGCCCTTGACCAACCTGATTGGCCAGACCCAGGTCGCGCTGGCCCACGGACGAGACGTGAATGAGCTTCAGGACTTGCTGCAATCGAACCTCGAAGAGCTGGAGCGGATGGGCACCATCGTCAATGACATGCTGTTCCTGGCGGGTGCGGAAAGCGGGCAGCGGGCCACTGAACTCAGCGACGTGTCGCTCTGCGAAGAGGCGTCGAAGACCGTGGAATACCTGGAACCGGTCTTGCACGACAAGCAGCTGAACGTGGTGATCCAAGGCGACATGCGGGTGCGTATTGACCGACGCCTGTTCCACCGATCCCTGGCCAATCTGATCCAGAACGCGGCGCGATACGCGGTGCCGACCAGCACGATCACGGTGAGCCTGGTCAGCCATGGCATGCAGGCCGAGGTCAGCGTCTCCAATGCCGGTGAGCCCATTGAAAATGTGCATCTGGAACGTCTGTTCGAGCGTTTCTACCGAGCCGATGCCGCGAGGGCCAGGAGTGACGCACATCATGGCCTGGGGCTTTCCATCGTGCGGGCGGTAGCCTCCATGCACGGCGGGCGGGTGTTCGCCCATAGCAAGGACGGGGTCAACACCTTCGGGTTCTCTCTGACGAGCCAGCCAGCGCGTTAATCAACTCAGCGTCTCCGCTGGCCGGACCGCCGCTTTCGCGAGCAAGCCCGCTCCCACACTGGTTCTCCAGCGAACCTGCAACCCATGCCCGCCACAACCCCCTGTGGGAGCGGGCTTGCCCGCAATGGCGGCGGCACATTCGGCATTGATGTGACAGAGCCACCGCTTTCGCGAGCAAGCCCGCCCCCACACTGGTTCTTCAGCGAACCTGCAACCCATGCCCGCCACAACCCCCTGTGGGAGCGAGCTTGCTCGCGAAGACGCCGGCACATTCAACATCTTCCTCAACTGGAACTCCACCATCGCGAGCGAGCTCGCTCCCACACTTGGCCATCGCGCTCGCGTTTGACATGTTCCTGTCAGTCACCCGTCACCTTGACGTCAGCGTCCCCCTCCTAGAGTGCAACCACCATCCCGGTCAGGACAGTGGAGTACACCATGAATATTCAAAACTTTTCGGTCGCCAGCCTGCTGGCAGTGATCACGTTGAGCGGTTCGCCTCTGTTTGCCAAGGAACAGACCCAGGCTCCGGCCTATGAATACGGTATGCCGCTGGACATTGCGCAGGCGGTTCGTATCGATGAGCCGAAATCAACCGTATGCGAAGTCGGGCAAGCAACGATGACTTACGTCGACACGCACGGGCAGATTCGTCACGTCACCTTCCTTCAACAGACAGACGCCTGCGCCATTCAGTAAGCCCGGTCGCACCAGTTTGCCATCCAACCAAGGAACTCAAATCATGTGGAACAGAGCAATCACCCCCGCAGGCGGCTTTCTATACACCATCAGCCAGCTCATGAGGCGGACCCGAACGTTGACGGCCGGCGTCGCACTCCTCAGTGCGATGAGCACCGAAGCATCGGACCGGGCGGTGCCCAAACCCGACTGGTCGACCCACGACATGCCTTCACAGAAGGGCCGGATTGCCCTGGTAACCGGCGGCACCAGCGGTATGGGCTATGAGGACGCCCTGGCACTTGCGCGGGCGGGGGCCGAGGTCATCATCGCGGCGCGCAACCCGGAGCGGGGTGCGGACGCCATCAAGCGTATCCGCGAGGCCGTACCCGACGCCAAGTTGCAGTTCGAGTCCGTGGACCTGGCCAACCTGTCTTCGGTGCGCGGCCTGGCCGAGCGTCTCAACCAGCGGCTGCCGCGCCTGGACGTGTTGATCAACAATGCAGCCATCATGGCGCCGCCTGAGCGAGGCACCTCCGCCGATGGCTTCGAGCTTCAGCTGGCAACCAACTACCTCGGACATTTCGCGCTGACCGGCCTGCTGGTTCCGCTCCTGCGGCAAAGCGACGATGCCCGGGTGGTGAGCCTTTCCAGCATCGCGGCCACGCGCGGCGCAGTGAATTTCGACGACCTGCAGTCCGAGCAGAAATACGACCCTTATGCCGCCTACGCCCAGTCGAAACTGGCCATCTTGCAGTGGTCGTTCGCGTTGCAACGGCGCAGTGACGAACAGAAGTGGGGGATCCGCAGCATCGCCGCGCATCCTGGCGTGGCCGTCACTGAACTGATCGCCCGGGGCCCGGGCGTCAACAGCGAGTTCGGCCAGCGCTGGGCGAAGGATCGCGATGCATACCACTCTGCGGCTCAAGGCGCGCTGCCCACCTTGTATGCGGCGACTGCCGAGCAGGCCGTTGGCGGCGCCTATTACGGGCCGACCGGCGATGACGAAAAACGCGGTCCGCTGGGGTTCGCCAAGACGCCACCGGCCGCGACCAACGAAGCGGATGCCGAACGACTCTGGGCGACCTCCGAGCGCCTGACCGGCGTTACCTATCGCTGATCCTATCCAGGGCGCGGGCATCGGCCTCGCGCCCGTCCCGTAGCCTTCTTTCTGGAGTTCCCATGAGTACGATGACGTTCGTACAGCGGCTGAGCCTTGCCCTTAACGCCCATGACGGTGAACTGCGTCCGGCGCTGTGTGGCTTCCTGCTGTTTCTTTGCCTGTTTACCGGTTACTTCATGCTGCGCCCGATCCGTGAGTCGATGGGCATTGCGGCGGGCGTGGAAAACCTGCAATGGCTATTCACCGCGACTTTCCTGGTGATGCTGGCAGCCGTTCCGTTATTCGCCTGGCTCAGTTCCCGAGTGCCGCGGCTGCGCCTGATCGATTGGGTGTATGGCTTCTTTGGCATCAATCTGCTGATGTTCGTCGAGTTTTTCCAGTTCCTTCCAGACAGTGTCTGGCTCGCCCGGGTGTTTTACGTCTGGATATCGGTTTACAACCTGTTCGTCGTTTCGGTGGCGTGGAGCTTGATGGCGGATGTGTTCGACAGTGAGCAGGCCAAGCGCCTGTTTGCATTCATCGCCGCCGGCGCCAGCGTCGGCGGCCTGCTGGGGCCCGCGCTGAGCGCGCTGTTGATCAACGCGGTGGGAGCGTCAGGCTTGATGCTGCTCGCGGCTGTGTTGCTCGGTGCCACGCTGGTGTTGAAACGGACCTTGATGAGCTGGCGCGGACAGGGCGGGGCGGGGCGACCTGGTGCAGCACCCACGCAAAACCCGCGGCAGCCACTGGCCGGCAATCCGTTCAGCGGGATGGTCGCGGTGTTCAGATCGCCTTATCTGGTGGGAATCGCCGGCTTCGTGGTGCTGCTGGCGACGGTCAGCACGTTTCTCTATTTCGAGCAGGCGCGCCTGGTAGCCGAGCACTACCCGGACCGGGCATCGCAGGTTCGTATCTTCAGCACCCTCGATATCATCGTGCAGGCCGGCGCATTGCTGTCCCAATTGTTCATCACCGGTCGTATCGCGCCGAGGTTGGGCGTGCGTGCTTTGCTGGCGGTCGTGCCGTTGCTCATGTGCGTCGGTTTCCTGGGCCTCGCCCTGGCGCCGGGCTTTGCGCTGCTTGCAACCTTGATGATCGTGCGACGAATCGGCGAGTACGCGTTTGTCCGGCCCGGCAGGGAAATGTTATTTGCGCCCCTGGATGCCGAGAGCAAATACAAAGCCAAGAACTTCATCGACACCGTGGTCTATCGCGCCGGCGATGCCGTGAGTGGCTGGGCCAAGAGCCTGCTCGATCAGATCGGCCAAGGTGCAGGCGTGGCGGCGATGGTGGGGGCGTGCTGCGCGTTGTTGTGGGGATACCTGGGTTGGCAACTCGGACGACAGGCGGATTATGCCGCTTCAAGGGAGCTACGCCTGGCGGCTATTTCGGCAAGAGCGTGAAGAACGTGAAGAACGTCATCTGAATGATTTTTCTCACGCTCGCTACGCTCATTTGAACGTATGGACCAGCGCAGCCTCTGACACTAGGCTTTGTACGAAAAGTGCCTGCGCGACGATCATGCTGCGTTGAAAACAGGCTCGGAATGCTCATTGACAACCAGTCAACTCCGCTTCCTCGCCTGTTTTCGCCTTGCCTGATCGCCGCTCGGCGACTTTTCGTACAAACCCTAATGCAGGGCGAGCGCACGTCGCCCATTCCCGCTCGGAGGACAAGTTCACATGAAGATCCTAATGGTGCTTACATCCCACGATCAGTTGGGCGACACCGGCAAGAAGACGGGGTTCTGGCTGGAAGAGTTCGCCGCTCCGTACTACGTGTTTGTCGACGCCAAGGCGACGGTCACGCTTGCGTCTCCAAAGGGCGGGCAGCCACCACTGGACCCCAAGAGCGACGAGGAGAGTGCCCAGACCGACGCAACGCGCCGCTTTGCCACGGATACCCAGGCTCAAGCCGCATTGGCAAGCACGGTGCCGTTGGGCGAGGTTGATCCCTATGACTTCGATGCCGTGTTCTATCCGGGCGGCCATGGCCCCCTGTGGGACTTGGCCGAGGACACCGACTCCAAGACGCTTATCGAAGCCTTTTATGTCGCGAACAAACCCATCGCCGCCGTCTGTCACGCGCCGGGAGTGTTCAAGAACGTCAACGCACCCGATGGCCAGCCCGTGGTGAAAGGCAAGAAAGTCACCGGCTTCACCAACTCCGAGGAAGAGGCGGTGGGCCTCACGCAGGTGGTGCCGTTCCTGGTGGAGGACATGCTCAAGGCCAAAGGCGGCGAATATTCCAAAGGCGCGGACTGGGGCAGTTACGTCGTCGAGGATGGTCACCTGATCACCGGCCAGAACCCTGCCTCGTCGGAAGCGGCGGCCAAGGCGCTGCTCAAGCGGCTGAAGCAGGAACTGAGCGCTTGAGGCGACTTTGTGGGGCGGCCAGCCGGTTCGCCCTTTGCCAGCGCGCTCAACGACGGGGGAGGATCGATCATGCAAGACCCTTTCAACCTGGCGCGCTTCGTCGAGGCGCAGCGTCCGGTATTCAGTCGCGTCATGGACGAACTGCGCGCCGGGCGGAAGACGAGTCACTGGATGTGGTTCATCTTTCCGCAACTGCAAGGGCTCGGTCGTTCCGAAATGGCCAGCCTCTTCGGGATTTCCGGCCTTGCCGAGGCTCGCGCATACCTGCAACACGATGTGCTCGGACCCCGACTGGAGGAGACCGTGATGACGGTCCTGCAGCACAGCGGGACCAGCGCCGAGCGGATATTTGGCTCACCCGATGATTTGAAGTTTCGCTCCTGTCTTACGCTGTTTATCAGCGCCCAGTCGGGATCTCCCCTGTATCAACAGGCGCTCGATCGGTTTTATTCGGGCGAGCCGGATCGGCGGACGCTCGACCTGCTTGCTCGGCAGGTATGAAGCGGTCCACGTTCGCAAACCACCACAGGGCGGCCACTCCCAGAAGGACTGTCAACCCAGCCAGGACCAGGATGACCTGTTGCGTCCCCAAAGGCGCCGCCAGCAGCGCCACCAGCAAACCGGCCAGTGGCTGTGACAGGTTGTTGAGCAACGTGATCACCCCGACGGTCTTGCCGAAGTCCTGGGGCGGAATGACCCGTTGGCGAATGGTGCGCATGTAGACGTTGAACATCTTGTCGAAACCGACGATCAACAGGAAGCCCAGGACATAGCCCGACAGGTTTGGACTCAGGGCACTGATCACCCCGCCTGCAGCGATCATCGAATAGCCAATTCCCCCTAAGACCCGCAGGGGCAGGGTTACTCGCGCGAGGAGCAACAGGATAAAGATCGTGGTTGCGGCGCCAGCCGCCTGCAAGCCGGCGTAGTGGTCCTTGCCGGCACCGTACTCGCCGATCACCATGGCGGCCGAAGTGGCCAAGGTGACGCCGACAATCAGGTTGACGCCCACCGCCAGCGCGATGATCTTTTTCAGTTCCGCCAGGTTGCGGATATGCCCGAAGGCGATCCGCAGGGGCTGTAGCCAGATGTCCTGGTGCTGCTCGTATACTTCCAGCCTTACCCGGCTGAGTCGTTGCCATACCCGCATGCCCAGGTCGGCGAGCAGGAACAGCGCGGCGACCCACAGCACCACCCAGTGCCATGCCCAGATATCCAACAACAATGCCGCCACCAATGGGCCGAGCACCAGCCCGGTCTGGTCGGCAATTTGCGAATAGGACAAGGTCTTGGTGTAGCTGTAATGCCGGAAGACATACGGCATCAGCACTTCGCGGGCCATGATGCCTTGGGTGGTCAGCACGCCACAGACGGCTGAAAGCACCACGACCCAGGCGATGCCGCCAAAAACGCCGTAGAGCGCCATCGCCAACAGACAAAGCAGCGCCCGATAGACCTGGCTGATATGCAGGATCCTGATCGGCGAATACTTGTCGCACAGGGCGCCGCACATTGGGAAAGCGAGAAAGCGCGGCAGTGATTCGACGAAGAACGCCAACCCGGCCCATGAAGCGCTGTTGGTGGTCTGGAACACTACCAGCGGCACGATGAACAACAGGATCTGGTCCGCCAGCCTCGATAGAAACAGCGAGATGAAAAAAGCCAAGTAATCCTTTCGCATGGAAACATCCTGTGACGAGGCGAAGCGGCGCACGCCACACACACTGACAGAATCAGGTCGGGGATTGAAGCGGGGTCGGCATCGGCTCGACGACGCGCGGTATCAATGCAGGGGTAGGTAGCCCGATGATGCTGTGCTAAGTTACCAAAGGTAGGTTAAACCCCAAAAGCAAGGAGGACAGATGATGTCACTCGATCCTATCCTGTTCATGGGCGGTTCTGGCGCTATCGGCCACCATACTGCCCGGGCGCTGCGCGCCGCTCATCCAGATGTACCGTTGTTGATCGGCGGACGTGACCTTGCGAAGGCCCAACGGGTCGCGGAGCAACTGGGCGGGGCGCAGGCCGTGGCGATCGACGCCGGTGCCGACGACCTGGGCCTCGGCGATCGCGCGGTCAGCGCGGTGGTGGTCTTCTACATGGACCACGCTCTCGCTGGATTGCGCTTTGCGCAGCAGCGCGGGGTGCCGCACCTGAGCATATCTTCCGGCGTTTTCGAGATCGCTCCGGAGATCGCCATGTACATGCATGCGCCAGGCGCATCGCCGATTGTCCTCGGTTATGAGTGGATGGTCGGCGCAACGACGGTGTCGACGTTCAGCGTTGCCCGTGAGTTTGGCCGGATCGACGATATCCGGATCAATGCGCTGGTCGATGAGCAGGACACGGGCGGCCCGACCGTTGCCAGCGATTTCGAACACCTGAACAAAATGCTCCCCGCCGCGCTGACCAGGCGCGGCGGATCATTTGTCTGGCGCGAAGGGGAGGACGCCAAGGCGCGCTTCCACGCGCTGGACGGCACGGCAATCGAAGCCACGGGTTTTTCTTCCATTGACGTCGTCGGCCTGGCGGCTGCGACGGGTGCACCGAATGTCCAGTTCAACATTGGCATCGGGGTGAGCTCCAGCAGGCGCCAAGGACGACCCATGTCCACCGAGATCATCATCGAACTCGCTGGCGAGGATCTTCGAGGCAACTCGCTGCGCACCCGTCATGCCGTCGTCCACCCGGCAGGCACTGCGCCGCTGACTGGTCTCTGCGTCGCCATGAACCTTGAGCGCCTGCTCGGGTTGGACGGCCAGCCTGCAACCCCGCCTGGGCTCTACTTTCCCTATCAACTGCTGGATGCCGAAGCGTATCTTGAGCGTTTGCGGGGAGAGGGCGGAGAGATGCGTAGATTGCCGGTGATGTAAGCGCTCCGAGCACGATTCGAAGCTTTGAGTTTATGTGGCGCTTGGGTTCATGAGATGCGAACGAAGCCAGTTATCTGGGCTTTCCGTCATTTCCAACAGCCGCTTTTGTTGCCAGGCCGGCGCACTGGTTGGGAACACCGCCTCGCCCGGCCGGAACCGCGCGAGACCGCAGGCGGCGGCGATGCGTTGACGTTGCTGGCCACGGACCAGCGCTTGCATAAAACTGCATTCGTTCTGGGCCAGTCCCAAGATGTAGCGAGTCCCCACTTGGAAATTTCCGCCATTGGCCTGCCACCAGGCATCGACAGACTGAGGGTTTGGCCAAGGCAGGTTCTCATCGGGATCCATGAGGACATGCGGATCTTCGGGGTTATCGTTCGGGCCCGCATCGAAATCCGGCAAGACGTGTAGCTCCAGATCGAGCAGGGCCAGGTCGGCTCCTGTGATCAGGCTGAAGGCTTCGCCAGCGACACGTGCACAAGGCGCATCGGCCATGTGTTGGATCAACCACGGCACGCTGACCGGATCGCCCAACAGTCCAAGGGCCTGGATGCCGATGCGCCGCTGCCGGGGATCCTGTACCCACTGGCGTATCCAGGCGATGCTCGGTTCGCGCGCCTGCCAGGCCAGCAGCACGCAGGCCGCGCGGTATTGAAACTCGCCTGGTTGCTCGGCGAACAGTCGCAGCGGTTCGAGGGCTTGCTGATCACCCATTTGCGCCGTTGCCCAGTTGGCCCAGAAGCGGGTGGCAGGGTGCATATGCGTTCGGTGGACTTGCAAGGCCTGTGACAGGTCATGCCGGCGCAGCTCGCCGGCGGTGCGGGCGGCACGTGCAAGTACGCTGGGATCAACATCGGACAGTCCGGCCAGCAGGACGGCACCGGGGTCGTGGCGGTGCATGCCACACGCCGCCAGCCCGAGACGGCGAAAAAGCGGTTCGGGTGCCGCAAGCATGCGGTCGATCCAGGGCTCTATGCGCGCCCAGTCAAGCCAGCCCAAGGCCATCAGATAACCGCGCTCTGTTTCCGCGGCGCTTCGCAAATGCTCGCTGAGCCGCGACAGCGCCTTTGCATCGGCCGCCTCGAAGGCCAGCACCACGCTTGCGAACATTTCGCCGACGGTGTGCGGGCCGAGCTGCTCCAGAAGGGCTTCCAGGCCGGCTGCCCCGGCGATACGCAGGCCATCGAGATGCGCTTCGATACGCTCTTCCAATGCGCCCAGTTCATCCAGGTCGTAGTGGGGCGCGCGCAGTGCGTAGTCGCGCAGGACCGCCAGGAAACCGGCTTCCTCAACGTGCAGGTCGAGCACAACGGGCAGCGTGGTCATTGGCCTTTGATCCGGAAGGGAGATTTCGCCTGATCAGTCAATTTGCAGGCACCGCGTCCAGTTCGAACCATCGAACTCCATGACGTCCTTCGGCCCGATGGACCACATGATCCCGTCGGCTGCGCTCAGGTGGTAACAGGTGCCCGGCGCGTCATCGCCAAAATCGACGGGCTTGAGCGTGTCGCCCTCCAGTCGGTAGACGAAATGGGTGGAAGACACATACAGCTGGCCCTGGAAATATTCCATGCCCCAGAGATCTTCCCGTGTGCTGTCGTGCTCGATCACTTCCCATTGATCATTGCGACCACGCAGCAAGGTCCCGAGCTGGCCGCAAGCATAGGCAAAACCGTCCGGCGCGCAGCGCACCTTATAGAGCGCCAGGTTGGTTGGGCTGTTCTGCTGGGTGAAGACGGCACCGTCATATTTCCAGATTTCGCCTTCCCACCCGACGGTATAGATTTCCTGCTCGCTGAAGCCATCGATGGATTCGAAGCTGGTGTCGGTGATGGGGGTGTCGCCCACCTGGGCGCTCTGGTCGATGCATCGCCATTGATCTTCGCCGTCGCGCACGTAGGCTTGGCGGCAGGTGCCTACGGCGTAGGCGCGACCTTTGGCGATGCCGCGGATTTCGCGAAGGGGGCCGCGTTTTGTCGGGTCGACTCCGCAATTGGCAATGGGCGGCTCTTCCTTGACTGCGCCTCCACCGCTGGCTCGCACCGAGCCGTCCGTGCCGAGCGCCAGGTACCGCTCGGCCGGCACGTGGCAGACCGTTCCGGAACAGGCAAGCCAAGGCACTGTGCCGGAATACCAGGTTCCACGGTCAAGTGTGTACAGAATCGACCCCGTGTAGCCTTCGCTGATTGAAAGGTCATTGGTGGTAATCAGGTAGCTGAGATCCGAATATCGAACGACTCCGGTGCCAATGCTGAGTCCACTGAATCGTCGGTCTAGTGCGTCCATCTTTTGGTTTCCTAATAGGATTAGCGACCGCTATCGCTATTGTTATCGCTTGGGCACATCTCGCTGATGGCTTTGTCTCGTTCGTGTTGGTTACTGGTCATGGAGGCCCGTGCATTGATCGGCTTCTCCTTGCCCGAGCTTTTCGCCTGGTCGTGGTAGTTGTTCAACTGGGCTTCCAGGCATTTCTGGGAACACTTGGAGTCCGGAAAGGTTTTCCTGGCCGCCAAGGCCCCTGTCTTCGTGGCCTTGGCCCTTGGCCATTCGCCTTTCGCGTCGGCCGATCTCAGGGCAACCACTCCACGCCGGGTATGCATCTGGCCATGGGTGGCAGTGGTCTGGTTCGGGCCCTCCACGCACATGACCGGCGCCTTGTCGGTTTCGTATTTGCTCCAGCCTGCTTTTGTCGGGTGCTGGTTCCTGGGCTGGCCCGCGAAGGCCGGGCCGTCGGTAAAGGACGCCGAATCGATCAGGTGATCTCCGGTTTGTCCCGGGCAACATCTGTTGGGCTTGTACGGGGCGAGAAAACAGCGCAGGGCCTTTTGGCAACGATCGGCGTTGATGGTCTTGGCCAACGAGGAGTACTCCTTCAGAACGCCGGTATGGGCGGCCATGTACGCAGGATCGTCCGAAAATCCATCGCCCGCTTTCTTCTTGGCGGTATTACGCGTCTTGAGTGCGTCTTTCAGCGTTTTGGTATCCGGGCAGACCACTTTTTTATCGGTGTCGCATGCCTTTTTCAGCCGTTTCCTTTCCCCCTCGCATTGCGCCAGGCCCTCGGCGATTTCCATTCTGTCCGAATAAGGCCAAGGCACTGTATTGCCGGGTTGGGATGCGTGGTTATGGGTGGTCAGGTCCATGTGTCGGACGACGTTCTTGCCCTCGTACTTCACATCCATCGACCAAGAGGTGAAATACACCTTGCCCTTGTTCCGGCTGGTGACAATGCCTTTTTTAGGCGCATTCCCAGCCTCGTCGCCATAGCTGGTCTTGAAGTAGCTCTTGTCCTTGAGCATCACTTCCTTGCCAGTGATCTTCACCGTTCGGGTGCCTTTGGTCGTGTCCTTGGCCATGCCCGTGTTGGGGTAGGGAATGGGCACGCCCAGCGGGGTGGGCGGCGCCTGGGGCGGGGTGAAGCACACGTCTGGAAAACAGGCGATGGATTTGCCGTCCGCCGCCTTGCAGGAAACCTCCATGTTGTTGGCAAACACTTCGTTGGCCATCAGGCAGCCCTCACGATCCGGTAGCTGAGCAGCGCGGCGGCGCGTTCGCCGGCGTCGTTGCCAAGGTGGCAGAAGATGTTCGGCCCTTCGCCATAACCCTTGCGACTGGCGGCCAGCGCCACGGCAAGCATCGCCGGGCCGATGGCAGCGCCCACCTCGCCGATGCAGTCGGCCGGGTGCCAGAGATGGAAGAATTCCTTGCGCACCCGCAGGCTGCGGCTCAGGGCCAGCGACGCCTCCTTGAAGTAATACTGTTCGCCGGAAATGTCCGTCAGGCGGTAATCCATCTGTTCGAGCCCGCAGCCGGCTTCTCCCAATGCCACGCGCACGGCTTGGGTCAGGCCTTCGGCACGCAATGGCAGGTCTTCGGATTCCACCGTGGCCGGTTCCACACCGAAACCCAGGCCGATGCAGGTCAGTTGCGGCGCTTCTGCGGCGATGGGAGCGGCCAGCACCACCGCTGCGGCGCCTTCGCCGGGGATGAAACCATTGGAGTTTTCGCTGGTGAGCAAGCGTTCGCGTTGCTCGAAGGCGGCCAGGGTAGGGCCGCAAAGCAGCGAATCGACGCCAGCGACCAGCACGTGGCGATGACCGTCCTGGTAGATCAATGTCCGCGCATTGAGCAGGGCCACGGCCGCACTGACCCGGCCCCTCGGAATAATGATGGAGTCGGGATGAAAACGCAGGCCCAGCTCAGCCTCGATGTCATGCAAGAGCGCCATGTCGAGGCCGTTCAGGCGCCCGGGACGCTCGGCTTCAGCCACGCCCAGCAACAGCGGAATCTTTTCCGGCGAAATCCCAGGAAGGCTTTGTAACGCCTCGGCGATGGCGAGCGCGGCCATCTTGATCAGCTTCGTGCGGCCGCGCCAGGGTTGTTCCAACGGCACGCTGGCGCCGATGATCCACTCGCCGGCGCGGTCGATGAAACGGGTTTCCTGGAAGTGGTCGATGGCACAGCGAATTGCCGCGCAGCTCGCCGGAGCGCTTAGGCCGACGGCACTGACCATCCCCGAGCCGATGATGCACAGGGCGGCCATCAGTGCGCGTCCTCGGCAGCCCGTTTGGCTTTGACCAGGGCATCGAGCGACGGGTAGTAATCCTTGCCGAGTCCACGAGCACGCCACCAGGCCTTGGGCATGGTGCCGACGAGCACTTGGGCAATCTCAAAAATGTTGCGCCGCAGCGGACGGGCGATGCGCCAGGTCAACTGCACCTGGCGGGCATCGGTGTCGATCAGCAGGGTGTCGATCAGCGCCGGCACCGTTTCATGAAGGCCTTCCTTGCGGAAAAAGGTCACCGGCACGTCCATCTGGGGAATGCGAAAACTTGTTCGTTCCTGCGGGGTCAGGTTCAGCAACAGCACCTCTTCGCCGCCGCGCAAGTAATCGGTTTGCTGATCGATAGGCGCGGCCTGGAAGTAACGGTTATCGAAATCCGTTGGCAAGAACGGAAAGCTGTCAGCCAACCATGCATCGTCATAGGTGCCTGCAAAACGGGCGCGTTGTGGCCAACTGCGGCCAATGGGACCGAGGGCCATCGGGTGGAAGTCGCCGGACGGCGAGTCGATGGGCTTGCCCAGCTCCTCTGTGTTGGGCATTGGCCTGCCGACTATGTCGATGTCATCGGTGCCGCCTGGGTACCAACCGCAACCGCTCGGGTTCTGCGGATGGCAATCAAGCATTTCCGGCATGTTCGCGAGGGTGCGGGAGCCACCGAAGGCTTGGGCGTAGGTGATGTCCTGCTCCGTAAAAGCCAGGGGTTCACCGGGCGACAGGCCCATCAATCCCGGCTGCCATTGCCGTGGGCCCAGCACCGAAAAGGCTTTGCTGACCCGGCCGACACGAAGGCCTGCCGTCAACTGGGGCACGGGCCGTCCACCCGGCGCATAGGCTTTGCCACACACCAGCACATCGCAGAATGGCTTGAACGGGGCGAAGTCCATTTCCTGGCATGGGGCGCTGAGGCCCGGCTCGCCGAGA
Organism: Pseudomonas sp. BP11-1-1; assembly: GCF_052112105.1. Lineage (NCBI taxonomy): Bacteria > Pseudomonadati > Pseudomonadota > Gammaproteobacteria > Pseudomonadales > Pseudomonadaceae > Pseudomonas > Pseudomonas sp. BP11-1-1. The sequence continues at coordinate 21,677 of NZ_JAUTYU010000006.1, forward strand.
AAGGTGTCAGCCATCAGCAAGGGTTGCTGAATGTCTGCAAGGGTCGCGGCACGGCCATCCAGCGGCAGATCGAACGTGCCCTTGGCCACGACGACCAAGGATTCGCGGCCGTCAGGTGCCATGCCCAGGGTATAGGCGACTTGCAGTTGGCTGGCGTTGAGCAGTTCCATCGCGCGACTACCTGTCTAGTTGATCTGCACCGAACCGCCCTTGATGCGGTTGACCCCGCTGGAGCGACTGGAGAGGTAGGTGCCGCGGATGATCACCTTGCCCGCACGGGTCAGGGTGATGCTGGCCTTGCCACAGCGCAGGACGATTTCCCGCTCCGCGCAGAACTCCAGGCGCTCGCCGTCCAGGTGGGCCACGGCGGGCACCGCAGTATCCGGCAAGCGCTGGATGCGACCGATCACCAGCGGCCGGGCAAGGTCGCCGGCCTCGAACATCAAGGCGACCTGGACACCAATGTCCTCCCGCGTCAGCGGCGTGGTAGTGCGCGCGACGAGGCCCGCATCGGCGGGGCAGCCGGGGAAAGCAACCACCGGGGCCTGTGCCGTGGGCACATCCAGCAGCACGCCAATCACCACGCCGTCGACGCGCACCGAAGGGGCAGTGGAGGATTGCGGAAAATGATATTCAACGCTCATGACGCCCACTCCGTGGCTAGTTCTGCAGGATCTTCTGGCCTTTGACGACCACGTTCTTGTTGGCCTTGATGTTGATGGCACCGGAGCCGTCGATGGTGATGTTCTTGCCGCTGATCACAATGCTGCCGTCTTTTTTCAGGGTGATGCTGGCCGCGCCCGTGGTCAGGCTGATCGAGTCGCCGGCGTTGAGGGAGAAATGCTTGCCCACGTCCAGGCTGTCGTTCTGCTTGATGCCGGTGCTGCGGTTTTGCGCGACGTCCCGGGATTCGTTCTGGCCGATCCGCGTGCCCTGGTTGCCATTGATCTCGATTCCTTCGTTGCCCTGGACCGTCTCGTTGCGGTTGCCAGAGATGCCGATGGTCTCGTTGCCACCGACGTCTTCCGTGCGATTGCTGGCGATGCTGATTTTCTCGTTGGCGCCGACCTTTTCCGTGCGGTCCGCACCGATGGTGATGGTCTCGTTGTTGCCAACGCGCTCGGTGCGATTGGCGCCTATGGTGATCTTCTCGTCATTGCCGACGTCCTCGGTACGGTCGACGCCGATGGAAATCGTTTCGTTGTTGTCGACCCTTTCCGTGCGGTCGTGTTTGACGCGTACGGTCTCGTCATTGTCGATGGTTTTGCTGCGGTCATGCCCGACCCAGTGGGTCTCGTCGTTCTCGACCTCGATGTCCTGGTTCTTCTCGGCATGGATGAACAGTTGCTCCGCACCTTTCTTGTCTTCCATGCGGATTTCATTGAAGTTGGCCTGGGTGCCGTCCTTGCTTGAGCGGCTTTTCACCCCGCTCTGGGTGGCATTGGCCGGCAACTTGTAGGGCACCGTCTGCTCGGCGTTATAGACGCGGCCGGTGATGATCGGCCGGTCCGGATCCCCTTCGAGGAAGCTGACGATGACTTCCTGGCCGATCCTCGGAATCTGCACCGAACCCCAATTCTTGCCGGCCCAGGCCTGGGATACGCGAATCCAGCAGGAGCTGTTTTCGTTGGACTGGTCATGGCGGTCCCAATGGAAATGCACTTTGACCCGGCCGTATTGGTCGGTCCAGATTTCCTCCCCACCGGGTCCGACCACCACGGCAGTCTGGGGGCCGCGAACGATGGGCATGGGTGTGAGGGGCAGGGGACGGAAGACCTGGCTGGCATCCATGCAGTCCAGTTCGCTGACGAACTGTTCGGCCAGGTCCGGTTGGCCGCTTTCATAGGCCTCCTGGCGGATCTGATAGCGGGCGATGACCACCAGGTATTCGCGGTTCTGGTCCGCGCGGTCGTAGCCGGTCAGCGTGAACAAATGGCCGCAGCCCAGCCCGCGGGCGCGACCGCGCAACTGCACGCGCTCGAACTGGCTGTGAATGGCTTCGATACGGGTACGCGCGTAGTGGTCGCCGTCGTTGCTTTGGACGTATTCACCGGGATAGTCATAGAGCGGGTACTCGCCGTTAGTGTGATTGCGCGGCACACTGGAACGCACCTCGAGGCTGGCGCGGGGGCGCAAAAAGTCGTAGTCGTTCAGCGCCAGCGAACCAGGCTGCACCTCCCGGGCCATTTGCCAATCATAAAAATGATCGCGCTCGCGCATCTGCCGATCGGGCGGGTAGAAGGGCACCGAGGCATAGTCCGCCGCCGTGGAGTGCGCGCCGTAGGCATCGGCCAGGACCAGCACATGACGGGCCTTCTCATGGCGAAAGTAGTAATAAATGCCTTCCTGCTCCATCAGCCGGCTGACGAAGTCGAAGCTGGTCTCGCGGTACTGCACGCAGTATTCCCACTCGCGGTAGCTACCGCTCAGGCTGTCTTCGAAGTCCGAGAAACCGAGGTCACGGAACACTTGCTTGATGATGTCCGGCACGGTCTTGTTCTGGAAAATCCGGCAATCGGAGGTGCGCGTGAGCAGCCAGAACCAAGGACGCAGGCTGACGCGGTAACCGGCGAATTGGCCGTGCCCCGTCAACTGCCGACAATTGCTGACGATGCCGTGGAAGTAGCGTTTGCCGCCGTCGTATAGCTCGAGGGTCAGGCCCATCGGCTTGCCGAGCAACTGGTCGAACTGGATCGCGCGGTTTTCCGAGGTGAGGTCCAATTCGTAGTGGAACAACCGCCCCAGCTCTTCACTGCCATCCATGCCTTGCAACAACAGGGTGTCCGCGCCGAGGGGACTGTCGACCTGGACCAGGCGATTGTTCTGGGTGATTGCCATCACGGCTTCCAAGATGCGCGGATCACTGCAATGGGCCCGGTGCCCGGTCGCAACGGCTCGGTTGTCAGGTGGGCGGCGTGCAGGAACGTGGCGTTTTGATCAAATCGAAGAACATCCACCACAGAGGTGATCTCCCTATCAGTCTCGAATCATTCAAGGCGCGCACGCAAAACTCCTTTTACGTGCAGATGGCATGTGGAATTGGTTATAGCAGTCATTCCTGGAAACTGCCTATAGGACGGATGACCTAGGCATATAAGCTGATGGCCCCTCGAAAGTCCTCAAATCCATCGTTAAATGCCAGAATCTCCCTGTCAGATCGTTTTGGAGATCACCATGCTTCACGCATTCGAACAACGGCTCGACCCTTTCCCGCCCGACGAAGTCCCACCGCCACCCGACGGTCTGGCCCGGTTCCTGTGGGCCTGCACCCGGGGCGCTCGCGGTTACATCCTGGCGTTCGCGCTGCTCAGCGCCGGTGTGTCGATCTACGAAGCCTGGCTGTTTTCTTTCCTCGGGCAAGTGGTGGACCTGCTTTCCACCTGGCAGTCAGGTGGCGATGTGGCCGGGCAGGAAAGCCGGGTGTTGTGGGGGATCGGCATCATGCTGGTCACCAGCATTGGCCTGGTCGCGTTGCGCACGATGGTCCAGCACCAGGTCTTGGCGATCAACCTGCCGTTGCGGCTGCGCTGGGATTTTCATCGGCTGATGCTGCGACAAAGCCTTTCGTTCTTCTCCGACGAGTTCTCCGGCCGGGTCACCACCAAAGTGATGCAGACGGCGCTGTCGGTGCGCGAGGTGCTGTTCACCCTCATCGAGATCATTCCCGGGATCGGCGTTTACTTCATCGCAATCATCGCGTTGGCTGGCGGCTTTGATTTGAAGTTGATGCTGCCTTTCATTGCCTGGGTGGTCTTGTTCGGTGTTGCCATGCGCTACTTCGTGCCGCGCCTGGAGAAAGTCGGGCAGGAACAGGCCAATGCGCGGTCGTCGATGACCGGGCGTATCTCCGACGCCTACACCAACATCACCACGGTGAAGCTATTCTCCCATTCCAAGCGCGAAGCCCATTTCGCCCGCGCCGCCATGGAGGATTTCAAGCAGACCGGTTTTCGCCAGATGCGCCTGGTCAGCCAGTTCGAGATCGTCAATCAGGCATTGGTGGTCGCGTTGATCATGGGCTCAGGCGGTTATGCCCTGTGGCTGTGGCATCAAGGCGAAGTGGGCACTGGCGCCGTCGCGGCGATTACGGCCATGGCGTTGCGCATCAATGGCATGTCGCACTGGATCATGTGGCAAATGACCTCGCTGTTCGAGAACATCGGCACCGTGCAGGATGGCATGGCGACCCTCACCCGTGGCCCCAAGGTGCAAGATAAACCAGACGCCGGCGTGCTGGTCACCACCGGTGGCGCGGTGACCTTCGACAACGTGAGCTTCAACTACAACGGCGAACGCCAGGTCCTCGATGGATTGAGCCTGAGCATTCGCCCGGGCGAAAAAATCGGCCTGGTGGGACGCTCCGGTGCCGGAAAATCAACGCTGATCAACCTGCTGCTACGCTTCTACGACGTGGACAGCGGCGAGATCCGGATCGACGGGCAGAACATTGCCCATATCACCCAGGACAGCCTGCGCAGCGCCATCGGCATGGTCACCCAGGACACATCGCTGCTGCACCGGTCCATCCGTGACAACATCGCCTATGGCCGACCTGACGCGACGGACGAACAAATCCGCAGTGCCGCTGCCAGCGCCCAAGCCGATGGATTCATCAATCAACTGAGCGACAAGCAAGGCCACTCCGGCTACGACACCCTCGTCGGTGAGCGTGGCATCAAGCTTTCCGGCGGCCAGCGCCAACGCATCGCCATCGCCCGGGTGATGCTCAAGAATGCCCCGATCCTGCTGCTGGACGAGGCCACCAGCGCACTGGACTCAGAAGTCGAAGTGGCAATCCAGGAAAGCCTCGATGAAATGATGAAGGGCAAGACCGTGATCGCCATTGCGCATCGCTTGTCGACGATCGCGGCCATGGACAGGCTCATCGTCATGGATGAGGGGCGCATCATCGAGCAAGGCACCCACGCCGAATTGCTTGGGAAGAATGGGACTTATGCGCGGCTTTGGCATCACCAGAGTGGCGGATTCCTGGGTGAGGATCAGGGTGTGGTTGAGGCGGTGGAGTAGGCGAGGGCGCTAGCCCCGTTTACCTGGCCAGCACATCACTTCTGCACAACCGCCACCCGACGACCGCTCAGGTAACACAGCAGCCCACCCATGGCGGTCAATGCGCTCAAGGCATAGAACATGGTCGGGGCCGGGGTGTGCAGCAGCAGGTAGCCGCAGATCACCGGACTCAGCGCGCCACCGAGGGCTGCGAGGTTTTGCGCGCCGTAGTAGCTGCCGCGCAGTTCTTCCGGGGCCAGGGTGTCGACGAACAGGAACTCGGCTGGGTAGATGATCATCTCACCGAGGGTGAAGATGAACATGGCCACGCACCAGGTCAGCATGTCGTCCGCCAGGCTGAAGCCGACCAGGCCCAGAATGAACAGGCCGGTGCCCGCGGCGATCCAATAGCGCAGCTTCTCGCGGTCGAGGAACCGACCGATCTGGTATTGCAGCAGGATGACCGTAATGGCGTTGCAGGCGAGCAGGGCGGCCATGATTTGCAGCGCGCGTTTGGAATCGTGGGTCACCAGCAGGTACTGCGACAGATAGAGCGTGAAGCGACCGTGTACCACGGTGCTGAGCAGGCAACCGCCGGTGAACATGATCAGGGTGCGGTCGTTTTTCAGGGTCTTCAATGTCTTGAGAAAACTGGGCGGTGGCGCAAGGGCCGGTTTTGACGCTGCGTCGCTGGGGATGCCGGTCATCAGGAAGATGCTCGCAAACGCGATACCGCCGGCGATAAGGAAGGGCGCGATCGGATAGACGCCGGCAATTACCACGCCGAGCATGGGGCCGGTGGCGTAGCCGATGTTGGTCAGGGTGTAGCGCAGGGAAAACGCCTTGGCGCGCTGGCCGATGGGCAGGTTTTCGCTGAGGATCGCTTTGGAGCCGATCAGGAACAATGCGGACGCCGTCTCGGTGATGACGACGGTCAGGGTAGTCAGGTAGAGGTTTTCGGCAAAAGTCAGCAGGACGAAGCCGATGGCGCTGGAGAGCATCGCCAGGATCAGCAACCGGCGCTTTTCCAGGCGGTCGATGATGTAGCCGCCGTAGAGGGCCAACAGGGTGGCGGTGAACACCGCGATGCCGAGCAGCAAGCCGACGTCCTGTTGGTCCAGGCCCAACTTGTCGCTCAGGAACAGCGTGAGCAAAGGGCTGGTAATGGCGCGGCTGACGACGATGGTCAGTGACACGATCATCAAGCGTCGAATAACGAGCGAGTAAGTGGCCACGGTGATGCAAATGTCCTTATTCAGATGTTGGCGTGCGCCGCGATGATCCGCGAACCGGGGCCAGAGTAATCAAGCCAGCCACCGTTCCAGTGTGCGAACGGATTCCAGCTGTTCAATGCAGCGCAGTTCTTCCATCAGTCCAGCCGCCTGCTCCGGTGGCATCACCCGCGTCGCCAGGTCGAGAAACTTCTCCTCCAGGGCCACATCATCCAGTGGATTGCCTGGCGCACCCAATGGCACGTCTACGCACAGGCTCGCCTGCCGACCGTCCACGGTCCGCAGCGTGACCACCGGCTCGCCATCCTCGGACAGTCGCGGGTCAACTTCAAGGTGGATGCGCGACATCCATTGGCCCATGCGTGGATGGTTGCGTTGCAGGTCGTCGTAGGCCTGCAACCGGCAATGCCCTTGCACCAGTCGCGCGGCCAAGGCATACGGCAGGCTCATTTGCGCGCCGGCAAGGGTAGTGACATCTCGGCCGCCACACATGTCGTGCAGAAATCCGCTCAGCGAAACGTGTATGTCTTCAACCTGGTCGAGTCGCACGTTCAATTGACCCAGCAGCAGGCCCAGGGCGTCGATGGCCGAATGCGTGCCTCGGCACGACGCGTAGGGTTTGATCGAGCAGCGGGCGAGCTTCCAGACCACGCCGAGACCTGCATCCAGCGCTTCGGGCGTTGACGTTGCCGGAGCCAGGGTTTTCAGGAAACCACCCCAGACGTCGTCGAACAATTGCGTCGGGCCGGTGATGCCTTGCTGGGCAAATCGCGCTGCCAGCAGGCCACCTTCCGCGGCACGTCCGCTGTGCAGTTTCTTGCTTTGCGAGCCGTCATGGATGAACGCCCACAAGCCGCCGCTGAAACTGCCGGCAATGCCCAGGGCCGCAGAGGTCTGGCGCACATCCAGGCCGAGGATGCGTGCGCAGGCGGCGGCTGCCCCGAACACGCCGCAGGTTGCGGTGGAATGCCAACCGGCGCCGTTGTGGGCGGAATAACCGCCGCAGGCTTCGAGCACCCGACGGCCCACTTCGTAGCCGATCACTACGGCATTGATGAATTCGCGACCACTTACAGGCTGGGAAAGCAGTGTCATTGCCGCCATCACTGCTGGCAGGACGACCGCACCGGAGTGATCGCAACCACCGGTGTCGTCCAGCTCCAGGGCATGGGCGGCGACGCCGTTGAGCATCGCCGCCTGAGACGCGCAAACCTTCACGCCAGTGCCCCAGACCGGGACTTCTCCTGCTTCACCGACGAAGACCTTGCGGGCCTGTTCGGCGACACCGCTGTCGGCGCCGGCCAGCGCGGCGCCGAAGGTATCAAGGATGTGCCGCTGGGCTTGTGCCACCAACGCAGGCGGTAAGTCTTCGAATCGCAGGTCCACGCAGAATTGCGCCAGGCGTAGCAAACGTTCGCTCATGAAAGATAGCCCCCTGAAACATCGCCCCGATAATGCCGCTCATAAACCGACGCCGGATGGTCCTCGGCCACCGGCGCTGCGGTTGCTGCCCACCACTGCGCGACCTCGGCGCCCGTGGCGATCCACACGTCATCGTGTTGTTGGATGCCCTTGATCAATTCACGCAGCACGCCGATCCGTCCTGGCGTGGCGATGATTTCCGGGTGCAGGCGAAGCACGTAGCAAAGGCCAAACCGGTGGAACCCGGCGAAGTCCATCTGCAGGTTGCCCAAGGTGTGGCTGTAGGAGGCGATCCGCGATTGTGCGGGTGGCACCGCCGGGCTCAGGTTGAAGGCGAAGTAGGGCTCGTCTTCGAGCTCATAATGCAGCGGCACCTCGATCACGCCAGGTGCAGTCGGGTGGGCGAATGGCAAGTCATCGCCGCGCCACGACGAGGACCAGCGAATGCCCTGGTCTTTCAAGGCCTCGATGAACCCCGGCGCGCCATTGCCCGCCGGGAGGCGAAAGCCGACCGGGCGCTGGCCGGTCAGCCTGGCCAGGGTTTCGCAGCCCTTGGCGATGTCGTCGCTTTGCGCCGCCAGGTCCAGTGTGTCGTAGTCCTTATGGCGATAGCCGGCGCAGGCGACTTCATGGCCGTCGGCCAGGATCGCCTGGATGTGCCCGGGGTTTTCCTCGGCAACGATACCGGGAACGAACCAACTGCTGGGGACGCCGAGCTCCTTGAACACGCCGAGCAATCGCTCCACGCCACGTTGCGTGCCGTAGCGCCACACTGACAGGGTCTTGTCGCGCCCGGCGACTTCCGGGGCCTGGGTGAGAATGCCGTGGATGTCGTTGTAATCCACGGTCAGCACCACGGCGCAGCGATGGCCGTTCGGCCAGATTGGCGAATCAGCCATGATGATGCTCCTTGAGCCACCACTGGGCGACGTCACGGCAGGTGGCGAACCACACGTCATCGCGGGTGCGCATGTGTTCGAAGAGTTTTTCCAGCAGCAGGATGCGGCCCGGCTTGCCGGTAATCTTGGGGTGGAAGAGGGTGGTCAGGCATAAGCCTTCGTCCATGGCGCCGTCGTATTCGCGGCACCAGTTATCCAGGGTCAGCGCGTAACTCGCCGTGCGATCCAGCCCGGAAGGGAAGTTCGGCGCGCGGGTGTAGGCCAGGGAGGCGTAGTCGTCCATTTCCCAGCGGCCGGGGATTTCCACCAGCGGCCTATCGAACCCCGGCACGTTCACCAGGTACGGCCGGTCATCGCCGCGCATGCTGCTGGAGTAGGTCACACCGGCCTCGACCAGCATGGCCGGGGTTTCGGCGCGCCAGTCGCCGGACGGCGTACGGAAGCCTTCGGCGCGGATATTCAAGTGCTTCCAGAACACCTCGCGAGAAATGTTCATCACGTCCTTTTGCTGTTCCAGCGTCAAGGCGTAGAACGATTCGTGCTTGTAGCCGTGATATGCCACCTCATGGCCGCGCTCGACGATCGCCTGGCACTGTTTGGGCCAGTTCTCCACGACCCAGGCCGGGACGAAGAATGTCGTCGGGATACGGAACTCATCCAGCAGATCGAGCAAGCGTGGCAGCGCCCGGTAAGGCCCGTAGCCGCCGAAGCCGAAGTATTCGGGCTTGCGCCAGATCGAGCCGTTGAGCATGGCATCACCGGTCGGGCCATCGAGATCGAAGGCCAGGGCGAGGCAGGCTTTGTAGTTGTCAGGCCAGGTGGGTTGGGTTGAGGAGGACATCTGTAGTGCTCCAATAATCTTTCAAATACACAACCCATCCCTGTGGGAGCGAGCTTGCTCGCGATGAAGCCGGCACATTCAACATCTGCGCCGGCTGATACACCGCTTTCGCGAGCAAGCTCGCTCCCACATTGGATTCAGGTTGCCTGCGCTATCACTTCCCGGCGTTGATCGTCACCGTCTTGATCGCACCCAGCTCCAAGTCCCACTTCTTGAGAATCACCTGGTAGCTGCCGTCATCGATCATGCTTTGCAGCGCAACCTTCACTGCCTCGCTGAGCTCAGGTTTCTTCTTGCTCACGCCCATCCCGCTGTACTGCTCGGAGATTGGCAGGCCCACGGTCTTGTACATGTCCTTTTCCTGGGTCTTGAGGTACGGCAGGGTTTCGCTGCCTTGCATGGCCGCGTCGATGCGGCTCTGGCGCAGTTGCGCACGGGCATCGGCCGAGCCTTCGGTGCCGATCACATTGATCGCGGGCTTGCCGGCGGCTTCACAGTTGGCCTTGCTCCACGCGGCGATTTCCGCCGGGAAGTTGGTGCGGCGGCTGGTACCGACTTTCTTGCCGCACAGGTCGACGATCTCGTTGGTGTCCTTGTTTTTCTGCAAGGTGTAGAACTGCGGGCCGCTGGTGAAATAATCGATGAAGGTCACGCTGGCCTGACGCTCGGCGGTGTCGGTCATGCCCGACAGCACCATGTCCACGCGGTCGGTCGTCAGGGCGTTGATCATCTGTTCGAAGCCGGTTTCCTGCCATTTGATCTTCACGCCCAGGCGCTCCGCCAGGGCATTGCCCAGGTCGTAGTCAAAGCCGGTGAGGGTGTTGGTGGCCGGGTCCTTGAAGTCCATCGGCGGGTAGTTCGGCATGATCGCTACGACGATCTCGCCCTTGGCCTTGATGCTGGCCGGCAATTCGGCCGCGAAGGCGAAGCCTGAGGCCATGACGCTTGCGAGTACTGCGGGAATGATGAAGTTCTTCATGGTCGTTCTCTTATGAGTGTTGTGAGCGCCAACCGGCGCTTAGGTTCGAACGGCAGAAATGAAGCTCTGGGTGCGAGGGTTTTGCGGACTTATTAGTATTTCTTCGGGGCTTCCAGCCTCCACGATCTGTCCTTCGTCCATGAACACCATGCGGTTGGAAACCTCGCGGGCGAAGCCCAGTTCATGGGTGACGACGATCATGGTCATGCCGGTCTGCGCGAGATCGCGCATCACCGACAGCACCTCACCGACCAGTTCCGGGTCGAGTGCCGAAGTGGGTTCATCGAACAGCATCAGCTTGGGCCGCATGGCCAGCGCGCGGGCAATGGCAACGCGTTGTTGCTGGCCGCCCGACAGTTCGATCGGGTAGCTGTTGCGCTTGTCGGCCAGGCCCACGCGGGCGAGTAATTCCAGGGCTTCTTCATTCGCCTCTTTCGGGGAGCGCTTGAGCACCTGGCACGGCCCTTCGATGATGTTCTGCAGCACAGTCATGTGCGGGAACAGGTTGAAACGCTGGAACACCATGCCGGTGGACAGGCGCTGGCGCGCCACTTGCGTTTCGTTGAGTTCGTGCAGCTTGTTGCCGACGATCCGGTAACCCACCAGTTCGCCGTCGACCCACAAGCCGCCCTTGTCGATTTTTTCCAGTTGGTTGACGCAGCGCAGCAAGGTGCTCTTGCCCGAACCCGACGGACCAATGATGCACAACACTTCGCCTTGCTCGACTTCGATGTCGATGTCCTTCAGCGCGTGGAACTGGTCGTAATATTTGTTCAGGCCCACGGCCTTGACGATGCTTCTCATGTGGGGGCTCCTCAAGAACGCTTGCCGGCGCCGCGGGCGAAACGACGCTCCAGGCGGCTTTGGCCAAAGGACAGGACGGTGACGGTGGCCAGGTACCAGATCCCGGCGACGATCAGCAGCTCCATCACGCGGGCGTTGGCGTAGTAGATGTTCTGGGCGTTGTAGAGCAGTTCCGAGTACTGGATGACGCTCGCCAGCGAGGTCATCTTGACCATGCTGATGAACTCGTTGCCCACCGGCGGGATGATGATGCGCATGGCCTGGGGCAGGATGATCCGGCGCAGCGCTTGCAGGCGCGGCATGCCGATGGACTTGGCGGCTTCGTATTGCCCGGTGTCCACCGAGAGCAGGCCGGCGCGCACCACTTCGGCGGTGTAGGCGCCCTGGTTGATGCTCAAGCCAAACAGCGCAGCCACGAACGGCGTCATCAGGCTCACGGTGTCCATCTCGAACAGGCCGGGGATGCCGATGGTGGGGAAGATCAGCGCCAGGTTGAACCACAACAGCAGTTGCAGGATCAGTGGGGTGCCGCGAAACAGCCAGGTATAGGTCAACGCCACGTAACGCAGGATGGGGTTGGCCGACATGCGCATGATCGCGGTGATCACGCCGAACACGATACCCAGCGCCATCGCCAGCACCGCCATGACGATGGTGTTGAGCAAGCCCCACATGATCGCTTGGGAGGTCAGGAACTGGCCGATGTAGGACCACTCGATCTTGCCTTCGGCGAAGGCGCGCACCAGGCCGATGAGTGCGATGACGATCACCGTGGCGAAGAAGATCCGTCCGTAGTAGCGCCGGGGCACATGGTCGTACTGGGTGATGTCGAACTGGTTTTCCGCCAGCTTGCGCTCCGCCTGGAGTCGTTCTGCCTGTGTCTGGCTCATGTTGGTTCTCCGTACTTGGTTTCGCCGCCATCACTGTGGGAGCGAGCTTGCTCGCGATAGCGGTGGATCAGCCAAGTTGATGTTGAAAGTGAAACCGTAATCGCGAGCAAGCTCGCTCCCACAGGTTTAGTGGCGCTGGTTCAAAGACGAAATCCTTGATAGTCCTCGGTCCATCGCTGCTGGGCGGCGAGGGCGGTTTTCAGCCGGCTGATCTGTTCACGCACCTGTTGCGGCGCAGTGCCTCCCCAGCCGCTGCGCGCAGCGATGGCGGCCTCGAGGGTCAGGCTTTCGCGGACTTCCGGGGTGAGGCGCGGGTCGATTTCCGCCAGCAGCGCCGCGGAGGCGTCCCACAGTTCGATGCCGTGTTTCTCGCACGCCTGGACCAAAGCCCCAGTGATTTCATGGGCTTCCTTGAACGGCACGCCGCGCACCGCCAGCCAGTCGGCGACTTCGGTGGCGAGGGTAAAGCCCAGCGGCGCCTGGCGTCGCAGTTCCTCGACGTTGACCTTCATCGTCGCAACCATCCCGGCCATGGCCGGCAGCACCAGCAGCAGGGTGTCGACGCTGTCGAGCACGCCGTGCTTGTCTTCGCTCAAGTCGCGGTTATAGGACAGCGGCAACGATTTGAGCGTGGACAACAACCCGGTCAGGTTGCCGATCAGCCGGCCCGCCTTGCCCCGCGCCAGTTCGGCGATGTCCGGGTTCTTTTTCTGCGGCATGATCGAACTGCCGGTCGCGTAGGCATCGTCCAGTTCAACCCAGCGAAACTGCCGCGACGACCACAGGCAGAACTCCTCGGCGAGGCGTGAGATGTTGATGCCGAGCATACTGGCGATGAACAGGAACTCGGCGACGTGATCTCGGCTGGCCACGGCGTCGATGGAGTTCTCGCAGACACCGCTGTAACCCATTTCCTTTGCCGACTGCTGAGGTAAGCGAGCGATTGCCGAGCCCGCCATGGCCGCCGCACCCAGCGGGGACAGTGACGTGCGCGCGTCCCAGTCCACCAGGCGCTGCACGTCGCGCAGCATCGATTGGGCATGGGCCAGCAAGTGATGGGCAAACACGATCGGTTGTGCCTGCTGCAGGTGAGTAAATCCGGGGCAGATGCTCTCGACATGCTGCTCGGCCTGGTCCACCAGCGCCTGCTGCAGGCCCAGCACCTCTACGGCCAGGGTGCGCACATGGTCACGCAGGAACAGCCGCAGGTCGTTGGCGGTCTGGTCGTTGCGCGAACGACCGGCCCGCAGCTTGCCACCCAGGGCACCCAGGCGCTCGGTCAGCAGCCGCTCGATGAAGGTATGGACGTCTTCGTCATCCAGGGTCGGGGCAATGCTGCCGGCGCGGTAATCCGCGCCGATACGCTCCAGCGCGTCGAGCATCGTCAGGGTTTCCTGCTCGCCAAGCAGTCCGGCGCGCTGCAATTCCCGGGCATGGGCCTTGGACCCGGCGAGGTCGTACGGGGTGAGCCGGAAGTAACGTTCAGGACAACGGGACAGGGCCGCCAAGGCTTCGGAAGGTCCGCTTTTGAAACGGGCACCCCAGAGACGGTCGGTGGTTTGGGACATTGTTGTTTTCCTCGTCGGTAACGCGAACTGAAACGGGTACTCCAGGCCATGACGCCGCCACAAAAATCGGCGAGCGAAGTCAGGCCAGAGCAGTTTTCAAGGGGGCAGTTGCATCAGTGCGAGAGCTGATCGAAGTGTCAGCTTTTAATGTTTCCAGATCAGCGGTTTGGCGCTGATCCTCGGGATTTATTGGCAGTTGCCAAGCCTGGTTTTCTGTGATCATTATTATTAGGCCAGCGTGTTTTTGTTGTTGGGCACAGGTTGTTGAATAGGGCGCCAGAGGTAAATAAGCATTATGGAAACCCCACTTTCCAATTCCGGAAACCCGCCGCCGAAAGCGCCGCAACGGGCGCCACTGGCCCTCAGCGGGCTGGACTTCAAACTGCTCAAAGTCTTCAAGGCCGTGGTCGAGGCGGGCGGCTTCAGCGCCGCGCAGAATGAGCTGAATGTGGGGCTGGCAGCCATCAGCAAACAGATTTCCGACCTGGAAATCCGCATCGGAATGCGCCTTTGCACACGGGGGCGAGAGGGGTTTCACCTGACGGAAGAAGGACGCCTGGTGTATCAGGCGTCGATCGATTTATTTGCCTCGGTCGACAACTTTCGCGACCGACTTAGTTCCGCGCAAAACGAACTTGTCGGCGACCTGGGCATAGGCGTTATTGACAACACGATCTCGGATTCAAACTCTCCGTTAGTTGCTGCGCTTAGACAGATCAATGAACAATCGCCCAAGGTCAGGTTTCAACTTCAGGCCACGCAACTTGATGAAGTTGAAAGAGGTGTTGTCGAGGGACGGTTGGTAGCGGGAATCGTGCCGATTTATCAAAAGCGCGAAGAATTCGACTATTACGCACTTTATGAAGAACGCTCGGAGGTTTATTGCGCCGTCGGTCACCCGCTGTTTTCCATGGCGGATGCGGACATGGGCGAAGATGTGCTCAAGGAGCACGAGTGCATCAACCATCGCTATGCGGTTCATCGCGACAAATTGAAATTCGCCCGCTACGACAGCTTTTCCGCGTCGGCCACCCAGGTGGAAGCCGTTGCGCTGCTGATCAAGACGGGCCGTTTCCTGGGCTTCCTGCCCCAGCATTACGCCGCGCCGATGGTGGCGCGGGGAGAGTTTCGCGCCGTTCGCCCGGACCTGATCAACATTGTCACGCCGTTCAGTCTGATCCTGCGCCATAACATCGTGCGCAGCCCCTTGGTCAAGGCATTTGCCGAGGCACTGGGCGTGGATTTGAAAGTTGCGGTTTGATTGTTTGTTGTACGCAACACTTTGTTATTCGATGGAGAATCAAGAAGGGCATCGGCATAGCTCAACGACGCGGCGCTGAAAGCGCGTGAACCTGGCTCCAGGTGATATTGAATCGAGCCAGGAATTTTCGGATTCGATCGGAATCGTTAGGCGATGCCTTGGCTGTCCGGCTGTGGGCGAAGAGCTTGCGCCCGGCGTCCGCCTGGCTTGCCGCTGTGCGACACACCCTCAAGACCGATTCCAGTTGCAGGCGATCGAACAGGTCGATCTCAAGTCCGGCATTAGCCAGGTGCTCGGACAATGGGTCGGAGGTTGCCGGCAATCGCCAGTCCTGGCGCAGTCGCTCCAACTCATCCTCCACAAGCGCCATGTCGATGCGGCCGCTATCCGCCAGGGTCGCCATGCGCGTGATTGACGCTGAGAGCTGCCTGAAGTTTCCGGACCAGTTCGCATCCCTACTCGTGGCGAACGACAAATATCGGCGCCGGGCTTCGGCACTGAAGCGAACCCTGTGGCCGTTGTCCCTGGCATATCGCTGTAGCTCGAAATCGATGTTTGGTTCGATGTCCTCGCTGCGGTTGGCCAGGCCAGGCAGGACGAATGTCCAGATGTTGATCCTGGCGAGTAAATCTTCGCGGAACCGGCCTTCGATGACACGCGCCTGCAGGTCTCGATTGGTACCGGCGATCAAGGTGAAGTCAGACTCGACTTCTTTATCGGAGCCCATCGGCAAGAATCTTTTTTCCTCGATTGCTTTCAGGAGCATCGCTTGTTCATCGAGCGGCAGCTCGCCGATCTCGTCGAGGAACAACACGCCCTTGTGTGCCGAGCGCAACAACCCTTCTCGCGCTTGTTGCGCGCCGGTGAACGCACCTTTGGTATGGCCAAACAACGTCGACATCGCGGTATCGCCGCGCAAGGTGGCGCAGTTGACCTCGACGAACGCGCCATCGACCTGGTGGCGACCACGCTTGAGTTCGTAGATCTGCCGCGCCAGGAATGATTTTCCCGCCCCCGTGGGGCCGCTGATCAGGATGGGAGCCCGGGATCGAGCGGCGACCCGTTCAATCTGCTCGATGGTCCGGTTGAAAGCCAAGTTGCGTGTCGCAATGCCGGACTTGAGCAGCTCCGTGCCTTGCAGGCGTTCAGCCTGGAATCGCTTGGCGATCTGGTCGTAGCGCTGCAGGTCGAGATCGGTGACGACGTGTCTGCCTGCCGGGGCAGAATCGTCCTCCCGCGCGCCACTGGGTTGGGTCTGTATCAGTTTGGCAGGGATGTGGCGGGACTCCGCCAGCAGGAACCAGACGATCTGCTGGACGTGGGTACCCGTGGTGATGTGGACAAGGTAATCCTCGCCGGCGGTGTCAAACGGATAGCCCGCCGCGAAGTCATGCAGCGAGGCATACACCTCCTCGAAATCCCAGGGATTTTGCAGCGCCATGGGGTGCAGGCGAACCTCGGTTTCAGGCGATACCTGGGCGATATCCGCCGCGACTTTCAGGGCAAGATCGGTATCCCAGCGTGCTTCCCCGTGAATCAGTTCAAGCCGATCGATCAGCAGGTCGGGCTGTTGGCACAGCGAGAGGGTGGGGCGCCATTTGTTCCAGCGCTGCGAACCTTTTCCCACACGGTCGAGCTTCGATCCTAGAATTCCGATGGCGACTGTCTTTTTGGCGCGCATTGCGATCTATCCTGAAAGATATGTTCCGATAGAAAAGTATAGATATTTTATCGACCCATCGCATAGCAACGGAGCGAAGAATGCTTTCAGATCTTTAATAATTGTTTATAGATCAATCACATAAGTAATTTATGATCCGCCAACGATCACATTGGCATGCCGCTCGCTATGGGGCTCCCACACAAAAAACAGGAGCGAAACAATGACCACCCAAACCTATCAATTGCTTGAAGTCGAAAACGGTAAGCCGATCAAGATGTGGACCCGTGGTGTCCCGGTCGAGCCGGAGGCCAAGCAACAGCTGATGAACACTGCGCAGATGCCGTTCGTGTTCAAGCACATGGCAGTCATGCCCGATGTTCATTTGGGGAAAGGCTCGACGATCGGTAGCGTGATCCCGACCAAGGGTGCGGTGATTCCCGCAGCCGTCGGGGTCGACCTCGGGTGCGGAATGTCGGCAGTGCGCACTTCGCTTCGCGCCGCCGACCTTCCCGATAACCTGTTTGGCCTGCGTACGGCCATTGAGAAAGCTGTTCCGCATGGACGCACTTCCGGGCGCAACGGCCGTGACAAGGGAGCCTGGGAAACCACGCCGCAAATCGTCGACCAGGCCTGGTCGGCGCTCGAAGGCCGGTTCGACCTCATCACCGACAAGCACCCGCGCCTGAAAAAGACCAACAACCGCAAACACCTCGGGACGTTGGGCACCGGCAACCATTTCGTCGAGGTCTGCCTGGACGAAGCCGACCATGTCTGGGTGATGCTTCACACCGGTTCCCGTGGCGTAGGGAACATGATCGGCACCTACTTCATCGAGAAGGCCCGCGAGGAAATGCGCAAGCACATGGTCAACTTGCCTGACCGGGACCTGGCCTACCTGCGCGAAGGCACGTCCAGCTTCGATGACTACGTCGAGGCGGTTGAATGGGCCCAGGACTTCGCCAAGCAGAACCGCGCGGTCATGATGCTTGCGGTGCTCGATGCCGTGCGGTCGATCATCACCAAGCCTTTCGAGTCCCGGCTGGTCGCCGTCGACTGCCACCATAACTATGTGGAGCGGGGCACCTATTTCGGTGAGGACATCCTCCTTACGCGCAAAGGCGCCGTCTCCGCGCAGAAGGGGCAGATGGGGATTATTCCGGGGTCGATGGGCGCCAAGAGTTTCATTGTGCGTGGACTGGGGAATGAAGAGGCATTCTGCAGTTGCTCGCACGGTGCCGGCCGAGTGATGAGCCGTACCAAGGCGAAAGCGGTGTTCACCGTCGAGGACCAGGTGCGGGCAACCGCCCATGTCGAGTGCCGCAAGGATGAAGCCGTCATCGACGAAATCCCGATGGCCTACAAGGACATTGACGCGGTCATGGAGGCCCAGCGCGACCTGGTGGAAGTCGTCCATACCTTGCGCCAAGTCGTCTGCGTGAAGGGCTGATCGATGAGCCAGGATCTGACTCTGATCGACGGCACCCACGGAGGAGGGCAGGTGCTCCGTACCGCCCTCAGCCTTTCCATCATTACCGGTCGACCGTTCCGGATGACGGGGATACGCGGCAAGCGCTCCCGTCCCGGATTGTTGCGCCAGCACCTGACCGCGGTGCAGGCTGCGGCTGAAATTTGTGGCGCCAGGATCCTCGGGGCGGAACTCAACTCGACAGCCATTGAGTTCCGGCCCGGGAGCGTAAGGGCAGGGGACTATTCATTTGCAATCGGGACCGCCGGCAGCACGATGCTGGTGTTGCAGACCTTGCTGCCTGCGCTCTTGCAAGCGGATGGCCCCAGTACAGTCCGGATCAGTGGGGGGACGCATAATCCAGCCGCGCCGCCCTTCGATTTCATCCAGAAGGCGTGGCTGCCCTTGATCCAACGCATGGGGGCGCAGGTAGAACTGACGCTGGTCAAGCATGGATTCGTGCCAGGCGGAGGCGGCGTGGTGGAAGCCACCGTACGACCTTCGGCCCTTCACCCGCTGGCGTTGGACGGCGAGAGGGAACCCGTGACTATCGTTTCGGCCGGAGCGCTGGTTTCGGCCCTTCCTGCCTCGATTGGCAACCGGGAGCTTGATCGGCTCGCGGCAAGGCTCGGGCTGGAGCGGCGTGATCTGTCCGTTACCGACCTGGGGGATCAGGCGGGGCCAGGCAATGTCGTATCGATCATCGCTATTAAGGCTGGGACAACCGAGGTGTTCAGCAGCATCGGGCAAGAACGCCTGCGTGCGGAGCAGGTGGCTGACGAGGCGATCGACGAATTCAAAGCGTGGGCTCAATCGAACTCAGCGGTAGGCAATCACTTGGCGGATCAACTGATGCTGCCGATGGCAATTGCCGGTGCGGGCCAACTCACCACGGTGCGCCTGAGCAATCACATCCGAACGAATGCCGCTGTCATCCAGCAGTTCATCGATGTTGATGTGCGGCTGACCGAATCTGGTAATCAGGCCAGCATCGCTGTTGGGCCTCATCCTCGCTAGACGGTTTCCAGTCAGCCCGTTGAATCAGCGCCAATCGTTTGTGTCGCCTCAAACCGCGGCTCTACGTTTACACTTGACGGTCACACCCCCTGGAAGGAACGTCCCCGGTGAATGTCAACGACGCCAGTTTCGAAGAGCTGCTCAACGCTTTGCATGACGGCGTCTACATCACCGATGGCGACGGCAAGACGCTGAAGGTCAATCAGGCCTATGAGCGCCTGACCGGGCTCAGCGGCGCGGATCTCATCGGCCGATCCATGCGAGAGCTGGTGAAGGAGGGCGTCATTTCGCAATCGGCTACCTTGCGGGTATTGCAGGGCGGTAGGCCGGTGTCGGTGATGCAGAGCTTGAGCCAGGGCAAGAAGCTGCTCGTCAGCGCCACGCCGATTCTCGATGCTGGCAAGCGGATTTCATACGTGGTCAGTACCGTGCGCGACATGACAGAGCTGCTGCGCATGAAGCATGAGCGCGATGAGCTGCAACAGCTCAAGCAACTGCGCAACAGCACCGCGAAGCTCCACGCCGGCCAACGAGACAATCTCCTGTGTTCGCCGCTGATGGCCGATCAGGAGGTGTCCGGCCGCGTCCTCTCGCTGGCTCGCCAGGTTGCCAGCAGCTCGGTCAAGGTCTTGCTCCAAGGTGAAACCGGCGTCGGCAAGACCCTCGTTGCGCAATTCATCCATAACGCCAGCCCGCGTGCCAGCGAACCCTTCCTTGCACTCAACTGCGGCGCACTGCCGGAAAACCTGATCGAAGCCGAGCTGTTTGGCTATGTGCCCGGAGCGTTCACCGGCGCCGGCCCCAAAGGCAAGCGTGGCCTGCTGGAGCTGGCGCATCACGGCACGCTGTTTCTCGACGAAATTGGGGACTTGCCGTTGCCGGTGCAGGTCAAGCTGCTCAAGGTGATCGAAGAAAACCGCTTCATTCCGGTGGGTGGCCTGGAGCTGAAGGAAGTCGATGTGCGCATCATCAGCGCCACCCACCATGACCTCAAGCAGCAGGTGGCGCAGGGGCGTTTTCGGGCTGACCTGTATTACCGGCTCAATGTGGTGCCGATCCACATTCCGGCACTGCGCGAACGTCGGGAGGAGATCGCGCCGCTGCTGCATTACTACCTCGACCGGTTCAACACCCGTTATGAACGCCAGGTCCAATGGAGTCTCGAGGCCCTCGACCTGATGTGCGAGTACGACTGGCCTGGCAACATCCGCGAGTTGATCAACCTGGTCGAGCGGCTGGTGGTGACCAATCAGACCGGGACCGTCGAGGCGCTTGATATGCCGGAAGAGCTCCTCGACCTCAATCCACCCAACACCCGTGAGACTGGCCTGCCGCTGCGCAAGGTACTGGAAAATGCCGAGCGCAGTGCGATTCGTGCCGCGCTGCTGACCCACAAGACCACGCGCCTTGCGGCCAAGGCGTTGGGGGTGAGCCAGGCCACCGTGGTGCAGAAGATGAAACGCTGGGAACAGTCTGATTAGGATCCTGATCAGACCCAGCCAAATCGATCAGAAAACTAATCGGCACTGGTCCATAAAAACCCTCCTGCTCGCGTGAAAATCGCGCAAGGCCCCGTGCAATAAGGGCCTTGTAGGCATTGGCACGCCTTTCGCTATCTCCTGTGGCACGTCTTCCAATAAAACAACATCAACTGGACGAGCCCGATGAATATCTCTGCTTTCAAAATCGCTAACAAATTGATCACCGGACCTGGCGCAATCGAGCAGCTTTGCGCGGAACTGACGCGCCTGGAGGTCAAGAATCCACTGATCGTCACAGACGTCATCCTGGTGAATTCCGGCACCGTTGATCTCGCGCTCGCGCAACTCGGCGACCGCCGCTACGGCATTTTCGACCAGGTCAAGCCGGAGCCTGAAGTAGCCATCGTCGAAGACTGCACCCGTGCTTATCGTGAGGGCGGCCACGATGGATTGATCGCCGTGGGTGGCGGTAGCGCCATCGATATCGCCAAGGGCGTCGTGGCGTTTGCCGGGCATGCAGGTCCGCTGAGCGAACTGTTCGGTGTTGATCTGGTGAAACGCAAAGGCCCAGCGTTGATTGCCATCCCGACGACTGCCGGCACAGGCTCGGAGGTCACCAACGTGGCGATTTTTTCCGACAAGCAAGCGCAGTTGAAGAAAGGCATCGTCAGCGACTACCTGTTGCCCGACGTTGCCTTGGTCAGCCCGGCCATGACATTGACTTGTCCGCGCAGCGTGACGGCGGCCAGTGGTGTCGACGCACTTGTGCATGCGGTCGAGTCGTATATTTCGGTAAACGCTTCGCCAATCACCGATGCCATCGCCCTGGGCGCGATCAGGCTGATCACCAAGGCGCTGCCGAAGGCCTATGCCAACCCAATCAACCTGCAGGCTCGGGAAGACATGGCCACCGCCAGCCTGATGGCCGGCATGGCGTTCGGCAACGCGGGGGTAGGGGCGGTGCATGCGCTGGCGTACCCGCTGGGCGGGCGGTTCAACATCGCCCACGGCGTCAGCAACGCCTTGCTGCTGCCGTACGTGATGGCGTGGAACAAGACAGCCTGCGTCGAGCGTTTTCGCGACATCGCCGAAGCCATGGGCGTGCGCGTCGCGAACCTGAGCGACAAGGATGCGGCAGACCAGGCTGTCAGGGCCATGGCCGATTTATGTGCCGCCGTGGATATCCCCTCCGGCCTGCGCAGTTTCAACGTGCCCGAAGACGCCATCCCCGCGATGGCCGACGAAGCCAGCAAGATCGACCGCCTGATGCGCAACAACCCGCGCAAGCTGACCGCCGCCGATATCGAAAAGATCTATCGCGCTGCCTATTGATCTTTGTCACTCACGACTCCGGTGCTGCCGGAGCATGCGCCCGCCATTACAAATCCAATAAAACAGGTGAACCGAATGTCCGACACTCCTGCGCAACGGAGCGAAAGCCCGTACATCCCGCTCGGTCCTTTCAAGGTCCGGCTACCGTTTATCCACTACAAGATCGAGCTTCCAGACTATCTCCAAGGCTTGCTCATGTGCGCCGTGGACCTGGCGGCGATTCCGCTGATGACCGAACTGCTCGGGATGCCTTTTGAGGTTGCGCTCGCCGTCGTGATGCTCAACGGCTTGCTGTACCTCGCGCACCATTTGCTCGGCGACCCGACCGTACCTGGCTGGATCACCCCAGCGGTGCCGCTGTTGATGGCGTACTGCGCGCAGTTTCCGATGGGCCCGGAGCGTGTCCACGCCTTGATTGCCTTCCAGTTGATGCTGGGGATTTTTTCAATCGCCCTAGGGGCGACCGGCATGGCGAAGAAGGTGGTGGAGTATGTGCCCTCGGCGATCAAATCGGGGATCATCGTCGGCGCTGGCTTGAGCGCGGTGATCGCCGTATTCCAGGTCGGCGGCAAGTTCAATGTGCTGCCCTGGACCATTTCCATTGCGGTCGGTATTGCCTTCTATTTGATCTTTTCCCAGCACTTCAACGAGCTCAAGCAACTCAACCGTTTCTGGTGGAACTTCGCCAAGCTCGGCATCTTGCCGATCGTGCTATTGGCCGTGGTGATTGCGCCGTTGTTCGGTGAAGCTCCCTGGCCAACTCTCCAGTGGGGCATCAGCCAACCGGATTTCGCTGGCCTGTGGAACAACTACACGGTATTTGGCCTGGGCATGCCGCCGCTCTCCATGTTCATCTCCGCGCTGCCGACCATGCTCGCGGCCTACATCATCGTTTTCGGCGATGTCCTCAGCGCGAAATCATTGCTCGACGAAGCTGAAACCGTCCGCACCGACGAAGTCGTCGACTACAACGCCGATCGCGCCCACCTGATCTTCGGCGCACGCAATGCGTTCATGAGCATCTTCGGCCCGGACGTCGCGATGTGCGGCCCGAAATGGGCGGCGATGCTGGTGGTGGTGATCGAGCGATTTAAAGGCGGGCCGAAGGCGATGAAGTCGATCATCGGCGGAGTCGGGTCGTTCCGTTGGGGGACCAACAGCGGTCTGTTGCTGTTGCCGGTCGTGACGTTGGTGCAGCCGATCCTCGGTGTAGCCCTGTCGCTGACGCTGCTGATCCAGGGTTACGTGAGCGTGCGTTTGGGCATCCTTGAAGCGCGTAGCCAGCGCGACCTGGGTATCGCCGGCGTGATTGGAGCGGTACTGGCGATCAAAGGCGCGAGCTGGGCATTCGGGATTGGCGTTGTGTTGTGCTTGCTGATTTATGGCAAGAATTTCTTCAAGGGGGAGGTGGATGGGACGTTTGCCAAGGACTTGAAGTCGGTGGATGGAAAGCCGGGCAAGGATGTGGAGCCGGTTATGGTGAACAAGCGGGTAGTGGGGGAGGCTATGGCTGATTGATCGGGTTTGTATGCGCTGAACGGTATGGACGCAAGGCGCATTTGTCGTGCGCTTTGATAATCACGGAAATAAAAAAAGGAAAACGCCATGACCACTGCAGTTCCCACAATGGATGAACTATTAAAGGACGCGCCTTCAAACTGGGGTAGATGGGGAGCGGAAGACGAAGTTGGCTCGCTGAATTACCTGACCGCGCAAGAAGTCCTGCGCGGAGTTGCGCACATCAAGAAGGGAAATGTATTTACCTTGCAACGCATGATCGGGAATCCTGCTGGCGATCCGGTCTGGCCAGGCCGAACCCCGGCAGAACGCACCATGATTCTCGACGAGTCGAGTTGGGACGATAATCATGGCCCTTGCTACCCCGGCGGTTTGCACTACGCCGATGACAAGATCGACGCATTCCTGCAAGGATCCACGCAATATGATGCGCTTGGCCACCTCTGGTACGGCGGAAAAATATGGAACGGCTACGACGCGCGAACAACGGTGGGAGGTCTCGACAAGGCCAGTGTTGCACCTATCGGCGAACGAGGAGTCGTCGGACGCGCCGTATTGCTGGACATGGCAAGGCATCGTGGCAAACGCATGCTGGATAAAGGCGAAACATTTACCCATCTAGATCTCGGGGCATGCGCAGAAGCTCAGGGCCACACGATCGAGCCTCATGACATCCTGATTATCAGAACCAACTTCCTCCAGGCTTTCTATGAGCAAGGCGAGGCGTTTTATGATGGGTTCTGTGAGCCAGGTCTTACGTATTCGGAGGAACTTGTCCGATGGTTCCACGACAAGGAAATTCCAAACCTTGTCACCGATACCATCGCCAACGAAGTCACGACCGACCCGGTATCAGGTGTGGCACTGCCTCTGCACTGTGCATTGATGCGCAATCTGGGTATCGCCTTTACGGAGATTTGCGACTTGGAAAAGCTGGCTGAAAATTGTGCCGAAGACGGGCAGTACACATTTCTCTATGTGGCCGCGCCGTTGAAAGTCCATCGCGCTACCGGATCACCGGTCAATCCGGTGGTGATTAAATAGTTTTTGCGTGCTGGGGCAGGTTTGGTCCTGCCTCAGTGTGCGTTAAGCGACTGGGATCTGGCGCAACGCAGTACATTCGCTCATAGGTAGTGCAAGCACATAAACATCCTGTTTAACATAATATACATTATGCGCATATTCTTGTTTAGGATTGGGCATCGTTACAGGCTGCTTTTCAGCGTGCTCACGGCAGCTTTCAAGGCGCGGACTTTGGTGGGTTCCTTTCCTGCCGTAATGACATCCTGCAGAACAGCGTCTTCGTCCTGGGGATCTGCGTTTTGATGGTCGTCTATCTGGCCAAGTCTCACGTCTACAACGGCTCCGCCGTTTGAATCAGTGAATTGAGCACCAGCTTGATTTCCGCAGCCGGATCTTTATGCCCCTGCAGGATCAAGCCTTCCGACAATGCAGTGAAAGTTCGCGCCAGTGCTGCGTATGCCAACGGAGGCTTCTTGCCGGCGTGATTGAAGATGATCGTGATCAGTCTTCCTAGCGCCTCGCTGTTTTCTTCATGCAGATCGTAGTAATGCTTTGCGAATTCTTCATCACGCAAAGCGATCAACTGCATTTCGGCGTCAAGGATGGCGCAGTTGGTATTGTTTTTAAGCGTGTCGATGTAAGCATTCAGGCCCTGAGTCAGTTGCTCTGCCGTGTAGCCCG
This sequence comes from Pseudomonas sp. BP11-1-1, assembly GCF_052112105.1. Lineage (NCBI taxonomy): Bacteria > Pseudomonadati > Pseudomonadota > Gammaproteobacteria > Pseudomonadales > Pseudomonadaceae > Pseudomonas > Pseudomonas sp. BP11-1-1. Next base: position 46,760 of record NZ_JAUTYU010000006.1, read on the forward strand.
CCGCCAAGGTGCTGCCCAAGCGATCTATCTCGACTCTCTTGAAGCGCTGGGTAAGTTGAAGCAGCAGTTCCGACTTGCTTGAGAAGTTTGAAAAGAATGCACCTTTTGAATAGCCGGCCTCTTCGGAAATTGTATTCACGCTGGCGGCATGAAAGCCTTTCTTGATCATCAGATCCGTAGCAGTGTCGAATAACTTGTCTCTTGTTACTTGCTGACTTTCCTCTCGCCCCAATCTCTTCTTGATCACGCCCTCGGCTCCTTTGGCCCGATGTATATATTTGTAACTAGATGAAACGAATCAACGATCCAGCTAGCAAAACAGGTGTTTTCTACCTTACCACCCACCTTGGCTGTTTGCATTTAAAGTTTTGGAAGTGGCATCTAATGACGACGCATTCCAGGCTGTAACAGACCTTCGCAGGAAGACAATTTTCGGCCGGATTCCAAGGGCAGGCGCTGTGACACACCCTTCCCGCCCAGCGTGAAAAATCGCTGGAGTGCCTGAAAAATGGCGTCACCCGCATGACGAATACACTGAGACTTGCCGTCTCAGGCCCGAGCTAGACACCTCGTCTTTGGTCTTTTCGCTAAATACCGCTTGATTTCCAGATACCGAATGGTTTTTACTTGCGCCGTTGGATTGTCCGACACCTGTTCAGCGCCAACCGTGCTCGGACAGGTACCTCAAAGGAGCTGGATTTTAATGGAATATGCCTTTGTTACAGGCGCTACAGGCCTGCTCGGAAATAATGTCGTCCATGCGCTTTTGAAACGAAACATCAAGGTCAAGGCCCTTGTACGCTCCGTTGAAAAAGCCAGAAAGCAATTCGGTGCGCTGCCTGTTGAGTTGGTTGAAGGCGATATGCTCGATGTTGGCGCTTTCAGCCATGCGCTGGAAGGCTGCGACGCTTTGTTTCATACCGCCGCGTACTTTCGCGATAGTTACAAGGGCGGAAAACACTGGCAGAAGTTATATGACACCAATGTGACCGGCACCGAGCGCTTGTTGCAGGCCGCTTATGCCGCTGGGATTCGCCGTGCCGTCCACACTTCGTCCATCGCGGTCCTGAAGGGTGACAGGGACGAGGTGATCGACGAAACCATGTCACGTGATGAATCGGAAGCTGACGATTACTACCTGAGCAAGATACTGTCCGAGCAGAAGGTCCGGGAGTTCCTGTCGTTGCACCCGGACATGTTTGTCGCAATGGTGTTGCCCGGCTGGATGTTCGGCCCTGGCGACATTGGCCCCACCTCGTCAGGTCAGTTCCTGCTGGATTTTGTCGGACAGAAGTTACCAGGTGTTCTTCCAGGCAGCTTTTCGGTGGTGGATGCCCGGGACGTGGCGGAACATCAAATCGCGGCGATTACCCGCGGCAGATCGGGTGAGCGTTATCTGGCCGCCGGCAATCATATGGACATGAAAAGTATCTTCCGGGCGCTGTCCAGTGTCAGCGGCGTACAAGCACCTGAGCGCCCTGTCCCGTTGTTCATGCTACGGCTCATCGCCTTCGTCTATGAATGTTATTACCGCATCACGAAAAAGCCTGTGCTGATCAGTACCTCCACGGTCAAGCTTATAGAGCAAGAGCAAGGAAGAACGCACTTCAGTCACAGCAAAAGTTCAAGCGAATTGAAATGTGCATTCCGTCCCGTCACGGAAACGCTGACCGATACGTTGGAGTGGTATCGGAAAAACAATTACCTGCACGTTAATTGAACCCATTCAAACAGTAGCCTGCCTCTGCAGTACTTTTTATCTAACCATGACTTCAAGGATTGAGAGGTTGGTGAATGAAAAGCCTTACCCATAAAGAAGGTTTTCTGCATCGTTTCGTCGGTTTTTCCCATTCGTATCCCGAGCACATCGCTATCCGGGACTTGGATGCAGAAGAAACCGTCACATACCGGGACCTGCGAATCAGGGCTGAAGAATGCAATGGTTTTCTCCACGCCCTGAACGTATCGCCCGGGGAGAAAGTAGCCCTTGTGCTGCCCAACGGCGTGGATTTCATCGCCTATTACCTGGCAGTAATTGGCCATGGCGCTGTCCCGGTGATTCTCAACTACAAACTGACGGCATTCGAGCTGGGTAATGTCCTGGGCATTTCCAAGCCATCGCTGATCGTCACGACTGGCACGCTGTTTGAGCAACACCAGGACATATTCCAGCCGACCCACGCCTTGATCGTGGGCAATGGCGACGAGCCGCCTGAAAACGCCACGGTTGAAGCGACGCTGCCACGCCACGCCCAGCCCCTGTTGCTACCAGACGATAACCCGATTGTCTCGATGCAGTTCACCTACCGTGGCATCGGTAAGCCGCTGGCGGTCTGTCATCGCTACCTCGACCTGACGCAGTCAAGCGATGGCCTGCATGAACACTTTCATCCCCAAGGCGTGGGGTCGGTCCACCTGGTGACGCTGCCGCTGTACGCCATCTTCGGATTGTCGGTGATGATGGTGTTCCCGCTAAGCATCGGCGCCACGTTGCTGATGACCAACACCCTGCTCAATCGGGACTTGGCGCAAGTGTTGTCCGAACACCAGGTCACCTTTGCCTGCCTGGTGCCCGACGTTATTCGTTATTTCAATTCGCGACTCGCCAAGCGCAAAGGCCCGCGTTTGCCCCTGCATCCTCAATTGATGATGTATTCCGGCGGCAGTCATCTACCAGCCGATGAAGGCGAGAAGCTCGGCAAGTTGTTGGGATGCGCGGCTGTACTGCAAGGCTACGGGCTGACCGAAAGCATGCCGGTGATTGTCCAGAGTTCTGTCGGCGAGGTTCATCGCGGCGCCATGGGACGGCCGATAAGTGGCGTCGAACTGCGGGTGGTCGACGCGCAAGGCCAGGATGTCGTCGCGGGGCGTATCGGCGAGCTGCTGATACGCGGGTCGATGGTCATCCCGGGCTATGACGCTGCGCCAGAGATCAATGCGCGATTTTTCCGGGACGGCTGGCTGCACACCGGCGACCTGGTCTGGCGAGATGAAGAAGGCCATGTCTTTTTCTATTGCCAGCGCCTGCGCATCTCGAAAATCAAAGCGCAGATGGTCGATCTGGCGGAAATCGAATCCGTCGCCCTGAAGCACCCCGATGCGGTGCGTGCCAGGGCCTACATCGTCCCGGACCACAAGGAAGTCAATGTCTTGCACTTGTCAGTGGAAGGCGACGGTGAGTTGAGCCAGAACAGCGTGACCACCCTGCTTTCGCGTTACCTCTCCGGCTTCAAATTGCCAAAAATCATAGAGATTGTCCCTCTCAAGGAAGCGCTTCATGCACGCTGACAGCACACGACCGGTATTGGCCGTTTTCGATTTCGACGGCACGTTGACCGACAGGCACACGTTCTGGCGCTACATGCGCTTCATCGTCGGAACCCGGGCGTTCTGGCTCAGGATCATTCCCCTGTTGCCAAAGATGCTCAGCGTCATTCTGGGCATTACGCCGTTGATGCAAGCGCGTCTGGCCTTTATCGCCTGTTACCTGGGCGGCCTGACGGTAGAGCAAGAGCGCGAACACGCCAGGTTCTTCATCACCGAGCAATTGCCACTCTGGCTGAGGCCGCAAGCGTTGCGCCGGCTGCAATGGCACCAGTCCATGGGGCACGTGACGGCGCTGGTCAGCAATTCGCCAGAGAACTACCTGATCCCGTGGGGCCAGGCGGTGGGTTTCGACCACGTATGCGGGACCCGGTTGGCGACGGCCAAGAACAAGCTGACGGGTGGAATCTCCGGCACCAATTGTGTCGACCGGGAAAAAGTGGCGCGGCTCCGGGACTGCTTGAGCAACCTCGATGACTTCTACATCTACGCCTACGGCGACTCGTCCGGGGACGACGCGCTGCTCGGCATTGCCAACTCTCCCTTCTACAGAAACTGGTACTGATCGATGAACACTCTGAGCACTTTAGCCCCCAAGCATTTCAAACAGCCGGGCAACGCTGCGACGGTGATGATCGTCGGTGCCGGCCCCATTGGCCTGTCCCTGGCAATCATGTTGAAGCAATGGGGCGTGGCTTTTCGCATCATTGAAAAAAACGCCGGCCCCTCGACCGCGACCAAGGCGATGGCGATTCACTCCAGGACCCTGGAAATCTTCCGCGACCTCGGCATTGCCGAGCAAGCGCTGGCCGACGGTTTTACCATCAACCAGTTTTCGGTGCAGTCCAACGCCAAACGGGTGCTGAACTACAACTTTTCCTACCTGGACGCCACCTATCCCCTCCTCCTCAGCTTGCCGCAGCCGCAGACTGAGAAGATCCTGTTGGAGCGTCTGAATCTGCTCGGCGCAGACGTTGAATGGAACACTGAACTGGTCGACATCGAAAACCAGCCAGGCGCCGTGCACATGGCACTGCGTCATGCCGACGGCAGCGAAGAACTTTTTACCAGTCGCTGGGCAGTGGCCTGTGACGGCGCCCGCAGCAACATCCGAAAACGCCTGGACATGACGTTCGAGGGCTCCTCCTATGACCGTTTCTTCATGCTCGCCGACGCCGACATCGAATGGTCAGGCAGCAAGGACGAAGGCGCGTTTTTCCTTGGCGCGCAGGATGGGTATGTCGCGGTCGCGCCGATCAGCGACCAATCGCGTTATCGCCTCTTTATCGAGATGCCCTACAACCTGCCGCCCGAAGGCGAGCGGCCGCCGCTGACCCTGGAGAATTTCCAACGGCTGTGCGAAGGACGTGGGCAGAAGATGACCCTGTCCAATATCTCCTCGACCACCATTGCCTCGTTCCAGCATCGCCGGGTGCAGTCGCTGCAGCAAGGCTCGATCTTCCTGGTGGGCGACTCCGCGCACATCGGCAGCCCGATCGGCGGTCAGTGGATGAACCTGGGCATTTCTGAAGCCTATAACCTGGCGTGGAAAATGGCTTATGTCGATCAGGGCCTCGCCGATCCGTCGCTGTTGGAAAGCTACAACGACGAACGCTACCCGGTCGCCCTCGAAGTGGAAAACACCGCGCATCGCCTCACCGGGCTGATTACCGTCAGGCATCGCGCCATGGTCTGGTTGCGTGACAACGTCCTGCCGTTGCTGAGCAATCGCCAAAAGATCCAGCGCAAGCTGCCGTCGATGATTTCCGGCCATCAATACCACTATGGCAAGAGCGAATACATCCAGGAATCGCTGACCAAAAAGCAGCGCAGCAGCTGGGCCAGAAAAGGCAAGAAAACCCCGTTCCAAGCCCCCGCCCCTCGTTCGGGACAACTGGCGCCAGATGTCGAGCTGTGGCAACACCAGGGCATGCCACCCAAACGCCTGATCGATCTGTTCCAGGGAACCTTCACCCTGCTGATCTTCAGCGCGGCGGATCAATTCTCGCCGCTGTTGCCAAGTCATTACTCGCTGGCCGCCTCGGTGGAGCGCGACTACCCGGCGATCAAGGCCTACTGCGTGGTCGATGCCCTGAGCAGTGTCGGGTTGCCCGCGGAGCAATCTACCCTGCTGGACCCTGACTGGCGCCTGCACAAGCGCTATCACGCCAAGGAAGGCACGTTGATGCTGGTCCGGCCCGATGGCTACATCGCCTTCCAGGGCGCCGATGCAATAACGCTGATGACTTACTTGAGCGTGCGGTCCGGGTTGCTCAAGGGCGCCGGGAAGACAGCTTTTTCCGAAATCGATGCGGTGGAGCTCCCACTTCAAGTCGTGACTGCCGATCTGCCCTGCTGATTCTCATGGCCCAGCCCTGGGCCATGCCTTGATGACTGAATATACCGACTCACTTATGGTTAAGGAGAACCTTATGCGCTTGCAGCTCAACGACGTTGTGCAGGAGTTCATCGTGTCCAACGGGAAAATAGCCCACAGCTATTTTTCACTGTCCGAAAAAATCATCGATTCCCTTTGCGAATCCAACATCGCAAAGGAATCCATCCTGATGCGCCTGCTGGAGCAGGCCGAAACCGTTACCGCGCATTACTTCAACGCTCATCAACAAGTGCTCGAGGGCGTCTACGCCCACGGTGTCCAAGCGCCTGCCAAGGACAGCGTCGCTGCACTCGAGCCGGTTATCTCGCAGCCATCGGTGCTGGCCGCGGCGCCGGTCGCCGAACAACTGCCTGCACTCACCTATGCGCAATGGCTGCGTACGGAAATAAGCACGGTCACGGGTTTCAAAAGCGAGCAGATCGATTTCGACCAGAGCTTTGAAAGCCTGGGCATCGACTCGCTGGGCTTGGTCGATATCTTCGAGTCGTTGGCCCAGCACTTCCCGGAAAAGAAAGACCTCACTTCGCAGCTTTTCGATGCGCCGACACCGACAGCCTTGCTCGCCAGGCTTGAGGCCAACCCGCAGGCGCCGGCAATGGACGTCCAAGCCTGGGTCCTCGACCAACTGGCCGGCATCACCGGTTTCACCGTCGATCAGCTCGATCGCCAACAAAGCTATGAAAGCCTGGGAATGGATTCTCTGGTGCAGCTGGATTTCCTCGAGTCGGTGGTCGCCCTGTGGCCACAACTCAAGGCCCGGAGCAGCGAGTTGGCCAACGCCAAATGTGCGCAGCAAACCATTGCGCTCATCGAAGACGCCCTTGCCAATGACGCGCCACACAGCGCTGCCGATGAGCCTGCAACCCACACCGCAGAAGCATCGACGCAGATCGGCGAGGTGTTGCTCGGCGCCCTCTCGCCACTGGTCGCGGACGCGCCATCGGCGCTGGATGTCGAGACGCCCTTTGCCCAATTGGGGCTCAACGGTTTTGATCGGGAGGCGCTTTGCCAATCGATGGCCCAACGCTGCCCCGACAGTGAGTTCGCCGGCGAAGCGCTGATGTCGCGCCGCACGCCACAGGACGCGCTGTCGCTCTTGGAAAGAATGGGCTGAAGCCCGCTGGCAGGCGCTGCCAACACATGGAATGGAAACCGGGTGACCGACAGGTGACCCAGCTTTAGTGAATCAGGAGATAGCAATGAGTGGCGCGGTAACGACAGAGGGTGACTTGTGCTTCAGCGCGATGGCGGGCGAATTCCCGGGAGCGCCTTCGACGGATGCCCTGTGGAATGTGCTCGTCCAAGGCGGGATAGCACCCATCCAGGCCATGCCGGCACGTTGGGAGCTGGATAAAAGCGCGATATTTTCGGCCAAGGCTGGCGAGAAGGACCGCACCTACCTGGACAGTGCCTTTTGCCTGACCGACGATGCATCGATTCCCTCGCGTCACGATGGCCGGCAGGTGGCGATCGGCAAGAAAGTCCTTCAGACGCTGCTCACTCAACTGGCGGCCCAAGGCTCGGTGCTGGATACCAAGCGCACGGCGCTGGTGGTCGCCACTTCATGGTGCGACGAAAGTTATTTCGCGACAGGAACCGCGAACAGCGCCGGCGCGCCTGTCGGGTTCACCCCGGGCGAACAAGTGGCCGCACTGGCCAGTGCTTTCGCGTTGGGTGGGCCGGTGTTATCGGTGGACACCGCCTGCAGTTCCTTCCCTTATGCAATCGACATGGCCAAGGCGTTGCTCAGCAGCGGTCAGGCGGATAACGCGATCGTGATGGCCTTGAACACGGTCCTGCCGCCCGCGCTGTTCCTTGGCTTCTCGCAACTGACAGCATTTTCCGCCCGGGCCAGCATGCAGGCGTTCGGTCAGGACGCCGACGGCATCGTGCCCGGAGAATGTGCAGCGGCATTCCTGGTCGAGCCAGTTTCCCAGGCATTGGCCGCCCGGCGGCAGCCGCTGGGGGTCCTGCGGGCGCTGGGCTTGTCCGCCGACGGCGCCGAAGGCTCGGTGTTCGCGCCGGGCAAACAGGCTCAATATTGTGCCTATGAGCGCGCCTACAGCGACCTGGACCCAGGCAGCGTCGACTATATCGAGACCCACGGCACCGGCACCCCGTTGGGTGATGCGACCGAGTTGGCCTCCCTGGACAGTTTCTTCGCCGCCCATCGCAACACCGGCGAAAAATTGACCATCGGCTCGATCAAGTCCGTCATCGGCCATCCGCTGGCTGCCGCGGGAGGTGCATCGCTCGCCAAGGCGCTGATGATCCTTCGTCACCGGAGCGTCCCGCCCCAGCCTGACTACCGCCCCAGCGCAAAAGTCGACGAAACCTGCCTGCAACTTGCCACACGGCAACCGCAGTCCCTGGCTGATCGCCAAGCGGCCATCCGGATCGGGATTTCCAGTTTCGGCTTTGGCGGCGCCAACGCGCACCTGGTGGTGGATGAATACATCGACCACGGGCACGCGCTTGCCGCCCGGGCAGTCCCGGGCGTGTTGAAACTCGATCTCGCCGTGGTCGAGGCTGAAGCTGCGTTCAGCGGTTGCGATTCACTGCAGTCATTCCAGCAGCAACTCGATCAGCCAGCCGCGCCCGCCGTGCTGTTTCCTTACGGTCGCTTCGTCGATTACAGCGGCGACCTGAGTCGGCCGTTATCCGGGAAGTTCCTCGCCCAGGACCCGCTCATCGACATCGCCGGTTTCGGCATGGGCCCCAAGCCCCTGGCCCATGTCGACCCGTTCAAGCTGCTGGTCACCGACCGGGTCAACCACCTGCTGCGGCGTCTGCCCGGCGTGGCGGGGTCAGCCGAGACTGCCATGGTGATGTGCTGCAACATGGGCGGCGAACGGTTCAGCAATGCCTACAGCAGTGCCCAACAGTTCTACGCTCGAAGCCAAGGCACACCGCCCGGCGTGGAGGTGACGGACGTGGCGACCATGTTGCCGAACATGCTCTCCGGCTACCCGGCGCAAGTTTTCGACTTCAAGGGATTCCACCAGACGTTGGCCGGCACCCCAGGTCTGTTCTGGCAGACGCTGTTGGCTTCCCGGCAATGGTTCGAGCAAGGCATTACCACCCTGCTGCTGGGCGCCGGGCGGTTTATCAGCGGTGAAATCGAGATCGATCGCGCCCTGCGCAGTACAGCGGTACAAGGCGAAGGGCTCGGCGTGGTCGCCCTGCGTCCCTATCAGCCTGACTCCGGTGATGCGCCGCTGCTGGTGATTCGTGCGGCGGTCCTCGCCCATGCCGCGACGTCGTTGGACGAAGCGTGCCAGTTGGCAGGCAAAAAACGCGACCAGTACCCGCACGTCGAGGTCTGCGAATTGCAACCGGAAACGGCCCAGGCCAAGGGACCGCTGCGAGAAATAACCGGTTTCCTGGCGGAAGCCAGCGGCATCGAGACCTTGCTGGCGGTGATGTTGAATGCCTCGGCGCACACGGTGATCGAGGTTCGCGAAGGCGGCACGCCGATCATGTGGCTGTTCACCGAAAAGCTCCGGGACTGGAAACCGCTGCCGGCCGACCTCGCCCCTCCCCTCAAGCATCCGTTCAGCCTGCGTTTCGCCCATGAGGCGCCGCGTTCGCTGCAACCGCTCGCCGCACCTGCGCGCCCCGGCCAAATCGTCCGGGAACCGCAACACGACGGCGTCGACGTATTGCAGCTCAGCGACCTGCTGACGAGCACGGTCCTGGCCGGGTTGCGCGTTCGCGTCCGCGCGATGGAAGGGCTTTTCGCCCTGCAGCAGGGCCCAGCGGCCCAGCGGCCGACGCAATGGCCTCGTCGTCCCGAAAACACAGTGATCAGCCACGTGCAACGGGCCCCGCGTTCGCTGCGCGCACAATTGCTGGTGAACGAGGCACACCCTTATTTCTTCGACCACCCGCTGGATCATGTGCCCGGCATTCTCCTGCTCGAAGGCGTGATGCAATTGATCGAGCAGGCCATGCCCCCGCTCAATGGCCGCGTCGCCTACGTCAAGACGCTGGGCATCAAGTTCCAGCAATACGTGCAGAAGGAAGGCGTGATCGACCTGCACGTAGAGCAAGATCAGGACGCTCATGTCTTCCAGGCAAAGGTCATGCAGGGCGGGAAACTGATGTGCACGTGCGTGCTGGGAATGGCCTACAACTCGGCCTTCGAAACCGCACCGCACGGCGAGTTCACCGCCCGCCGGTGTGGCAACAAGGCGTTCCTGCACAAGGCCAGGGAAGAGAACGTGATCGTCAGTGAGATGAGCTCGGTGGCCCAAGGCTTGAGCGTCGACACCGTCAAGCTGCCCGAGGGGCACTTCTTCCACGAGGGCGACCCCACGCATTTTTCGATGGTGTATTTCCTCGAGATCGCGCGCCAGTGCTACATGCAGATTGCCCACGGCCATCTGCAGATCCCCCTCAATGTCCCCATGAACCTGTTGGCCCTGAGTTTCAGCCTGGACCGTCCTATTCCGCGCAACAGCCCGCTTTCGCTGGCGCCGCAAGCCGGCATGGAAGCGCAGTTGCAGTCCTTCAAGACCAACCGCATCCACATCGATCTGTTCAACCGGGGCGAAAAAATCGGCCAGGCGAATATCACCGCGCAAGTGCTGAGCCAAGCCGCGCCTGCCGCCTGAAGCGTGGCTCGATGTCCACTTCGAGCACGACCGTGCCCCAACAGCCAAGGTAATCCCATGAACGATGTCACCGTAAAAGTCATAGTCCGGTCGCCACCGCCGGTCATATGGAAGATCTGGAGCAACTTTCCAGAATCGCCACTGTGGGACACCGACGTCCGCCACTGTGAGCTCAATGGCCCGTTCCTAGCCGGGACGCAGGGCAAATGCGTCCTGAACAATGGCCTGAAAATGCCCTTGAAGCTGGAGGCGGTGGAGCCTCAGGAAAGCTATCGCAACAGCGCGAAACTGCTTTGGATAAACCTCGAATTCGATCATCGGCTGCGCAGGCTCTCGCCCAATGAAACCCAGGTTATCCATAGCGCGAAAATCTCCGGCCCCTTGAGCCTTCTGTACCGAGGGCTGATGCGCAAGGCATTGACCGTGGCGATGACCACGGCCTTGAACAACCTGAAGGCTTTGGCTGAGCTGCGGGCGGATGTCGCCTGCATCCCCGATGGCGAGAAATCTGAAACGCACCTGCACCTGGTATGACCGCCTCGGGACGTCATGTCCCGAGCGCGAGCTACGGCATTTTTTTTGATAACGGCACATTTGGACCGAGCATGAACCTACTGAAAAACACCCAATACCTGGCGCTGAGCATGATCGGCATCGGCCTCATCGTCCCGGCGTGCAGCTTCGCCGACACGCTGGGCCCTTACGCCAGTCTGATGGGCGGCGCGAACTGGGTCGCTGAGCAGGACCTGACTCAAAACGATCTGGATTTCGTCGAGATGGAGTTCAACCAACCCACCGAATCCGGCTACGCCACTGGCCTGGCCTTGGGCTGGCGCTTCCCTGTAGGGCTGAGGCCGGAGATTGAACTGGGCTATCGCAAGAACACGCTGACCCAGTTCAACAACCGGGTCTATGAGGGCGGCGGGAGCATCGACGGCAAAGGCGAAGAGAAAGCCACGACCTTGATGGCCAATCTCTGGTACGACGTGTTGAACCTGCCGGCGCCGTTCGACCGATTCACACCCTACGTCGGTGGCGGCCTCGGCTATGCCACCCTCACGGTGAGTGGCCTGGAGGCCGGCGGTGTCGAATTCGGCGGTACCCATCGTGACACGGTTTCGGCTTACCAACTGGGTGCCGGCGTCGGGTACGAGTTCACCGAGCACTGGTCCATGTCGGTGGATTACCGGTGCCTGAAGACGCGCGAAGCGCATTTCGGTGACATCGAGCGCTTGCCCCAGGGCGATGTGAGCACCGAGTACGAGTCCCAATCGGTGATGCTCGGCCTGCGTTACTGGCTCTGATAGACAGACCGGCGCCTTACCTCGGCAAGGCGCCGTTTTCGCCAGCAGGTGGTTGTTTCAGGTACATGCCCGACAGCATGTCCTGACTATCCAGCGGCCAGTTGTGGTTGATGATCGCGAAATTCTTCACCAGTTGAATGTGGTACGGCCCATTCTTGCCGGTTGTTTGCGCTTGCGACACGACAATGAGGTTTTCGGTTTCCATCGTTACAATCTGGTGTTCGGTCACGATGCCCTTCACGGTAACCGTGAATTCAGCCATTTCTTTCCCATCGGCGTTGCGATCCGGCAGGATCTTCAGGTCCAGATCACCGTCGCGGCCCATCGAGTCCTGGCGCATCTGGTAATGGCCGCTGCGTTGATCCGACTCGACATCGCCGGTCTTGTCGTCATCCGACTCGCGCTCATCCTCGTGCAACACAACTCTCTGCGGGCGGTTATCGTTCTTGTCGACGCGGGTCCGGGTGCCTATGTACGGGTAAGGTTCGACCTGTTCCCGGGCGATGCGCCATTCACCGATCCGCCGGCCGTCATGGGCATATTCATAGAGGTTGACGAATTCGTCGTCTCCCTCGTCTTCCCGAGCCCCCACCAGCCTGACTGACTCGGTGCCGGCTGCCTTGAGGTAGCGCACTTCTCCAATGACCACCGCGCCCTGCTTCTGGTACCAGATTTCCAGTGGGACATGGTCTTGCAGGCTGCCGGCAAACAACTGCGGATCCTCTTTGTCCGGCCCGTCCAGGGTCGATTGTTCGTGCCACTGGCCGTCCCGCCAGTCGCCGACGGTGCGCCGGGTGTAACCGCGCGGCATGCTGGAGGTATCGTCGTATTCGGTCGGCTGGATGTTGTCCTCGGTGTCGCAATGCAGGCGGACCAATTCGTCACCCTGCATTCTCCATCGACACGTACGCGTCCAATGGCCGTCGCGGTCGGTTTGGGAAAACAGATTTTCATTCGGGATGACCGCAAACATCCCGCCATTGCTTTCCTTCGCCAGGCTCGTCAACGCCCGGTTGAGGACCCACTGGCTGCTCTGCGGATCTTGCAGATAGACATCGTAGTTTCCTTTATAGGCCACTTCAGGATCGTCGCCGTTGCGAATCGCCAGGTCCAGACGGCCATCAAAGTTGAAATCATCGAAGTACACCAGGCTGAAACGACCGAGCATCCAGCCGTTGTCCTTGCCATCGCGGTCCAGGGGAATATTGCCGGCCTGGGTCTGCAATTGCTGCAGGACGTCTTGCGTGGCCGGGTTGCGCACGGTGATGACCGCCGGAGCCAGTTGCTTTCGATCTTCGGGTGGCAGGGGGAACAGCACTTCAACGAGGTAGGCTCCGCTGCCGGCGCTGAACGAAAACGACAGCGGCTCGGCCATGGCCTGGGCTGCAGGAAGCACAAAGAACAGCACTGCCTTGAATAAAGCACGCATCCCGCGTTTTCCTGGCTTAAGGGAGGGGCCGTAGTGTAACGGCGATGACGTAAAGCTGGCAGCCCTGCCCTCCCCTCAGCCTTCACTGCGGCACCTGCCTTGGGCGTCCGCCAGTCAAGCCGCCGTGCTGTGCTTCGGGACGATCGGCCCGGCTTCCCCCAACAGTGCGGCGACGGTACGCTCGCCAAGCGCCAGGCCGACGCTCATGCCCAGCCCGGTATGCATCACCACCGCGGTGACGCCGTCCGCCGCATCAAGCACGCTGAACGGCCCCGGCCCTCGCGCACCATAGACACCCTGCCAGCGCTCCAGCACGTCGACTTCGCCGCCCAAGGTGTCCTGCGCCAAATCGATCAGGATCCGATCCACCTGTTCGGCGTTGAACGGCGAGATATCGCTGCCGTAGACATGGGAATCGCCAATGATCAGGTCACCGTAGGGTGTCGGGCTGATGAGCAAATGGATGCCATGGGCTTCCAGTTCCGGTTGTTGGCTGCGGATCTGCGCGCGGATGGCATCCGCTTCGGGCAGGTCGGCAAAGGCGCCGTAATGCACACAACTCAGCCCTGTCAGCAGCGCATGCCGCAGGGCAAGCGGCTGACGCGGGCGTACACGCAGCATTTGCAGGCCGCACACCTGCGGTCGCAGCGCGGCGAGTGGCTCGGCCAGCAGCGTCTGGTAGTCATGGCCCGAGCACACGACGATGTGCCTGGCGGTAAACCGACCGGCGCTGGTGACGGCACGGTGGGTCTCGACATCGCGTACCAGCGTCGAGAAATGGAACTCGACGCCCAGTGCCCGGGCCAGATACTCGACGATCTGCGGTAGCGCCTCGCGGGAATACAGCTGTTGGTCATCAAGGCCAAGCAACGCGGCACGATGGTGGGCAAAACGGCCGTCATACAGGGCCTCCAGCGCATCGCCGCGCAGCAGTTCGGTGCGATAACCCAAACTCGCGCCGCGCCCGTTCACGAACGCTTCGAGCAAGACCTCCTCGGCTTCCGTGCGGGCGAACAGCAACGAGCCTTGCTGATGCAAATGCAAGCCGGCGGCCTGCCCTAACGTCTTCCACAAACCGTTTGCCTGGCGTGCCAGGTCAAGCATGATGCCCGGCGCCTGGCCACCGACCAACGCTTGGCCGAAGTTGCGGATCGAGGCACCCAGGGGTGTGTGGCTACGTTCGAACACCTTGACCTTGAGGCCGCGCTTGGCACCGGCCCAGGCATGGGCCAGGCCGAGAATACCCGCGCCGACGACCAGTAGGTCGCAGTCGTGCTCAGACATGGAGACTCCTTGAATTTTCTATGACCAGGTGAGGCCCGCTCGACACCTCGGGCCTTGGAACAGCCGAATTACTTGGCGACAGGCTCGGACTTGCCGTCGTAACGCTTGCGCCACTCGGCCAGGATGTTGTCGCGGTTTTCCGAGGCCCAGTTGAAGTCGTTGCGGATCAGCCGCTGCTCATAGTCCGCTGGCAACTCCGGCAAGCGCTCGGCGATGCCCGGTTGTGCCAGGACTGCGAAGTTGGCTTTGTACAGATCCATGGCCTCGCGGCTGGCGGAAAAATCGGCCAGCTTCCTCGCCGCCTCCAGGTGTGGCGTGCCCTTGATCACGGCGGTGGCTTCGATTTCCCAACCCAGGCCTTCGGCGGGCAGCACGATGTCCAGTGGCGCGCCCTTGCGCTTGAGCTGAATAGCCGGGTATTCGAACGAAATACCGATGGGGAACTCACCGGAGGCCGCCAATTTGCAGGGCTTGGAACCGGAGTGGGTGTATTGGCCGATGTTGGCGTGCAACTTGTCCATGTAGGCCCAGCCCTTGGCTTCGCCGAATGTCTGCAGCCAGGCGCTGACATCCAGGTAGCCGGTGCCCGACGACGCGGGGTTGGGCATCACGATCTTGCCTTGGTACACCGGGTTGGCAAGGTCTTCCCAACGGGTGGGTTTCGGCAACCCGAGCTTCTGCGCTTCCACCGTGTTGAAACAGATGGACGCGGCCCAGACGTCCATGCCGACCCAGCTTGGCGGCGTGGCGGCGTCACGGTAGTTTGCTGCAATCTGGCCCAGGTTCGCCGGGCTGTAGGCGTCCAGCAGGCCTTGCTGCTTGAGGATGGCCAGGCTGGAACCGGCAAGGCCCCAGACCACGTCGGCTTGTGGGCGATCCTTTTCCGCCAGCAGCTTGGCGGTGACAATGCCGGTTGAATCGCGCACCCATTTGATTTCGATGTCTGGATTCTTCTGCTCAAAGGCTTGTTTGTAGGCCTTGAGCTGCTCGACTTCGAGGGCCGTGTAAACCGTCAGTTCGGTATTCGCCTGGGCTTGAAAAGCACAGGCGGCCAGCAGGCCGGCGGCCAAGGCAGTGCGTTTGGACATGGTAGGGCTCCGTATCGGTCAGTGGGGCTTTCAGGTGTGGGACGGCAACATGCCGCGGGCCAGTCGCGCGTTGATGTCATCGATCACGGCGGGCAACTCGGCGATCGTGTCGATCAGGTAATGCGGGCGGCTCGCGGCGAACAGTCCATCGATGCGCGTACGCTCGGCGGCCAACTGCCGGGCTGGCAGAGCCTGGAACTGTGCCCAGTCAAGCCCAAGGAAATTGCCGGAAAAACGCAGTGCCACGGTCCACATCCCGGCCCGGCGGCCTTCGAGGATGCCGGGCTCGGTGTCATCGACCTTCACGCAGCCGGCCACATCGTCCAGGCCCAGGGCGATGACGTTGGCCAAGGCCTGCGCCGGGCTCGGCCGGCCCTTGGGCACGTCATCAGTGGCCACCACATGGTCGGGGCTGTAGCCCTTGGTCGCGGCCAATTCGACGACCTTGTCCATGACCTGCCTGGGATAGCCGGAACAACTGCCGATCTTGAGGCCTCGTTGGCGCAGTGCGGCGATACTTTCCAGCGCGCCGGGGATCAGGTCCGAGTGCTCGGCGACCTTGGCGATTTGCAGCGGCATGAAGCGTTGGTAGATCGCGGTCACGTCGTCATCGCTCGGCGTGCGTCCGAACCGGCGGACAAATCTTTCCGCCACGGCGGGTTGATTGCACAGGGTGCGGATGTGATCCCACTTGCCCATGCCCATCGGGCCACGAGCCTCTTCCAGGCTCAGCTCGATGTCGAAACTGGCGAAGGCTTCGACGAAGATTCGCGTCGGGGCGAATGAACCGAAGTCCACCACGGTGCCCGCCCAATCGAGGATGGCGGCTTGCAGGCGGGTTGGCGTTTGGTAGTGCATCAGAATCTCCAACAGGTTTTCAAAGGCCCGGCGCCGGCTGGCGCCAGGCCTGGGAGCGACGTAGCAGGCGCCGGGAGAACGTCGCAAGCAGCAGCGAGACACTGGCCGAGGTCAGCAGGATCAAGGTCGACATCGCGGCGGCACCGCCTACGTTGCCGGCGTCGTCCATGTTCAGGACCGCCACCGCGGCCAGCACGCTGTCCGGGCTGTACAGGAAAATCGCCGCCGAGACCGTGGTCATCGCCGAGACGAACAAATAGCGGATGATGTCGAGCAAGGCAGGCAGGCACATGGGCAGCGTGACCCGCAGGAAATGCCGCGCCAACGGCACTTTGAGCGCCAGCGCGGCAGCCTCGAATTCGTCGTCGAGCTGGCGCAGGGCCGTGCTGGCCGTCATGTGCGCGGTCGTCAGGAAGTGAGCGACGGTGCACACCACCAACAGCGCCAGGCTGCCGTACAGATTGCCGAGTGGATTGCCCGGCAGATTGAAAAAGAACACGTACCCAAGGCCCAGGACCAGGCCGGGGACCGCCATGGGCACAAAACTGAGCAGCCGCAGGATTCGGGTCAGTGCGCTCTGCCGGTTTTTTTCGATCAGGTAGGCGCCGGTGAAGATCAGCAAGCTGCCGAACACGGCGCTGCAGGCGGCCAGTAACAGGCTGTTGCGATAGGCCAGCCAGCCGCCGGGCAGGTCGGAAAACCCATAGTTATCCAGCGACAAGGACAAATCGTAGGGCCAGAACTGCACCAGCGACGCGTACACCGCCATGCCGAACACCCCGAGCAATACGCAACAGACCATTGCCGTCACGCCCAGGAAAGCCGCATCCCGTCCCGCTGATGGTCGCGGGTGATAGACCTGGGCGCGGCCGCCCATGGCGTCGCGTTGACTGCGGCGCAGCCACACGTCCACCGCAAAACTGAGCAAGGCCGGCACCAGCAAAACCAGGCCGATCAACGCCCCGCGCCCGAATTGCTGTTGCCCAACGACCGCCTTGTAGGCTTCCAGCGCCAGCACCTGGTAGTCACCGCCCACCGTGACCGGCACGCCAAAATCGGTGATGCACAAGGTGAACACCAGGCAGAACGCGGCAAACACACCCTGCCGGCTACCGGGCCAGGTAATGCTGCGAAAGGCCCGCCAAGGCGAGGCGCCCATGCTTGAGGCCGCATCGAACAGCCGGGCGTCCGCCAGGGCCAGCGCCGACATCAGCACCATCAATGCGTGGGGAAACGTGTAGATCGCCTGCCCAAGAACAATGCCCCAGAAGCCATAGATGTTTTCCGTCATGAAGCCGCGCAGCAGCCCCTGGTTGCCGAACAGGTAGATCAGCGCGATTCCCGGCAGCATTGACGGCGCCAGCAGTGGCAGCAGCGAAATACCCCGCCATAGCGGCTTGGCGATGATGCTGGTGCGCTGCAACGCATAAGCGAACGCGTAGGCCAGCGGCACCACGATCATCGCCACGGTCAGAGAAACCGTCAGGCTGTTGCCCAGCAACCCGCGGAAGTTCGCGCTGGCAAACAATGTCAGTGCGGCGTGCACGCCCCCGCCCTGGCTCGCATCACCGCTGACGGCACGCCACAACATGACGAGCAGCGGCAGCAGGACCGCCACGACCAGCAAAATGAGCAGCAACCATTGACCGCCGCGAATGAACAGGCGATCGGCGAAATCACCGGCCACCTGGCGTGGCTGGAACACGGTGGGCTTGAGGGTCATCGTGACATCCATATCAAGCGAACACCTGCAGGCACTGGGGCGGCAGCGCGACTTTCAGGTGGGCGCCGGTCAACGGCGGCATGGCGTGCGGCTCCAGCTCAGCCAACAAACCATGGCCTGGCAGCGCATCGAGTTCGAAGCTCAGCCGGCAGCGATTGCCGAGGAAAGTCAGCTCCCGCAGTTGCGCATCGAACAGGTTGTGTTCCGGAGTGGTCGGATTGACCCGGACGGCTTCCGGACGGCAGAACAGGCGTCCGCGCGGTTGAATATCATTGCCGCCCAGGGTGAGGTTCAGTTCGCCAACCCGCACCTGCCCATCCTGGCCGCGCTCGAACGGCAACCAGTTGCCCTGGCCGATGAAATCGGCGACGAAGGCCGTCGCCGGCGCGCGGTAGATCTGTTGCGCGCTGGCGAACTGTTCGACGCGGCCCTGGTTGATCACCGCGATGCGATCGGCCATCAGCATCGCCTCGTCCTGGTTGTGAGTGACCATCAACGTGGTGATGCCCAGGCGCTTTTGCAGCCCGCGCAGCTCCGTGCACAAATGCTCACGCACCCGCGCATCGAGGGCCGACATCGGTTCGTCGAGCAGCAACAGCGAGGGCGCCGGGGCCAAGGCACGGGCCAGGGCGACCCGTTGCTGCTGGCCGCCGGAAAGCTGGCCGGGGTACTTTTTCTCGCTGCCACACAGCCCGACGAGATCAAGCATCTCATTGACCCGGCCGCGAATGGTCTCGCGGTTATTACCCGCCAACCCGTAACCGACGTTCTGCTCCACCGTGAGGTTGGGAAACAGCGCGTAGGACTGGAACAGGATGCCGTAGTCCCGCGCTTGCGGCGCCAGGCTGGAGACATCCCGCGCGCCGATCATGAGCGTGCCGCGATCCTGCCGCTCCAGGCCGGCGATGCAGCGCAGCAAGGTGGTCTTGCCGCAGCCGGACGGCCCGAGCAGGCACACCAGCTCACCGGCGCCAATGTCCAGCGACACCCCGTCCAGGGCCTTGAAGGCACCGAAGCTTTTATGGATGTCGCGTATCTGCATGTCTACGGAGTGTGTTCTGGTCATGACGTTACCTCGATGAGCGGTCAGCTCGACGAGGGTCATAGTAGGCAGGCAGTACGAAGGCTTGATTGCAGTTGGCTAAAAGCTGCCGATAGTGCCATCGGCAAATTTGCGTAGCCGGCTCAGGACTCGGCCGTTTCCCGTGCCAGGCCAAGGAACGCCGAGGGCAGCCGAGCCTGGCGGCGTTCCTTCAGGCAATAAAGGTACTCGGCGATCAATGGCGCGCCCTCCAGCTCCACCACTTTGAGCTGCGGATTCTCCGGCACCTCATGACGGGCGATGACGCTGATGCCGATGTTGCGCAGGACCGCTTCGCGAATCGACTCACGGCTGCCAATTTCCAACAGTGGCCCAATCGCAACGCCAGCCTCTCGCAGCAGCGTTGTGGTGAGCGTGCGGGTGGTCGAGCCCTTTTCACGCATCAGCAGGCAGTGCCCGGCCAATGCGCCGGGCGCCACGCGATCATGGCTCGCCAACGGGTGGCTGCGGTGCACCGCCACGACGAGAGGGTCGTGGCCCAATACCAATCGGGTCAGGCGAGAATCATCCACCAATTGCGAGGACGCGGCCAGGTCCACGCGGTACTCTTCCAGCGCCTCGATGACCTGCAGCGAGTTGCCGATTTCCAGGGTCACTTCGCACAGGGGAAACTGCTCGCGAAAGCCCTTGATGATATCGAGCACGTAGTACGGGGCCGTGGCGCCGATTCGCAGCGTGCCTTGCACCTGGCCGCTGTTGCGCAGGAAAAACTCGATGTCTGCTTCCTGCTGCAACAGCTTCTGCACCATCGGCAGCAACTGCGCGCCTTCGTCGCTGAGGGTCAGGCGGCGACCGCCGCGAAAGAACAGTTCGACGCCGTACTGGGCCTCCAGATTGCGAATCTGCGTGGTCACCGTCGGCTGGCTCAACCCGAGCTTCTTGGCCGCCTGGGTGACGCTGGCCAGGCGGGCGACCATATGGAAAGACTTCAGCTCGGCGCTGAGCATGTCGTGGATGCTCCAGAAAGAGGATAAGGGCAAGCGACTATAAAGATTTACCTGATCACCGGAAACGATCAAAATCGCCGCCATTCGTCTACCCTCACAACGCGCCCGGCAAGAATGCCCGGCGCCTGAACATTCATGCTTCCAAGCACCGGAGATTTTCATGCTCAAGCGTACCCTGGCACTGGCCGTCGGTTTCACCCTGACCGTGAGCGCTGTCCTGGCGCAGGCCGCCGACACCCTGAAAGTCAGCGCGATCCCTGACGAGGCGCCGACCGAACTGCTGCGCAAGTTCAAGCCACTGGGGGCTTACCTGGAGCAGCAGATCGGCATGAAAGTCGAGTTCGTCCCGGTGAGCGACTACCCCGCCGTGGTCGAGGCGCTGGCCACCGACCGGATCGACCTGGCCTGGCTGGGCGGCTTCACCTTCGTCCAGGCTCGCCTGAAGACCGGCAACGCCATTCCGCTGGTACAACGCGAACAGGACGCTCAATTCACCAGTAAATTCATCACCGCCGACCCCGCCGTGAAATCCTTGGCCGACCTCAAGGGCAAGAGCTTTGCCTTCGGCTCGATCTCATCCACCTCGGGCAGCCTGATGCCGCGCTACTTCATGCTCAAGGACGGCATCAAGCCGGAAACCTACTTCAGCCGCGTCGGCTACTCGGGTGCCCATGACGCGACCGCAGCCTGGGTCCAGGCGGGCAAGGTCGATGCCGGCGTGCTCAACGCCAGCGTCTGGGAAAAACTCGTGGCCGCCGGCAAAGTCGACACCAGCAAGGTCAAGGTCTTCGCCACCACCCCGGCGTACTTCGACTACAACTGGACCGTGCGCGGCACCCTCGACCCGGCGCTGGCGGCCAAGCTCAAGGCAGCGTTCCTGGCGCTCGACCCGGCGAATCCGAAAGACAAGGAAATCCTCGACCTGCAAGCCGCCAGCCGCTTCATCGAAACCAAGCCCGAGAACTACAAGGGCATCGAAGAAGCCGCTCGCGCCGCCGAACTGCTGAAATGACATTGCGTTTGACCCAGGCCAGCGTCACCCACGCCAACGGCGCCCAGGCGCTGCGGGGCGTGGACTTGCACATCGAGGCGGGTGAACAGGTCGCTATCATCGGCCCGTCCGGCGCGGGTAAATCCAGCCTGCTCAATGTGCTGGCGACCGCCCTGCGGCCGGGAAACGGTGAAGTCCAGGTGTTGGGCGAGCGCGCCTGGCACCTGTCGGCCGGCCAGCGCCAACGCCTGCGCGCACGCATTGGCCTGATTCATCAAGCGCCGCCGCTGCCGCCGCGCCAACGGGTGGTCACGGCGGTGTTGGCCGGCAAACTGGGCCAATGGGGCATGGGCAAGAGTCTGCTCAACCTGCTGCATCCGTTGGACATCCCAGGGGCGCGGGCGGCGTTGGCCCGCTTGGACCTGGGCGACAAGCTCTTCGCCCAATGCCAGCAACTGTCCGGCGGCCAACTGCAACGCGTCGGCATCGCCCGGGTGCTGTACCAGGCACCCGAAGTGTTGCTGGCGGATGAGCCAGTGTCGGCGATGGACCCGGTCCTGGCCGAACACACGCTTTCGGTGCTCTGCCAGCATGCCCGGGAACACGCCGTGACCCTGGTCACCAGCTTGCACGCGGTGGAACTGGCGCTGGCGCATTTCTCGCGGATCATCGGCTTGCGTGACGGCCAGATCCTGTTCGACTTGCCCACCGAAGCCGTCGACCGCAATCGGCTTGACGCGCTTTATGCCAACGAGCAACTGGCGTCCATGTCGAAGCCTGCGCCACCTTCGAGCGTGCAGATTCCGCGATGCTGAAGCACGACGTCCGGGACCCTGCTGCCCGCCCTCGCCTGCTCCTCGGCCTTTTGGCCGTCGCCCTGCTGTGGCCGGGCATTCATTTCAGCGAGTTGGACCTCAGCGTACTGCTGGCCAGCGACAGCCAGAGCGAAATAGGTCGGTTCGTCGCGGCATTCTGGCCGCCGGCCCATGACGAAGCGTTCATCGAATTGCTGCTGCAGGCCACGTTGCAGACAATCGCCATCGCCACGGCCGGCATGGCCCTGGCACTGCTATTGGCGGTTCCCGCGAGCCTGCTCGCCAGTCGTGCGTTATCGTTGTCGGCCGCCTACCGCGCCGGCAGGCCCGGCCTTTGGGGCCAGTGGCTGCGTTGGCCGGTCCGTGGCCTGCTCATCTTCCTGCGCAGCGTGCCGGAGATCGTCTGGGCCTTGCTCTTCGTCCGCGCCGTCGGTCTTGGGCCTACCGCCGGGGTATTGGCCATCGCCATTACCTACAGCGGCATGCTGGGCAAGGTCTACGCGGAAATCTTCGAGTCGGTCGACCAGCGTCCGGCGCACGCGCTGATGCAAGCCGGCAGCGGTCGGCTTGCGGCGTTCTGCTACGGGATCCTGCCCAATGTCGTGGCCGAACTGCTGTCGTACACCGTGTACCGCTGGGAATGCGCCATTCGCGCCTCGGTGGTGATGGGCTTCGTCGGTGCCGGCGGCCTCGGCCAGCAGATGGACCTCTCGTTGCGCATGTTCGCGGGCGGTGAAGTCGCCAGCCTGTTGCTGACCTTCCTGGTGCTGGTGCTGCTCGCCGACCAGCTCAGCCGCCTGTTGCGCTGGAGGCTGGCATGAATCGCCTGTTCAACGTGCTTTTGCTGCTGGGCCTCGGCGCGGCGGTAGTTGCCTCGTTTGTCTATCTGGGTATCGACCTGGCCGCGCTCGGTGACCACTCGAACCTCAAGCAAATGAGCGCTTATGCGCAGCGTTTTCTCACGCCTGACCTGAGCCCTGCCTATCTGAAGGCGATCGGTCACGGCATGCTGGAAACCGTCGCCATGTCTGCCCTCGGCACGCTGCTCGCGGCGGTACTGGGCCTGGCGCTGGCGCTGCCGGCCGCCGGGCGACTTGGCTGGCCATTGCGAAGCGCGTCTCGCCTGGTCTTGAACGCCTTGCGCGCGGTGCCCGAACTGGTATGGGCGGCGTTGATGGTGTTTGCCGCCGGGCTCGGTCCCAACGCCGGGACACTGGCGTTGGCCCTGCACACCGTCGGCGTGCTCGGCCGGCTGTTTGCCGAAGCGCTGGAAAACACCCCGCCACAACCCGCCGACGCCATTCGCCTGCAAGGCGGCAGCGCGCTGTGGGCGTTTTGCTACGGCACGCTGCCCAACCTGATGCCGCAACTGCTGGCCTACACCTTGTACCGCTGGGAGAACAACATCCGCATGGCCAGCGTGCTGGGCTTCGTCGGCGCCGGCGGCCTGGGCCAGATGCTTTATGTCAGCCTCAGCCTGTTCCAGGAGGCCCAGGGCAGCACGGTGATCCTGGCGATGTTGCTGCTGGTCTTCACCGTCGATACCTTGAGCAGTTGGAGTCGTCAGCGCTGGGTCAAGGCCTGACACTCCAGGTGGGCCGTCACCACAACGCCATCGTATAGCTGACGATCAGCCGGTTCTCATCCAGGTCATTGCCGAAGTTCGAGCGCACCGTCGCATTGCGCCACTTGAATCCCAGCCCCTTGAACGTGCCGTCCTGGATCACGTAGGCGAGGTCGGTGTTGCGTTCCCATTCCTGACCCTCTCCTGGCGCGCTGCGCTGCACATTATCGCCGCTGATGTAGCGAGTCATGAAGGTCAGGCCCGGCACACCGAGGGCGGCAAAGTTGTAGTCGTAGCGAGCTTGCCACGAGCGTTCGTCGATGTTGGCGAAGTCGCCGATCTGCACGAAGTTGACCAGGTACGGATCGCTGCGGGAGATGTAGGGAAACGGATCGTCGCCGCTCATGCGCTGATACCCCAGGCCCAGTGCATGGCCGCCTAGGCTGTAGGTGAACAGCGCGCCGAATGCCTGGTTGTCGATATTGCGGAAACTGCCATCCTCGGTGCTGCGGGAATAACGCACATCACTCTTCAATGACTGGCCGGCGCCCAGGTCCAGGGTATGGACGAAACCCAGGTAGTTCTGCTGATAGATATCCTCCAGCTTGCCGTAACGGTACTGCGCCGTGAGATTGGGCAGGAACTGGTAGTCGGCGCCGGTGAACTGGAACTTGTCGCTTGTGCCGCCAATGCGGTTGGCGGTCATGTCCTGGTAGTCGGTGGAATCGACAAGATTGATCTGGGTGAGCTGTCCGGCGGTGAGTTTCAAGCGGTCGATTTCCTGCACGTTCAACAGCCCGCCCTTGAAGGTGCTCGGCAACAGGCGCGTATCGTTGGAGTTCACCACCGGGTCCTTGATCTGCAAGGTACCGACTTTCAGGGTGCTGCTGGACATGCGCATCTTCGCGGTCAGGCCGACTTCACCGTAACGGTCCTGGGAGCCGCCGGACAAATCCGCCGGCAAAAGGTTGGTGCCGGCCGTGCCACCGCCGGAGTCCAGTTTGAAACCGGCCATCGCCAAGGCGTCCAGGCCGAACCCCACGGTGCCGGCGGTGTACCCCGACTCCATGCGCAGCAGGAAGCCCTGCGCCCATTCCTCGGCCTTGTCCCGGGCGCCTTCTTGCCTGAAGTCGCGGTTGAAATAAAAGTTGCGGGCTTCCAGGCTGGCCTTGCTGTCGGCGATGAAATCGGCGTGGGCCATCGGCGCACCGATCAGGCCCAGGCCGAGCAAGGGACCGACCGGTGAACGGCTCCAGCGGGTGTCAGTGAAACGGGGCATGGCGTGCTCCTTTTTATGGACGCGAGCGATCCCTTCGGGGACGGCGTGTGCGCCTCGCTTATTGTTGGGGGCAGATTCTTCGCAGTGGCGCAGGCAAGGGTCAAACGGAAAAAAGGCGCCCTCGGGCATAAGAAAATTTGATGCGCATCCGGGCCCGACCTGGAGTAACAATTGCAACCATAAGAACGACAAACGCCAAGAGAACCACCATGAACCTCAAGTTCCTCGAAACCTTCGTCTGGGTCGCCCGGCTGCAAAGCTTCAGCCTGACCGCCGAAAAGATGTTCAGCACCCAGGCAGCGATTTCCAGTCGGATCGCGTCGCTGGAGGACGAGTTGGGCCTGCGCCTGTTCGTGCGTGATTCACGCGGGGTGTCGTTGACGCCGGAGGGCACGAAAGTGCTCGAATACGCCGAGCAGATGCTCGAAGTCCAGCGCGCGCTCAAACAGTCATTGGACAAGAGCACCCCGCAACAAGGCCTGGTGCGCATCGGCGTGATGGACACGGTGATCCACACTTGGCTCAGTCCGTTGATGTCCATGCTGATGCAGGCGTTTCCCGCCGTGGAGATCGAAATCACCGCCGACGCGGCGCGCAATCTTTGCGAGCAGTTGCAGAAAGGCTATCTGGACATCGCGTTCCAGACTGACCTGGTCCGCCACGAAAGCGTGCGCAACCTCGAACTGGGGCATTACCCGATGCACTGGATCGCCGCCAGCCAATCGATCTATGCCCGGCCCTACGCCTCGCTGGCTGAAATGGCGAATGAACGCATCATCACCTTCGTCAAGCAATCGCGGCCGCACCAGGACGTATTGAACCTGCTGTACGCCCACGGCGTGAGCACGCCGAGGGTCAGTTGCGTCAACTCGGTGTCGGCCATGACCCGACTGATACGCGACGGCTTCGGCATCGGCGCATTGCCGGCGGCATTGGTGGCCAAGCCCCTGGCCCGTGGCGAATTGATCCAGCTTGAGCCCGGCGCGCCCCTGCCCCAGCTCGATGTCGTCGCGTCGTGGCGTGCGGGCGTGGGTCTGGAGCTGATCGAGAGCATCGTGAACATGAGCCGCCAGGTCGTCTGCCAATACGCCACGGACGTCGGACCCCAGCGCATGGTGGCGGCGCCCGGCCTGTCGACGGTCGAATAACTTTTACTTGTCAGGGGGTAGCAATTTTCCTTGTTGGACGCCATCGCCCGGGTTTTCTACAAAGGGATCTCTAATAAAAACCTACGGAGACCCCGCGATGAGTCCGTCAGCCCTGTCATTCGAACAACTGCAGCCCTGTTCACCCCAAGCCTTGCGCCAGAACATCGCGGCCGGCCGATACCACGGCCACACCAGCGGCCTGGGCCAAGGGCGGGTGCAGGCCAATATCGTGATCCTGCCGGGTGACTGGGCCGATGAATTCCTGCGCTACTGCACGCTCAATCGCCAGGCCTGCCCGGTGCTGGACGTGACCGAACCCGGCGACCCGTTCCTGCGCAACCTCGGCGCGCCCATCGATATCCGCCATGAGGTGCCGCGCTATCGTGTCTACCGCCACGGCGAGTTGAGCGAAGAGCCGCTGGACATCGAACACCTGTGGCAGGACAACCTGGTTGCGTTCGCCCTCGGCTGTTCCTTTTCCTTCGAACAACCGCTGCTGGAGGCCGGCATTCGCCTGCGGCACATTGACCTGGGCCGTAACGTCGCCATGTTCCGCACCAACATCGACACACGTCCTACCGCGCTTGTCTGGCAAAATGGTCGTGACCATGCGGCCAATGAAAGCCGCTGCTGCGATCCAGGCCATCCAGATCACCGGGCGCATGCCCAACGTCCACGGCGCGCCGGTGCACATCGGCGATCCTGCGTTGATCGGCATTCACGCGCTCGACCGGCCGGACTACGGTGACGCGGTGCCGGTCGAGGCGGATGAGATACCGGTCTTCTGGGCTTGCGGCGTAACGCCCCAGTCCGTGGTCCAGGCTTCTCGTCCGCCGCTGTGTATCACTCACGCCCCCGGGTGCATGCTGGTGACGGATCTCCTGAATAGCGCCCTGTAGACCTTTTTAACGGATTGAAACTGATGACCACTGCGCAACGATCGATCGAGCACTACATCCACGCCAAGGATGGCAACCGTCCGCACCTGCTGGACCAGGCCTTCACCGCTGGAGCGACCTTGGACATGGTGGTTCACACCGGTTCCATTTCATTCCCGGATCACGTCGAAGGCCGTCGCGCGATCGGTGACGTCCTGGTCAGCCGTTTCAACCAGACGTTCGAAAACGTCTACACGTTCTGCCTGGAGGCACCGCCTGCCGACAACATCGAGACATTCCAGTGCAAATGGCTGGTCGCGATGTCGGACAAGCACAGTGGCGAGGTCCGCGTCGGCTGCGGGCGATATGACTGGCGGTTCAGCTCCTCGTCCTCCTTGGCGGAGGGACTGGTCATTACCATCGAGCACATGAAAACCTTGCCGGCAGAAGAGTTGCCGGCGGTGATGGCCTGGGTCTCGCACCTGGAGTATCCATGGAGCAACGCGGACGCCGCCGTGGGTACGGCGCCGGATTCAACGCCGCTTGAAGACGTGGTCCAATACATCTCAGTGGGCTGATCTGCCTTCGGGAAGCCCAACGCCCTGCCCTTCAGTTTCGAGGAGCCGCCGACGTGAACATCAAGTTTCTGGAAACGTTTGTCTGGGTCGCACGCCTGAAGAGCTTCCGGCTGACGGCGGAAAAGCTCTTCACCACCCAGGCGTCGATTTCCAGCCGGATCGCGGCCCTGGAGGACGAAATGGGCGTGCGCCTGTTCGTGCGTGACTCCAAAGGTGTGTCGCTGACCGCCGAAGGCCAGCGCGTGCTGGAATATGCCGAGCGGATCATGGACACCATGCAGAGCATGAAAGCGGTGATCAAGGATCCGCGCCAGGTGCGTGGCCGGATTCGGATCGGTGCGATGGACACCGTCATCCATACGTGGCTCAGCCCGTTGGTGACACGGCTGATGGAGCGTTACCCGGCGCTGGAAATCGAGCTCACCGCCGACACCGCGAGCAACCTGTGCTCGCAACTGGAAAAGGGCTACCAGGACATCATTTTCCAGACCGACATCCTGCGCCTGGACAGCGTGCGCAACACCTTGCTGACCCGTTATCCGATGCATTGGGTGGCGCGTACCGGCTCTGCCTATGATCGCCACTACGCCTCGCTGGAGGACCTGTCGCAGGAACGTATCGTGACCTTTTCGCGCAATTCCCGGCCGCATCAGGATTTGCTCAACATGTTGCACTCGGCCAACCTCGTCTCGCCGCGTATCAACTGCGTGAACTCGGCGTCAGCCATCACCCGCCTGGTTCGCGATGGCTTTGGCATCGGCGCCATGCCCGCGGCGCTGGTGGTGGGAGAACTGAACCAGGGCTCGCTGGTCCTCGTGGACGGCGTGCCGCTACCGTCGGTGATGGACATCGTCGCCAGTTGGCGGACCGGTGCGGGCATGGAGCGCGTCGAAGACATCGTCAGCCTGACCCGGGAAGTGGTCGACGACTACGTCGCGCAACTCCCGGCGGAGTACCGCCTGGTGCCGAGCCAGGCCTGAGCGCTTCGCCGGACTGTCAGTGAACTGAAACATCCCCGACTTATTCTGGGGCGAGCGCACTGCGGCGAACTGCTGGCTGTGCCAACCGCTCAGGATGATCCAGGGAGTCCCGCCATGAAAATCAGTGTGTTCGGCAGTGGTTACGTTGGATTGGTGCAAGCCGCAGTAATGGCTGAGGTTGGCCATGACGTGGTGTGCATGGACATTGACGAACACAAGGTCGCCAACCTGCGCCAAGGCCTGGTGAGTATTTTCGAACCTGGCCTGGCAGCGCTGGTGCGCGAGGGGCTGGAGGCCGGGCGCCTGCATTTCACCAGCGATGATCAACTTGCCGTACAGCATGGCCAGGTGTTGTTCATTGCGGTCGGTACGCCGTCGAGGGACGACGGTTCTGCGGACCTGCGCCAGGTACTGGCCGTTGGCGAGGCGGTGGCCCGCTACCGCGAGCAACCGCTGATCGTCGTGGAAAAGTCCACCGTGCCGGTGGGCACCGGCGATATCCTGCGGGCGCATATCGAGAAATGCCTGCTGAAGGCTGGGCGCCTGTTGCAGTTCGATATCGTCTCCAATCCCGAATTTCTCAAGGAAGGCTCGGCGGTCGCCGATTGTCGTCGCCCCGATCGCATCGTCATCGGCTGCGAGCGCGATGAAGTGCGCGATACCATGCGCGACCTGTACGCCCCGTTCAACCGCAACCACGACCGGGTCCTGTTCATGGACCTGCGCAGCGCGGAACTGACCAAATACGCCGCCAACGGCATGCTCGCCACCAAGATCAGCTTCATCAACCAGATTGCCGAACTGGCGGAGCACCTGGGGGCCGACATCGAGTCCGTGCGCCTGGGCATCGGCGCTGACTCACGGATCGGCTACCACTTCATTTATCCAGGGTGCGGCTATGGAGGCTCGTGCTTCCCCAAGGACATGCGCGCCTTGATCCACACGGCCGAACAAGCCCATTGCTCCAGCGACCTGCTGCAAGCCGTGGAAACCATCAACCTGCGCCAAAAACACAAGCTGTTCGAACGCATCAAGGCGTTCTACAAAGGCGACCTGCGGGGCAAGACCTTCGCGTTGTGGGGCCTGGCCTTCAAGCCCAACACCGACGACATGCGCGACGCACCGAGCCGCACGCTCCTGGAATCGCTGTGGGCGGCCGGGGCGAGTGTTCGCGCGTTCGACCCCGAGGCGATGCAGCAAACCCAGTTGCTCTACCCCGACGAGCCGAAACTGATGCTCATGGGCACCCCGGAATCGGTCTTGCCGGGGGCCGACGCCCTGATCATCTGCACCGAATGGCAGCCGTTCAAGGCCCCGGATTTCCAGTTGATCCAGCAACGGCTCAAGGCCCCGGTGATTTTCGACGGTCGCAACCTGTACGACCCGGATCGCATGGCGGACAAGGGGTTTATCTACTTCCCGATGGGGCGCGGGCAATCCTGCAATTTACCGATTGCACAGCAGGCGTGGCTTGAGGTTTCCAAAAGCGCCTGATTCGTTACTTCAAAATTAATGCACTCAACCAGCATTAATATGAATTTGTAACCCAGGGGGGCGGACGGCACACTGTGCACCGTTCCTCCCCCAACTGTTGGAACACTTAAAGGGCTTTCTGGGATTTACCCCGTAAGCCCCTTTTTTTGTTCGTTTTTTGGATGTTTGCTGAATGTTTTCTCGCTGGTTCCCCGCAGCTATCAATACCCGTCCTACCGAATGGAGCCGTGCCGCCATCGGCATGTCCTTCGGCACCTTGTTCAGTGTCTGGCTCTGTGGCCAGGTGTTCGGCCTTGAGGTGGCGCAGCACCTGATCGGCCCGCTCGGCGCCTCGGCTGTGCTGCTGTTTGCGGTGTCATCGGGCGCCCTCGCCCAGCCCTGGTCGATTTTCGGCGGTTACCTGTGTGCCTCGGTCCTCGCCTTGTTGGTGGCCCATGTGCTGGGCCGCACGCTGGAAAGCGCCTGCCTGGCGGCGGGCATGGCGCTGATATTGATGTGCTGGCTGCGTTGCCTGCATCCGCCAGCGGGAGCCCTGGCCGCAACGCTGGTGCTGGCCGATCCGTCGATCATTGCCTTGGACTGGCAGGCAGTGGCGGCGGCGATGCTGGCCGGCTCTGGCCTGCTCGTCTTTGCACTGGCCTACAACAACCTGACGCGCGTGCGCTATCCCAAGCGCGCCAGCGAGCCGGTGGCGGTGATACCGGCCGACCATCCCCCCGTTGATCGCCAAGCCATCACCGCTGAAGACTTGAAGTCGGCACTTGAGGAAATGGAAGCATTCTTCGACGTAACCCCCGAAGACTTGGAGCAATTGATCCACGCCAGCGAGCGTCATGCCAAGCGCCGCAGCATCACGGAGGTACTGTCGGGTCGCGGTTGAGCCTGTGGCTGCTATAAATATGCAGACAGGACCTGCACGTATCCCGGTTGTGCAATGCAAATTTGCACTGTTACGATCCCGGCCGGGTACGCGCGACATTATTTATAAAGAACAATAAAAGCAGGGAGTTAGCGATGACAGCTCAGGTTTCATCCCAAGCTGCGGACCGCGTCGAAACCGCGCCTTACGAGGTGCTGGTCGACGTCCGCAACCATATTGGCCACTTGACCCTGAACCGCCCCGCCGGCCTCAATGCCCTCACCCTGGGCATGGTGCGCAGCATGCAGCAGCAACTCGATGCCTGGGCCCACGATCCGCAGATCCGCGCCGTGGTCCTGCGCGGCGCTGGTGACAAGGCGTTCTGCGCCGGCGGCGATATCCGTTCGCTGTACGACAGCCACAAGCAGGGCGATACCCTGCATGAAGATTTCTTCGTCGAGGAATACGCCCTCGACCTGACGATCCACCACTACCGTAAACCGATCCTGGCCCTGATGGACGGCTTCGTGCTGGGCGGTGGCATGGGCCTGGCGCAAGGCGCCGACCTGCGGGTAGTGACCGAACGCAGTCGCCTGGGCATGCCCGAAGTCGCCATCGGTTATTTCCCCGATGTGGGCGGCAGCTATTTCCTGCCGCGCATTCCCGGCGAGCTGGGTATCTACCTCGGTGTCAGCGGCGTGCATATTCGTGCCGCCGACGCGTTGTATTGCGGATTGGCCGACTGGTACCTCGACAGCCGCAAGCTCACCCAGCTCGACGAGCGTCTCGATCGGCTGGAATGGCGCGACACGGCACTCAAGGACTTGCAAAGCCTGCTGGCAAAAATCGCTGTGCAACAGCTCCCTGCCCCACCCTTGGCCGAGCTGCGGCCGGCCATCGATCATTTCTTCGCCCTGCCCGACGTCCCCAGCATGGTCGAGCAGATGCGCCAGGTCACCGTCGCGAACAGCCATGAGTGGGCGCTGAAAACCGCCGAACTCCTGGAGACCCGCTCGCCCCTGGCGATGGCGGTGACCCTGGAGATGTTGCGTCGTGGCCGGCACCTGAGCCTGGAAGACTGCTTTGCCCTGGAGCTGCACCTGGACCGCCAATGGTTCGCGCGCGGCGACCTGATCGAAGGCGTGCGCGCCTTGCTGATCGATAAAGACAAGAACCCACGATGGAACCCACCGACCCTGGAGGCGCTGGACGCCGCACAGGTCGCGAGTTTCTTCGACGGCTTCGACTACCACGGGAATTGAACATGCAAGACCTTGAGCTGACCGAAGAACAAGTGATGATCCGCGACATGGCCCGTGACTTCGCCCGCGGTGAAATCGCCCCCCATGCCCAAGCCTGGGAAAAGGCTGGCTGGATCGATGACGCTCTGGTGGCCAAAATGGGCGAATTGGGCCTGCTGGGCATGGTAGTGCCCGAGGAATGGGGCGGCACCTATGTCGATTACGTCGCCTATGCCCTCGCCGTGGAAGAAATCTCCGCGGGCGACGGCGCCACCGGGGCGTTGATGAGTATCCACAACTCGGTGGGTTGCGGGCCGGTCCTCAATTTCGGCACCGATGAACAGAAACAGACCTGGTTGGCGGACCTGGCCAGCGGCCAGGCGATTGGCTGTTTCTGCCTGACCGAACCCCAGGCTGGCTCGGAAGCGCACAACCTGCGCACCCGCGCCGAACTGCGCGATGGTCAGTGGGTGATCAACGGCGCCAAGCAGTTCGTCAGCAATGGCAAGCGGGCGAAACTGGCGATTGTCTTTGCCGTGACGGACCCAGACCTTGGGAAGAAAGGCATTTCGGCATTCCTGGTGCCGACGGACACGCCGGGGTTCAACGTTGACCGCTCCGAACACAAGATGGGCATCCGCGCGTCAGATACCTGCGCGGTGACGCTGAGCAACTGCACCGTGCCCGAGGCCAATCTGCTCGGCGCCCGTGGCAAAGGCCTGGCCATCGCCCTGTCCAACCTGGAAGGCGGTCGCATCGGCATCGCCGCCCAAGCCCTGGGCATCGCCCGCGCGGCGTTCGAAGCGGCCCTGGCCTACGCCCGCGATCGGGTGCAGTTCGACAAGCCGATCATCGAGCACCAGAGCATCGCCAACCTGCTGGCCGACATGCACACCCGCCTGAACGCCACCCGCCTGCTGATCCTCCACGCCGCGCGCCTGCGCAGCGCCGGCAAGCCGTGCCTGTCGGAAGCCTCGCAAGCCAAGCTGTTCGCTTCGGAAATGGCCGAGAAAGTCTGCTCGTCGGCGATACAGATCCATGGGGGTTATGGGTATCTGGAGGATTATCCGGTGGAGCGCTACTACCGGGATGCGCGGATTACCCAGATCTATGAGGGGTCGAGCGAGATTCAGCGGATGGTGATTGCCCGGGAGTTGAAGCACTACCTGGTGTAAAGCTTCGCGAGCAGGCTCGCTCCCACAGGGTTTGGTGGTGTACACAGTATCGCGTACACCTCAGGTCAACTGTGGGAGCGAGCTTGCTCGCGAAAGCGGTGGGTCTGTCACATCCACGCCGAATGTACCCCCCGCCTTCGCGGGCGCCAGTTGCGCTACTTGTCTTGGAATTCCGCAGCACGCTTGGCGACGAACGCGGCCATGCCTTCCTTCTGGTCCTGCGTGGCGAACGCGGCGTGGAACACCCGACGTTCGAAGCGCACGCCTTCGGACAGGCTGACTTCAAAGGCACGGTTGACGCTTTCCTTGATCATCATGCTGATGGGCACGGATTTGGAAGCAATCAGCGCCGCCGTTTTCAGTGCTTCGTCCAGCAGCTCATCTGCCGGCGCGATGCGCGCGACGATGCCGCAACGCTCGGCTTCCACCGCATCGATAAAGCGCCCGGTCAGGCACATTTCCATGGCCTTGGCCTTGCCCACCGCGCGGGTCAGGCGCTGGGTGCCGCCCATGCCCGGCAGTACGCCGAGGTTGATTTCCGGCTGGCCGAACTTGGCGTTGTCACCGGCCAGGATGAAATCGCACATCAAGGCCAGCTCGCAGCCACCGCCCAAGGCAAAACCGTTCACCGCCGCGATGATCGGCTTGCGGCGATTGGCAACGCGGTCGCTGTCGCTGAATAGATCGTCCAGATAGATCTGGGGATAGGTCAGCTCGGCCATTTCCTTGATGTCGGCGCCGGCGGCGAAGGCTTTTTTCGAGCCGGTCAGCACGATGCAACCGATCTTCGGGTCTGCTTCCAGGCGGTCCAGCGCCTGGTTCAGCTCGCTGACGATCTGCGCATTGAGGGCGTTCAGCGCCTCGGGACGGTTCAGCGTGATCAGGCCGACGCGGTCCTTGATCTCCAATAAAATCGTTTCGTAATTCATGCAGGACTCCTGTTCAAAGATTGCGCGAAATAACCATGCGTTGAATGTCGCTGGTGCCTTCGTAGATCTGGCAGACCCGCACGTCGCGGTAGATGCGCTCCAGCGGAAAATCGTTGAGATAACCGTAGCCCCCCAGGGTTTGCAGCGCCATGGAGCAGACCTTCTCGGCCATCTCCGAGGCGAACAGCTTGGCCATGGACGCTTCCACCAGCGCGGGCTGGCCAGCATCGCGCAGCGCGGCGGCATGATGAACCATCTGCCGTGCCACGGCGATCTGCGTCGCCATGTCCGCCAGGCGGAACGCCACGGCCTGGTGCTCGATGATCGGTTTGCCGAAGCTCTGGCGCTCGCGGGCATAGTCGCGCGCCGCTTCGAACGCCGCGCGGGCCATGCCCACCGACTGCGCCGCGATGCCGACCCGTCCGCCTTCGAGATTCGCCAGGGCGATCTTGTAGCCCTCGCCCTCTTCTCCGAGACGATTGGCCACGGGCACTTTCAAATCCTCGAAGAGGATCTGGCAGGTGTCGGAGGCGTGCTGGCCGAGCTTGTCTTCGACCCGTGCCACGCTGTAGCCCGGCGAATCGGTGGGCACGATGAACGCGCTGATGCCGCGCTTGCCGGCGCCAGGATCGGTGACCGCGAACACGATGACCACCCCGGCGTTCTGCCCGGAAGTGATGAACTGCTTGCTGCCGTTGAGCACGTAATGGTCGCCCTCCAACCGCGCCCGGGTCTTCAGGCTGCTGGCGTCGGAGCCCGCCTGGGGCTCGGTCAGGGCGAAGGCGCCGAGCATCGCGCCGCTGGCCAGGGGCGTGAGGAACTTGGCTTTCTGCTCATCAGTGCCGAACTTGAGGATCGGCACGCAGCCCACCGAGTTGTGCACGCTCATGATGGTCGAGCAGGCGCCATCGCCGGCGGCGATTTCTTCCAGCGTCATCGCGTAGGCCAGGTAACCGGTGTCGCAACCGCCCCACTGCTCTGGCACCAACATGCCGAAAAAGCCCAACTCGGCCATTTCACCGATGGCCTCCTTTGGAAAACGGTGCTCGCGGTCCCACTCGGCCGAGAACGGTTTCAAACGCTCCTGGGCGAACTGCCGGGCCATGTCGCGGATTTGGGTCTGTTCTTCAGTCGGGAGCATGGTGATTCCTTAGTACAGGCATTCAACGGCCATGGCCGTGGCTTCGCCGCCGCCGATGCAGATCGCCGCGACGCCGCGCTTCAGGCCTTTCTGGCGCAAGGCCGACAGCAGTGTCACCAGGATGCGTGCGCCGGACGCACCGATCGGGTGCCCCAGTGCGCAGGCGCCGCCGTGGACGTTGACCTTGTCGTGGGGGATTTCCAGCTTGTCCATGGTCACCACGCCCACCACGGCGAAGGCTTCGTTGACTTCGAACAGATCGACCTCGTCCAGGGACCAGCCGGTCTTGCTCATCAATTTCTTGACCGCGCCAATCGGTGCCGTGGGAAACAGGCCCGGGGCGTCAGCGAACGCTGCGTGGCCATGAATCACCGCCAAGGGTTTCAAACCGCGCTGTTGCGCCTGGCTCTGGCGCATCAGCACCAGGGCCGCGGCGCCATCGGAAATCGAACTGGCATTGGCCGCCGTCACCGTACCACCGTCGCGAAAGGCTGGCTTGAGCGTGGGGATCTTGTCGATCCGCGCCTTGGGCGGCTGCTCGTCGTGACGCACGGTGACCTGTTCCTTGCCGACCATCACCTGCAACGGGACAATTTCAGCATCGAAACTGCCGTCCTTGATTGCTTGCTGGGCGCGGGTGGTGGAGGCAATGGCGAAGGCATCCTGGGCTTCACGGCTGTAGCCGTTGGCCTCGGCGCAGTCCTCGGCAAAGGTGCCCATCAGGCGGCCCTTGTCATAGGCGTCTTCAAGGCCGTCGAGGAACATGTGGTCGAGCACCTTGCCGTGGCCCATGCGCAAGCCGGCGCGAGCGCGGTCCAACAGATACGGGGCGTTGGACATGCTTTCCATGCCGCCCGCCACCACGACATCGGCGCTGCCGGCGACGAGCATGTCATGGGCGAGGATCGCCGCTTCCATGCCCGAGCCGCACATCTTGTTCAGCGTCGTGCAGCGGGTCGATTTGTCCAGCCCGGCGCCGAGCGCTGCCTGCCGTGCCGGCGCCTGGCCTTGTCCGGCGGCGAGCACACAGCCGAACAACACCTCTTCAACCGCATCGGGGGCAATGCCGGCCCGTTCCACGGCGGCCTTGATGGCCGCGGAACCCAGCTGCGGCGCGGTGAGGCTTTTCAGTTCGCCCTGGAAACCGCCCATCGGGGTGCGGACGGCGCTGACGATGACAATCGGATCGTGGGACATGACTAATCCTCCTATTTGGCGGCCATGCGCAAGGCGCCGTCGAGACGGATCACCTCGCCGTTGAGCATGCTGTTTTCAATGATATGCCGGACCAGCGCCGCGTACTCGGCGGGTTTGCCCAGGCGCGGCGGGAACGGCACGCCGGCAGCCAGGGAATCGCGCACTTCCGGGGTCATGCCAGCCATCATCGGGGTTTCGAAAATACCGGGGGCGATGGTCATCACGCGGATGCCGAAACGCGCCAGTTCACGGGCGGCTGGCAGGGTAAGGCTGGCGATCGCGCCCTTGGACGCGGAATAGGCTGCCTGGCCGATCTGGCCGTCGAAGGCCGCCACCGATGCGGTGTTGATGATCACGCCGCGCTCGCCATCGGCGTTGGCTTCGGTTTCGGCAATGGCCGCCGCGGCCAGGCGCAACAGGTTGAAACTGCCGATCAGGTTGACGTTGATCACCTGGCTGAAACTGGCGAGGGCGTGGGGACCGTTCTTGCCGAGGATCTTCTCGCCGCGCACGATGCCAGCGCAATTCACCAGGCCATTGAGGCCACCCAACGCATCGACCGTGGCCTTGACCGCCGCTTCGGCGGCGGCTTCGTTGCTGATGTCCGCGACCACGCTCTGGCAGCCCAGCTTCTGCGCCTGGGCAGCCACGGCGTCGGCGTTGACGTCCAGCAGCATCACCTTGGCCCCGGCCTTGACCAGCATTTCACCGGTGGCCGCGCCGAGGCCGGAAGCGCCACCGCTGACGAGGAATATCTTGTTGTCGATCTGCATCATGGTTTCCTTGGATTCAAGCTGAAACGTTCTGCGCCGCGGCTTCTTGGGCCTTGGCGATTTCCTGGTTGCGCAAGATAAAGCGCTGCAACTTGCCGCTCGGGGTTTTCGGCAAATCGCTGACAAATTCGATTTCGCGGGGATAGGCATGGGCGGCGAGGCGCTTGCGCACATGCTGACGCAGCTCTTCGGCCAGCTCGGGCGCGGCGCGGTATTGGGCGCTGAGCACCACGAAGGCTTTTACCAGCTCGGTACGTTCCGGATCGGGCTTGCCGACCACGGCGGCCTCGACCACGGCCGGGTGCTCGATCAGCGCACTTTCCACATCGAACGGGCCAACCCGGTAGCCGGACGTGGTGATCACGTCATCGCTGCGCCCGACGAAGCTGATGCTGCCGTCGGGGTTGAACTCGACGGTGTCGCCGCTCAGGTAATAATCGCCGACGAAGGCCTTGGTCGGGCCCCCTTCGTAGCCGGCGAACCAGCACATCGGTGACTGGCTGCGGTCGACGGCAAGAATGCCCGGCTGGCCGACGCCCAGCTCCTGGTGGTTTTCATCGAGCACCACGATGCGGTGGCCTGGCGAGGCAAAACCCGCCGCACCCTGGTGCACCGGGTGGTCGAGGCCATGATGATTGCACAGCACCATGCCCAGTTCGGTCTGGCCGTAATGGTCGTGGATCACCACGTCCAGGTTGTCGGCGAACCAGCGGATCACTTCCGGGTTCAGCGGCTCACCGGCGCTGCTGACGATGCGCAGCTTACCCTTGATCGACCGGGCGAACTGCTCGCCGCCGGCGATCAGCAGGCGATAGGCCGTGGGCGAACCCGCCAGGTTGGTGATGCCGTACTTGTTGATGACGCGGCAGGTACTGTCCAGGGTGAACGGGCCGTCGTAGAAGGTTATCGGATGTCCCTGCGCCAAGGGGCCGGTCACGCCGAAATAGATGCCGTAGGCCCAGCCTGGGTCGGCGACGTTCCAGAAAGCGTCTTCCGGTCGCAGATCCACCGCGTCACGCATGTAGCTCTGGAACGCCACGATCGCCTTGAGCGGCACCGACAACGCCTTGGCCGGGCCGGTGGTGCCGGAGGTGAACATCAGCAGGAACGGATCCTCGCCCGTCAGCATCAGGGGTTCGCACTCGTCGGACTGGTTGGCGACCTCGGCCCAGAAACTGTAATCGCCGCGGACGATGCCCTCGCCCTTTGCACCGCCGACCGTGACGACGGTGGGGCAACCGGTGACTTCGTTGAGCTTGGGACGGTTGACCGCGTCAGTGACCACGATCCGCGCGCCGGAGCTGCCGAGGCGGTGTTCGATGGCCTTGGGACCGAACGCGGTGAACAGCGGCTGGTACACGGCCCCGATGCGCCAGGTGGCGAGCACCACGATCAGCAATTCGGCGTTGCGCGGTAACAGGCCAGCAACCTTGTCGCCTTTGCCGACGCCTTGGGCGCGGAGGAAATTGGCGAAACGCGCGGCATTGTCTTGCAGCTCACGGTAAGTCCAGGTCGCGTCACTGCCGTCACGGCCCTCCCAGAACAAGGCGATGCGACCCGGCAACGCATGCCGGTCGCAACATTCCACGCAAGCGTTGAGTGCCTCAAGCGAGCCGTGCAACGCGGCATTGACGGTGTGCAGGTAATCGAACTGCGACGTGGCGGACGAATAATCGCGCATGACCAGAATCCCTCTGTACTTTTTATTGGGTGGGGGAACCGTGAATAGCAGGCAAATACTCGCGCCGAAGGGCTTGGGGGGCAATGGTCAAAGCCATCAAGTTGCTTGACTGGTTTGGCCATGGACTTAAGTCGGTGTTGCCAGGAATGGCCTCATCGCGAGTTGGCTCGCTCCCGCAATGGCTGGCAGCCACAGCAAGCCTGCTTAAACACCTGTGGCGAGGGGATCTATCCCCGTTGGGCTGCGGCCCCCAACCAGACAACCCGGTGTGCCAGTAAGATCGAGGTCGTTGCTGTTGGGGCTGCTGCGCAGCCCAGCGGGGATAAATCCCCTCGCCACCGGGCCATCGTTTTTCTTAAGTGAGGAGTATTACTGCCGCTACAGGGGCTGTTTCCAGGCAAAGGAATAGGCCTTTTCCGCCGCCGGGGGCTGGCAGCGCTGGTTGTCCGCATCGGCCCCCACCAGGAACCACTTGGCCCGGGAGGTATCGCCGACCCGGCGGGCCTTTTGTGGGTCGTAACAACGCGCCAGGTTACGTTCCGGCACCAAGGCAAACGCCTGCGGATGGCTGCGCAGCCAGGAAGCGGACTGTTCCAGGGCATCGCCGGTATGAAAACCGAAATGCACGATGGGCTGTTGCGCGAACAACCAGTGGCCTTCCCGCCAGCCCACCAGCACCAATTCACTGTTGCCCGTCAGTCGCGCCACATCACGCATCAAGGTCTCATGGGGGTTGACGCCTTCCTTGTAAGGTTCAATGAAACCGCGCACGAACCAAGCGCACAGCCACACCGAGGTCAAGGCGGCGAACACCACCCTGCCCCTCGGCCGCTTGCCAAACCAGCGACGGAGCATCCACGGCACCAGCGGTGCAACCAAGAGGATCAAGCCCGGCAACGCCGGAAAGATATACAACTTGCGCTTGCCGCTGCTCAGGCTGAAAAACAGCAGGACCAGGATCACCCAACCGAGCAGCACCAGCACCCGGCCGTCCTGCTTGATGAGCTGCTTGCGCCACGCCGGCACCAGCCAGGGGAGCATGAAAAACAGCGGCAACCAGTATTTCGGGATCACCTGGACGATGAAATACCAGAACGGTTCTCGGTGCTCCCAGGCGTTGGCATAACGTCCCGCCGTCTGTTTGAACAAGATCTCCTGGACATACGCCAGGCTGTCAGGGCTGCCCTGCCCGACGATCACCAGCAACGGCCCGAGCCATACCGCGATGGCCGCCAACGCAACGACCAGCCCCAGCCACCAGGCCAACGCTTTGCCGGGCATCGGCACTACGCCCTTCCAACCCTTGCGCAGCGCATACGCGTAGGGAATCAGCATCAACGCCGGCAGAAACCCCACGCCCTTGCTGATGATCCCTAACCCCATCGCGGCGCAGGCCGCGTAGTACCAGCCCCAGGCCGGGCCGAGCAACAGGTGTCGGCACAAACCATAGATGCCCAGGATGGTCCAGAGCGCAAGAAACCCATCGATCTGGCCCGTGCGCAGAATGCTGTAGGTCTGGTAAGTCGCCAGGAACAACAGCGCAGCGATGCTTCCCACGCGCCGCCCCCACAGGCGCCGGCCCAGGTCATACAGGCACGCCGTGGTGACTGCGCCGGCCAGCAGCGCAGGCAGATACAGCGCGATTTTGGGCAGATGGGTCAACTGCACGAACAACGCCACCGCCCACATGAACAGCGGCGGCTTGTCGGCGTAGATTTCACCGGCGCGATGGGGAATGAACCATGAGCCGTTTTGCAGCATTTCGAGCGCGACGCCGAGAAAACGCTCCTCGTCGACATTCATCGGTTGGCGCCAGCCCAGGCCGGCACCGACCATGATCAAGGCCAGCGCCGCCCACGCCAGGCATTCCAGGCGCGAGCTGGACAGTCGTATCCTCACCGTCTCAGCCCTTCCCTGCCACTTCGCGGTTCTCCCGCTCGTGGTGCTTGGCGATCAACTGCAGATTGCGCAGGTAAACGATAAAGCCGAACGACTGGCCGACAATGAAAACCGGGTCCTGGCGGTAGATCGCATAGGCCAGCAATAACGCGCTGCCAATGATACTCAGGTACCAGAAGCCCACGG
Source organism: Pseudomonas sp. BP11-1-1 (assembly GCF_052112105.1). Lineage (NCBI taxonomy): Bacteria > Pseudomonadati > Pseudomonadota > Gammaproteobacteria > Pseudomonadales > Pseudomonadaceae > Pseudomonas > Pseudomonas sp. BP11-1-1. Next base: position 87,641 of record NZ_JAUTYU010000006.1, read on the forward strand.
GAATCACGCTGCGCTTCTTGTACTCGCTGTACAGCCATTGCAGGGCGAAACGGCCGGTAAATGCCAGTTGTCCGCCGAAGCCGACCGCAAGCCACAACGATTCTCTGCCCATGTCAAACCTCGGTTTCTTGTGCGTGGGTGTCCAGGCGGGTGCGCTTTATCAGCCACCACACGCCGAACAGATCAAGGATGCCCACCAGGGCGCGATCGAGGTTGCCGTAGTTGGAGACACCGGCGCCGCGCTCACGATGGTTGACCGGCTGGACCAGCATCCGGCCGTTGTGACGACGAATCAGCGCCGGAATGAAACGGTGCATGTGATCGAAATACGGCAGCCGCAGGAATGCCTGGCGCTCGATCAGCTTGATGCCGCATCCAGTGTCCGGCGTCTGGTCCTTGAGCAGGCTGGCCCGCAGTTTGTTGGCGAATCGCGACGCCCAGCGCTTGCTCGCCGTGTCCCGGCGGTTGACGCGATGCCCGGCCACCAACTTCACCCCCCCGGGCGCGCCTTCCGATCCACGGACCAAGTCCAGCATCTTCGGCAAGTCTGCCGGGTCGTTCTGACCGTCGCCATCCAGGGTCGCCAACCAATGCCCGCGCGCCACCTCGGCGGCGTGGAAAATCGAGGTGCTTTGACCGAGGGAACGGGCATGGCTGAGCACCCGCAGCTGGGGATAGCCGCCGCGTTGCAGCGCACGCAGCTCGGCCGCGGTGGCGTCGGTGCTGCCATCGTCGACCACGATGACCTCAAAGGCCTCGTTGGCCAGTGCAACACGCACTTCTTCCAGCAAGGGAATGAGGTTGCCAGCTTCGTTTTTCGCCGGAATCAGGACCGACACATAAGGAGTTTCGTGCATGGCGTTCCAATCTAAAACACGGGAATGGGTGGGTTAAACGCGGTAATAGTGGCGGTACCAATCGACGAACGACTGCACGCCAACGGGCACCGGGACCTGCGGGCGAAAACCCACGCGCTCCTCGAGTTCACGGGTGTCAGCCCAGGTATCGACCACGTCGCCGGACTGCAACGGCAGGAAATGCTTGACCGCGCGCATGCCCAAGGCCTCTTCGATGCACTCGATGAACTGCAGAAGTTTCACCGGCCCGCCGAAGCCAATGTTGTAGACCTTGTTGGGCACGCCAGCCTCATCGGTTGGCGGCAGCGGCAGCAAGCGCACCAGGCCCTCGACGATGTCGTCGATATACGTGAAGTCCCGCGACATCGCGCCATCGTTGTAGACATCGAGGGGACGGCCCTTGAGGATGGCGTCGGTGAACTTGAATGGCGCCATGTCCGGTCGCCCCCATGGCCCGTACACGGTAAAAAAGCGCAGGCCGGTGGTGGGAATGCCGTAGAGATGCGAGTAGGCGTGGGCCATCAGCTCATTGGCGCGCTTGGTCGCCGCATAAAATGAAACCGGCTGGTCGACCGGGTCGGTCGTGGCGTAGGGCAGGCGTTCGCTCAAGCCATAGACCGAGCTGCTCGACGCGTAGACCAGGTGCGCCGGCCGATGGGCTCGGCAGGCCTCCAGGATGTTGAGAAAGCCCACAAGGTTGCTTTGCGCATACAGGTCGGGATTGTCGATGGAATAACGAACGCCCGCCTGGGCCGCGAGATGGATGACGTATTCAAAGGCGTTCTGCGCGAAGACCTCCGTCAGGGCCGTCTTGTCCGCCACGTCCAGCCGTTGGAAGCGGAAGTTGTGGCATTGCGCCAACTGCGCGAGGCGCGCCTGTTTCAACTCGACGCTGTAGTAGTCGTTGAGATTGTCGATGCCGATCACTTCATGGCCGTCGCTGCACAGCCGCTTGGCCACATGAAACCCGATGAACCCCGCAGCACCGGTGACCAGCACCTTCATACGCTACCCAAAACGGTCACTTGCATACGCTACCCTGGCTGATGGCCCGGCTTTTCCGGGCGCTGCAGAGCCTTTTAGCAAAAATAGATGACGGTTTTATGAGCGTGCCGGTCTGCCCAGTGAAACCTATGTGGGAAAACCTATGTGGGAGCGAGCCTGCTCGCAAAGGCGGTGGGTCAGACGACACAATTGTCGATTGTTAAATCGCTATCGCGAGCAAGCTCGCTCCCACAAAAACTCCCTGCGCCTATCCAGGGGGATCAGTGAGGATCGTTGAGAATCAGGCTGCGGTAATGCCCTGGATTGGACCCGGACCACTTGCGAAACGCCTTGTAGAACGAGCTGGCATCGGCGAACCCCAGGCGCGAGGCAATCTCCACGAAACTGATGGACGGCTCGGCCAGCCAGGTGATGGCCAACTCCTTGCGCACGCTGTCCTTGAGGCCTTGGTAGGTCTGCCCCTCCTCCGCCAGCCTGCGGCGCAGGGTCGACGCTGACACACACAGCTGCTGGGCCAGTGCCTCGGTTTCCGGCCACTGTTGCGCAGGCAATTGGCGCAAATCATGCCGGATTCGGCTGGAGAGGCTTTGCGGGTCGCGGTACTTGACCAGGATGTTCGCCGGCGCCTGGGCCAGGAAGCGCTTGAGCTCTTCGGGACTGCGCCGGATGGGTTGGTCCAGGCATTCGGCGGAGAAAATCATCCTGGTGCGAGGTCGGTCGAAGCGCAGGTTCTGGGAGAACATGACGCGATAATCGTCGCAGAAATCCGGCGCTGGGCAACGTAACTCGACCGACAGGATCGGGATGCGCCGTCCGGCCAGCCAGCAGGCCACGCCGTGGACAATCATCCAATAGGTGAAATAGGTAAACGCCCGACGCGGCGCCTGGCCTTCTTCGAGCAGGACGATTTCCGCCAGGCTCTGCTGGCGAACCCACTGGGCTGGCAGATGTTCCAGCATCAGCGACAGGAACCCCAGTCCTGCGGTCAAACCCGTAGCCAACGTCGGTTGGGCCATGGCGCACTGGCAAAGAAACGCCAGGCTGCCGGACTTGAGCTTGCGCGGGTCCATGCCGAAGAACTCGTCATCGCGGCGCCGGGCCAGCAGCCGCCAGAGCCGCGCATAGGCATGGGCCGGCACCCGGGCCTGGGGATCATCGAGCAAGGCCGGGGCTATGCCGACCTTTTCCAGGACTTCATCCGTCGCGGCGCCAGGCGCGCAGCTTTGCAACAGCGCCTCACGCACCAACTGAATGGAGATGGTGTCTTTTTCCGCCATGGCTCGGGTGTTCACAGGATCCGATAAAGCAGTCGCTCAATCCGCACCCGGCTGACGCGCTTGAGGAACTTGCCCACCGCCGCCGGATAATCCGGCAGGGTTTCCAGGTCCAGGTAGCGTTCGATGCGGTGGGTGTGGCGATAGATCTTTTCAAGCTCGGCCTGCCGCGACGCCAGCAGCTCGCCCTTGGGGTCGTCCAGCAACAGGGCGTTTTCCAGGTCCAGGCGAAACGCCCTGGGGTTCAGGTTGTTGCCGGTCAGCAAGGTGTAGCGCTCGTCCACCCACATGCCCTTGAGGTGATAGGTGTTGTCGCCGTCGCGCCACAGGTGCAGGTTCAACTGGCCGCTGTCGATGTAGCGCTGGTGCCGCTTGGCGAAGCGCCGCAGGCTGATCTCGTACAGATACGGCAATGCGGCGATGATCTTGAACGGCTCGCTTGGCGGAATGTAGAAATCGTTGGCGGTCTTGTCGCCGACGATAATGTCGATCCGCACCCCGCGGGCCAGGGCCCGGTTGATTTCCCGGGTCACCGCCAGCGGCAGGTTGAAGTAAGGCGTGCAGATGGTCAGTTGCTGGCGGCTGCTGGCAATCAGTTCACCGATCACTCGACTCAACGGGTTGTTCTTGCCGACGCCCAGCAGCGGGCTGACCGACAGGCCACTTTTATCGAGGCTGCCAGCCGTGGTGTCGTAGGCCGCATATTTGAGGCGACTGCGCAGGTCGCCGATGTCCTTGCGCAAACTGCGGGTGCTGGGCAGGTTCGGCAAGTCGAGGCGATGCACCGCCCGGGAGGCAACCAGGCCGTGCTGCACCAGGTGATGCATCGAATCGGCCAGCGCGGTGTTCTGCAGCAGGTGATAACGGTCGTAGCGGTATTTATCGAATTTGTGCAGGTAGACGTTGTTCAGGCTCGCGCCGCTATAGAGCACGCAGTCATCGATCACGAAGCCCTTCAAGTGCAACACGCCGAACAACTCGCGGGTCTGCACCGGCACGCCGTAGATCGGCACTTCGCTGGCATGGGTGCGCGTCTGTTCCTGATACCACGCCGAGTTGCCGGGCTGCTTCTTGGCCCCGATCAATCCGCGCTGGGCGCGCAGCCAATCCACCACCACGACCACCTCCAGCTCGGGACGTGCGGTCTTGGCGGCATGCAAGGCATCGAGGATTTCCTGGCCGGCCTCATCCTGTTGCAGGTACAGGGCGACGATGTAGATGCGCTGGGTGGCCTGGGCGATTTTCTCCAGCAGGCAACGGCGAAACTCGGCGGCGCCATCAAGGATGGTCACGGCATCGGCGGTCAGTGCAAAGCTGCGCAGCTTGGGCAGCAGGGAGCGTTTGAAAAGCGACGGCATAGGGCTCGCAAAAGGTCAAATCCGAAGAACCGACGAGCTTACACCATGATGGACGGCTTTGGGCCTCCCCCGCCCGATGAAAAAAACATTTGACCAAGGAGAATGATCGTTCTACTTTTAGCTCCATGAACGAAATCAATAGCAGTGAAACACGAGACATCATCCTCGATGTCGCCGAAAAACTGATCTACAGAAGTGGCATCGCCGCCACCGGCATGGATCTCCTGGTGAAAACCGCCGGCGTCTCCAGGAAAAGTATCTACCGCTACTTCGCCAACAAGGACGATCTGGTCGTCGCGGCGCTCAAGCGTCGGGACGAGCGCTGGATGCAATGGTTCAGCGGCGAAGTGGACAAGGCGCCGACCCCGCTCGCACGGTTGCTCAACCTGTTCCCGGTGCTCAAGGGCTGGTTCGGGAGCGAAGGCTTCCGCGGCTGTGCGTTCATCAATACCAGCGGCGAAACCGGCGACCCCCGGGATCCGGTTCGCCAGGTGGCGAAAATGCACAAGCAGAAGTTGCTCGACTACGTGACCGGCCTTTGTGTCGAGCAAGGCATCGAGCGGCCGGAGCGGCTGGCTCGGCAGGTGCTCATTCTGATCGACGGCGCCATCACCCTCGCGCTGGTCATGGGCGATCACGACGCTGCCGATCAGGCCCAAGACGTATTGAAGACCCTGCTGGCCGTTGAATAAGCAACACGCATACCTGCAAGACCGCCTGTAATTGATGCACTCATCATCTGGAGATTTGCCATGTCGTCCTCTGCCGAAGTTCGTCCACCGCTGCCGCCGTTCACCCGTGAAACAGCCATCGAGAAAGTTCGCCTGGCCGAAGACGGCTGGAACTCTCGCGATCCGCAGAAAGTTTCGCTGGCCTATACCCTCGATACCCAATGGCGTAACCGCGCCGAATTCGCCCATAGCCGGGAAGAAGCCAAGGCTTTCCTGACTCGCAAGTGGGCCAAGGAACTGGATTACCGGCTGATCAAGGAACTCTGGGCCTTCACCGACAACCGCATTGCCGTGCGTTACGCCTATGAATGGCACGACGATTCGGGCAACTGGTTCCGTTCCTATGGCAATGAGAATTGGGAGTTCAACAACGAGGGTCTGATGTCCAACCGCTACGCCTGCATCAACGACATGCCGATCAAGGAAAGCGAGCGTAAATTCCACTGGCCGCTGGGCCGTCGGCCAGACGATCACCCAGGGCTTTCCGATCTGGGGTTGTAATACCGGCACCTGTGGGAATGACCTGTGGGAGCGAGCCTGCTCGCGAAAGCGGTGTGTCAGCCAATGCGATATTGGATCTGCCATCGCCTTCGCGAGCAGGCTCGCTCCCACATTGATCCCTGTAGTGTCAGGCGCCACCTCGATTCAGCAAAAACTCCAGCAACGTCCCAGCGCAGGCCTCGATACTTCCGTCCACGATCAGTTCGTAGCCGTGGGTATTTTCCGTCGGGATCGCAATGCAGCCGCCTTGGGCCGACACGCCACTGCTCATGATCGCACTGGCATCGCTGGCGAAATCCGCCAGCAGCGCGAATTGTGGCGTCAGCCCGCAGCGCTTGCCGGCCTGGTACAACTGGTCGACGATCCCACGGTGGTAACAGCCGTTTTTGTCGCCGGTGTTGATGATCGGATCGACGCCCAGGCGGGTAGCGTATTCCGCCACCACGGGGCCGACCTCAACGGCAACCGTCGCATCCCCAGGCAGGTGGCTGGCGGCGTAGAGCGCGCCGGCATTGGATTCCTCTTCTTGCGTGGTGAACACGAAATACACGTCATGCATCAGCGCCTCGCGGCGGCTGCCCAATAACGTGGCGGCCTGGAGGCTGGCGACCATGGGCGCGCGGTCATCGAGGAAATGCGCGGCGATGGCATCGCCGACCCGGAACGGGCGCCGCCAGTGCTGGCTCAACACCACTCGCGTGCCGGGGCGTACGCCATGGGTTTGCAACTGTTCACCGGAGCATCGGGTGATCACATGCACATCGCCCCAATTGACGTTCCCCGACAGCACATCCGCCCCCTGGTGGGTTTCACCAGTGCTGTGCATCGATCCGAATGACAACACACCGGGGATGAAGTCCCGGTCACCGAGAATGTCCACCGGGCACACCCCGAAGTTGATCGGATTGGCGCCGCCCAATGAGACCACCCGCAACGTGCCGTCGGGCTCGATACGCTTGACCAGCATGGCGATTTCGTCCAGGTGCGCCATGATCCGGACCGGCGAATTCGTTTCAGCGCCTGACAGGTTTCCCTTGATCAGGCCGATGACATTGCCGGCCGGATCGACCCAGGTTTCGTCGCAGTGCGGCTCCAGCTCCCGCAGGCAGATATCGCGCACTTCGTGCTCCTGCCCGCCGGGCCCGCGGGCCATCAGCAGCTCTTCCAGCAGCGGTAAGGTGGACGGATTGGATTGCATCGAAGGGAGTCTCCTTTGCCAGGTGCGACCTGCTGACGAAGCGGGCCGCGACGTGTTTGTCTTCTTGAACACGGCTGGCGCTGAAAAATTTGATCGGATCCTGGCGAAACTGACGAGCGGGCCTTGCCGGCGCGCGGACAGGCGGCCCGTTCGAAGGGTTGACCGACGCGCCGCCAGGCATCACATTGCCTGGGTCGCCCCTACGCCAAAAGGCGGTTTTGCTGTGTCGCAGATCTCGTGGAGCCCATGACCGCGTCGATTCCGATCCGTCCCCCCTGCCCGCCTGGCGTGTGTGATTGCGGGCGTGATGCATTGCTGCAAACGCCTGGCAGCGATTTGCGCATCCTTTGCCTGAATCGCCAGGAGGAGAAGCGCCTGCTTGAGCGTTTGGAGAATATCCAGAGCCTGGACGAGCTCGAACGGTTGCAGCAGCGGCTGTTCGAGAACCTGGGCGTGCGGGTGACGATCGAGCCGGGTCATAACGAGGTTCGCACCATGCGCGGTATTGCCATTGAATTTCAGGAGCAGCCAGGGCTGTGCCGCAAGATTCGCCAGTCGATTCCGGCTGCGATTCGGCGAGGGCTGGAGAAGCGGCCTGAAATTGCCTGGCGGCTGTTGGATTCCCGGGATCTGTTTGGTGGGGGTTGATGGGGTTTTTCCATACCTTCGTCCATACCTTCGTATAGTCCCCTCACACCCACGCATGCCCGCACTGACCCTATGTAGAAGTGCCCCGCCTCTCTCCACCACCTACCATCTCCCACAGCGAACCGAAGCTGAATACGCCTGGCGATTCCAAACGCCAGGCCAAGCCCTTCCGCTCGTTCGCCACACGGTCACGCTGAAACAAACAATTCAACGTATCGATTTCGTCTTTGGGAGCACATCATGAAACAGCACATCTTGATCGTCGGCGCCGGTTTTGGCGGGGTATGGAGCGCACTCAGCGCCGCTCGCCTGCTCGACCAGCATGATCGCAACGATGTACAGATCAGCGTCCTGGCGCCCCAGGCGGAGTTGCGCATCCGCCCGCGTTTCTATGAGCCCGACGTCCATACCATGATGGCGCCCTTGGGCGAATTGTTCGATGCGGTCGGCGTGAACTTCATCCACGGTGTCGCCGAAAGCATCGACGTAAACCGCAAACAAGTCGGCTACCGCGACGTTTTCGGCAGCCTCGCCACGCAAAGCTACGACCGGCTGGTACTCGCGGCGGGCAGCAAGCTGATGCGCCCGGAGCTGGAAGGCATGCTGGAACACGCGTTCGACGTCGATGAGATCGAACAGGCTGCGCGCCTGGAAGCCCATCTCAAATCCCTCGCAACCCTGCCCGACAGCCCCGCTCGCAACACCGTGGTGGTGGCCGGCGGTGGCTTCACCGGGATCGAAACCGCCACCGAAATGCCCGCCCGCCTGCGCGCCGTTCTCGGCAGCGATGCCAACATCCGCGTGATCGTCGTCGACCGTGGACCGTCAATCGGTGCCGCGCTGGGCGAAGGGATCAGCCCTTCGATCATCGAAGCCTCCGATCAGCTGGGTATCGAGTGGATCCTCAATGCCTCGGTCGAATCGGTGGATGCCAGCGGTGTCACCCTATCGGACGGCCAGCGCATCGAATCCAGGACCGTGATCTGGACGGTCGGTTTTCGCGCAAGCCCACTGACCGAACAAATACCTGGAACCCACGATCGCCAGGGCCGATTGCATGTCGACGGGCATCTGAAAGTCCTGGGACAAAACGACGTCTACGCCACCGGCGACGTGGCCTATGCCGCGACCGACGACCTCGGCAATTACGCGGTCATGTCTTGCCAGCACGCCATCGCCCTGGGCCGCTACGCGGGCAACAACGTTGCCGCCGACCTGCTCGGCGTCGCGCCGATGACCTACAGCCAACCCAAGTACGTGACGTGCCTGGATCTCGGCGCATGGGGCGCGGTGTACACCGAAGGCTGGGATCGCCAAGTGAAGTTGCTCGGCCAGGAAGCCAAGGAGCTCAAGCACCAGATCAACTCGGTGTGGATCTATCCGCCCGCCGCCGACCGCGCAACCGCCTTGGCGGCGGCTGACCCCTCCATCCCGGTGGCCTGATCCTCATATCCAGACGCGCCCTACTCCGGCCAGTCCCTCCTTCTGTGCCGGTTTTTCCCAGACGCCTGCCAAGGATTTTTCGGCGGGCGTTTTTTCTGCCCGCTCGACAAGCCAGCCTGGATATCGCCACTGCCCAGCAAAATCCGTTGCAACCCCCGTCGCCCCGCACCGGCGGCTCACGGTAAGGTAGGCGAAACCATCCGGATCGAGGTGTGCCGTGGCGTCCTATTCCCTGCGTCAGTTGAAGTATTTCGTCACCACCGTGGAATGTGGCAGCGTCGCCGAAGCCTCCCGCAAGCTGTACATCGCCCAGCCGTCGATTGCCACGGCGGTCAAGGGCCTGGAAGACAGTTTCGGCGTGCAATTGTTGATCCGCCATCACGCCCAGGGCGTCTCGCTGACCCCGGCCGGTGCGCGTTTCTATCGCAAGGCCCAGGAGCTGTTGCGCATGGCCCGGGAGTTCGAGCAGAACGCATTGGCCGACAACGACGTGGTCAGTGGACAGATCGACATCGGTTGCTTCGAAACCGTCGCCCCGCTCTACCTGCCACGGCTGATCGCGGGTTTTCGCGAGCGCTTTCCCGGCGTGGAGATCCGCGTGCAGGACGGCGAGCAGCAGGAGCTGGTCCAGGGCCTGACCGGTGGGCGTTTCGACCTGGCGATTTTTTATGAGCACGACCTCGACAGCACGATCGAAACCGAAGCGCTGACGGCGCCGCAACGGCCTTATGCATTGCTGCCGGCGGATCACCGCTTCGCCAATCAATCGCAGGTATCGCTGCGCGACCTGGTGCTTGAACCGATGATCCTGCTGGACGTCCAGCCCAGCCGTACCTATTTCGTCAGCATTTTCGAGGAGCTGGGCCTCACGCCAAACATCGTCTTCAGCTCGCCTTCCATCGAGATGGTGCGCGGCATGGTCGGCCAGGGATTTGGCTTCGCCGTGCTGGTGACCCGCCCGCAATCGACCTGCACCTATGACGGACAGCACGTGGTATGCGTGAATATCGCCGAGGACGTGACGGGCTCGGCGCTGGTGGCCGGTTGGCTCAAGCGCGCGCACCTGACCAAGCCGGCGCAGTTGTTCGTGGATTATTGCAAGGAGCAGTTCAAGGAGTGGTTGGCGTAGGCGAGTCACTCCGCTGTACTTGAAGACGCTATGTTTTCTGTGGCGAGGGGATTTAGCGAAACGTCGCACCGCCCCGCTGGGCTGCGCAGCAGACCCTTGATCTGCGCTCACGGCATATCAGATAAGTCGCGACCGCTTTTTTGGGACCGCTTCGCAGTCCAGCGGGGATAAATCCCCTCGCCACAGTGGTTATCGTGCTGTTTAGTAGCTAGCGAGCCGCCCAGGCGTTGAAACGCTGCTCCAGCTCCTCGCCGTGATCGACCCAGAACTCCGCGTCTACGGCTTGCGCCTGCGCCAGGTTGGCCTCGGCGGTGGGCAGTTGCTCACGGACTTCAGCGGGCAACAGGCCCAGCGTCTGGCGATGCACCGGTCCGTACGGGATGTTCTCCGAGAAGACTTTCTGCGTCTGCGGCTGACTGGCAAAGGCGATGAACTTCTCGGCCAGGGCCTTGTTAGGCGTGCCTTTGACCACCGCCCAATACTCCGGGTCATACAGGCTCTGCGGCCAGACGATGCTCAGTTTCATGCCTTCCTTCTGTGCCGAGGCGATGCGACCGTTGTAGGCGGCACTCATCGCCACGTCCCCGGCCACCAGCCACTGCGCCGGCTGGGCGCCTGCCTCCCACCACTGGATGTTCGGCTTGATCTGGTCCAGCTTGGCAAATGCCCGTGTGACGCCCTCCGGTGTGTTCAATACCTTGTACACGTCCTCGGTCTTGACGCCATCCGCCAGCAAGGCGATTTCCAGGGTGTACTTGGCGCCCTTGCGCAAACCGCGCTTGCCCGGGTACTCCTTCACGTTCCAGAAATCCGCCCAGGACGTCGGCGCCTTGGCAAGTTTGCTCTGGTCATACGCCAGGACCATCGACCAGACGTACGTGGCCACGCCGCACTCGGTGAGCGCTCCCGGAACGAAATCCCCGGCTTTGCCGATGACCGTCGGGTCGAGTCTTTCGAACAAGCCTTCTTCACAACCGCGCAGCAGCTCGGGACTTTCCACCTCGACCACGTCCCAACTGGTGTGCCCGGCCGCGACCATCGCCTTGATTTTCGACAGCTCGCCGTTGTATTCGCCGGCCACGATGTTTCCCGCACCGCTGGCGTTGAAGGGTTGGAAGTAGGCCTTGTCCTGGGCCAACTTGGTGGCGCCGCCGAATGAAATCACGGTCAGGCTTTGTGGCGCGGCCAGGACGCTGGTGCTCAGCAACGCCAGGGCACACGCAATGTTGCAACGCAAGGATCTGGACATGAAGCGGTTCCTCGAAAATGCCGGCTCGCCCGCACGAGTCGGCGACGGGACTTAAAAGTGACCGTAAGCGCGGGCGGCGTGGTCTACAGCGATTACAAAACTGTTCATCCTGGGTCCCGTCCATCGGGCTCGCTCAGGTGAATCGCCAGGCGATCCATCAACCGATCGCAGGCGGCCATTTGCTCGACACTCACGTACTCGTCGGGCTTGTGACCCTGGTCCATGCTGCCGGGACCGCAGACCACCGACGGGATGCCGGCCTGATGGAACAGCCCGCCTTCGGTGCCAAACGCCACGGTGCCGAAGGCATCGCTGCCACAGAGTCGGGCAACCAGGCGCGCGGCTTCGCTGTCCGCCGAGGTCGCCAGGCCGGGATAGGCCGACAAAGGCTCGAAACGGATCGCGGTGTCGGCGTGAACCGCCCGCATCCTTGGCAGCAGCGCCTGTTCGGCGTAGTCCAGCAATTTCTCCACCACCCGCTGCGGGGCGAAATCCGGCAAGGCGCGTACCTCGAAGTCGAAGCGGCAATCGGCGGGGACGATGTTCAGTGCCGTGCCGCCCTGGATCACGCCGACCTGCACCGTCGAATAGGCCGGGTCGAAACGCACGTCGTGCTGCGAAGGCTCGGCCAGCTCGGCGCCGATCTCACCCAGCTGGCCGATCAGGCGCGCCGCCTGCTCGATGGCATTGACCCCGTAGGGCGCGTAGGCGGAATGGCAAGGCGCGCCCTTGACATGGCAACGCATCGCCAATTTGCCCTTGTGGCCCAGCACCGGTTGCAACTCGGTGGGTTCGCCGATCAGGCACAAGGCCGGTTGCGGAACCCGTTGCGGCAGGATTTCCAGCAGACTGCGCACACCCAGGCAACCGACTTCTTCGTCATAGGAAAAGGCCAGGTGCACCGGACCCCGCAGCGGGCTGGCGAGAAAAGTCGGCACCGCCGCGAGCACGCAAGCCAGGTAGCCTTTCATGTCCGCCGTACCGCGCCCGAACAACTTGCCGTCCCGCTCGCTCAACCGGAACGGCTCGACCGTCCAGGCTTGCCCATCCACCGGCACCACATCGGTATGCCCGGACAGCACCACGCCACCCGGCACCGACGGGCCGATACTCGCCAACAGGTTGGCCTTGGTGCGCTCGGCGTTGTAGATCAGCTCGCTGCTCACGCCCAGCCCTTGCAGGTAATCGCGGACGAACTCGATCAGCGCCAGGTTCGAATCGCGGCTGACCGTGGCAAAGCCCACCAGCTCGGCAAGCAATGCGCGGCTGCGCAGCTCACTCATCGCCCGGCACTCCATAGCTGGGCGCCTGGGTTGGATCAAGGGCGCGGGTCAGGTAGTCCTGCAACTGCGGCTGATAGGCGAGCCAGAGCTTCTCCAGTTCGCCGATGGGGTTTTCCTCGGCCCAATCCACCCGCAGATCGACAATTGGCCAGGTCAGGTCATCCACCACTGACAACGCCGCCGAATGCACCGCTCCGGCTTCGCCACCGGCGGCCTGTCCCGCCTGCAATGCGCCCAACAGCCGGGACGCAAGACTGCCCTCGCCCTGCTCGAATGCCGCGACCATGGCGGCGATGACCCCATCGCCCGCTAGCAGATTGCCAGCCGCCACACACTGCTCACCGACCACGACGCCGTTGACACCCAAGGCGTGGCGACCACTGAAAACCGCCGTGCGCCCCTGGGCATCCACCACGGCGACCTGGCGATACTCGCTGTAGCCGTTACGCGCCAGGGCACGGTCCAGCGCCTCCTGCGCCCTCGAACCGGCCGCCAATTCGTCGAGGATCTGCGGACCCAGCGCAGGCAATGTGATGTTCTGGCTCGACACCGCGCCCACCCCGGCCCGCAGCCACGGGCAACGTGCGCCGACGGCAATGCTCGAAGAGCTGATGGCGATGCCCAACTGTCCGGTTTCGGCGCAGCGTCCGACGATGGAAAACGTCATGTCGTACTCCTTATTCGGGGATGACCGCGATCACATCGATTTCCATCAGCCACTGCGGCTGGCCGAGGGCGCTGACCACCAGCCCGGTGGAAATCGGGAACACGCCCTTGAGCCATTTGCCGACCTCCTGGTACACCGGCTCGCGGTAACGCGGGTCGATCAGGTAGGTGGTGGTCTTGACGATGTGGCTCAGGTCGCTGCCGGCTTCTTCCAGCAATTGTTTGACGTTGCGCATGGCCTGCTCGGCCTGGGCACGCGGGTCGCCGAGGCCGACCAACTGGCCGTCGAAATCGGTGCCGACCTGTCCACGGACGTACACGGTATTGCCCGCGCGCACGGCCTGGCAGAGGTCGTTGTCCAGGGTCTGGTTCGGGTAGGTGTCCTTTGTGTTGAACATGCGGATGCGAGTATGAGTAGGCATCAACGAACTCCCGTCAGGCTGGTTTTCAAAGGTTGCGAATCGCGTTGGGATGCATCGCGGTAGTCGAAGTACGTGCGTTGTTTGACGATGTGGTCGGTGATGTGCCGGGCGTCGTGCCACACGCCCCAGATGAACGCCGAGCCGCGCCGCGACAGCCATGGCAGGCCGACGAAATAGAGGCCCGGCTCGCTACTGACGCCGCGCTGATGGCGAGGCTTGCCGTCGGCTTTCAACACATCGACGTTCAGCCAGCTGTAATCCACCGAATACCCGGTGGCCCAGATGATGGTCGTGACGCCCGACTCGGCCAGGTCCAGCTCCTGGATCGGATGGGTCATGCATGCAGGGTCGGGCAACAACCGGCGCGCCTCGGGTTCGGGCGGCAGGTCCAGGCCATTGCGCTCGATATAGGCATCGGCGGCGTCGAGCAATGCCAGGTAGTTCTCATCGCCACGGGCGATGTTCTCGGCAAGGTTGGACTCGAAACTCACCACGCTGCCGTTGAAGGCCCGCGTCAGGCCCACCAGCGTGATGCCTTCGTGGGCCAGCCGACGAAAATCCACGGTATGGCCGCCCCGCGCCCCGCTCACGGCGATGGTCACGTGCTCCTTACCCGGCTTGACGGCTTCGGCATCCCACTCGCCCAACACCCCCAGCCACCAGCAGAAATCCCGGTTGCGATAGGCCCGTGGCGGACGATCGTGAGCGCCGACAGAGAGATAGACCTGCCTGCCGGCGCGCTGCAGTTCATCGGCGATCTGCACCCCCGACGACCCCGCGCCGACCACCAGCACGGCGCCTTCGGCCAACTGCGCGGGGTTGCGGTATTGCGCGGAATGAATCTGGGTGACCGTTGCCATTTCAGGCGCGATGGGCGGGATGACGGGGCGTTGGAAGGGCCCGGTGGCGACTACCACATTGGTGGCTTCGATCAGGCCGTCCGACGTATCAACGGTGAAACCCGGGCGACCGACAGTGCGCTCGACCTTGCGCACCTCCACCCCGGTGCGAATCGGCGCATTGAATTTGCGGGCATAGGCTTCGAAGTACTCGGCCACCTGGTCCTTGGAGGCAAAGGCATCGGGATCCAGGCCGGCGAATTCGAGCCCGGGAAATCGGTCATGCCAGGCCGGGCCGTTGGCGACCAGCGAATCCCAGCGCGCCGTGCGCCAGGCCTCGGCGATGCGGTTGCGCTCGACCACCAGGTGCGGCACGCCTTGGCGGCTCAAATGTTCACTCATGGCGACGCCGGCCTGGCCGGCGCCTATTACAAGCGTATCGATGCGTAGGGTTTCAACGGGCATGTCTGGGCACTTCCGGCAGTGGGCTTGGCTCAGGTCGGCGCGGTGCCGCCTCGGGTATCTTTTCTTGTTGTTCTGCGATTGCAGCTATCGAAATGAGCTGTCGAGGCGATTGTGTTGGCAGGCGGGAGTTTGCGAAACGAGGGTTTTTGTTGTGGTTGGGAAGGAAAAAACTGCTCGGCAAGGCGTTGCGCCAACCGAGGGCAATCCAAGGTCAAAAAGTACCGAAAAGGTGCGTTCAGCTAGGCCGGGCCGGGAACGCCTTGAGCTCGAGTTTCTCCATCACCAACCCGATGAATGCCGAGACCGCCAAGGGCAGTTGCCGTCGGCTGGGGTAAAGCACGTTCAGGCCGAAACCGCTTCGTTGGTACTGCGGCAGCACGCGCACCAGCCGGCCGGCTTCGAGGTCCATGGCGCTCAGCGCCGACGGAAGCACAGCGATGCCCAGGCCCGCTACCGTTGCCTTGCGCAATGCCTGGGCGGTATTGGCGTTGAAGCGGCTGGGTATCTGCACTTCCACTTCATGGCCATCCGGACCGATGAGCTGCCACTGGCTCAGCCCACTGGGATGGGGAAAATTCACGCTGTAGTGCCGAGCCAGGTCGTCCAGCAACGTCGGCATGCCCCACGCAGCGATGTAGGCCGGGCTGGCGACCATGCCGTCGCTGGCATTGCCGAGCAGTTGCCGGCCGACATACCCCGAGTCCTGCAGCACACCGCCTCGAAACGCGACATCAATGCGATCGGCAATCAGGTCGACACGGGCATCGCTGAGCACGAAATCAAGTTGCACCCGCGGGTGCGCGGCGAGGAAGTCGGCAATCCATTCCATCGGGAAGAAGTCGAAGAAATCCGCCATCGCGGCGATCCGCACCAGGCCGGCTGGTTCGTCACTGCCGTGCATCAGTGCCTGGCCCGCATCCATCAAGCCGTCTACCGCGCCCACGCAACGCTCATAAAACCCTTCGCCCACGTGGGTCAGCGTGAGCTTGCGGGTGGAGCGCTGCAGCAACCGTGAACCCAGTTGCGCTTCCAATTGCTGGACGCGCCGGCTGACGGTGTTCGAAGGCATGCCCAGCCGCCTGGCCGCTTCGGCAAAACTGCCGCTGCGCACCACTTGGACAAAAAGCGCCACGTCGTTCAGGTCCAGCATCGGCATTCCTTCGTTTTCTGGATGAGTTCAATCCGATTGTATCGGCTAATCAAGCCATTGGAAGCGGCTTACGCTTTC
The DNA here is from genome assembly GCF_052112105.1 of Pseudomonas sp. BP11-1-1. Taxonomy (NCBI): domain Bacteria; kingdom Pseudomonadati; phylum Pseudomonadota; class Gammaproteobacteria; order Pseudomonadales; family Pseudomonadaceae; genus Pseudomonas; species Pseudomonas sp. BP11-1-1. Next base: position 103,937 of record NZ_JAUTYU010000006.1, read on the forward strand.
CCCATCGACGCCAACGTGCTTCAGAACTCCGAGGTCTTTCATGAACAGCATCGTCGCGACGCCACAGCGCGCCATCGTCCACCGTACCCGCGGCAACAGCCATGGGCCTATCACTCGGCTCATGAGCCCCGGCGATCTCGGCCAACTGTGCAAACCTTTCGTGTTTCTCGACCTGTTCGAATTAAACGCCAAGGGCATGCCACGCGGCTTCGGCATGCACCCTCATTCCGGGATCGCAACACTGACCTACATGATCGAGGGCGAAGTGGCCTATGAGGACACCACCGGCAAATCCGGCACGCTACCGAGTGGCGGCATGGAGTGGATGCAAGCCGGTAACGGCGTCTGGCATGACGCCCGGCCCGTTGGCGGCTCCGCCATACGCGGTTTCCAGCTCTGGGTAGCGTTGCCGCCGGCCCAGGAGAATGCCCCGGCCCACAGCGTTTATCTCGCGCCCTCCGAGATTCCTCGGGAAGGTCCGGCGCTGGTCCTGCTTGGCCAATACGGCGCCGCGCACAGCAGCGTTGCCGCGCCCGCCGGCATGAACTACCTGGCCGTGCAGCTCAAGGACAAGGAGCGCTGGCGCTACACACCGCCGGCCGGACACGACGTTGCGTGGCTGGCCGTCAACAGCGGCAGCCTCGACGCGGACGCAAATATCACTGCTGGGGAAATGGTGATCTTCCAGGACCCCGCCGCAGCCATCGACATCGTTGCCCGGGGCGCGACCTCCTTCGTGCTCGGTTCGGCGGTCAAGCATCCCCACGACCTGGTGATGGGTCACTACTCAGTCCACACCAGCGAGGCCGCACTGGAACAGGGCGAAAGCGAAATCCGCCGCATCGGCGCCCAGTTGAAACAACAAGGGCGGCTGGCCTAGCCGTCCCTCGATACCCCTTTTCAATCCTGATAATCAAAGGTGCCTCATGAGCCACATCGGTCTTGATCTTCTGCTTTCCCGCGTCCAAGTCGGCACGCTGTCCTTGAAAAACCGCATGGTCATGGCGCCCATGACCCGCAGCCGCGCAGGCGACGGCGATGTCGCGACGCCGCTCATGGCCGAGTACTACAGCCAGCGGGCCAGCGCCGGGCTCATTGTTACCGAAGGCTCGCAGGTTTCGGCCCAAGGCAAGGGTTATCTGCGCACCCCCGGGATTTTCACCAGCCAGCAAGTCGCCGGCTGGAAACAGGTGACCGACGCTGTTCACGCCCAAGGTGGGCAAATCTACTTGCAACTCTGGCACGTGGGCCGGTTGTCCCACTCCCTGGTCCAGGCTGACGGCGCCCTGCCCGTGGCCCCGTCGGCGATCAAGGCCGACGGTGAAATCTATACCGCCGAAGGCCTCAAGCCCTATGAACTGCCACGGGCATTGGCGCTGGATGAAATCCCTGGGGTGATCGACGATTTCCGCCAGGCCGCCCTCAACGCCAAGCTCGCCGGTTTCGACGGCGTGGAAATCCACGGCGCCAACGGCTACCTGATCGACCAGTTCCTGCGTGACGGCACCAACCAGCGCACCGATGCCTACGGTGGCTCGATCGAAAACCGCGCGCGCTTTCTCAAGGAAGTGGTCGAGTCAGTGATCGAAGTCTTCGGCGCCAGCCGCGTTGGCGTTCGCCTGTCGCCGATCTTCAGCTATTTCTCGATGAGCGACAGTCATCCCCAGGCAACTTTCGACTACACGGCCCGGATGCTCAGCCGCTATGGCCTGGCGTACCTGCACATTGTCGAATTGGGCGAAGGCCCGTTCGATTTCGTCGAACTCAAGCGGCGCTTTGGCGGCCCGTACATCGCCAACGGCGGCTACAGCGCTGAACGCGCAGGTGCGGCGATCAGCCAGGGCACCGCTGACTTGGTAGCGTTTGGCACACCGTTCCTGGCGAACCCGGACCTGGTGGAGCGTTTCCGCTTGGGTGAAGCGTTGAATGCGCCCGATCCCGCCACGTTCTATCAAGGTGAAGAGGCTGGTTATACGGATTATCCGACCCTGCCCGCCCAATAAAGGCCAGCACCCGGCGACGCGCATGGAAGCGTTTCACGGCTCGCCACATCAAGTTGTACAGAAAACCAAAATACTTATACAAATCGCTTTATCTCGTACAACTCATGCAGTACGCTCCGAATACTTGTACAGAAATAGAACCATGTACAACTTTAGGAGCCTGACATGTCTGCCTTTCTCAAAGGTTTCGCCCACGCGTTCGCCGAGCTGGATGCCAGCCGCCTGGCTGAACTCGACAGGCTCTACAGTGACGATGTGCACTTCCAAGACCCCTTGCACCGGGTCGAAGGGCTGCCGGCCCTGCGCGATTACTTCGCCCAGCTCTACGCCAACGTCAGCGACGTGCGTTACGACTTCCATGGCTACGATGAAACCGGCCCCGGCGAGGGCTACCTGCGCTGGACGCTGCGCTTTCGTCACCCGCGCCTGAACGGCGGGGCGCCGATCGAATTGCCAGGCTGCACCTACTTGCGCTGGAACGATCGGGTCTACCTGCATCGGGACTTCTTCGACGCCGGCGCCCTGCTCTACGAGCACTTGCCGCTCTTCGGCCCACTGATTCGCTGGCTCAAGCGGAGGCTGGCATGAGCCGCATCTGGCTGACCGGTGCCAGCAGCGGCATCGGCGCCGAGCTGGCTGCGGTGCTGCTTGGACAAAGCCATCGCCTGGCGTTGAGCGCTCGGCAGGTCGGGCCACTGCGAGCCTTGGCCGAACACTTTCCGGATCAGGTGCTCGTCCTTCCGGGAGACGTGACCGATCCGGAGCAGATCGCCGCCATCCTCCAGCGCATCGACCGCGAATGGGGCGCCCTCGATCAGGTGATTCTCAACGCTGGCACCTGCGAATACCTGGAACCGGGGCAGTTCGACTCGCGCCTGGTGGAGCGCGTACTCGACACCAACCTGCTCGGCACCTGCCATTGCCTGGAAGCGGCCCTGCCCCTGTTGCGCCGAGGCCAAGCCCCGCATCTGGTCGCGGTGTGCAGCGCGGTGACCTGGCTGGCCCTGCCCCGGGCCGGTGCCTACGGCGCGTCCAAGGCCGCGTTGCGTTACCTGCTCGAGTCGTTGCGCATCGACCTGGCTGCCGAAGGCATCGACGTCACCCTGGTGAGCCCCGGCTTTGTCGATACGCCTCTGACCCGGCGCAATGACTTTCCCATGCCCCAGATCTGGTCGGCACAACGGGCCGCGCAGCACATCGCGCGACGCCTGGGCCCGCGCCCGCTGGATATCGCGTTTCCGTGGGCCTTCATTTTTGTCATGCGGTTGCTCGGGCACCTGCCTGCGCGCTGGCGCCTTGCGCTTGGCCGTCGTCTTTCACGTAACGCGGAAAGGACTTGAACCATGCGCATCGCAATCATCGGCAGCGGTATCTCGGGACTGACGTGCGCCTACCTGTTGGCCCGCCAGCATCAGATTACGGTGTTCGAAGCTGACAACCGGATCGGCGGCCATACCCATACCGTGGATGTCGATTGGCAGGGCCGACGCTACGGCGTGGACACCGGTTTCATTGTTTACAACGACTGGACCTACCCGAACTTCATCCGCTTGCTGGACCAGTTGGGCGTGGCGTCGCGCCCGACGGAAATGAGTTTCTCGGTGCATGACCCAGCGTCCGGCCAGGAATACAAAGGGCACACCCTGGACAGCCTGTTCGCCCGTCGGCGCAACCTGTTGTCTCTGAGCTTCTGGGGCATGCTGCTGGATATTCTCAGGTTCAACCGCGAGGCGACTGCGGACCTCAAGGCGCAGCGTATCGACGGCGCCACTCGACTGGGTGATTACCTGCGCGACCGGCGCTACGGCCAACGCTTCATCGACCATTACATCGTGCCGATGGGCTCGGCGATCTGGTCGATGTCGCCGGCCGGAATGCTGGCGTTCCCGCTGCAATTCTTCGTGCGTTTCTGCCACAACCACGGCCTGCTGTCGGTCAACCAGCGTCCGCAATGGCGAGTGCTCGAAGGCGGTTCCCGCGCCTACATCGAGCCGTTGTGCGCCCGCTTTCGCCAACGCATCCATCTCGACTGTCCGGTGCAGCGGGTCAGCCGCGACGCCGACGGCGTGACCGTGCACAGCCATCGTGGCCCGGAGCGATTCGACAAGGTGGTATTCGCCTGCCACAGCGACCAGGCCCTGGCGCTGCTCGAAACCCCAAGCGTCGATGAAGTCGATGTGCTCGGTGCCCTGGCCTACGCCCACAACGAGGTGCTGCTGCACACCGACACTCGATTATTGCCACGGCGCCAGAACGCCTGGGCGAGCTGGAACTACCGTCTGGGCGGTCCGCCACAGGCACCTGCCGCATTGACCTACAACATGAACATTCTCCAGGGGTTCGATGCGCCGGTGACGTTCTGCGTGAGCCTGAACCAAAGCGCGTCGGTGGACCCGGCCAAGGTCCTCGCCCGCTTCGACTACGCCCACCCGCAATACAGCCTCGCCGGGATCGCCGCCCAGGCTCGGCAAAATGACCTGCAAGGACAGCAGCACAGCTATTTCTGCGGCGCCTACTGGGCCAATGGCTTCCATGAAGACGGCGTCGTCAGCGCGCTCGCCGTGGCGGAGCATTTCGGAGAAGTGCTTTGAACAGCAGCCTGTGTCACGGCTGGATCGATCATCGGCGCCATACGCCGCGCGTCCACGCGTTCCGGTATCCGATCGGCATGTTTTACCTCGATCTCGCCGAACAAGCGAGCCTGCTGAGACTGTCACGTTTACTGCGGCCATGGCGTGTGGCGCCGCTGTGCTGGCGTGAGCGTGACTACCTGCCGACCCTTACCCAAGCGGGCATCCCGCTGGTTCAAGCGGTGCGGGAAGTCGTAGGGCAAGCGCTGGGCTCCGTTCCTCAAGGCGCAATCCATCTGTTGACCCAACCACGCAGTTGGGGCCTGTCATTCAATCCGGTGAGTTTCTTCTTCTGCCATGACACTGCCGGGCGCCTGGCGGCAATTCTCTGTGAAGTGCGTAACACACCCTGGCGTGAGCGCCACCATTACGTGCTGCCGGTAACCCCCGGCGAGCCGCACCTGTTCCAGGTCGCCAAGGCGTTCCATGTTTCACCGTTCCTGCCACGGGACATGGACTACCGCATGCGCTTCCTGATCCAGGACTCGCACATCCGCGTGCACATGGAAAACTGGCGCGCCGGCCAAAAGGTGTTCGAGGCCGACCTCGCGCTGCAACGTCGCCCTCTCGACGCGCCAGCACTGCGTCGCTACGTGCTGGCGTTTCCGTGGATGAGCTTGCGCACCGTGAGCGCCATCTATTGGCAGGCCCTGCGCCTGCTCTTCAAACGCACGCCCCTGCACGATCATCAGGCCAGCGATGGCAGCCTGACTGTCGGCCAAACCGCCCATAAGGATCCAGACCATGTCCGAACCCACCCTGAGCGTCACTAAGGCCAGCGGCGGCTGCCCGTTGAGCGGCGGCCTGTTCAAACAGGCCGTGTTCGCACAACTGCGCCGCCTGCGTCACGGCCACCTGCGCCTCATGCTGGATGGCGAGCCGTTGAGCTTTGGCGACGTGTCCAGCCCTTTGGTGGCCGAGGCCGAGATACTGGACGGTGCCGTCTGGGGCATGGTCGCCGGCAATGGTTCGATCGGTGCCGGCGAGGCGTATATCCACGGCTACTGGCGCAGCAACGACCTCACCGCCGTCACTCGCCTGTTCGTCGCCAATCTTGACGTGCTCGATGCCATGGACAGCGGCCTGGCACGCCTGGGCCGGCCTTTGCTGCGCGGCTTGCACTGGCTCAATCGCAACAATCGCAAGGGCTCGCGGCGCAACATCATGGCCCATTACGACCTGGGCAACGAGCTGTTCGAACGCTTGCTAGATCCAACGATGATGTATTCGGCGGCCATGTTCGAACATGCCGAACAAAGCCTCGAACAGGCCCAGGTCAACAAGCTCGAACGCATCTGCCAGAAGCTTGATCTGCGACCCGGCGACCATCTGCTGGAGATCGGCACCGGTTGGGGCAGCCTGGCCATCCATGCGGCTACCCATTACGGCTGCAAAGTCACCACCACGACACTTTCCAAAGAGCAGTACGCGCATACCTGTCAACGTGTCGCGGCGCTGGGCCTGCAACAACGCATCGAAGTGCTGTGCCTGGATTACCGCGACCTGGAGGGACGCTTCGATAAATTGGTGTCCATCGAGATGATCGAAGCAGTCGGCCATCGCTACCTGCCCGAGTATTTCCGCCGCTGCGCCGCGCTGCTCAAGGACGACGGCCTGATGCTGATCCAGGCCATCACCATTCGCGACCAACGCTACGACCAGGCCCGGCGCTCGGTGGATTTCATCCAGCGGCACATCTTTCCCGGTGGGGCGCTTCCGTCCCTGTCGATGCTGCTCAAGACCGCCAGTGCCCAAACCCCGCTCAACTTGCTGCACCTGGAAGATTTTGGCGCGCATTACGCCCGCACCCTGCGCCACTGGCACGACAACTTCCGGCAGTCGCGCCAGGCCCTGCTGGCGTTGGGTTATGACGAGACGTTCCAGCGCCTTTGGGAGTTTTACCTGTGCTATTGCGAGGGCGGGTTCCAGGAGCGTGCCATTGGCGTCGCGCAACTGCTGTTCGCCGCCCCCGGGGCCCGCCCCGCGCCCTTGCTGGAACAGCGTCAAGCATGATCAGTCGCACCGCGCTGATTGCCAATGCGCTCTGGCTGCAATTGGGCTGGTGGGCGTGTGTACTGGGTGCGCACCAGCCGGCATGGCTTGCTGCCGTGGCGGTTGGATTGCTCGCTCACCTACTGTTGTGCCCCGACCCGAAGGCCGAGCGTCGGGCGATGCTGCGTGTCGGTGTGAGCGGTATGTTGCTGGATGGGAGCCTGGGGATCTTGGGCCTGTTCGAATTCGCTGAAAGCCCGTTGCCGCTGTGGCTGGCGCTGCTCTGGCTGGTTTTTGCCAGCGGGCTGCGCCACAGCCTGGCATGGGCTGGAAAAAAGCTGTGGCTTGGCGCCCTCGCGGGCGCAGTCGGCGGCCCCCTCGCCTACTGCGCGGGCGCACCACTGGCGGGTGTTTCACTGCCGCTGGGGATGCTCGGCACCGCGCTGGTGCTGGCGCCGCTATGGGCGATAGGGCTGCCGCTGGCCGTACGCCTGGCCGACGCCCAATAGCCACGGCATCGGCCTGTCTACCAAGGCTCATCCAGGAAAAGCGGCAGGCGCAGCGGCTCGATCAGCCCTTCACGCTGGCCGCACATTTCATCATGGACAACCTGTTGAATCAGCGTACAGGGCAGGCGCGGCACATCGCGCAACAGCTCCCGCAGATGCGTGGTGGAGCGAACTCGAAACGAATGTCCCGACTCGTCAAGCAACGTGAGCACTTCCCGGTCCAATCGGACACGTAGAAGGTAGATTCCGCCTTCCAGTGAGAGCAATTCCAACTCGACGATCCGACCCTCGACGGCCAGTTGGAGCAGTTCTTTCAAAGTCATGGCATGTCCCCCGCCTGGCGACGGAAGAACAGCGTCACTTGTCCCAATTCGATGCCGGCTTTGCTCATGCTGGAGCGGTTGATCAGCGTGTCCTCGTCCATCAGGTACATCCAGTCGTCAAACGTCACCTCGTAAGTGGAATCGTCCACTTGCAGGTTCAGTCGATAGCGCCAGCGCAGCGCATTGCCCGCCACCTCCCCTAACGCCTCGCCAATTACATCGTCGGCGCGGCCACTCCAAAGGCCCGGGCCGGTTGGCGTCAATGTCCAGACCCTACGCTGCCGGCTGCCATCGCTGTAGAGAAAACGCTCGTCGAGTATCAGTCGATCGCCCTCGCGGCGGCTGGAAATATCCACTTCAAAACGCTTGATCACTTCGCCCGAGCGCTTCTGATAGATGCCCCAGGCCTTGACGGGTTTGCTGAAGAAACGCTCCAGGTCGAGTTGCGGTTGCTGGTCGGCATAGCGGCCTACGTTGACATTGCCGCAACTGGTCAGGCCCATCACCAGCAACACGATGGCCAGCAGACGGATCATGGCGTGCTCCTTTTTGCGTTTGACGTATCGAGCCCCAGCAATCGTTGGCGCAACTCGGGATGACGCGTGCGCGGATCGAGCCAGATCGAGAAAAAACATCGGGAGAACAGCGTGTCGGCAATCTCGCGGGAAAGGCGTCCATCGACATAAAAGCGACTGCCTTGGCCGGGCAGGTACACGCCGGTGATGCGAGTGCCGGGTTGCACATCGACAAAGGCACCGCGCATCTGCGCCGCCCAGGCTTCCAGGCGCCCGGCATCCTGCACCGTGCCGGTGACGCGTTGCATTTCCTCAAGGCTGGTTTCGACCAGGTCCTGCTTGCTGATGCGGCGCCGATAATCGAGTTCAAGGGCAAAAGGCGTGTCCAGGCTCGGCTTGGACACGGTGCTCCAGAGCCGCGCCCGGTAGACGGCGAACCCGTACCAGCGAAAATCTGCCTCGCCGATCAGATCCGCTCCGGGCAAGGCCTCGCGCCGATCCGCCAAGGCATCACTGGCGTACAGCGCCAGCGCAAGGCTCATGGCACTTATCAAGCGGTGGCGGGCGGCTAAGGATCTGGGGATGGGCAAGCAATCGGTTTGCGAAGGCAAACCGATATTTGTACAACATCATAGTTTTGTACAGCTTTTTTGTAGGCAAATACCTTGGGATTTTCCCTAGACGCTTTCCGGTACATCAACCTGCAGCGGCACCACCCGCCTCGCCACCGGCCCTGCCAACGTGGCCGTCGCAGCCTCGACCAAGGCATCGACGGCCTCTTCCGCCAAGGCGATCACCGGATGGGAAAGTACTGCCTGGACCAACCCGGTCTTCAACGCGTCGCGGGTCAGCGGCGTGAGGTCATGGCACACCACGACGGGCAGGCGAAGCTGTTGTTCCTGAAGGCTACGCAGGGCGCGCAACACCCCGGCGATGCCGCCGCCAGCCACATAGAGCCCCGCCAGGTCGGGTTCTGCCGTGAGCAGGTCGAGCGTATTGCCATAAGCGAATTCATCGTCTTCCAGGGTCAGGCGCGAGGCGAGCAGTTCCCATTCACCGGACTGCTCCGCCAGGTAGCTGCGAAAGCTCAGTTCGCACAATTCCTGGCACTGGAAACGCTGGCTGCTGAGCATGACCGCCGCTGGACCGGGCTGCCTGGCGAGGCGGCTGATGAACCAGCCAGCCGTACGGCCTGTGAGGCGGTTGTCGAGGCCGGCGTAGCCGGTGCCGGCGCTGCTCGACAATTCCGACAGCAACGCTACCACCGATATGCCTGTCTCACGCAATTGGGCCACCGCCTCGCGCACCCTGGGGTGATCGACCGCCACCACGCCGAGGCCGTCCACCTGGTCGCGCAGGGCCAGGATGCGTTGCGCCACGTTGACGGGGTCGAGGTCGTCCAGGTAACCGATGACCACCCGAATGCGCGCTCGCGCGCAGGTGGCGGCGGCGTTTGACAGGGCGTGGGCCAGCCCTTGGTAGAACGGCACCCCGCTTTTCTGCAACAGGAAGCCCAAGCGCAAGGTGGGACGGTCGTTGAGCACCCGTTGCTCGATCACGGCCTTGGCATGAAAACCCAAGCGCCCGGCCGCCGCGGCGATGCGCTGGGCGGTGTCGGCGCGGACATCGGCGCGCAGGTTCAGAACTCGGTCGACGGTCGACAGGCTCACGCCGGCTTCCCGGGCGACGTCGGCCATGGTCGGTCGTAGTTTTCGGCGGGGTTGCTTTGACATGTCTTGACACCTCTTTCCGGCATGATGAGGGGTTTTGACACATTAAGCCATCACCCCATGGCCCGCTCCCCGCCGAGGCAATAGCATCAGGGCAAGACAAAAACAACAACACCGCCGGAGTGCTTCCATGGCGATTCACATCTGCACGGCGCCCTGCTGCTGGGGCGTCGATGACATCAAGAACCCGTTCCTGCCGCCGTGGCAACGGGTGTTGGGCGAAGCCGCCGAGGCCGGTTATCGCGGCATCGAGTTGGGGCCTTGCGGCTATCTGCCGCTGGAGGTCGAGACCCTCAGCCCAGCGCTGTCGGAGCACGGCCTTCACATCGTCGCGGGGACGATTTTCGATGACTTGGTAAGTCCGGCCAACCTGCCGGAGTTGCTGCGCCAGGCCCACGCCATTTGCGGATTGCTCAAACAGTTGCCGCCCATCGAACCACAACCCGGCCAACGCTTCGGTGGCCCCTACCTGGTGATCATCGACTGGGGCCACGAAGAACGCGACTACGCGGCCGGCCACTCGGACCGCGCGCCACGCCTGGACGACGCGCGCTGGAACGCCATGATGGCGCACATCCGCGCCGTCGCCGACATCGCCTGGCACGCCTACGGCATCCGTGCCGTCATCCATCCTCACGCGGGCGGCCACATCGAATTCGCCGATGAGCTGGCGCGGCTGGTGGATGATATTCCCCACGACGTCGCCGGGTTGTGCCTGGACACCGGGCACCTCTATTACGCAGGCATGGACCCCCTCGCATCGCTGCGTACCTACGCTCATCGCGTGGATTACCTGCACTTCAAGGACATCGACCCGGCGGTCTTCGACCAGGTGTTGAACGAACGCATCCGCTTCTTCGCAGCCTGCGCCCGGGGCGTGATGTGCCCGATCGGGCGTGGCGTCATCGATTACCCGGCGTTGCATCGCCTCCTACATGAGCTCGGTTACCAAGGCTGCATCACCGTCGAACAGGAACGCGACCCGCGCAATGCCGCCAGCAGCCTGGAAGACGTGGCGGCCAGCCGCGCCTATCTATCCCGCATCGGTTTTTAAAGGAAAAGGAGTCCTCATGATCAATGGCAGCAACATCCTTGCACGCCCCCTCCGCTGGGCCATGGTCGGCGGCGGCGAACACAGCCAGATTGGCTACATCCACCGCTCGGCCGCCCTGCGCGACCGCAACTTCGAACTGGTTGCCGCCGCGCTGGACATCGACCCCGAGCGTGGCCGGGCCTTCGGCCAACGGCTGGGGATCGACCCGGCGCGCTGTTATCCGGACTACCTGAGCCTGTTCGAGATGGAAGCGCAGCGGCCCGACGGCATCGAGGCGGTGTCGATCGCCACCCCCAACGGCACTCACTACGCCATTACTCGCGCGGCCCTTGAAGCCGGCTTGCATGTGGTCTGCGAAAAACCGCTGTGCTTCACCCTCGACGAGGCCGAGGCGCTGCGGGACCTGGCGAAAGCCAAGGCCCGCATCGTCGGCCTCACCTACGGCTATGCCGGGCACCAGTTGATCGAGCAGGCGCGGGCGATGATCGTCGCCCACGAGCTGGGGGAGATTCGCATGGTGCACATGCAGTTCGCCCACGGTTTCCATAGCGCACCGGTAGAGGCGCAGAACCAGGCGACGCAATGGCGCGTCGACCCGCGCCAGGCAGGGCCCAGCTATGTGTTGGGCGACGTGGGCACGCATCCGCTGTACCTGTCCAAAGTCATGCTGCCCGAGTTCCGAATCAAGCGCCTGATGTGCAGCCGGCAAAGCTTCGTCGCCAGCCGCGCCCCGCTGGAGGACAACGCCTACACCTTGATGGAATACGAAAGCGGCGCGATGGGCATGGTCTGGTCCAGCGCGGTGAACGCCGGCTCGATGCACGGCCAGAAGATCCGCGTGATCGGGTCCCGGGCGAGCCTGGAATGGTGGGACGAACGCCCGAACCAGCTGAGTTTCGAAATCCAGGGCCAACCCGCGCAAACCCTCGAGCGCGGCATGGGCTACTTGCATCCCGACGCGCTGCAAGACGATCGCATCGGTGGCGGCCACCCCGAAGGGCTGTTCGAAGGCTGGTCCAATCTTTATCGCCGCTTCGCCCTCGCCATGGACGCTGCCAACCGTGGCGACACCGAGACGCTGGCCGCGCTGCGTTATCCCGATATCGACGCCGGCGTGGACGGCGTGCGCTGGGTCGAGCGTTGCGTGGAATCGGCTAATAACGATTCAACCTGGATCGCCTACTAACCCGCTGCCAGAGAATTCCTGTGGCGAGGGAGCTTGCTCCCGCTGGGGCGCGAAGCGGCCCCTTTTTGGGACTGCTGCGCAGTCCAGCGGGAGCAAGCTCCCTCGCCACGGTCATGAACGTTCCCCAAGGAGAACAACAATGAAAATCGCCCTCGATCCCTACATGCACCGCCACCTGAGCCTGCCGGACCTCTGCCGCAAGACCGCCGAGCTCGGCTACGAATACCTCGAGCTGTCGCCACGGGAAGATTTCCTGCCGTGGTGGGTTCGCCCGCGGGCCCACAAGGAACGCATCGCCGAATTCAAGAAGGCCCTGCGCGACCACGATTTGCAACTGGCTTCGCTGCTACCCATGTACCGCTGGGCCAGCCCGCACGAGGACGAGCGCCGGGCTGCGGTGAACTATTGGAAAGAAGCGATCCAGGTCGCCGTGGAGATGGGCTGCACCACGATGAACTCGGAATTCGGCCGCGGACCGTCGCCGGATCGCGGGCATAAGGTCAGTTGCTGTGGCGGCGTGCACAGCCATGAGTCGAGCGAAGCGGCCTGGTGGCGTTCGATGGAGGAACTGGTGCCGATCCTCGAATCCGAAGGCGTCACGCTCAACGTCGAGCCCCATCCGGAGGACTGGTGCGAGACGCTGCACCCGGCCCTGGACATGCTCAAGACCATCGGCTCGGACAACGTCAAGTTCCTCTACTGCACGCCCCACACGTTCTACTTCGGCGATGACATGAAAGCCATGATCGCCGAAGCCGGGTCGATGATCGCCCACGTGCACATCGCCGACACCTACAACCACAAGGCCTCGTCCGGCCTGCGCTACATCGTCAACCCGCCCGGCGCCAAAGTGACGGTGCACCAGCACATGGACATGCACCAGGGCGAGATCGACTGGGACCTGTTCTTTGGCGAGCTGGCCAAGACCGGCTTCGATGGCATCGTCACCGCGTGCGTGTTCGGCTGGGAGGAACGCGCAGATGAATCCGGGCGCTTCATGCGCCAGGAAATCCAGGCCTACGTCGACAAGTATTTCAGGTAAACCCGCTCGTCACGGCAGCAACGGCACGATCCGCGGCTCGATCGCCTGTTCGCTGATCTCCAGCAGCGCCAGCGTCACCGGCAGCTTGAAACGCCGCCGGCCGGCGCTGCCAGGGTTGAGGTAGAGCCGCTCGCCGCGCCATTCGATCAACGGTTTGTGGGAGTGGCCGGTGACCACCAGTCCTACGTCCGGGCCAAGGGGCGTCGGCACGTCGGCGATGTCATGGACCAACAGCACTTGCCATCCGCCAAGGTCGAACTGCAGGCAATCGGCGATGTGCCCTGCCCAATCAGCCGCCAAGTCATTGTTTCCCCGCACCACATGCAGCTCGGCGATGGTGGACAATGCCTCCAGAATCTGCGGGCTGCCTATATCACCGGCATGAATGATCCGCTCGCAGCCTTGCAGCGCCGCAAGCGCTTCGGGGCGCAGCAGGCCGTGGGTATCGGAAATGACGCCAACTTTCATGAACCTTCCTCCTGCGGCGTGTGTCGTGGGCTATATCTATCTCGTCGCAGTTAGCTAACGTGCTGAAATCGAATAGGATAGGCTCCGCGCTGAAAGGCGCGAACCTGTCGTGGAAAGGATATGTGAATGCTCGGACGCAAGCAGCCAGAGCCAAAAATCGAAAGCCCCGATGAAGCCTTCTCCCAGCAGGCTGTGCGAGCCGGGGCGGCGTTTCGGTTGACCGTCAGTTTCATGCTCGTGGTCATCATCGCCTTCCTGGCTGTCGAAGGCTGGCGAACATGGCGTGATTATCGCGCGGCCTTTGCCTCTGCGCGCGATTCGGTCACCAACCTGGCACGGGCAACCGCCCAACACGCCGAAGACACCATCCGACAAGTCGACGTGGTGACCGCCGCCCTCGCCGAACGCGTGGAAGGCGATGGTCTGCAAAACATGGACATCCCGCGCATCCATAGGCTGCTGGTGCAACAGGCCGCGATCATGCCGCAGTTGCACGGGCTGTTCATCTATGGCCCGGATGGCCAATGGCTGGCGACGGACAAGGAGGTGATCCCGGAAACGGCGAACAACGCCGACCGCGACTATTTCCAGTACCACCGCACCCACGACGACCGGGGCGTACGCATCGGCGAGGTGATCAACAGCCGCTCCACCAACGATTTGATCATTCCCGTCTCCAGGCGCCTGAACAACCCCGACGGTTCGTTCGCGGGCGTGCTGCTCGGGACCGTCAAGGTCAGCTATTTCGTCGATTACTACGGTGATTTCAAGATCGACGACAAGGGCGCGCTGGTCCTGGCGACACGCAGTGGAACGATCCTGGTGCGCCGGCCTTTCGTCGCCTCGGTGATCGGCAAGAGCCTGGTCAACAGCGTGATTTTCCGGGAGCATTTGCCCACCTCCAACCAAGGCATCGCCGAAGCCAGGGCCGTCGTCGACGACACCGAGCGTCTCTACGGCTACCGCGCCCTGACCACCTACCCGTTGGTGGTGGAAGCCGGCCTGTCCCGGGATTCAATCATCGGCCCCTGGCGTCGCGACCTGCTCAAGACCAGCCTGGTGCTGGTGTTCCTGATCTCGGTGCTGGTGGCTTTCGGCCTCATCGTGCTGAGCCAGTTGCGCTATCGCATGACCATGGAAAAGCAGATCCGCAGCGCCCACCAGGCCATGCGCGACATGGCGCTGACCGACAGCCTGACCGGGCTGGGCAACCGCCGGCGGCTGGACATTGCCCTGGCCGATGAGCTGCGCCTGGCCAAGCGCCAGGGTTCGTCCCTGGCCCTGATCATGCTCGACGTCGATTACTTCAAGCGCTTCAACGACCGCTACGGCCACGCCGCCGGTGACGACTGCCTGCGAGCCATTGCCGGCGCGATCGGGCAGACGATCAAGCGACCGGGTGACCTGGCGGTCCGCTACGGCGGCGAGGAGTTCACCGTGTTGCTGCCCAACACGGACAGCCCAGGCGCCGCCAAGGTCGCGCAGCAAATCCTCGATGCCGTCCGGGCCTTGAACATCGAGCATGGCGATCATCCCTTGGGGATCGTGACCATCAGCGCCGGCATCACCACCTGCCAGCCAAGCAACGAGGACGCGACCCCGGCCATGCTGATCAAGGCCGCAGACGCGTTTTTGTACCTGGCGAAGAACACCGGGCGAAACCGCTGGTGCAGTGCCGGTGCTTCCCGGCCCTGACGCGGCGATCAACCGCATATCGCCTCATATCACCCAATGTCGGGTTGCGCAGGTGCCGATCCGGCGCCTGGCGGCTACAATGCGCGCTTCGACCGTGACCAGCCTGACTAAAAAAACATGTCCTTGCCTAAACATCATCTGGAATTGCTCAGCCCCGCCCGCGACGTGACCATCGCCCGCGAGGCCATCCTGCATGGCGCCGATGCCGTGTACATCGGTGGCCCGAGTTTCGGCGCGCGTCACAACGCCTGCAACGAGGTGAGCGATATCGCCCAGTTGGTGGAGTTCGCCCACCGCTACCACGCCCGGGTGTTCACCACGATCAACACGATCCTGCACGACAACGAGCTGGAGCCGGCCCGCCAGTTGATCCACCAGCTCTACGATGCTGGCGTCGATGCCCTGATCGTCCAGGACCTGGGCGTGATGGAACTGGACATCCCGCCGATCGAGCTGCACGCCAGCACCCAGACCGACATTCGTACCCTCGCCCGGGCGAAATTCCTCGACCAGGCCGGTTTCTCGCAACTGGTATTGGCCCGTGAACTGAACCTGCAGGAAATCCGCGCCATCGCCGACGAGACCGACGCGGCCATCGAGTTCTTCATCCACGGCGCGCTGTGCGTGGCGTTTTCCGGGCAGTGCAACATCTCCCACGCGCAAAACGGCCGCAGCGCCAACCGTGGCGATTGCTCCCAGGCCTGCCGCCTGCCCTATACCCTCAAAGATGACCAGGGCCGGGTGGTCGCCTACGAGAAACACCTGCTGTCGATGAAAGACAACAACCAGAGCGCCAACATCCGCGCCCTGGTGGAGGCTGGCGTACGCTCGTTCAAGATCGAGGGCCGCTACAAGGATGCGGCCTATGTGAAGAACATCACTGCCTACTATCGTCAGCGCCTGGACGATGTCCTCGAAGACCGCCCCGACCTGGCCCGCGCCTCCAGTGGCCGGATCGCGCATTTCTTCGTGCCGGACCCGGACAAGACCTTTCACCGTGGCAGCACTGACTATTTCGTCAGCGAGCGCAAGATCGACATAGGCGCCTTCGATTCGCCGACGTTCACCGGCGTACCGGTGGGCGTGGTGGAGAAAGTCGGCAAGCGTGACCTGCAAGTGGTGACCTCTGACCCGCTGTCCAACGGCGACGGCCTCAACGTGCTGGTCAAGCGCGAAGTGGTGGGTTTCCGGGCCAACATCGCCGAGCCCAAGGGCGAGTTCCTCGATGACGAAGGCCAGAAGCGCTACCGCTACCGCGTCGAGCCCAACGAAATGCCAGTCGGCATGTACCAGTTGCGCCCCAATCATCCGCTGAGCCGCAACCTCGATCACAACTGGCAACAAGCGCTGCTCAAGACCTCCGCCGAGCGCCGTGTGGGCCTGGCCTGGGTCGCACAGTTGCGTGAAGAGCGCCTGGCGCTGACCGCCACCAGCGAAGAAGGCATCAGCGCCAGCGTGGCCCTCGACGGTCCCTTCGGCCTGGCGAACAAGCCGGAGCAAGCCCTGGAACAATTGCAGGACCTGCTCGGCCAACTGGGCACCACCGAGTATCACGCCACGTCGATCAAGCTGGACGCGCCCCAGGCGTTTTTCATTCCCAACTCCCAGCTCAAGGCGCTGCGCCGCGAGGTGATCGAAGCCCTGACCACGGCACGCGTCGCGGCGCACCCACGGGGCGGGCGCAAGGCCGAGACCACGCCGCCGCCGGTGTACCCGGAATCGCACCTGTCATTCCTGGCCAACGTCTACAACCAGAAGGCCCGGGACTTCTACCACCGCCACGGCGTCAAGCTGATCGACGCGGCGTTCGAAGCCCACGAGGAAACCGGCGAAGTGCCGGTGATGATCACCAAGCACTGCCTGCGTTTCTCATTCAACCTCTGCCCCAAGCAGGCCAAGGGCGTCACCGGCGTGCGCACCAAGGTTGCGCCGATGCAGTTGATTCACGGTGATGAAGTGCTGACGCTGAAGTTCGACTGCAAGCCCTGCGAGATGCACGTGGTCGGCAAGATCAAGGGGCACATCCTCGACCTGCCGTTGCCAGGCAGCACCGCGCAGCCGGTGGTGGGGCATATCAGCCCGGAAGATTTGCTCAAGACGATTCCGCGCGGGACGCATTGATCGGCGGGTCAGTTACCTCTCGGTTGAATGGACCGACGTCTTCGCGAGCAAGCCCGCTCCCACAGTAAGTGCTGCTACTCAGCCGCCTCTGCTGATCTTTTGTGGGAGCGGGCTTGCTCGCGAAGGCGATATTCCAGCCGCCGGAAAAGTTGGATCAGACGCGGCGCAGGGATTTTTCATTTCTGCGCCGTTTGCGCTTTTACGGGCGACATATTCCGTTCAAGGGGCTCCCCCAATCCGCGTTCATGATGCTAGGTTGTAAGTGATTGTTTCATCAAACGACACTTTTTCCCTGCAAAGGAATGCCTGCCACCATGAACTTCCCGTTCAAGCGTCTTGCTATTGCCACCCTCGTGCTGTCCACCCTGGCATCCTTGCCGATGTCGGCCAATGCCAACATCACTGCGCAACAAAGCGCGGACTTCGTCAAAGCATTCACCGATACCTCGGTCAGCGATTTCCGCCAGTTCCTGGCAAGCGTCGCCAAGAGTGACCTGGCCAAGTCCGCCAACCTCAGCCCCGCTATCAGCGCTTTCCAAGACAACAAAACCCTGTCCGCCGAGCAACAGAACGAGATCCATCGGCTGCTGGGTCTCTACGCCCGGGTGAAGTACGGCAAGGCCGCCACCGAGACCTTGCGCCAGTTGGTGGAAATCCCGACCTATCGCAAGGACGGCGTGGCCCAGCATGAAAACCCGGAGTTCCTGAAGATCGCCGACAAGATCAAGAGCCTGGCCAACGACTTCAACCTGAACTTCCGCAACATCGACAACCGCGTCTATGAGATTTCCCTCGAAGGCAGCGGCGACGAAGTCGTGGGCATTCACGCCCATGCCGACGTGGTGCCGGTGACGCCGGAAAACTGGGTGCTCAAGGACGGCACCAAGCTTGATCCGTTCAAGGTCACCCTGGTGGGCGATCGCATGTACGGTCGCGGCACCGAGGACGACAAGAACGGCATCGTCGTGGCGCTCTACGCCATGAAGATCATCAAGGAAGAAAAACTGCCGCTGGCGCGTAACTTCAAGCTGCTGGTCGATACCACCGAAGAAACCACCGGCGATGCCATCCCCTATTATTTCGAGCGCAACCCGACGCCCAATTACAACCTGGCGCTGGATGGCAGCTACCCGGTGGTGATCGCCGAGAAAGGCTACGGCACGGTCATGGCCAATTTCCCACGTCGCGCGGGCCAGGGCAAAGGCGCCGAGATCACCGGGCTGACCGGCGGCATGGCGACCAACCAGATCCCATCGACTTCAGTCGCGACATTCGCCACCGACAAGCCCGCCGAGCTGGCCGCCAGCCTGCGCAAGGCCGGCACTGACTACGCCAAGGCCAATGGCGGCGACTTTGAGGTAAAAAGCGAGGTGGACGGCAAGACGGTCAAGCTGACCTTCACTGGCGTTTCCGCCCACTCCTCCGAGCCTGAGTCAGGCGTCAACCCGGTGGCCAGGATGCTGGTGTTCATCAACGGCCTCGACGGCAAGGTCGCGCTCAAGCACAACCACATCACCGACTCCGCCCGCTATGCCACTGACAATTGGGGCCTGGATTACCTGGGCAAGAAACTGGGCATCGGCTTCTCCGACGCATTCATGGGCCCGCTGACCGCCTCGCTGACCTACGTCGGGATGGATGACAAGACTTTCAAGCTGGCCGTGAACCTGCGGGTGCCCGTGGGCAAGCCGACCGAGACGCTGAAAACGGAGATCAACGACAAGCTTTCCGCCTGGGCCAAGAAGTCCAAGGTCGCGGTGGCCTTCGATAACTCTATCGACGAACCGATGTACCGCAACCCCGAAGGCGAATGGGTCAAGGCGCTGCTGGCCGTGGCCACCGAGAACCTGGGCATGGAGCATAAGTTCGGCACCTCCGCTGGCGCCACGTCGGTCCATGACTTGCCGAACGGCGTGCAATTCGGCCTGGCCATGCCCGATGTGAAGTACACCGGTCACAACGACAACGAGTTCAAGACCGTGGAGCAGTTCCTGCTGGACCTGCAGGTCGTGACCGAAATGATGGGGCGGATCGGGCAGTTGCCGAAGCTCTAAGAAACGGCGTGATCCCCGTGGCGAGGGAGCTTGCTCCCGCTCGGTTGCGTAGCGACCGCAAGATCTTCAGGTCTGCTTCGCCCGAAGCGTCGGACCGGCCCAGCGGGAGCAAGCTCCCTCGCCACAGGGTTATTTTCATCCCTTCAGAGGGACGGCGGTTTCTTCCACGGCCTTGTCCGTCACATCCACCACGTCTATCCCCCAATCCCCGTGCAGGTACCAATCCTCGCCGATCATCTCCGCCGGGTGCATCGTGCGGTCGGCGCCGTTGCCGCACGCCAGCGCGGTCGACGCGCAGTAACGGTCGCACCCCCAACAAATGCGCTCGGGATGTTTGGGACTGATGGGAAAGGGCTTTGCCATGACGACCCCGCATGCCGGATGGATGTACCCCACCCTACCCTGGCGCCGCGCGGCGTCCCTTGATTCCGGTCAAGAACAGCGATCCGGGGAAAATCACGCTGAAAATTGACAAGAATCATTATTATTCGCAGCGAAGCTTCCTAGACTCGGCGCCATCACTTAGCCAACCAGGAAGTCATCATGCGCACACTCGCTCCCCTGTCCCTCGCCCTGTTGTGTCTCGCACCGCTGGCCCAGGCCAAGGAATACCCCATCGGCGAACCGCAACTGTGCCCCGGGCTTGAAGTCGGTGCGGTGTACCTGCAACCGATCGAAATGGCCCCTGCTGGGATGATGCGCGCCACCGCCGATTCCGACGTGCACCTGGAGGCCGACATCCGCGCCACGGCGGACAACCAGCAGGGCTTCCAGGAAGGCAGCTTCGTGCCCTATCTCAACGTCTCGTTCCAGTTGAAGAAACAAGGCAACGACACCGAGCTCAAGGGTGACTTCCACGCCATGGTCGCCAACGACGGACCGCACTACGGCGATAACGTGAAGCTGCTCGGCCCCGGCAAATACCAACTGACCTTCACCGTACTGCCGCCGGCTGGCCACGCATCCCTCGGCCGTCACACCGACAAGGAAACCGGCGTGGCGCCGTGGTTCGAGCGCTGTGAGCTGCGTTACGAATTCGTCTACGCCGGGATCGGAAAAAAAGGCGGGTACTGAAGATGAGTTGCCGATTCATCTGGCTGATGCTGGCCGGCCTGTCGCTGCCATCGATCGCCAAGGCCGAACTGCTCACTTACGAGCTGAGCATGCGCGACGGGCAGTTCACCCCGCCGCAGCTTGAAGTGCCGGCCGGCCAGCGTTTCAAGATCGTGCTGAAGAACATCGGCCAAGGCCCGGCGGAATTCGAAAGCACGCCGCTACGGGTCGAGAAGGTCCTGTCCCCCGGCGTGACCAGCTTCGTGGTGATCCACCCGCTGCGCCCCGGCCGTTACCCGTTCTTCGATGAATTCAACCCGCAGTTACCCGAGGGCAGCATTCTCGCCCGCTAATCCTCAGGAGAGGTTCGAATGACGCAATCGATGTTCATTGTCTGGCGCGAAAGCGTCGAGGCCTTGCTGGTGATCGGCATTCTCCAGGCCTGGGTGAGCCGCCAGCAGCAGGCCGATCGGCTGGTGCGCTACGTCTGGGGCGGTGCCGTCCTCGGCCTGCTGCTCTCGGGCGTGCTGGCCGGTTTGATCCTGTTGGCCGGCGAAGCCATGAGCGGCGCGGCCAACGAGTGGTTCCAGGCTTCATTGGCCTTGGTCGCCAGCCTGCTGATCGTGCAGATGGTCGGCTGGATGCACCGCCACGCCGGCACGCTCAGCCATGACCTGAGACGTCAGGCCGACCGCCGCCTGGGACGCCAGGGCGGCATGGGCCTGTTGATGCTGGCGTTGCTTGCCGTGTGCCGCGAAGGCAGCGAAACCGTGGTTTTTCTCTATGGCGCGGGCGCCCGGCTGCAAGGCCCTTCACTGGGGTTGTTCGCGGTCGGCGCGGTGGCCGGCCTGGTGTTGTCGCTGCTGACCGTTTCCCTGCTCCACGGCACTCGGCGATTCATCTCATGGCCGCGTTTTTTCGCCCTCAGCGAAGCGATCCTGCTGCTGTTGGGGTCAGCGTTGCTGGTCAGCGGCGTCGAGCGGGTCGGCGGGCAATTGTTGGCGATGGATTGGCCCGAGGCGGTGTATCGCGCCATTGGCGATGCGCTGTGGGACAGCAGCGGCATATTGGCTGACGGGCATGGCCTCGGTGGGTTTCTCGCGGATTTTGCCGGCTATCGAGCCAGCCCCAGCCTGCTGATGTTGCTGGTGTGGCTCGGCTATTGGCTGGTCGTCGCAGGTTGGCTGCGGCCGCGCAAGGCGGAACACCTGCCATGCCCGACCTGAATGCGGCGCTGCAGCGCCTCGGCGATGGCATGCGCCGCCATGGCGCGGCCATTCGCGCCGTGCAATGGGTGGTGGTGCTGTTTTATGCTGTGCTGCTGGTGGTGCCGGCGATGTTGCCATTGCCCGACAGCCAGGCGCGGCTGTTGGACAACCTGACGCTGTTGGCGCAGTTCCTGTTCTGGGGAATCTGGTGGCCGTTCGTGTTGTTGTCCATCGTCCTGTTCGGCCGGCTCTGGTGTGGCGTGCTATGTCCCGAGGGCGCCCTGAGCGAATGGGCCAGCCAATACGGCCGAGGCCTTGGGGTGCCGCGAGTATTGCGCTGGGCCGGCTGGCCGACCCTGGCGTTCTGCCTGACCACTCTCTACGGCCAATTGATCAGCGTCTACGATTACGCCCAGGCGGCGCTGCTGATCCTCGGTGGCTCGACCGTCGCCGCAGTTGTCGTCGGCCTGTTGTTCGGCCGGGGCAAGCGAGTGTGGTGCCGTTACCTGTGTCCGGTCAGCGGTGTCTTCGCCCTGCTCGCCCGCCTCGCCCCTGTGCACTTTCGAGTCGACGAACACCGTTGGCTGGAAAATCCCGGACCACGCCGCCCGCCTCCCAACTGCGCGCCCTTGCTCGACATCCGCCGAATGCGTGGCGCCGCCGATTGTCATGCCTGTGGTCGTTGCAGCGGCCAGCGCGACGCGGTGCGGCTGATCGCGCGCTCCAGCAACCAGGAAATCCTCCAGGCCACCCCCACCACCGTCTCACCTTGGGACGTACGCTTGTTGCTGTTCGGGGTCATTGGCCTGGCGATGGGGGCATTTCAGTGGACCGCCAGCCCTTGGTTCATTGACTTGAAACAAGGGTTGGCCCAATGGCTGGTATCGCACGATGTGACTTGGCCGCTGATGGACAACGCGCCATGGTGGTTGCTGACGCACTATCCGCGGCTCAACGACAGTTTCAGTTGGCTGGACGGTTTTTGCATCGTCGCCTATCTGGGCATGAGTGCGTTGCTGATGGGCACTGCGTTGATGCTACTGATGCGCCTGGCGGCCCGACTCTCGGATGATGCTGCACAGTATTGGCCCTTAGCCATCACCCTGGTGCCCCTCGGCGGTGCAGGGTTGTTCCTCGGCCTGTCGGCCACCACGGTGAAGCTGTTGCGCTACGAAGGGTTGTTGCTGGAATGGGTGCAGCCAGCCCGGGCGATGCTGCTGGTCGCGGCCATCGGCTGGAGCTTGCTGCTGGGCTGGAAAGTGCTCGGCCGCGACGGCGCCGTGCCGATCCGGCGGCTGCCCGCCATGGCCTGCCTGGTCCTGGCGAGCGGCTTGGTGGGATACGGTTGGTGGTTGCAGTTCTGGGGGTGGTAACACGAAGCCACCAACGTCCCCTGTGGGAGCGAGCCTGCTCGCGAAGGCGTCGGCACATCCAACTCCGATGCAAACTGACCCACCGCTTTCGCGAGCAAGCTCGCTCCCACAGGGATTCGCGGCGTCCACCATGTCCAGGCTCAAACACAAAGCCAATGTGGGAGCGAGCTTGCTCGCGAAGGCGTCGGCACATTCAACCTTAATTCAAACAGACCCACCGCCTTCGCGAGCAAGCTCGCTCCCGCAGGGATTTGCGGCGTCCACCATGTCCAGGCTCAAACACAAAGCCAATGTGGGAGCGGGCTTGCTCACGAAGGCGTCGGCACATCCAACTCCGATGCAAACTGACCCACCGCCTTCGCGAGCAAGCTCGCTCCCACAGGGATTCGCGGCGTCCACCATGTCCAGGCTCAAACACAAAGCCAATGTGGGAGCGAGCTTGCTCGCGAAGGCGTCGGCACATTCAAAACATGTGCAAACTGACCCACCGCTTTCGCGAGCAAGCTCGCTCCCACACAAGCTCGCTCTCACACAAGCCCGGTGCTACAAGGGCTACACCTTGAACCGCGCCACCGTCTCATGCAGCGACCCGGCCATCTGCGCCAAATCCTGGCCCGCCGTGTCGGTATGACGCGCACCGAGCAGCACCTGCTCGGAGAGGTTGCGGATGCCCACCAGGTTGCGGTCCACCTCGCGGGCCACCAGCGCCTGTTGTTCCGTGGCGCTTGCGATCATCAGGTTGCGCTCGTTGATCTGCGAGATCGAGCGGGCGATTTCATCCAGTGCCTCGCCCGAGCGCTGGGCCACTTGCAGCGTGGTCCGCACCCGTTCGCTGTTGCCTTGCATGGCGCTGACGGCCTGCTCGCTGTCCTGGCGGATGTTGCCGATCATGTCTTCGATTTCCCGGGTCGAGTCCTGGGTGCGATGGGCCAGGGCCCGCACCTCGTCGGCCACCACCGCGAACCCGCGCCCGGCATCCCCGGCCCGGGCCGCTTCGATGGCCGCGTTGAGCGCCAGCAGGTTGGTCTGTTCGGCAATGCCACGGATGACGTCCAGCACCGAGCTGATGTCCTGGACGCGTCCCGCCAGTTGCTGGATTCGTCCCGAAGTGTCGCTCACGCCGTCGGCCAAGGCATGGATCGACGCCACGGTTTCCTGGACCTGCTCCCTGCCGCGCTGGGCGGTCTGCTCGGAGAGTCGCGAGGCTTCGCTGGTGCTCACGGCGTTGCGCGCCACTTCATCCACCGCCGCGGTCATCTGGTTCACCGCCGCCGCGGCCTGTTCGATTTCCTGGCCTTGCAACTGCAAGGTGCTGTTGGTCTGGCTGCTCACCGCGCTCAACTCCTCGGACGAACTGGCGACCCGATCCACCGACGCCGCAATCTGCCGGACCATCGTATTCAGGCTCTGCTGCATATCGTGCATGCTGCCCATGACGCTGTCGTTCGCCCCGATACCCACCGGCACCCGGATCGTCAGGTCGCCACGGGCGATGTGGCTCAGCACCCGCGCCGCATCATTGGGTTCGCCGCCGAGCGGACGGGTCACGCTGCGCGTCACCAGCAGCGCGACGGTGCTCACCACGGCCAGGCAGGCCAGCACCAACGCGAGCATGTTGCGTCGCGCCTCGCTATAGCGCGCCTGGGCCAGTTGTTCGCGCTCGCCAAAAATCCTGCCTTGCATCGCCATCATCACTTCAAGGCTCTTGTACACCTCAAGCTCCGCCGGGATCACGCCCTGCTTGAGCTGCGTCATCGCCTCGTCCGTCGCGCCCTGGCGGATCAGCGCCTGCACCTGGACGAACGCGGCCACGTAGGCCTCGCGGCGCTTCTTCAACTCGGCGTAGGCGGCCTTGCCTTCGGGTTGGTCGAACAGCGGCTCCAGCGTCGCAAAAGCCTGGGTGATGCGCTGGCGGGTGGTGTCGATGGATTGCTGGACCTGGGTGTTGTTCTTGTCGATCAACAGGTCCCGGGTGTTCCTGGCGTTGTCGCGCACGCCCGTGGCGATGGCCATGATCGGATCGATCTTCGGCCAATCCTGCCGGACGATCTGCACCGCCTGGTCACGCAGCATCGCCAAGTCGTTCAAGGCGTACAGTGCCAGGGCGATCAACGCCAGTGGCGCGATGGCAAAGCCGATCACGATACGTTGGGCAGTGGTGATTCTGGTCATGTCAAATGCTCCCTGTTCAACTACCTGCCGACTGGCAGCGCATTTGAAAACCATTGGAAAAAGTCTGGCCCGGACATCCCGGGCCGCTGTCGATGATGGATTCCCGCTGTCGCTCAACTGCGTAAAACGAACGAGGGGAACAACTCGCGCAAGGCGGCCCACAGCTCAGGCTGCAAGGCGTGTGCCGAAACGCTGGAAAGGTGGGGATCGAGCATCCGCGCGGTGCGTACCAACTGCACGGCAAAACGACTGACGCCCCGCTCGCTCAAGCGGCGGGCCAGGGCCAGCAGTCGGTCGGGGTCGAACAGGTGCCAGTGCACGGTGGTCCGGCATTCATAGTCCACGCCGCTGTCCAGCAGATGGTCGAGGCTGCGCCAGTTCGCCGCGCCGCTGCCTTCAACGCGGGTCACGTCCAGGGCGTCCTCGGGCAAGGCCTTGATGTCGAAGCCGACCCAATCGGCCTGTCCGACCACTTTGGCGAAAGCCGCTGGCTTGATGCCGGCGCTGTGCAGGCCGATGCGAAAACCCATCTGCCGTACTTCGTCCATGGCCGCAGCCAGGCCGTCCTGCAAGGTTGGCTCGCCGCCGCTGAACACCACGGCG
Organism: Pseudomonas sp. BP11-1-1; assembly: GCF_052112105.1. Lineage (NCBI taxonomy): Bacteria > Pseudomonadati > Pseudomonadota > Gammaproteobacteria > Pseudomonadales > Pseudomonadaceae > Pseudomonas > Pseudomonas sp. BP11-1-1. Next base: position 129,668 of record NZ_JAUTYU010000006.1, read on the forward strand.
TCGAGTAGATCCTGGCGACGTTGCAGGAACGCCAGCACCCGACACCACTCCACTTCCTCGCTGCCGCGCGGCGGGATCAGTTGCGGGTTATGGCAATAACGACAACGCCAGGCACAACCCTGGCAGAACAGGACGCAGGCCAGTTGGCCGGGATAATCGAGGGTGGTCAGGGGCACCATGCCCCCAACCCGTAGCACTCGACTCATGGACGCCCGGCCGCGCGTTCGGTGAAGTGCACCCGCTCGCGGTGTTCGGATTGCTTGCCCGGGTTGAAGGCCGCCACCGGGCGGTGATAGCCCATGACTCGGGTCCAGACTTCGCAACGTTGACGCTGTGCCTGTGGAATCGTTTGTACTGCGCTCATGGATAAAGCTCCTTGCGGTCGATGGATCGGATCAGTGAACGCTGCCCTGGTGCTGTTGTTGCAACAGCAAGGCCTCGTCGCATTTCGGGCAGAACTCATGTTCGCCGGCCAGGTAGCCGTGCACCGGGCAGATGGAAAACGTCGGCGTGATGGTCAGGTACGGCAGGCGGAAACGCCCCAGTGCCTTGCGCACCAGTTGCTTGCAGGCCTGGGTCGAGGAAATCTGCTCGGCCATGTACAGGTGCAACACGGTGCCGCCGGTGTACTTGCATTGCAGCTCGTCTTGCAGCTCCAGGGCTTCGAACGGATCCTCGGTGAAGCCCACTGGCAACTGCGACGAGTTGGTGTAGTAAGGCGCGACCGGGCTGCCGGCCTGGAGGATGTCGGGATAGCGCTTGAGGTCTTCCTTGGCGAAGCGATACGTGGTGCCTTCGGCGGGCGTGGCTTCGAGATTGTAGAGGTGGCCGGTTTCCTCTTGGAAACGCAGCAATGTGGCGCGCACGTGGTCCAGTAGTTTCAGCGCGAAGGCCCGACCCTGTTCGGTGTGCAGGCCCTCCTGGTCATCAGTGAAATTGCGCAGCATTTCGTGCAGGCCGTTCACGCCGATGGTGGAAAAGTGATTGCGCAAGGTGCCGAGGTAACGCTTGGTATACGGGTACAAACCGGCATCCATGTGATGCTGGATGACCTTGCGCTTGACCTCCAGGCTCTCCTTCGCCAGTTCCATCAGGGTATCGATGCGTTGCAGCAGCCCGCTGGTGTTGCCTTTGTACAGGTAGCCCAGGCGCGCGCAGTTGATCGTCACCACGCCCAGGGACCCGGTCTGCTCCGCGGAGCCGAACAAGCCGCCACCGCGCTTGAGCAGCTCGCGCACGTCCAGTTGCAAGCGGCAGCACATCGACCGCACCTGGTTGGGTTGCATGTCCGAATTGAGGAAGTTCTGGAAATACGGCAGGCCATAGCGGGCCGTCATCTCGAACAAGCGGTCGGCGTTCTCGCTGTCCCAGGGGAAATCATGGGTGATGTTGTAGGTCGGGATCGGGAAGGTGAACACCCTGCCCTTCGCGTCGCCAGCCTGCATCACCTCGATATAGGCGCGGTTGATCAACTCCATTTCCGCTTGCAGGTCACCGTAGGCGAACGGCATTTCTTCGCCGCCGATCACCGGGATCTGTTCCCGCAGGTCCTGTGGGCAGACCCAGTCGAAGGTGAGGTTGGTGAACGGCGTTTGCGTGCCCCAGCGCGACGGCACGTTGAGGTTGTAGATGAATTCCTGCAATGACTGGCGGATGTCGTCGTAGCTGAGGTTGTCCTTGCGCACATAGGGCGCCAGGTAGGTGTCGAACGAACTGAACGCCTGGGCGCCGGCCCATTCGTTCTGCAGGGTGCCGAGGAAATTCACCATCTGCCCCAGGGCGCTGCTCAAATGCTTGGGCGGCCCGGCCTCGACCCGCCCGGGTACGCCGTTGAGGCCTTCGTGCAGCAAGGTGCGCAAGGACCAGCCGGCGCAGTAGCCGGCGAGCATGTCCAGATCGTGGATATGCAAATCCGCCTCGCGGTGCGCCTCGCCGATGGCTTGGCTGTAGACCTCGTCCAGCCAGTAGTTGGCGGTGACCTTGCCCGACACGTTGAGGATCAACCCGCCCAGGGAATACCCCTGGTTGGCGTTGGCCTGCACGCGCCAGTCTTCGCGATCGAGGTATTCATTCATCGACGTGGCGACTTCCACCAGTGTACGGCGGTCCCGGCGCAGGCGCCCGTGCTGCTCGCGGTAGACGATGTAGGCGCGCATGGACAGGAAATACCCGGCGTCCATCAGCACCCGCTCGACGCGGTCCTGGATCTGCTCGACGTTCAAGCGTGTCTGCCCTTCCAACCGCGCCAATACGGCGTTGAGCAATCCTTCGGCCTCGGCTTCGGCGTATTCACCGGTGGCCTTGCCGGCGGCGATCAACGCCTGGCGGATCTTGTCCGCGTCAAAGGCGACCACACTGCCATCGCGCTTGTGCAAGCGGTTGCAGCCTACTGAGATCAACGTGCTCTGCATTTTGGCTCCAGATACTACATATAGGTGTTTTTAATCTTTAATACACAATATGCAGTGGAGGATACGTCTGAAGGGATTGCTTGAAATTGACTGATGTCAAGAAGGACCACGGCTCGGAAAGCTCTTTCGTGAACACCGAAAACCGTGGCGAGGGGATTTATCCCCGCTGGGCTGCGCAGCAGCCCCTTAAGCAGTCAACTTTAACCTGCCTGACACACTGGGTTGACTGCATTTAGGGCCGCTACGCGCCCCAGCGGGGATAAATCCCCTCGCCACAAAAGCCGCCATCCTCAGCCACCGCTCATGTTCATGAACCGCACGATCTGCACTTCCCCGCCAGGGCTGAAGTCATGCTGCAACGGCTTGCCTTTCAATGCCCGTTTGATCGACTGAACGATCGGCTCATCATCCAGCGGATAACGCCGCAGCAAACCCCGAAGGTCGAGAGAATCCTCCTGCCCCAGGCACAGCAACAGGCGCCCTTCGACAGTCATGCGCACGCGGTTGCAACTGGCGCAAAAGTTGTGGGTGTTGGGCGAGATGAAACCGATCCGAGTATCCGGGTGCCGTTCCAACCGCACATAGCGCGCCGGTCCGCCGCTGCTCTCGGCGCTGTCGAGCAAACGATGATGACGGGCAATTTCGGCCCGAACTTCATCGCTGGAACAGAACGACTCGCCCCGGGAACGACCGACCTCGCCCAAGGGCATTTCCTCGATGAAACTGATGTCGATGCGCCGGTCGATGGCGTACTGCACCAACGCCGGCACCTCATCGAAGTTGCGCCCCTTCATCACCACACAGTTGAGTTTGATCCGCTCGAATCCCGCGCCGGTTGCCGCCTCGATGCCGGCCAGCACCCGATCCAGATCGCCGTTGCGGGTGATGGCCCGGAAACGCTCGCCGTCGAGGCTGTCGAGGCTGATGTTCATGCGCTTGACGCCAGCATCCACCAGCGGCCGGGCCAAACGTCCGAGCTGCGAGCCGTTGCTGGTCATCACCAGCTCCCGCAGGCCGGGCAATGCCGCGATGTCACGACACAGCCCGACGATGCCCGGACGGATCAGCGGCTCGCCGCCGGTGAGGCGAATCTTCTTCACCCCCAGGCCGACGAACAACCGCGCCAGGCGCTGCAACTCTTCCAGGGTCAAGACTTGCTGGCGCGGCAGGAAGGTCATGTTTTTCGCCATGCAATACACACAGCGAAAATCACAACGATCGGTCACCGACATCCGCAAATAATCGATCTGGCGCCCAAATCCATCCTGCAACACCGCGTTCATGCGTACCTCCCGGTTGAGCCGCTATTCACTGCACCAGCGGCGAGTCGGCGCCCTGAAGATGAATGCCGCGAATATCCGCCGCACCGATCAGGGTTTGCAGGTACTGCACCAGCGCTTTTTGCCACACGCCCTGCTGCAACTGGGTGCGAATCGCCGTCGCCACCGCCTCGTACGGCAACGGCTGGCCGTCGATGCGCTGGTCGATGCTGATCACGTGCCAGCCATAACGGCTTTCCAGCGGTTTGCTCGCCAGGCCCGCCGGCAGGGTGAACAACTGGCGCTCCAGTTCCGGCACGGTCTGGCCCTTGCTGATCTGCCCCAGCGAACCGCCCTGCTCCTTGGACGGACACGCCGAATACTTCAGCGCCAACTCGGCGAAGCTGCCGGGGAACTGATCGAGCCGTTCCAGCAGCAACTCGGCCTGGACGTGGGCCAGGCTGCGGGCCTCGGCATCGTCCGGCGCGCATTCGAGCAGGATGTGCCGCACCGCCAGCAACGGCGCGCTGTGAAAGCGTGCACGGTTGCTGTCGTAGTAATGCAGGCAGGTCGCCTCGTCGCACTGTGGCACCTGCACTTCGCGCTCCAACAGCAACCGCGTCGCCGCTTCCTCTTCGTTTTCACCGGCGCCGACCTGCAACGCCAGGCCAAGCTCGGCGATGCGTTGCTTGAGCAATTCGCGAATCACCAAGGCACGGGCGGCCTGGTAGACCGCCTCCTCACGGCTTTCGGCCGGGTGATATTGCAGTTCCTGGGCCATCGCCTGCGGGGCGATCGACACCCCGTTGACGCTGATGATCGGCCACTCCTGCTCACTGCTGGCGATCAACTGTGGCGCTTCATCCGCCACTGCCTGCTCGGCCTGGGCCGGCTCGAACGCCACCGCCCCCACCGGTTCGATATCGACTGTCGGCGCGGTTTTAGCCGAGGAACCGCAACCGCCACCACCACTACCGCCACCACATCCGCATCCACTCGCCATGATCTTCTCCTCAGAACTTCTGCCGAACGATTTGATAACGACGCCCCAGGTACCAGACCGGCGCGCTGACGATGTGCACCAGGCGGGTGAACGGGAACAACACGAACAGGGTCAGGCCCAACAGCACGTGAAGCTTGTAGACCAGGCCCACCGGCGCCATCGAGGTCGCGGCTTCAACCGGACGCAACAGCACGGTGTTCTGTGCCCAGTCCGCCAGCATCACCATCACCGAACCGTCCATATGGGCGGTGGACGCGACGATGGTCATCAGCCCCAACACCAGTTGCACCAGCAGCACCACCAGTACGAGGATGTCCGACACATTGGAGGTGGCGCGCACCCGAGGGTCGGTCAGGCGCCGGTTGAGCAGCATCAGCAAACCGATCAGGCCGAGCACACCGAAGAAACCGCCGGAAACCATCGCCAGCAACTGCTTGTTCTCGGTGCTCAGGAAGTGGTGATAAACCGCCGAAGGCGTCAGCAGCCCGACGAAGTGCCCGGCCAGCACGAACAGCACGCCGACATGGAACAGGTTGCTCGCCACGCGCATGCCGCGCTTATTGAGCATCTGGCTCGAACCGGCCTTCCAGGTGTACTGGGACAGGTCGAACCGCGCCCAACTGCCGATCAGGCAGATCGCCAGGGCGACATACGGATAGACCCCGAACAACAACAGATCCCATTTAGACATTGCCCACCTCCCCGGCCGGCGCGGCGGCCAGCCCTTCATGCTGAAAATCCACCCAGTGCAGCGGCACTGCACTTTCTTCCCGGGCCCGGCCCGGCGCGCTCGGCATCGAGCTGCAACGGTCTTGCTGCTCGGCCTTCATGAAATCCACCGCCTCTTCTTCCCAGACTTTGTCCAGGGCTTCGAGGGAGTCATCCCTATGCTCGGCCTTCACTTGTTCGAGCATCTCGGCCACCGCCGCCTGGGGTTCGGCCCCGGCGATTTGCAACAAGGCCCGGAAACAACTGGCGTAGGCGCTTTCCCGCTCTTCCAGGCGCGCCGCGAGCAAGGCCAGCAGGTGCGCCACATCGGCCAGGCCCTCGCGGGCCTCCAAGTCTTCGCGGGTGGAGAGAAACTCCAGGTACAACGGGATGTAGTCGGGCAGCTCCTTGATGCCGATGGCAAACCCGGCTTCTTCGTACTGGGCCATCATGTCGACCATAGCCTGGCCCCGGTCGCGGGACTCGCCATGGACGTGTTCGAACAACAACAGCGACAACGAACGACCGCGGCCGAACAGCGCGCCGTAGTGCTCCTGGCCGTCCATCAGGTCCTGGCCGCAGATCAACTCCAGCAGCTCGAACAACCCGGCGCGCTGGGCGGGACTGATTTCCCGCGCCTGCACGATCGCCTGCTCCAGCTCGTCGCGTCCGGCCACCAGGTTTTCGGTCGGGTAGTCGAGCAGCAACGAAATCACTTTGAGAATGCGCATGCTCATTCCTCCCACAACTGGACGGTTTTGATCACGTCACGGCGGTTGGCCTTCTTGCCACCGAACATGTTGGTGTCCGAGCTGCCACTGCAACCGCTGCCGAAGCTGAAGCCACAGCCGGAGCGCTCGGCAAATGCGTCGCTCATGGCATCTTCGCGGTGGGCGCTTGGCACGACGAAACGGTCTTCGTAGTTGGCAATCGCCAGGTAGCGGTACATCTCTTCCACCTGGTTCACGCTCAGGCCAACGTCGGCGAGCACTTGCAGGTCTTGTACGCCATCCACCTGTTCCGAACGCTTGTAAGCGCGCATCGCCAGCAGACGCTTGAGGGCATGCTTGACCGGTTTCTCATCGCCGGCGGTGAGCATGTTCGCCAGGTAACGCAGCGGGATGCGCAGGCTGTCGACGTCCGGGATCACCCCGTTCATGCCCACGGTGCCGGCGGCGGCTGCGTTCTGGATCGGCGACAGTGGCGGCACGTACCAGACCATCGGCAAGGTGCGGTACTCCGGGTGCAGCGGCAGTGCGAGTTTCCAATCCACGGCCATCTTGTAGACCGGCGAACGCTGCGCCGAATCGATCACCGACTGCGGCACGCCATCGGCCAGGGCCTGGCGAATCACCGCCGGGTCGTTCGGGTCGAGGAAGATCTCCAGTTGTTTCTCGTACAGGTCCTGCTCGTTGGCGGTGCTTGCCACTTCGCTGATGCGGTCGGCGTCATACAGCAGCACGCCGAGGTAACGGATCCGGCCCACGCAGGTCTCGGCGCAAACGGTCGGCATCCCGGCTTCGATGCGCGGGTAGCAGAAGATGCATTTTTCCGACTTGCCGCTTTTCCAGTTGAAGTAGATTTTCTTGTACGGGCAACCGCTGATGCACATGCGCCAGCCGCGGCATTTTTCCTGGTCGATCAGGACGATGCCGTCCTCCTCGCGCTTGTAGATCGCCCCGCTCGGGCACGACGCCGCGCACGCCGGGTTCAGGCAGTGCTCGCACAGGCGCGGCAGGTACATCATGAAGGTGTTTTCGTACTCGCCGTAGATGTCCGCCTGGATCTTGTCGAAGTTCTTGTCCTTGCGCCGCTTGGCGAATTCGGTGCCGAGGATTTCTTCCCAGTTCGGGCCCCACTCGATCTTCTCCATGCGCTTGCCGGACACCACCGAACGTGGCCGCGCAGTGGGCTGGTGCTCGCCCAGCGGTGCGGTGTGCAGGTGCTGGTAGTCAAAGTCGAACGGTTCGTAGTAATCGTCCAGGCTCGGCAAGTCCGGGTTGGCGAAGATGTTCGCCAGCACGCGGAACTTGCCGCCGATGCGCGGGTTGATCGAACCGTCAGCGTTGCGGATCCAGCCGCCTTTCCACTTGTCCTGGTTTTCCCACTCCTTGGGATAGCCGATGCCAGGCTTGGATTCGACGTTGTTGAACCAGGCGTATTCCATGCCCTCGCGGCTGGTCCAGACGTTCTTGCAGGTAATCGAGCAGGTGTGGCAGCCGATGCATTTGTCCAGGTTCAGGACCATGCCGATTTGTGAGCGAATCTTCATCTCAGTTCTCCTCGATATCAGTCGGCAGTGGACGCGGCAGATCATCGCCACTGGAACCGTCGAGCCAATCGACCTTGACCATCTTGCGCACCACGACGAATTCGTCGCGGTTGCAACCGACCGTGCCGTAATAGTTGAAGCCGTAGGCCTGTTGGGCGTAGCCGCCGATCATGTGGGTGGGCTTGAGCACCACGCGGGTCACCGAGTTGTGGTGGCCGCCGCGGGTCTTGGTGGTTTCCGAACCCGGCACGTTCACGATCCGCTCCTGGGCGTGGTACATCATCACCATGCCTTCCTTGACCCGCTGGCTGACCACCGCCCGGGCGGTGAGCGCGCCGTTGGCGTTGAAGCATTCGATCCAGTCGTTGTCCTCGATCCCGGCGCGCTGGGCGTCGATCTCCGAGAGCCAGACAATCGGTCCGCCACGGCTCAAGGTCAGCATCAGCAGGTTGTCGCTGTAGGTGCTGTGGATGCCCCATTTCTGGTGCGGGGTGATCCAGTTCAGGACGATCTCGGGCTGGCCGTTGCTGCGTTTGCCTTTCACGCCTTCGATGGTGCGGGTGTTGACCGGTGGCCGATAGCTCATCAGTTGCTCGCCGAACGCCTGCATCCACGGGTGATCCTGGTAGAACTGCTGGCGACCGGTGATGGTGCGCCATGGGATCGACTCATGGACGTTGGTGTAGCCGGCGTTGTAGCTCACGTGATCGTCTTCCAGGCCGGACCAGGTCGGGCTGGAGATGATCTTGCGCGGCTGGGCCTGGATGTCGCGGAAGCGAATCGCTTCGTGCTCTTTCGACACGGCGAGGTGGCTGTGGTCGATGCCGGTGAATTCCGACAGCGCCGCCCAGGCTTTCACCGCGACATGGCCGTTGGTTTCCGGTGCGAGGGACAGGATCACTTCGGCGGCGTCGATGGCGCTGTCGATTTTTGGCCGGCCCTGGCTGATGCCCGCGTCGACTTCCTTGTGGTTCAGCTCACCGAGGAATTTCACTTCGGTGTCGGTGTTCCAGTTGATGCCCTTGCCGCCGTTGCCGAGTTTTTCCAGCATCGGGCCGAGGGAAGTGAACTGCTTGTAGATGTTCGGGTAGTCGCGCTCGACTACTTGCAGGTTCGGCGCGTTCTTGCCCGGTTGCGGCGCCACCCCGGCGCTCTTCCAGTCGGTGCCGCCAAACGGCTGGGCCAGTTCGCCGACGCTGTCATGCATCAACGGCACGGTGACCAGGTCTTTCTCGACACCGAGGTGACCGACCGACATGGCCGAGAACGCCTTGGCGATGCCCTTGTAGATTTCCCAGTCCGAACGCGACTCCCAGGCCGGATCGATGGCTGCGGACAGCGGGTGAATGAACGGGTGCATGTCCGAGGTGTTCATGTCGTCTTTTTCGTACCAGGTCGCGGTCGGCAAGACGATGTCGGAATACACGCAGGTCGAGGACATGCGGAAGTCCAGGGTGGTGACCAGGTCGAGCTTGCCGATGGCGCCCTCGTCGACCCATTCGGCCTCGGTAGGCTTGCAGTCGCCGACCTGGCCGATGTCTTCGTTCATCACGCCGTTCTTGGTGCCGAGCAGGTACTTGAGCATGTACTCGTGGCCCTTGCCCGATGACCCGAGCAGGTTGGAACGCCAGATGAACATGTTGCGCGGGAAGTTCACCGGGCTGTCCGGCTGTTCGCAGGCAAAGCGCAGGGAACCGTCCTGCAGCGACTTGACCACGTACTCCTTCGGATCAAGACCAGCGGCGGCGGCATCACGGCAGATGTGCAGCGGGTTGGTGTTGAGTTGCGGCGCGCTCGGCAACCAACCGGCGCGTTCGGCGCGGATGTTGTAGTCCAGGGCGTGCTCGGGGAATTGCGACTTGTCGGCCAGGGGCGAGAGCACGTCGTGCATGCTCATTTTCTCGTGGCGCCATTGCGAACTGTGGCCGTAGAAGAAGCTGGTGCCGTTCATCTGCCGTGGCGGACGGTTCCAGTCCAGGCCGAAGGCCAGGGGCAGCCAGCCGCATTGCGGACGGAGTTTTTCCTGGCCGACGTAGTGAGCCCAGCCGCCACCGGTTTGGCCGATGCAACCGCAGAGCATGAGCATGTTGATCAGCCCACGGTAGTTCATGTCCATGTGGTACCAGTGGTTCATCGCCGCACCGACGATGATCATCGAGCGTCCACGGGTCTTGTCGGCGTTGTCGGCGAACTCGCGGGCGATCTGGATCGCCTTCTCGCGGCTCACACCGGTGATCTGCTCCTGCCAGGCCGGGGTGCCGGGCACCGAGGCGTCGTCATAATCCTTGGCGACATTGGCGCCACCGAGGCCACGGTCGATCGCCAGGTTGGCCGCCGACAGGTCGAATACGGTGGCGACTTTCGCCACGCTGCCGTCGGCCAGCACCACGCTGTGCACCGGCACACGACGGTATTGCACCGCATCGCCGGCCACGTGCTGGAAGTATTCCTGGGACTCGCCAGCGAAATACGGGAACGCCACCTCGGCGACGTCGCCGCCGATCAGGCTCAGCTTGAGGTCGATGTCGCGGCCTTCGCCGCCTTCACGGGGCAGGATGTTCCACTTGCCCTTCTCACCCCAGCGATACCCGATGGAACCTTGAGGCGAAACCAGCTCGCCGTTGGCGTCCAGGGCGATGGTTTTCCATTCCGGGTTGTTGTCCTGGCCGAGGTTGTCGGTCAGGTCGCTGGCCCGCAGGAAACGGTCCGGCTGGTAACCCGAACCCGGCGCCACGCCGAGCATCGGCTTGAGCATCACCAGCACCGGCAGGTCGGTGTAGCGCTTGGCGTAGTCGGTGAAATAGGCGCTCGGCTTGTCCAGGTGGAATTCTTTGAAGATCACATGGTTGAAGGCCTGGGCCAGCGCGGCGTCAGTGCCCTGCTTGGGGTTGAGCCACAGGTCGGTGAGCTTGGCGACTTCCGAATAGTCGGGGGTGATCGCCACGGTCTTGGTGCCCTTGTAGCGCACCTCGGTGAAGAAGTGGGCGTCGGGGGTACGGGTCTGCGGGACGTTGGAGCCCCAGGCAATGATGTAGTTGGAGTTGTACCAGTCGGCCGATTCCGGCACGTCGGTCTGCTCGCCCCAGACCATCGGCGAGGCTGGCGGCAAGTCGCAATACCAGTCATAGAAGCTCAGGCACACGCCACCGATCAGCGACAGGTAGCGCGAGCCGGCGGCGTAGCTGACCATCGACATGGCCGGGATCGGCGAGAAGCCGACCACGCGGTCCGGGCCGTGTTCCTTGATGGTGTAGACGTTGGCGGCGGCGATGATCTCGTTGACTTCTTCCCAGTTGGAACGGATGAAGCCACCCATGCCGCGCTTGCTCTTGTACGAGTCGGCCTTGGCCTTGTCCTCGACAATGCTCGCCCACGCCTCGACAGGCGGCAGGGTCTGCCGGGCTTCGCGCCACAGCTTGAGCAATGGCTTGCGAATCTTCGGGTACTTGAGCCGGTTGGCGCTGTAGATGTACCAGCTATAGCTCGCGCCACGGGGGCAGCCGCGTGGCTCGTGGTTGGGCAAGTCGTTGCGGGTGCGCGGGTAGTCGGTCTGCTGGGTTTCCCAGGTGATCAGGCCGTTCTTGACGTAGATTTTCCACGAGCACGAACCGGTGCAGTTCACCCCGTGGGTGGAACGCACGATCTTGTCGTACTGCCAACGGGAACGGTAGACGTTCTCCCAGTCGCGGGACTCCTTGCGGGTCTCGCCATGGCCGTCTGAAAACTCGCCTTGCTTGCGGTTGAAGAACCGCAGTTGATCCAGTAAATGACTCACAGTGTCTTCCTCTCAGGCTTGCTCCGCGGGGTCTGCGCCCCGCCCACGCAATAGTTGAATTCGTCTAGCAGGGAGTCGCCGCGCCTTTGCGGGCGTACCACCACCAGGTCACCACGATGCAGCTCAGGTAGAAGCCGACGAACATGTAGAAGGCCATCTCCGGGCCGCCGGTCAGGGCCATCGAAGTGCCGAAGGATTTGGGGATGAAGAAGGCTCCGAAGGCGCCCATGGCCGAGCTGAAACCCAGCACCGCCGCGGATTCCTTGCCGGCATTCTTCAGGGCTTGCTCGCGCTGTTCGGGCTTTTTGCCGAGGGCGGCTTTCTCATGCAGGGTGCGGAAGATCACCGGGATCATGCGGAAGGTCGAACCGTTGCCCACGCCGGTGGTGATGAACAGCAACATGAACATGCCCAGGAAGCCGTAGAAGCTGCCGCCCTCGCCGCCTTTTGGCAGAAAGTGCAGGACACCGAAAACCATCACGATCATCAGCACGAAGTTCCACAGGGTCACTTTCGCGCCACCGAGCTTGTCCGCCAGCCAGCCGCCCAGCGGCCGCACCAAGGCGCCCACCAGCGGGCCGAGGAAGGCGAATTTCAACGCGATCACCTCAGGAAACGAGGTCTTGATCAGCAGCGGGAACGCGGCGGAGAAACCGATGAACGAGCCGAAGGTCGCCAGGTACAACCAGCACATCAGCCAGTTGTGCTTGCGCTTGAAAATCACCGCCTGTTCGCTGAACGAAGCCCGGGCGCTGGACAGGTCGTTCATGCCAAACCAGGCAATCAGGGTCACGGCGAGGATGAACGGCACCCAGATGAAACCGGCGTTCTGCAACCACAGCGAGCTACCATCGGCCAACACCTGCGGCTGGCCGCCCATGAAGCCGAACACACCGAAGGAAATCACCAGCGGCACGCAAAACTGCATCACCGACACGCCGAGGTTGCCCAGCCCGGCGTTCAGGCCCAGGGCGGTGCCCTGTTGGGACTTCGGGTAGAAGAAGCTGATGTTGGACATGCTTGAGGCGAAGTTGCCGCCACCAAAACCGCACAGCAGCGCGATCAACACGAACACGCTGTAGGGCGTGGACGAATCCTGTACGGCGAAGCCCATCCACAGTGCCGGGATCAACAGGGATGCGGTGCTCAGGGCTGTCCAACGACGGCCACCGAAAATCGGCACCATGAACGAGTAGAAAATGCGCAAGGTCGCGCCGGACAGCCCCGGCAATGCCGCCAGCCAGAACAACTGGTCGGTGCTGAAGCTGAAGCCAATGGCGTTCAAGCGCACGATCACCGTGCTCCAGACCATCCACACCGCGAAGGCCAACAGCAGCGCCGGGATGGAAATCCACAGGTTGCGCCGGGCGGTCTGCTTGCCGCTGCGGCCCCAGAAGGCTGGGTCTTCCGGGCGCCAGTCATGAATGACCGGGCCTTTTTCAGGCGTTTGCAGAACGGACATGTTCTTCTCCTTGGGCAATGCTGGAAAACGGGGATGGGCTGGCCGGCGGTTGTTTACCCAGCAGCGGGCGCTTGCGCACCTCGCTGAGGTACATCCAGATCAACGAGACCCAGACCACGCCGTAGAGCAACATGAAGCAGGACGAGCGCACGCCGGTGAGGTCCACCAGGGCGCCAAACATGATCGGCAGCACGAAGCCACCCAGGCCGCCGGCCAGGCCGACGATGCCGGACACCGCGCCCATGTTCTGCGGGTAGTCATTGGCGATGTACTTGAAGACCGAGGCCTTGCCGAACGCGAAGGCGATGCCCATCACGAACAGCAGCACGGTGAAGAGCGTGGCGTTGAGGCCGATGTGGAAATCGACGATGCCGTTGACGGTCTGCACTTGCAGTTGGGTTTGCGGGTAGGACAGCAGGAACAGGCAGATCCAGCTCACCCAAAGCACCCACCAAGTCACGCTCTGGGCGCCCCAACGGTCGGACATCCAGCCGCCGACGGCCCGCAGCACGCCGCCCGGCAGGGAGAAACACGCCGCCAGCAGCGCCGCGCTTTGCAGGCTGAAACCGTATTCCTGCACGTAGTACTTAGTCATCCACAACGCCAGGGCCACGTAGCCGCCGAAGACGATCGAGTAGTACTGACAGTAGCGCCACACCGCAGGATCTTTCAGCGACTTGAGTTGCTCACGCAGCGTGGCGCCGCCGGCACTGCGGTGTTCTTTTTTCTCGGCAGTGAGAAACCAGAACAGCAGTGCCGTGATGAACAGGATCGCGCTGAACACCTTCGGCACCAGGTGCCATGTACCCACCGCGATCAAGGCCGGCGCGAGGAACTTGGTCACCGCGGCACCGGCGTTGCCTGCGCCAAACACGCCCATGGCAAAACCCTGGTTGTGTTTGTCGAACCACTTGGCGACGTAGGCAATGCCCACCGAAAACGAGCCGCCGGCCAGGCCGACGAACAGGCCCAGCACCAGGAACTGCCAGTAAGCCGTGGCCAGGGTGATCAAATAGAGCGGCAACACGCAGGACAACATCAGCAGGAAGAACACGATGCGTCCGCCGAAGCGGTCGGTGAGCAGGCCCAGGGGCAAGCGCACCAGTGAACCGGTGAGCACCGGCGTGGCGGCCAACAGGCCGAATTGTGTTTCGTTAAGGGCCAGCAGTTCCTTGATCGGAACGCCGAGCACGGCAAACATCATCCAGACCATGAAGCACACGGTGAAGGCCAGGGTACTCATCCCTAGTACCAGCCCTTGTTGCACTTGCGCTCGCATTACGCTGCACCCCAGTCAATTCGTTGAGCGCAGACTAGTGATGCCTACCCCGCGAAAACTTGACCTGGATCAACGAGCGCCAAGGGGGCATTGGCCTATGCTTGGCCCGTCTACCTCCAAGGAGGTAGATCCTGATATCGATAGAACCCTTTGTTTATCAATGTCTTGAGCAAGTCGGCCAAGGCTTTTATGGAAACGGAACGGCCGACAACTCTTTAGAGGTAGTGCGCCCAGGATCGGCTGCAACACCCCACGACCCAGGGCGCGCTTGATGCTCGGTCTACCGATTTTCTCCAGGAGCCAGCGTCCATGATGCGTTGGCTGCGCAGCTCCCTGCCCGCTCGCGCCGGGCTGGCGGTGATCCTCATCGCCATTCTCGCCCTGGCCAGTTCCTTGAGCGCCGGACTGATCGCCTGGTTCAGCCAGGGCGACGCGGCGGCTATCAATACCGCCGGCTCCGTACGCATGGAGACCTACCACCTGAGCTGGAAACTCGCGGCGGGTGACGCCGGTGACATCCCCTCGGTCGTCGACAGCCTGCAGCAACGCCTCGACAGCCCGGCCCTGCGCGTGGTGCTGGAAGACGGACCGGAAACCTCGCTGCACAAGAGCTATCGCGACCTCATGCAGCGCTGGAACCAGACCTTGCGCCCCGCCATCGAGCGCGGCGACTCGACGTTTTTCCAAGCGAGCGCCAGCTCCTTCGTCGAGCAACTGGACCAGTTCGTCACCCTGTTGCAGCGCCAGAGCGAACACAAACAAGGCTGGCAACAGGCGATCCAGGGCATCGCGTTGTTCAGCACCATGATCATCCTGCTGATCGGCCTGTATGAATTGCAGTACGGCGTGGTCATGCCGCTGCAAGAACTGGTGGACGCCACCCAGCGTTTTCGCCGTGGCGAATTCCAGGTGCGGGTCAATCACCAGTCCGAGGATGAGCTGGGCCAGTTGGCGACCAGTTTCAACACCATGGCCGAGACCATCGAGGAGTCCCACCGCACCCTCGAAGCCCAGGTGCAGCAAAAGACCCTGAACTTGCAACAGGCCAACGCCGCCCTTGAATTGCTCTACCAGAGCAGCCGCAGCCTGGCGACACGCCAGGCCAATGCCGAAGGCCTGGATGAGTTGATCCGGCGCTTCCAGCAGCGCCTGCCTGGCCTGCGCCTGACGCTGTGCCTGCAAGGACAGCTACAAGCACCGGCCCGGCACCTGCTGGCCTTGCATGGCGCCGCCAGCCGCCAGGTCTGCGCCACCAGCGATTGCGCCAGTTGCCACAAACACAACGCGGCGCGCCCGCAGGCTTTCAGCATCAGCAACCAGGGCACCGAGCTGGGTGAGCTCAAGGCGCATTTTGTCGACGGCCATGCCGCGCAGCCCTGGGAAATCGCGCTGATCCAGGCCTTGGCCAACCTGATCGGCACAACGTTGTCCCTCAAGCGCCAGCGCGAACAGGACCATCGCCTGCTGCTGCTCGACGAGCGCACCATCATTGCTCGGGAGCTGCACGACTCCCTGGCCCAGGCCCTGTCGTACATGAAACTGCAAGTCAGCCGCATGCAGACCCTGATGCGTCGCGGCGAACCGGTGCAGACCCTGGAAAACGTCACCGGCGAACTGCGTGAAGGCCTCAACAACGCTTATCGGCAACTGCGCGAATTGCTCACCACCTTCCGTTTGCAGATCCGCGACGATGGACTGGTGCAGGAACTCAAGGACACTGCCGAGGAGTTCTCCAACCGCGGCGATTTCCACGTGCACCTGTTCATTGACACCCTGGCCTTCGAGCTGTCGGCCAGCGAGCAGATCCACATCCTGCAGATCACCCGCGAAGCCCTGTCCAACTGCCTGCGTCATGCCCATGCCGAAAACGCCTGGCTCGAACTGCGCCAGGAAGGCGAGACCGTGCGCCTGTCCATCGAAGACGATGGCCGGGGCTTCAGCGGCGAAGTGGACCAGCGCGAACACCACGGCCTGAACATCATGAACGAACGCGCCCGCAGCCTGCGCGGCCAACTGGACATACTCTCCCGAACGCCCCAGGGCACCCGTCTCCAGGTGCGCTTCCAACCGGAATTCCTGGGCCATCACTCCGAAGGCATCGCAACATGAACGCCCCTTTTCGTCACACCCTGCTGCTGGTCGACGACCATCCGATGATGCGGCGCGGGATCCGCCAGATGCTGGAACTCGAAGACGATCTGCACATCGTCGGCGAAGCCAGCCATGGCGAAGAAGCCCTCGCGCTGATCGAACCGCTCAAGCCTGACCTGGTGCTGCTGGACAACAACATGCCGCAGATGAACGGCATCGAGACCCTGCGCCGCCTGCGGGCGATGGACTACACCGGCAAGGTCCTGCTGTTCACCGTGTCCGACGCCGAGGACGACATCCGCGACGCCCTGCGCCTGGATGCCAACGGTTACCTGCTCAAGGACATGGAGCCCGAGTTGCTGATCCAATACATCCGTGACGCCCTCAACGGCGCGCTGGTGATCAGCCCCGGCCTGACCCGCGTCATGGCCCAGGCCCTGCGCTCGCCGCCACGCCAGGCCGACGTGGAACTGACCGAACGTGAGCGCCAGGTTTTGAGGACGATTGCCGGGGGCTTCAGCAACAAGGTCATCGGCCACAAGCTGGGCATTACCGAAGGCACGGTGAAGGTGCACGTGAAGAACCTGCTGCACAAGCTAGGCTTGCGTTCGCGGGTCGAAGCGGCGGTTTGGGCGATGGAGCATTTGCGCGGGGCGGGCTAATCATTTTGGCCCCCAACACATATCCCGTGGCGAGGGGATTTATCCCCGCTGGGCTGCGAAGCGGCCCCCAAACCAGACAACTCGGTGTGCCTGGAAGATTGAGTCCACTGCCAGGGCTGCTGTGCAGCCCAACGGGGATAAATCCCCTCGCCACAGATTTGCGCCAGTAGTGAAAACTGGATCGACCGCCTCCCATCCCTCTTCCGAGGTAAGCCTGCCGAGGCATAGGCCGACTGCGAGTTGGGCTCTACCATAACGGCACGCGGAGGTACGCCATGCTGACCCACCCTTCCATCGTTCTACTGTTGCGACGTCATCACCTGTTCAGCCAATTGCCGGAGCGGGTCTTCGAAGACGTGTGCAACCTCGCCGTGCTCAAGCGACTGCCCTGCAACAGCACGCTGATGCACCAGGGCGATCCGGCCAAGCGGTTTTTCCTGCTGGTCAGCGGCCAGATCAAACTGTTCCGGGTCACCGGCGAGGGCCAGGAAAACCTGGTGGAAATCATCCAGCCCGGACAGACCTTCGCCGAAGCCCTGCTCTTCAGCCAGGCCCGCTGCTACCCGGTCAGCGCGTCGGCGATCAAGGACAGCGTGCTGGTGAGTATCGAGGGCACCCATTACCGCAAGGCCCTGGAAGACCAACCCAAGGTCTGCCTGGCGATCCTGGCGAGCATGAGCATCCATTTGCATCAGCGGCTCAAGGACATCGATAACCTGACCTTGGCCAGTGCCAGTCGGCGGGTCATCAATTTTCTTTTGCAGGAACGGGATCCGCGTGATGGTCAGGTGGTGTTGCAGGTGTCCAAGCGGCTGGTGGCTTCCAAATTGGGAATCCAGCCGGAGACGTTTTCGCGGATTCTTCATCGGTTGGTGGATGGGGGGTTGATTGCCATGGAGCGGCGGCAGATTCGTATCTTGTCCGAGGATGACTTGGAGGCCTATCAGCAGTAGTCGTGAGGCGGACCGAGTTCCCCTGTGGGAGCGAGCTTGCTCGCGAAGACGGTATGACAGTCAATGAAGATGTCGAATGTACAGGCCTCTTCGCGAGCAAGCCCGCTCCCACAGTGGGGCTGTGGTGTGCATGGAGTTTGGCCGCTGAAGATCCCGTGTGGGAGCGAGCTTGCTCGCGAAGGCGGAGCAACAGTCAATGAAGATATCGAATGTACAGGCCTCTTCGCGAGCAAGCTCGCTCCCACAGTGGGGCGGTGGCGTGCATCGAGTTTGTGGCCGCTGAAGATCCCGTGTGGGAGCGGGCTTGCTCGCGAAGGCGGCATGACCGTCAATGAAGATGCTGACTAGGAACCGGCGATTATCAAAGAGTCGGGGCGCATACCTACCCCATATCCATCAACGCAACCACCTGCGAAAACACCAGCTCCATCTCAGACTCACCGCAATCGACCCCAAACCGCTTGCGCAACCCCAGCTGGCTGAGGATCACATGCACATCCGCCGTCAAACCCTGCAATCGCAGACAAGCCTGCACGCACTGCAACGGACACCCGTCCAACGCAACGATCCGCCGCCCCGAACGCGCCTTGTTGACCAGCGGCGGCACCTGCCCGCCCACTCCGACAATGCATGACATCTCCGCCAGGCCCGCACGGTCCAGGCGCAGCGCAACAGTGTTGGCCAGTTGCGCCACGTTCGAACAACCGGAACACGAATACACCAAGGGAAGCGCGTCAGAATCTTTCATTACGCGGTCGCCAACCCCTTCCCCGCCCGCTCCAGATTGCGCCAGAGCCACGGCGGCAGGACATCCGGGTCGAGACTGTCGATCAGGTTCTTCAACGCCAGCCCCAACTCCGTATCTCCCTCGATCACCAACCGCCGCCGAAAGAACAACGTGTCCGGGTCTTCCTGACGACTGGCCAGCAACAGGAACTCCCGCCAGTTGCCGCTGATGGACACCTGCGCCTCGGCCCGTTCGGCGATGCGCAGGCCGTCGCGGCCGAGGGTCAGGTACCAGCACAACTTCAGATCAAGCACCCGCAGACATAACCAACGATCGCGCAGTACCTCGAACCCGCCCTCGCGCAGCGGCTCGGCCAGGCAGCGGTTGAGCGCCTGTTGCAAGGCCAGACGCTGCACCACGAACGGCACCTTGCCCACCAGCGGCAGCAAGCGATCGGCTCCTTTGAGCACCCACTTCTTCGGACTCAGCACAGGCCCGCCTCCTCTACTTTCAACATGCCGGCGTGGCCGTGCCAATAACCATTGCAACCGTCCACGAACAGCGGTGGTGCCTCGCCCTGGCGGACCTTGTCGAAGGCCGTGACCACGTCGGCCATGCCTTGGGCGCGCGGGCTGAGGCGCAGCATGTCGGCGCCGCAGGCGGCCAGCGCGGGGTAATCGGCGAGCAGGTTCGTCACCTCGCCCGACATCGTCTGGATGCCGTTGAGGGTGAACAATTGCTGCCCTTCCTGGCTGCTCAATGCCAGGCCGTCGGGGTAGTTGATGCAACAGAATTGGCAGTCGTCCTTGGGCCGGTTTTCGGCGCGGGCGGTAAAGCAGCGCGCCGAGTAGGCCAAGGGCAAATGACCGTAGGCGAAGATTTCCACTTCTGGCAGATCACGGTCCATGTCCCGCACTTGTTCCAGCACATCGGCGATCAGCGCCGCCGAGCACTCGACCGGCGGCACCCAACGAATCATGCCGCTGTCGAGCAGTTGCCCCAGGGCGTGGCCGTTGTACAGGTTCAGCGCCGAACCGCCCACGAAAGGCAGTTTGCGTTCGGCCATGAACTGCACGGCGCCCATGTCATTGGCTTCCACCAACACGTCGCCGTTGTCACACAAGCGGCGCAGCGAAGACAGCTCCGAGGCCGCCTCGATCAGCGTCAGGCTCGACAACACGATCTGCGCCTGGCTGCACGCCTGCAGCTCGCGCCCCAGGCCCAACCATTGATCCAGCGAGAAGGCCCGGCGTTTCGAGCAGACGGTTTCCCCCAGGTAGATCACGTCCAGCGGCAAGGCCGACATCTCTGCGTAGAAATTTCCCAATTGCGCTTTGTCCCAATAGAACAGGACCGGTCCCAGGCTGAGTTTCATCAGGCCTCCCTCATTGCCATGATCGATGGTACGCGCCCAGGGTGGTCTGGCTGCCTTCGGACAGACCGGCCAGCACCTGGCGCCATTCTTCCCGCACGCGGAAGCGTTGCGGCGCGACCTGATGGGCATCCAGCGCGGCGCGCCAGACCCGGGTCACTTGCTCGACGTAGGCCGGGCTGCGCTGGCGGCCTTCGATCTTCACCGCTTCGACGCCGATGGCCGCCAGTTCCGGCAGCAGGTCGAGGGTGTCGAGGCTGGTGGGTTCTTCCAGGGCGTGGAAGCGCTTGCCGCCCACCAGGAAGCGGCCTTTGCACAATGTCGGATAGCCGGCCGGTTCTTCCGGGGTGTAGCGGTCGATCAGCACTTCGCTCAGGCGGGCGCTCAACCCATCGGCGTCCTCGCTCCAGCGCACCGCCTTGGCTGGCGAGCAGACGCCGCACAGGTTCGGCGATTCGCCAGTGATGTATGAAGACAAGTGGCAACGGCCCTCGGCCATGATGCACAGGCTGCCGAAACCGAAGACCTCGATCGGCACCGGGCTGCCCGCCGCCACCTGCCGGACCTGGGCCAGGGACAACACCCGCGGCAGCACGGCGCGACGAATGTCATAGCGCTGCGCGTAGAACGCCAGCGCCGCCGCGTGGGTGGCCGAGCCTTGTACCGAAAGGTGCAGCGCCAAGCGAGGATGGCGCTGGCTGGCGTAGCTGAGCACGCCGGGATCGGCGGCGATCAACGCATCCACGCCGAAATCGGCGGCGCGATCCACCGCACGCTGCCAGCGCTCCCAGCCCTTGGGTTGCGGATATGTATTGACCGCCACGTAGAGTTTGCGTTGGTGCTGGCGGATATGGGCGACCGCTGCGTCGAACTGTTTGTCGTCCATGTTCAGCCCG
This sequence comes from Pseudomonas sp. BP11-1-1, assembly GCF_052112105.1. Classification (NCBI taxonomy): domain Bacteria; kingdom Pseudomonadati; phylum Pseudomonadota; class Gammaproteobacteria; order Pseudomonadales; family Pseudomonadaceae; genus Pseudomonas; species Pseudomonas sp. BP11-1-1. The sequence goes on from NZ_JAUTYU010000006.1 coordinate 150,538, forward strand.
GCGAAGTGCCGGGCATTGGTGTCATCGCGAAAGCCGACATAAACGGCATCGGCGCCTTGGCGCACCGCCGCTTTGAGGGCTGGCAGATTCCCTGCCGGGCAAACCAGTTGCATGGGGCATCCTCGTGAGGAAACTAAGGGCGCCGCCAGTCTAGCCAGCCAACCGGCGGCGACCTTGACGGCAGTCAATTGCCATCAATGCATCAGGCTCGCGAATGGCAGGTACATCACTGGATCGTGCTTGTGCACTTGAGCATCACGCTCCACCACCGCCAGGCCATCGGCCCAACAGGCCGCCGTCAGCATCGCCGAGCTTTGCTGTGGGTGCAGTTCAACGCACAGATGCCCGTCAACGCCCGCGACCAATCGAGCCCGCAGGTATTGCCGACGGCGATTGCGCTTCAACCAGTCGAACCCCGCCGGCACCAACAACGGCGTAGGCAATACATCCCGCATGCCCTGGGCCCGGAACAGGAATGGCCGCACGACGATCAACGCGGTAATCAGCGCCGCCGAAGGATTGCCCGGCAGGCCAATCCACGGCTTGCCCTCCACGTCACCGAACGCCAGGGGCTTGCCGGGCTGGATCGCCAGGCGCCAGAGATCGATGCTGCCCAAGGCTTCGATGGCGTGCTTGAGGTGATCCTCCTCACCCACCGAGACACCGCCCGAGGTGATCAGCACATCGCATTCGGCCGCGGCCAGGCGCAACGCTTGGCGACTGGCCAATAGCTGGTCGGGCATGACGCCGAAGTCATGGACTTCCAGGCCCCAGCCACGCAACAACGCGGCGAGGCTGTGGCGATTGCTGTTGTAGATCTGCCCCGGCGCCAACGGCTCGCCCGGCTCGCGCAGCTCATCGCCGCTGCTGAGCAAACCCACCTGCAACGGACGAAAGACCTCCACCCGATCGATCCCGGCACCGGCGAGCAATCCCAGTTCCTGGGCCCGCAGCCGCGTGCCGGCACCGAGCAATCGATCGCCCCGCCGCAGCTCTTCGCCTTCCTTGCGAACGTGGTCGCCGCGATTGACCGATGGCAGCCAGACCCGCTCGCCCTCGACCCGGCAGCTTTCCTGCGGCACGACCGTGTCGGCGCCCGGCGGCAACGGCGCACCGGTAAAAATGCGCACGACCCGGCCCGCCGACAGCGGCTCGCCCGGCCCGTCACCCGCGGCGATCCGCCCGGCCAGCGCCAGGTAACCGCCCGCAATGGGCAGGTCCTCGGCGCGCAAGGCGTAGCCGTCCATGGCGCTGTTGTCCCAGGCCGGCAGGTTCATCGGGCACAGGACATCAACGGCCAGCACCCGCGCCAGGGCCTGATCCAGGGCAACTCGTTGCACCGGCGGAGGCGGCGGCGCCTGGTCCAGCAGATGCCGGATCGCCTCATCCACAGGCGTCAATACCCCGCTGTCACACACCTTGCCGCTCATGGGCGTGTCTCGCAGGCTGTTGGTGCGATGCCTTCCTGGGGCTTGAGGTGCGGGGTGAAATTGCACGGCCCGGTGCGCCCGTCCAGTTGCCCGACGAGAATTTTCTCCCAGCCGGTCCGGCAAGCGCCTGGCGAACCCGGCAAGCACACCACCAGCACGCCGTTGCTCATGCCGGCCAACGCCCGTGATTGCAGGGTGGACATGCCGATCTCCGCCAGCGACACCTGGCGGAACAATTCGCCGAAGCCATCGACCTGCTTGTCGAGCAGCGGCGCCACCGCTTGGGGCGTGTTGTCACGCGCGGTGAAACCGGTGCCGCCGGTCATCAGCACCACCTGTACTTTGGGGTCGGCAATCCACTGCGAGACTTGTGCGCGGATCTGGTAGATGTCGTCCTTCACCAGCGCCCGGTCGATCAGGTTATGACCGGCGCTTTGCAGCAGGTCGGCCAGGGTCTGGCCTGATGAATCGGTTTCGAAGGTGCGGGTATCGCTGATGGTCAGTACCGCAATGTTCAGCGGTTGGAAAACGCGTTGGGTCAGATGGGCCATGGCCAGCCGTCCTGTCGGAAAAGATGGCCCAGCCTGAACTGCAATCAATGCCGGGCCTATTCCTCCATGGAGGTACCTCCCTTGGCCGAGCTGCGTAGGAGCTCCTACAAGGCATTCATTCAAGGCGCCAGGCGGCTGCGCTGCCAAACACCGTCGTGCAGCCGGAAATCCAGACGGTCATGCAGACGATCGGCGCGCCCCTGCCAGAACTCGACCCGCTCGGGCCGCAGGCAATAACCGCCCCAATGCTCGGGACGTGGCACCGGTTGATCGGCGAAACGTTGTTCGGTGTCCGTCAGCAAGGCCTCCAGCGCCGCCCGGTTCGTCAGCGGACGGCTTTGCGGCGAAGCCCAGGCGCCGAGACGGCTGGCGACGGAACGGGAATGGAAGTAGGCATCCGACAGTGCCGGATCGAGTTTGTGAACCGGACCTTCGATGCGCACCTGTCGCTCCAGGGCCGGCCAGAAGAACGTCATGGCCGCCCAGGGATTGGTCGTCAGGTCGCGCCCCTTGCCACTCTCATAGTTGCCGAAGAACGAAAAGCCGTCTGCGCTGAAACCCTTGAGCAGCAACACCCGGCAGTGTGGCCGACCCTGCTCGTCCACTGTCGCGAGGGCCATTGCATTGGCTTCCACGGGTGGACTTTCGGTCTCGCGAGCCTGTTGCATCCAGACATCAAACAGCGCCAAGGGATCGTCGGGCGACTGGGCTTCGTCCAGCCCATCGCGGGTGTATTGGCGGCGCATGTTGGCCAGGGAAAGGGGCATGACGGTGATCTCCACTTGGGTTTGGGCCAGTGTGGAGTCGGCTGGGATGGGTGGCCTTGATCGTTGTCAATGCCTGGGCCTGTGGTGGGTTTCAGGGCGCCATCGCGAGCAAGCTCGCTCCCACAGTTGAACTGCGGTGGACACAAGCCCCCTGTGGGAGCGAGCTTGCTCGCGATGCAGCCGCCTCGGTGTTCCGTCCCTACTTAAGCCCCAACCGCCGCGCCAACTTATGCAAATTGCTCGGATCAATCTCCAACAACCGCGCCGCCCCCGCCCAATTCTGCCCACAACGCTCCAAGGCCCTGAAGATCGCCTGGCGCTGGCATTCGTCCACCGTGACGCTCAGGGGCCGTAACGGTGCGTCCACCCTTTTCTCTGGCGTATCGATGGCGGCAGCGCTGGCGCTGACGTCCAGATCCAGCACTTGCGGTTCGAGGGTCATGATCACCCCGCGATTGGCGCCACGGCTCAACGCTTTCAGCGCCGCGCGACTGATGACGTGCTCCAGCTCCCGCACGTTCCCCGGCCAACTGTACGCCAGCAACGCCTGTTCGGCCGCCGGCGACAGGCGCAGCCCGCGCAAGCCCAGTCGCGTGCGATTCAATTCGAGAAAGTGCCCGGCCAGCATCAGCACATCGTGGCCGCGTTCGCGCAGCGGCGGGATCGGCACCGGGTAGACCGACAACCGGTGATACAGGTCGGCGCGAAACAGCCCGTCGCGAATGCTGTCGGGCAAGTGCCGGTTGGTCGCGGCGATGATCCGCACGTCAACGTGCAGCGGCTTGTCCGCTCCCAGGCGCTGTATCTCGCCGTTCTGCAAAGTGCGCAGCAACTTGGCCTGCACGCTCAACGGCAACTCGCCGACCTCATCGAGAAACAACGTGCCGCCATTGGCCGCGTCGAAGCGCCCGGCGCGGTCGGTGGTGGCGCCGGAAAACGCGCCTTTGACGTGGCCAAACAACTCGCTTTCGGCCAGGGATTCAGGCAGTGCCGCGCAGTTGACCTGCACCAACGGCTTATGCCCGCGCCGCGAGAGGCGGTGCAGCCGCCGGGCGAACAATTCCTTGCCCACGCCGGTTTCGCCCAGCAGCAACACCGGCAGTTCCGAGTCGGCGAGTACGTCCAGTTCGTTGAGCAATTGCTGCAGTCCTTCGCTGCGGCCAAGGATTTCGCCCTCTTCAGTCGGCAGGCGCAGGTCCGCCGGGTCACTGCGCGACGCCCGCAGGCTACGGTTCTCCTGCTCCAACCGGGTGACGCGCACCGCCGCCTCGATCTGCAAGGTGCAGCGCTTGAGCTCTTCCCGGGCGCGACTGTCGAACGTCCCGGCGTGCAACGCATCCAGGGTGATCGCGCCCCAGAGCTGACCTTCCACGTACAGGCTCACGCCCATGCAGTCGTGCACCGGCAGCGGCTCGCCGACATGATGAACGAGCAAGCCGTCATACGGGTCCGGCAAACGACTGTCCGGCTCGAACCAGGTCGGCTCGCGCGATGCCATGATTGCTGCCAGGCGCGGGTGCTGGGCGATCACGAATCGCCGGCCCAGTGCTTCGTGGACCAGGCCAACGGTCGCCACCGGCCGGAGGCTGTCCTCGTCCAGGCGCAGCAAACCGACGGCGCCGCTGTTGAAGTATTCGCGCAGGGTCTGCACCAGGCGCTGCAATCGCACCGCATTGGGCAGCTCGACGATCAGGTCGGCGGCCAGGCTTTCACGCAGCATGGTAGTGATGACCCTCCAGGGTTCGTTTGACCCTTCACTGTCAGGGTGACAATCACCCTGCCAAAAACTTATTACTTTATTTTCAACGGGTTGAATCTGGCACGTCGGCTGCAACGTGAGCGGTCATCTGTCCCTCCCGGGATTCAACCCAAGGAAACATGATGAGCCTCGACCTGCTGGAACAAAGCCTCGGCCAACTGGCCTGCGACATTCCCGGTGCTACCCGTACCTTCCATCATTACAGCCTCGATTTCTGCTGTGGCGGGCAAAAATCCTTGCGCGAAGCGGCGCTGAGCAAGGGCCTGAACCCGCTGCTGATCGCCGATGCCCTGCGCACTTTGCAAGCCGCTGGCGAACGCGGCCATGACTGGCGCGATGAACCCCAGGCGCTGTTGATCAGCCACATCCTCGAACGCTACCACGCCCGCCATCGCGAACAACTGCCGGAACTCATTCGCCTGGCACGGCGCGTCGAAACCGTTCATGGCGCACGCGCCAGTTGCCCCAACGGCCTGGCCGATCATCTGCAGGACATGTATCAGGAACTCGAAGGCCACATGCTCAAGGAAGAACAAGTGCTATTCCCGATGCTGCAACGCGGCCTGGGCGAACGCGCCTCGGCGCCGATCCAGGTGCTGCGCTATGAACACGACCAACATGGTGAAGCACTGGAAACCCTGCTCGCCCTGACCGACCAGATCACCCCGCCCGCCGACGCCTGCAACACCTGGCGCGCCCTGTACCGCGGACTGGTGGAGTTTCGCGATGACCTGATGCAGCACATCCACCTGGAAAACAACGTGTTGTTCGTCAATGCGATGAAGCCTGCCCACTGATTTTTCAGCCCCTGCATTACCCCTGTGGGAGCGAGCTTGCTCGCGATAGCGTCAGGTCAGCCAGCCTTGAAGTGACTGATCCACCGCTATCGCGAGCAAGCTCGCTCCCACAGGGTTCGGCGGTGTTTTCTTCAGCTTTAAAACTGCCAATAGAACATCGCCTTCGCCAACACCACGATCAACACCATATGCCCCAGGATACTGCGCCGCAGCCAACACGCCCGGCTCGGTGTCAGCCGGCCGCTCTTGAGCCAGTACGCCAGCCAGACGTAATGCCCGACGATGCTCAGGGCCAACAGGATCTTCAAGCTCAGCAACAGCCCGAAGCTGTTGCTCAACGGCTGGCTCAATGCGCCGCGATGCTGCCAGGCCAGGGCGATGCCGGCGCCATAGAGCACCAGCACCACGCCGTGAAGTACGTGCCTTGAGCGTTGGGCAATCGCCTGATCTACGCCCTCCCTGACCGCCTGCGACAAAGGCCGACGGGCGGCATGCCAGATGAACACCTCGAAGAACAGCGTGCCGATGAAGGCGATGGCCGCCAACAGGTGGATGATCAGCAAGACCCCATACATTTATCGATTCCCTCCCCGCAGTCGGCTCATCCCGGATGCCCATCCACCCGGCTCTTGAGCAGCATCGGCCCATAGCGCCAGGCGTACAGGCCAAACGCCAAGGTCCAGCACACTCCCGCCAGCCATAGCGCGGCGAACGGCAACAGCAGCACCAGCAGCACGCGGCTCAGGCACGCCAGGTTCAACAGGATGAACGCAAGGGTCATGCCCGCCGGTGGTTCGAGGGGGCGCCCGGTATGGCCCAGGCTGACACGGGCGATCATCGCCAGGATCAACCCGGCCATGGCGCCGATGGTCAGGCTGTGCACCGCCAGGCTCGGGTTCACCGGCACGCCGACGTGCCACAGCGCCATGCCCAGGCACGCCACCGCCAGCCAAGCGTAGGCCAGGTGCAGCGACCACAGCAGCGGCACCCGCCACTGGTCCCGGTCATGCCAACGCACCAACCGAATCCCGTGGCCCACCGCCAACGCGGCGAACAACAGGCCGACCCAGACGTTGGCCGCCAGCGCCGGACCGAAGGCATACAGCAGCGCCACCAGTGCGGAACCCGCCAGCAACAAGCGATCGAGCCACGGCCAGGGCGCCACACCTTCCACACGACCGAGGCCACGCTGGGTGAAGAACGGAATCACACGTCCGCCAATCAGCCCCATCATCGCCGCCACCAGCCACAAGCCGGTGAGCACGCTCTGGCGCTGCAAACTTTCGTTGTGCTGGATCAGGCCGTACACCGACAAGCCGTCAGCGGCAGCCAGCAGCAGCAAGACCAGCACGATCGGGTAATTGCGTTTCTGCCGCACACGCCACAACGTCAGACCCATCAACGCGGCGACACCCAAGGCGAAAGCCAGCTCCAGGACCGCCAGCAAGGGCAGCGGTGCATCAACCAACCAGGCCAGTCGCGCCCCCAGCCACACCAACGCCAGCGCTGCCAACCGCTTGCCGCTGAGCCCCGGCGTACCCGTCCAGGTTTGCACCGCTGTCAGCAGGAACCCGGCGATGATCGCCAGGCCGAAACCGAACAGCAATTCATGACGGTGCCATGCCAACCAACCACCGGCCGGCTGCCAGGCCGACAGCCGCCCGCTGAACACCGCCAGCCACAGCGGCACCACCAGCAGCGCGAGCACGCAGCCGCCCAGGAAGAACGGCCGGAACGCCAGGCGCCACAGCGGTGGAATCGCCATGGCCTTGCGACGATCAAGCACTTGCATACACCACTCCTCAGCCCCCGCCGGAACGCCCGCGAGGTGCGATAAAACCAGGTTCGAATGATCGGTTATCGACGCGCACGAGCCTTGTCTCAGATCAAGCCGGCGCATCGGCAACCGCATGCCTCGGCCAGAAGCTTGCAAAGGGCTTGCCGAACCCATTCGCAACTTGATCGGGAAACCTGTGGGAGCGAGCTTGCTCGCGATGACGATGGATCAGTCGGCACCGATGTTGGATGTTAGTACGCTATCGCGAGCAAGCTCGCTCCCACAGGGAGTGGTCATTTCAACCCCGTCATGGTGATTTCTACCCTTCAAGCCTGGGGTCATTTCTACCCTGCCCAGCCCCAACGTCCCATGAATCAAAGCCCCCAGGAATGGCCCAGCTCTTGCTCAAGCACGGCATCAGCTTCTACTTCCGGGGTTATCCATGAAATCCGTCGTCCTGCCGCTCACCTGGTTCGTCGTGCTCTCCTGCGTCGTGGCGCTTGCCAGCGGCCTGTCCCTGAGCCTGGTCTGACCCCGATCACTTCTTTGCTATCACAAGGATCCACGCCATGGTGCTCCACCGCGTCCATCACCAGATTCTGCGCAGCCATCACCTGTTCGAGCCGCTGAACGAGGAACAGCTCGACGAATTGATGAGCCACAGCCAACTGCTCAACATCGACAAGGGCGATCCGCTGTTTCGCCAGGGTGAACCGGCGCAAGCGTTCTACTTCGTGATCTCCGGGGCGGTGAAAATCTTCCGGTTGACCCCGGACGGCCAGGAAAAAGTCTTCGAGGTGATTGGCGAGCGCCAGACCTTCGCCGAAGCCATGATGCTGATGGACACGCCCAACTACGTCGCCTCCGCCGAAGCCGTGGGCCCGACGCAGCTGTATCGGCTGTCCAACGCCACGTACATGCGCCTGCTGCAAAGCAATAGCCGGCTGACCTTCGCCCTGCTCGGCAAGCTCTGCGTACGTTTGCACCAGCGGGTCAACGAGATCGAAACCCTGTCGCTGAAGAACGCCACCCACCGCGTGGTGCGCTACCTGCTGACGCAACTGGTGCGCCTGCAAACCGTCGACAGCCAGTTCGAATTGCCCATGGCCAAGCAGTTGATCGCCGGGCACCTGTCGATCCAACCGGAAACGTTCTCGCGGATCATCCGCCGCCTGATCGATGAAAAGATCATCACCCAGGACGGTCGCCAGATCGCCATTCTCGACCGCCCGCGCCTGGAGCAGTTCGAATGATCGCGCAGCCCACTTGCCTGTACTGCCAACACGCCAATGCCATCAGCCAAACCGAGTGCCGCCAATGCGGCATGCCCCTGCCGGCCGAAGCGGCGCTGGCCGGTGAGCGCCGGCTGCGGCGCTTCACCTGGTTCTGCGTTGGCTTGACGATCTTCTGCATCGTCATGTTCTTCTGGTTGCCACGCAGCATCGCCTGAATCCTCAATCCTGTGTCAACTGCCGATACAACTGCGGTAACCGCAACGGCAGTTGCTCGGGCTGGCGAATCAGCGTGTAGCCGTTGGCGCCAAACATGTACGGCAGATAATCCCCCGCTTCCCGGTCGATGGTGATGCAGAACGGCGTCAGCCCCTGGCGTCGCGCTTCCAGCACCGCTTGGCGGGTGTCCTCGACACCGTAGCGGCCTTCGTAGAGGTCCAGGTCATTGGGCTTGCCGTCACTGATCAACATCAACAATTTGCGCCGCCGCTTGCACCCCGCCATGCGCTGGGTCGCCTGGCGGATCGCCGCGCCCATGCGCGTGTAGTAACCCGGCTTGAGGCCCTGGATCCGCCCGCGGGTCTGGTCGTCGTAGCGCTGGTTGAAGGCCTTGAGTTCATGCATTCGCACGTTCTGCCGGCGCAAGGAGGAGAACCCGTACAGGGCAAAATCATCCCCCAGCACCGACAGGGTTTCGCCGAACAGCAACAGGCTGTCGCGGATCACATCGATGACCCGGTGCTCGTCATTGAGGTGGGCGTCGGTGGACATCGAAAGATCAGCCAACAGCAGGCAGGCCAGGTCGCGGCGAGTCTGGCGCTGATCCATGAACAGCCCGCGTTCGCTGGAATGACCGTGCTGGCGTTCGACGTGGAAATCCAGCCAGGCCTGCAAATCCAGTTCGCAGCCCTGGGTCTGCTGACGCAGCCATTGGCGATCATTGCGCAAGTGTTCGAACTGGCGACGCAGGCGCTGGGCCGGCCCTCGCAGGCGCAAGGGCAATGGCTGGGGTTCACAGTCACGCGGGACGAAGGTTTGCACGCTGACGAAATCGTCCTGCAGGCGCTGCTTGCGATAGTCCCATTCCGGCAAGAGGATGCCTTCGCCGAGCGGCACGTCATCGACATCCGCCGGTGGCAAGTCCAGGTGCAACTTCAAGCCACCGCCCTTGCGCAGGCGCGTGCGGGAAAGGGTCAGTTGATCGAGGTCCTCTGCGACGCGGGCAGCGTCCGGGTCTTCGCTGTCGTCCGACCAGCGATCCAGGTCCACGTGCTCGGTCCAGCTGAACAGGTTTTCCAGGCGCACGATCAGCAGGCCACCGTCGCGGGTGGTGTCGTCGATGCGTTCGGCGCGCTTGCGACCGCCCTGCTGTTCGCCGGGCGGCGTTGCCAGGTATTGCTCGGACTCTTCGAGATCAGCGGCCTGGGGATTGGCCAGATGTTGCGGTGGATACAGCCACAACGGCAACGGCCAGGCCGCCCGTTCGCTGCGGGGGAAATGCTCGACACTGCCCGGCTCGCGTAAGGCTTGGCACAACGCGCGCTCCAGGGCGGCTTCGGCGGGATTCAATGAATCCGGATCAGGGCGCAAGGACAGGTGCGCCTCCACCAATCGCCGGTAACGAGGTCGCAGCGCTGGGTAGCGTTTCAACACCGCCAGGGTCCAGCGCTGGTTGTCCCGCCCCCAATGCCGCATCGGTCCAGACTGCGCGGCCAGCAACGCCAGCCAGCGATACAGTTCTTCGTTGAGCCCGACATCGGGAAACGCCGCCAGGCTCGCCGGCAGCCGCAGGTTGTCGCCATCGCACCAGGCCAGCGGCACTTGCTTGCAGGTGCCGGCGATCTGCTGCAACAGGTTGCGTCGCAGCAGTGAATCCCGGTCGCTGACCGCTTCGACGCCCTGATGCCGGGCACCGCCCGTGGCGCGAAACAGCACCTGCAGCGAGCGTTGCCGTGGAATCAGCTCGACCCGCGCCTCGGGAAAATCGGCACTGGCCCGGCGGGTGATGAAACGGTGCCAGACACTGCCGACCCACTCTTCCAGCTCGAGGGTGAATGCCATGGTTATTTCCTCTTAAGCGGAACCCATTGTGGCGAGGGGATTTATCCCCGCTGGGCGGCGAAGCAGCCCCAGAAATGTCTGCTACTGCGGTGTTTCAGACAGAATGTAGGGGGCCGCTTCGCGCCCCAGCGGGGATAAATCCCCTCGCCACAAATGGGTCCGGCTTAGTCGTTGTGGTGATTCATGAAGCCACCACCGCCGCCGGCGCCCGCAGCGCCGCGCGACCACGCTGGCGGAAGCTCAGCAGGTAGCACAGCAACCCGGCCAGGAACCCAAGGCCGCTGACCAGTCGTGCCCAGAACAGCGGCTTCAAATGATCCATCGTCGCCATGAACGGCAAGGCACTGCCATCCGTCATCCAGCGTTGCAGCCACACCTGCACGACACCCGCCGCGGTGAGGAACAAGGTGATCATCACCATCGACAAGGTCATCAGCCAGAAGCCCCAGATCTCCAGCCGTTGCGAGCGCTCGTCCGCCGCTTCACCCAAGCCGCGCAAGCGTGGCATGGCGTAGCTGATCAGCGTCATCACGATCATTGCATAGGCGCCGTAGAAGGCCAGGTGACCGTGGGCCGCGGTCAGTTGCGAACCGTGGGTGTAGTAGTTGACTGGCGCCAAGGTGTGGAGGAAACCCCAGACGCCAGCGCCGAAGAACGCGGTGACCGTGGTGCCCTTGGCCCACAACGTAGCGGCGCGGTTCGGGTGATGCCGGCGACGGTTTTTCACCATGCTGAAGGCGAACACCACCATCGCCAGGAACGGCAGCGGTTCCATCGCCGAGAAGATCGAGCCGACCCACAACCAGACCTCGGGCGCGCCGATCCAGAAGAAGTGGTGACCGGTGCCGATGATCCCGGTGATCAGCGCCATGGCGATGATCACGTACAGCCACTTCTCCACCACTTCCCGGTCCACGCCGGTGATCTTGATCAGGACGAAGGCGAGCATCGAGCCCATGATCAATTCCCACACGCCTTCCACCCAAAGATGCACCACCCACCACCAGTAATACTTGTCGCGGGCGAGGTTTTCCGGGTTGTAGAAGGAGAACAGGAAGAACACCGCCAGGCCGATCAGCCCGGTCATCATCACCATGCTGACGGTGGTCTTGCGACCCTTGAGCATGGTCATGCCGATGTTGTAGAGAAAGCCCAGGCACACCACCACGATGCCCATCTTGGTGATCGTCGGCTGTTCCAGGAACTCGCGGCCCATGGTCGGCAGCAGGTCGTTGCCGGTGAACTTCGCCAGCGTCGCATAAGGCACCGAGAGGTAGCCCAGGATCGTCGCCACGCCGGCAGCGGCGAACACCCAGAACAGCAACAGCGCCAGTTTCGGGCTGTGCAGCTCGCGATCGGCCTCCTCCGGTATCAGGTAATAGGCCGCGCCCATGAAGCCGAACAGCAGCCAGACGATCAGCAGGTTGGTGTGGACCATGCGGGCCACGTTGAAAGGAATCAGCGGGAACAGGAAGTCGCCGACCACGTATTGCAAACCCATGATCAAACCGAACAGCACCTGCCCGAGGAACAGCATCAGGGCAAACACGAAATAAGGTTTGGCGACGGCCTGCGAGGCGAATTTCAGATGCGGATTAGCCATGCTCATCTCTCAGCCCTCCTTGTTTGGCGGCCAGCCATTGGTGTTGATTTTCGAGCTCCACTTGAGGAACTCGGCGATGTCGTCGACCTCCTGCTCGCTCAGGTTGAACTGCGGCATGGCCCGGCGACCGGGGACGTTCAGCGGTTGCATCTTCATCCACGCCTGGAGAAACGGCTTGAACGCCTCCTCGCCCCCGCGCCGGTTCACCACGTTGCCCAGCTCCGGCGCGAAATACGCGCCCTCGCCCAGCAGTGTGTGGCAGCCGATGCAGTTGTTGCGCTCCCAGACGCCCTTGCCGCGTATCACCGACTCCGTCAACTGCGCCTGGTTGCTGCGCTCCGGAAAGGTCTGTTCCGTGTGGTAGGTCAGGGCCAGGAATATCAGGAAGAAGAAAATGCTTCCCCCGAAGTAAATATTCCTGGCCATGCCTTTGGTGAAGGTATCTGACATGGTCACTTCCTCATTGCTTGGCGTGCCCATTCTAGAAAGCGAGGGGTCCGGAACCGCTTGATGGCGATCAAGAATCTCCGATGGTTTTGGTGGGTTGTTGTTGGCGGGAATGGGCTTGGAGGGTTTGTGGCCTACAGCGTGGAGTGATGGATCCTTCGGAAATTTCCCAAAGTTGTAAAAGCGGGACGGCGTTGGTGGAGTAAGGCGTTGGGATGGGGCAGGCTCGCTTCGGAAATGACTGCATCCGTTGGGCAAGGCGCCCATTCGCAGTGAAGGAAAACCATCAAGGAACGATCAATGAACGACACTCGGCACCGTACGGATACGCTTAATCCATTCAAAGTCATCATCGTCGGCAAACAGAAACAGCACTGGATCGAATTCCAACTGCTGGACGAACAAGGTGAACCCTTGGCGAATATGCCCTTCCGTGCGCAGAACGAGGCCACGCGCACGGCCTATGTTCCCGAATACGCCGGCGTCAGCGATGCCGACGGGGTGATCCGTATCGAGGGTTTGCACCCATTGGCCATCACCTTGTTGCTGGAGGCCAATTCGCTGGCCGGGCAATTGCAAACCCGTCGTTTGCGCGCCGAACGGCCTGAGCCACACAGGCCTATAATTGGCGACCGTACCCCGCTGTACAGTCCGCAGCGTTCGGGTTTTTCTCCAATCGAACGACAGGCCATTGAAGCCGGGCATGACTACCACTACCTGCGTATCGGCCAGTTGTGCGATCAGTTGCCCAATCTGTCCCCGCCATTGACCGACGCCAGTCAACCGCCAGCCTTTCATTTTCCGGACCGGACGTTCAGTGGTTTTACGGTCGACGATGAACAACTGGACCGCCGCCATGTGCTGGAGGTTTGTCCGCTCCGGGCCTGGTCGCTGGTGCTGCATCACCAGCCCCATTACAGCCTTGCCAACGCCTACAACCTGGGGCTGATGAGCATCTTGTCGTACAGCACATGGCCGGAGCAGGACCGGGGTTCCGTCAAGGAATTTTTCGACCAGCAATGCGTGGATCTTTCACGTACGCCGAGGATATGGGACGGGGGTCAGAATTGGCCTTGTCTGGTCAGTGATGTGCCTTTTGATGACCGCTATACAACGGCCGAACCGTTGGACACCAGCAAAGCAGAACCACCGGAAGGAGACACGCAGCTTTTCTATGCCATCAGTGCAACCCAGGTGCTGGTGGCTTGGCGCGGCACAGAGATGGCCTACCCCTTTACCGACCTGGCGACAGACGTGACCTTTCGACCGGTCCAGCCAGAAGTTGCGGCCAACTGCGAACCCAAGGTGCCCTGTGCGGATTTGACTTCGGAAGGGAGCGTGCATCTGGGCTTTCGCGATGCCTATGAGGTCGCAAGAAGAGTTTATGCGAAGGATTTGGGCGAAGAGATTCCTGAAGCTATAGGTGGTAAACAGTTGTTCATCTGTGGGCACAGCCTTGGCGGCGCCCTCGGTCTGATTCATGCCGCCTCGCTGAAAGCGCGCAACCCATTGCTATACACCTACGGCATGCCGCGCACCTTCACCCTCAAGGCCGTACAGGACCTAGACGAGTTGCAGCACTTCCGGCACGTCAACGACACCGACACCATCCCCAGCGCACCACCCGAAGCGGCGCTGGATAATTACCTGTACGACTTGTACGGCCCGTTGGGCACCACCCTGGGATTTACCTGGTCGTTGCTTCAGCTAACGGCCAGCGCGGTGTTCAAGCATGGCGATCCTTTTTGTCACCACGGCGAAATCGCCATGTTCTTCAGGGCCGAACAACACCTGCAGGAACGTGGCTCGCAATACCCGGCCTATCGCAACAAGGACGGGCTCGGCGCGCCTTACTACACCACCATCGCTCGTCCCCTGCATGAAAAGGCCAAGTTCTACCTCGTACCCAGCCTGAGTCCTGAGGACGACCAACAGGCCAAGCAAGCGCAAGAAGGCCTGATCGGCACGCTGCGACCGGGTGATCGGGCCCGATATTTCCCACCCCAGGGCAACCCCAAGAAGGGCCGACTGAGTGGCCTCGGCAACCATTTCATGTCTGAGTATCAACCCTACCTGCATAACCATCTGCTGGAGTCGATCAACCCCGAGCGGGAGCCCTTGATGAGGGAGCAGCTTGAGCGACAACGCTTTGAGCAGCAGATGCACGAGCATTACAGCCACATCCACGAACACGAGCGGGACCGTAATCGGGTCTTCCTGGGTTTGCAGGGTTTGCTGCCCCAGGCGTTGGGCTCCACACAGGAGGTCGAGGGCGGTATCGAGGCGTTACAGCGCTTCGATGCCGTGGCCAACCCGAATACCTACTTTACGAAAACCTGGAGCTGAGTCCGTCGACACGACCAAGGAGTGGATCATGATCAAGAAAATACCCCTCGCCATAATGACAACGGTCGTAAGTCTCAGCGGCTGCGCCAAGGACTACAGCCTGGCGCCACCGGCGGACAGCGAAAAAGTGACGGTGACAGTGAAAGTGCCTAAGGATCTGACAGCGAGACCCATGCAGGTCATTTACCGTTCCACCATCTGTACATTCACCGACCACACGGCAATGGGTAAGCCTTATCAACGTGACGATTATCAGCGAACTGATATATGGCCTGTTCGCCAAGGACAGGGTGACCTCTATCGAGCCGAGCTGCCTATGGACGGTGGCGGCGCGTGCCAATGGCGCTTGAGCAATGTGACCTTCGGCGTCGCTTATGCCACGCCGACTCCATTTGGCGAAAACGTAACTTATCGTGCCGGAGGGGGTGTTGTAGTGATTTTTGACCGCAACAACTCGCCACGCGGTGGGGCTGACTTCAACGTCGAAGGAGATTTGATTATTAAAAAAGACTACTACCCATGGATTGATGAAGAATTTTTAGGACCATATAAGAAAACTGTCAGCTTAGCTGGCGAAGGAAATATCTATCTAAGCTATCGAGCGGTACAAGCACAGGCAGTGCACTTTGAGCCCATCCTGCACTCCAGCTATGTAGTCTATTCAGCCGGACCCAACATTAAGAGGAAAGGTAATCACACCACCTTTACTTATCCTGATGGCAGTACAGTGGCTGATGGAAGGGCCAAGCCTGATTTCACAAAACTCCAAGCCATTCGCCTGGCCGCGGAGAACAAAAAATGAAATCCATTCTCCCGGTTATATTTATCACTTCGTTCGCGAGCCTCAATGGCTGCGCCAAGGACTACAGCCTGGCGCCACCGGCGGACAGCGAAAAAGTGACGGTAACGGTAAAACTGCCTAAGGAGCTGAAAACCGAAACCATGTGGGTGATGTATCGCTCGGCCACTTGTAAGCGCATCAGCTATGGCGCTAGCGGCCAACGTACCGAACGGGATGGCCATAACTCCGTTTATAAAGAATTCGAACGCCAGGGGCAGAGTGATATTTATCAAGTGGAGCTACCCAAAGATGGGGGCGGTGCATGCCAATGGCACCTGGCCAATGTCACCTTCGGTGTCGTTTATGCCGACCCGACTCGTTTTGGCGAGAGCGTGGTTGTTGGTGGCGGCGGCGGCATTGTGGTCATCTTCGATCACAACAACTCTCCACGGGGAGGAGCAGACTTCAAGATCGATGGTGACTTAATGATCAAGAAGGATTACTACCCATGGTTAAAGGAAAACTTCCTAGACGGATATGTAAAGCGCATCGGTTTGGCAGGCGAAGCTAGTCTCTACCTCAAGTATCAAGCCCTACAGGCCCGGCAAGTATTTTTCGAACCCATACTGCATTCCAATTACCTGGTCACCTCCGAAGGAACGAAAATACATAAAGTTGGAAGCTTCATTAAATTTACCTACCCCGACGGCACCGTGGTGGCCGATGGTTCACATAATCCGGACCTGCGCAAGCTCCAAGCCATTCGCCTGGCTGCGGAGAACAAATAAGAGGTCGGTCCCTACGTCCGTATTCCAGACCAACCACTCCCCTAATTGGCCACGTCCCCACATTCGTCCAGTGTCACATTCGTAGCGAGGGACCCGCTCCCTCGCCACGGGGGTTTACGCAGGGATTCAGACCCCAAACGAAACCCCCACCGCCAGCACCACCGCCCAGCTCAACACCAACCGCCGCCACAACCGCGGGGCATGGCGCAGTTCCATGAAGCCGTCGGCGATGAGCCAGGCCTTGGTCACGGCGACTGCCAGGATGGCGATTGCCACCCGTCCGTTGGCAGCGACCTGGGCCAAGGCGACGGTGGCGGTGCTGAGCACGGCCAGCATCGCCCAGCAGATGATCAGGACACGGGACGTCGACATGGGCATCTCCATTCAATCGAGGATGTAGACCACCGGGAACAGCAGCACCCAGACCAGATCCACCATGTGCCAATACAGCACGCCGGATTCCAGCCCGCTGTGTTGCTGCGCACCGTAGCGCCGCCGGCGGCAGCCCTCGGCCAGCCATGCGAGGATGACCATGCCCAGCAGCACATGGAGGAAATGGAACGCGGTGAGGATCCAGTACAAGGTGAAGAAGGTGTTGTGCTCCATGCCGAGGCCATTCGCCAGCAGGTGGGCATACTCGCCGAGCTTGATCCCTACGTAGCCACAGGCGAGCAGCAACGCGCCGCCCAACAACAGCGCGGCTCGACGCGGTCGGTCTTGCCGGGCTTGCTCCAGGGCCAGGGCGGCGAACAGCCCGGCGGTCAGTAGGCTGAGGGTCATCGCCAGGCCCGTGGAGCGGTCCAGCAACTGGCGGCCTTCGCTGAACATCTGCGGGCGCAGCGCCTGGGCGACGGTGAACGCGAGGATCAGCAGCGCGAACACCGTCAGCTCGGCGAGGATGAAGAACCACATCGCCAGGTCGCCGGGCAACCGCCGGGACATTCCAACGCTCTCAGCCGAAATGGACATCGACCACATCCATCAGCGCGGCCACGGTTTGTGGATCGTCGCTCAACGGTTCGGCCAGGCACGCCAGGCAAGCTTGGCGCGGGTCCATCCCGGCGCCGATCATGCGGGCCGCGAAGATCAGCAGACGGGTGGACGCGACCTCCTCCAGGTCGTGCTGATCGAGCCGGCGCAGCGCCTGCCCCAAGCGCACCACCTGGGCAGCCAAGGCCATGTCGACTCCAGCCTCGCGGGCAACAATGCGCTCTTCGTCGGGCACCGTCGGGTAGCCGAAGCGCATGGCCACGAAACGCTGGCGCGTGCTCGGCTTCATGCCCTTGAGCAGGTTCTGGTAGCCGGGGTTATACGACACCACCAGCATGAACGACGGCGGCGCCTGCAAGACCTCGCCGGTGCGCTCCAGGTACAGCTGCCGACGATCGTCCGCCAGCGGGTGCAGCACCACCGCCGTGTCCTGGCGCGCCTCGACCACTTCGTCCAGGTAACAGATGCCGCCCTCGCGCACCGCCCGGGTCAACGGTCCGTCCTGCCACCAGGTGCCCTGGGCGCCGATCAGGTGACGGCCGACCAGGTCGGCGGCGCTGAGGTCGTCGTGGCAGGCGACGGTGTACAGCGGCAATTTCAGGCGATGGGCCATGTGCTGGACAAAACGGGTCTTGCCGCAGCCCGTCGGCCCCTTGATCAGCACCGGCATGCCGTGGCGCCAGGCCTGTTCGAACAACGCCTGTTCGTTGTCCTGGGCTTGATAGAAGGGTTCGTCGGGGTGGTGCGCGGTAGGGATTGCGTTCATGGGATGGCCTGATCAGACAGCGGATTGCCACTCAAACTACGAGGCCCTGCGACAACCTGGCAAGGCTTGCGGCCGGCAAACTTGATCGCCGTCAAGCGGTTAACCATCTCCCCCGGCATAGCCTTGCAGCGCACCAAGAATCTGCGCGCCGGACGACATTTACGGGGGCAGCGCGGGTCATGCCTGAGGAGAAATGGAATGCTGATCAGCCACAAAAAATCGTGGGCGATGAGGGTCACGGCGCTGTGTACAGTGCTGGCCTCCCCTTACGTCTTCGCCGACCAACCCCCTGCGCAGGCCACCTCGCAGGACAGCCCGCGCATGGTCAAGACCGACGGCGCGCCGGACCTGAGCCAGGCCGACTTCGACGCGGCCAAGGAAATCTACTTCCAACGCTGCGCCGGCTGCCACGGCGTGCTGCGCAAGGGCGCCACCGGCAAGCCCCTGACGCCCGACATCACCCAGGCACGTGGCCAGGCCTACCTGGAGGCGCTGATCACCTATGGCTCCGCCGCCGGCATGCCGAACTGGGGCACTTCCAACGCCCTGACCAAGGACCAGATCACGGTGATGGCCAAGTTCATCCAGCACACCCCGCCGACACCACCGGAATGGGGCATGGCCGAAACCCTCAAGACCTGGAAAGTCCTGGTCAAGCCCGAGGACCGACCCACCAAGCAACTCAACAACCTCAACCTGCAAAACCTGTTCTCGGTGACCCTGCGCGACGACGGCAAGATCGCCCTGATCGACGGCGACACCAAGAAAATCGTCAAGCTGATCGACACCGGTTACGCGGTGCACATCTCGCGCATCTCGGCCTCCGGACGTTATCTGCTGGTGATCGGTCGGGACGCCAAGATCGACATGATCGACCTGTGGCCGAAAGAGCCGACCAAGGTCGCGGAAATCAAGGTAGGCATCGAAGCCCGCTCGGTGGAAACCTCCAAGTTCAAGGGCTACGAAGACAAGTACACGATTGCCGGCTCGTACTGGCCGCCGCAGTTCACGATCATGGACGGCGAGACCCTGGAGCCCAAGCAGATCGTCTCGACCCGGGGCATGACCGTCGACACCCAGCAATACCACCCCGAACCTCGCGTCGCGGCGATCATCGCCTCCCACGAATGGCCGGAGTTCATCGTCAACGTCAAGGAAACCGGCAAGGTGATGCTGGTCAACTACCAGGACATCAAGAACCTCACCATCACCAGCATCGACGCCGCGCCGTTCCTGCACGACGGCGGTTGGGACAGCAGCCATCGCTACTTCATGACGGCCGCCAACAACTCCAACAAAGTCGCGGTGATCGACTCCAAGGAACGCAAGCTCACCGCCCTCGTGGACGTCGGCAAGACCCCGCACCCGGGACGCGGCGCCAACTTCAATCATCCGCTCTACGGACCGGTCTGGGCCACCAGCCACTTGGGCGACGCCGGGGTTTCGCTGATCGGCACCGACCCGGTCAAGCACCCGCAATACGCCTGGAAACAGGTGGGTTCGCTGCAGGGTCAGGGCGGCGGTTCGCTGTTCATCAAGACCCACCCACAGTCCCGTCACCTGTACGTCGACACCACCCTCAGCCCGGACGCCAAGCTCAGCCAATCGGTGGCGGTGTTCAACATCGACAAGCTCGACGCCGGCTACACCGTGCTGCCAATCGCTGAATACGCCGGTATCAAGAAAGGCGCGTTGCGCGTGGTGCAACCGGAATACAACAAGGCCGGCGATGAAGTCTGGTTCTCGGTCTGGAGCGGCCAGGAAGACGAGTCGGCGCTGGTAGTGATCGACGACAAGACCCTCAAGCTCAAGAACGTGATCAAGGACAAGCGCCTGATCACCCCGACCGGGAAATTCAACGTCTACAACACCCAACACGACATCTATTGAGCCCCATCAATAAGAGGAAAAACCATGAAGCCTATTCTGATCGCACTGGCCTTGACCGCCGCCTATAGCCTGCCGGCCCTGGCCGATGATGGCCCGACACTGTTCAAGAGCAAGCCGTGCGCGGCCTGCCATTCCATCGACACCAAGGTGGTAGGCCCGGCGCTCAAGGACGTCGCGGCAAAAAACGCCGGCGTTGCCGGAGCCCAGGACGTATTGGCCAAACACATCAAGGAAGGCACCCAAGGCAACTGGGGACCGATGCCGATGCCGGCCAACCCGGTGACGGAAGAAGAGGCCAAGACGCTGGCGGCTTGGGTTCTGACCCTTAAATAACTTACAAGGCGCAAATCACTTGTGGCGAGGGGATTTATCCCCGCTGGGGTGCGAAGCAGCCCTGAAACCTGACAGCGCGGTGTGTCAGGCAGATAGGTTCTGCTTTTCTGGGGCTGCTTCGCACCCCAGCGGGGATAAATCCCCTCGCCACAGGGGACATGCAAAAATTCAATATCGGAGGACGTCATGGAACGACACAGCTTCACCCCCTCGATCACCGCCCTCCTCCTGCTTATCCCCGCCTGCGCGCTGGCCGCTCCCGACCCGCCGCGCCAGGCCCAACTCCAACATCTCCTGGACCAGGACTGTGGCGCCTGCCACGGCCTGCGCCTGACCGGCGGCCTCGGCCCGCCGCTGACCCGCGAAGCCCTGGCGGGAAAATCCCGCGACAGCCTCATCGCCACCGTCACCCTCGGCCGCCCCGGCAGCGCCATGCCCGGCTGGGCGCCACTGCTCGGCCCCGACGACATTCGCTGGCTGGTGGACCGGCTTATTCAAGGAAAACCCGCCCGATGATCCGTTCCCTTCTGTCCATTGCCACCGCTGCAATCCTGCTCGCCGGTTGCGCCCAGCCCACCCTGCGCGGCACTGGCGACTTGGGCGTAGTAGTTGAACGCGCCAACGGCAGCCTGCAAATCATCGAAAGCGACAGCCACACCCTGCTCGCCCGCGTCGACGGCCTCGGCGACCTGTCCCATGCCTCGGTGGTGTTCTCCCGGGACCAGCGCTACGCCTACGTGTTCGGGCGCGACGGTGGCCTGAGCAAAGTCGACCTGCTGACCGCCCGCATCGACCGCCGCATCCTCCAGGGCGGCAACAGCATCGGCGGCGCGATCAGCCAGGACGGCAAGCTGATCGCCGTGTCCAACTACGAACCGGGTGGCGTGAAGGTGTTCGATGCCCGGACCCTGGAACAGCTCGCCGACATCCCGGCCACGCCGCTGCCGGACGCCGGCAAACGCTCCCGGGTGGTGGGCCTGGTGGACGCGCCGGGTCAGCGTTTCGTGTTCAGCCTGTTCGACACCGGCGAGATCTGGACAGCCGATTTCAGCGACGGCCCCACGCCACGCATCGAGCGTTTCACCGGCATCGGCCAGCAACCCTATGACGCGCTGATCACCCCGGACGGGCGTTATTACATGGCCGGGCTCTTCGGCGAAGACGGCATGGCGCAACTCGATCTCTGGCATCCGGAGCACGGGGTCAAGCGCGTGCTGGGGCATTACGGACGCGGCGAGGCCCGGTTGCCGGTGTACAAGATGCCGCACCTGGAAGGCTGGGCCGTGGCCGACCAACAGGCCTTCGTGCCCGCCGTCGGTCACCATCAGGTGTTGGTGATGAACGCCACGACCTGGCAACAGGTCGATGCCATCGCCGTCGCCGGGCAACCGGTGTTCGTCACCGCGCGACCGGACGGACGCCAACTCTGGGTCAACTTCGCCTACCCGGACAACGACCGGGTCCAGGTCATCGACACCCAGACCCACGCCATCGTCGCCGACCTTCGGCCCGGGCCGGCGGTATTGCACATGGAATTCACTGCGCGCGGAGACCAGTTATGGCTGTCGGTCCGGGATGGCGGTGAAGTGCAAGTCTGGGATCCCTATCGACTGGAACGGATCGGCACGCTGCCGTCGCTGAGCCCCAGCGGCATTTTCTTCAGCAGCCGCGCCCACAAGCCAGGGTATTGACCATGACACCCAGCCCTCTCGCCCGCCGCTTGATCGACCGCTTTCAACACGGCTTGCCGCTGTGCGCCGAACCCTTCAAGGCCATGGCCGAAACCCTGGGCTGTAGCGAGGCCCAGGTCATCGACTGCCTCCAGCACCTGCAACTGGCGGGGACATTGTCGCGCGTCGGACCGGTGTTCGAGCACAGCCGGGCTGGCGCCAGCACCCTCGCCGCCCTCGCCGTGCCGCCGGAGCGCCTGCACCAGGTGGCGGCGCGCGTCAGCCAGTACCCCGAAGTCAATCACAACTACGCACGGGAGCATCGCTACAACCTCTGGTTCGTACTGACCGGCCCCGACCGCGCCCACCTGGACATCATCCTCCAGGAACTGGAGCAGGACACCGGCCTTACGCCGCTAGACCTGCCCATGCTCACCGCCTACCGCATCGACCTGGGCTTTGCCCTGGAGACCGCCCCATGAACATCACCCTCAGCGAGGCACAATCCCTGGCGCTGCGCCGCCTGCTGGAAACCGGCCTGCCCCTGACCCCGCGCCCCTTCCAGGCCTTGGCCGAACAGATCGAGGCCTGTGAAGCGCAGGTGCTCGATCAGATGCGGTTATGGCACGAACAAGGCTTGTTCCGCCGCGTCGGCCTGGTGGTCAACCATCGGGCCTTGGGGTTCTCCGCCAACGCCATGCTGGTGCTGGACGTGCCCGACGCCTTGGTCGATGAAGTCGGGCGACGCCTTGGCCAAGCCCCGGGCATCAACCTTTGCTACCAACGGCCACGACGCCTGCCGCAGTGGCAATACAACCTGTTCTGCATGATCCACGGGCGCCAGCGCGACCGCGTCGAGGCCCAGGTCCAGGCGTTGCTCCAGGAACATCTGCTGGATGACCTGCCCCACCAATTGCTGTTCAGCACGCACCTGTTCAAGCAATGCGGCGGACGTTTCGCCGCACCGGCCGGAGCCTCGATCGATGGATGACCTCGACCGCCGCCTGATCAATCGCCTGCAACTGGGCTTGCCGCTGGTGCGCCATCCCTGGGAGCACCTGGCCCGCGAACTGGACAGCAACAGCGCCGAGCTGCTCGACCGCCTGCATGAGCTGCTCAATGAAGGCGTGCTGACCCGTTTCGGCCCGATGTTCGACATCGATCGCCTCGGCGGCGCGTTCACCCTCGCCGCCCTGTCGGTGCCTGAAGCGCGTTTCGACAGCATCGCCGAGCTGCTCGCCGATATGCCCGAAGTGGCCCACAACTACCGCCGCGAGCACGCCTGGAACATGTGGTTCGTGCTCGCCTGCCCCAGCGAACAGGCGATCACCGACACCCTGCTGCGCATCGAGCAGCTGACCGACCTGGTGCCGCTGAACCTGCCCAAGGAGGAGACCTACCATGTCGGCTTGTATTTCCCGGTTTGATTCGCTGCGGCAACACCCACTGAGCCCGGAAGAAACCCCGCTGGCACTGCGCCTGGTCGAACTGACCCAGGCCGGCCTGCCCTTGCTGGAAGATCCCTGGAGCTGGCTCGCCGAGCAACTGGGCCTGAGCGTCGAGTCCACCCTCGACCTGCTCAAGCGCTTGCAGGCCGAAGGCGCGATCCGCCGCATCGCCGCCGTGCCCAACCACTATCGCCTCGGCTACCGCCACAACGGCATGACCGTCTGGGATGTCGCCGACGCCGACATGCCACGCCTCGGTGCGCTGTTGGGCGAACAGCCCTTCGTCAGCCATTGCTACCGCCGACCGCGCCGCCCCGGCTGGCGCTACAACCTGTTCGCCATGGTCCACGGGCGCAGCCGCGAGGAAATCGACAGCTACCGCGAGCACCTGCGCTATCTGCTGGGAGATGCCTGCGCCGCCGACGACATGCTGGTGAGCAGCCGGATCCTGAAGAAAACCGGCCTGCGCCTGACGCCGGCCGCGCGCTGAGCCTGCACGCCAACCCCTGCATGCCAACCGAAGGAGCGTTTTATGTTGAGGATCAGCCATTACCTGCGCGCCCTGGCCGGGCAATGCCCCGCTCCACGCGTCGCGCCCCCCGGTAGTCGCCGCGCGCCGGTGGTGATCTGGAACCTGCTCAGGCGCTGCAACCTGACCTGCAAGCATTGCTACGCAACCTCCGCCGACAGCGTGTTTCGCGATGAGCTGAACACCGTCGAAGCCCTGCAAGTGATCGACGACCTGCACGACGCCGGGGTACGGGTGCTGATCCTGTCCGGCGGCGAACCGTTGCTGCGCGAGGACCTGTTCCAGCTCAGCGCCTATGCCCGCGCCCAAGGGTTCTTCGTCGCCCTGTCCACCAACGGCACGCTGATCGACGCCACTAACATTGAACAGATCGCGGCGGCGAACTTCGATTACGTGGGCATCAGCATCGATGGGCTGGAAGCGACCCACGATGAATTCCGGCAACTCAAGGGCAGCTTCGCCAGTTCCATGGCGGCGATCCGGCTCTGTCGCGCGCGCGGGATTCGGGTGGGTTTACGCACGACGCTGACGCAGCAGAACCATTTGCAGTTGCCCACCCTGCTGGAACTGATGAACGAATACGATGTGCAGAAGTTCTACCTGTCCCATCTCAACTACAGCGGTCGCGGCAAGCGCAGCCGCAAGCTCGACGCCCACCAGCAGATGAGCCGCGAGGCGATGGAATTGATTTTCGAGCGCGCCTGGGCGGACGTCGAACAGGGGCGCGACAGTGACTTTGTCAGCGGCAACAACGACGCCGACGCGATCCTGCTGCTGCAATGGGCCGCCCGGCGCCTGCCTCAACACTCCGCCGCGCTGGAGCAAATGCTGCGGGCCTGGGGCGGCAATGCCTCGGGCGCCGGCATCGCCAACATCGACAACACCGGCGAGGTCCATCCCGACACGTATTGGTGGCAGCACTCGGTGGGCAATGTCCGCCAGACACCGTTCAAGACCCTCTGGCTGGAGCGCCCCGAGCCGCTTCTCCTAAAACTGCGCGAGCACCCGCGCGCCGTCGGCGGACGCTGCGGCCAATGCCGCTGGCTGGCGATCTGCAACGGCAACACCCGCACCCGCGCCTGGGCCGACGGCGACCTGTGGGGCCAAGACCCCGGTTGCCACCTGAGCGATGAAGAAATCGGCGTGCACGCGATTCCCAGCGTGGCGCTGAGCCCGATATAGCCCGATAGCCCGACGGCGAACCTGATGAAGAACCAAGGAAGTCCCATGCCTGCCCCCATCGTTTTGCCCGCTGCCCTGCAATCGTCCTTCCGGCCTGGGGAAGTCGCCCTGGTCGGCGCCGGTCCCGGTGATCCGGGCCTGTTGACCTTGCGAGCCTGGAGCCTGCTGATGCAAGCCGACGCGGTGGTCTACGACCGCTTGATCAGCCCGCAGTTGCTCAGCCTGATCCCACTGGCTTGCGCCCGCCATTACGTCGGCAAGGCCGCCGGTTGTCACAGCCTGCCCCAACCGCAGATCAACCAACTGCTGGCCGATCTGGCGGACCAGGGCCAGCGAGTCGTCCGGCTCAAGGGCGGCGACCCGTTCATCTTTGGCCGTGGCGCTGAAGAGCTGGAGTACCTGTTGTCTCGCGGCATCGACTGCCAGGTGGTGCCCGGCATCACTGCCGCGGCCGGCTGCTCGGCCTATGCCGGCATTCCACTGACCCATCGCGACCTGGTCAATTCCTGCCGGTTCATCACCGGTCATTTGCAGCGCGACGGTGAGCTGGACTTGCCGTGGCGCAGCCTGGCCGATGACAGCCAGACGCTGGTGTTCTACATGGGCTTGTCGAACCTGCGCACCATTGCCGAGCGATTGATAGCGGCCGGGCTCTCGGCAGACACCCCGGCGGCGTTGATCAGCAACGGCACGCGCCCTGACCAACAGGTGCTGCGCGGCACGCTTGGGGCGTTGCCGGACATGGCCCAGGCCTGCCTCGACGGGCTGCCCACATTGACCGTGATCGGCAAGGTCGTCGGCCTGTTTGCCCAGCAGTCGGTGCAGCATCCGGCGCGTATTCATCCGACGCCACGGGCTCAACCCTTCGCCTCGAAGGTGGCGTCATGAAGGGCTGGTGGTTCACTCCAGTGCTGTGGATCAGCGTGGCCCACGGTGCGGACGTCAAAGGGCCGGACCTGGACCAGGCCGAGCGCAACTATCAGCAGCACTGCCAGCAATGCCACGGCGTCAATCGCATCGGCGCAGCCGGGCCGGCGCTGTTGCCGCAAAGCCTGAGCCGGATCAAGCCCGCCGAAATCCGCCAGGTCATCGAAAACGGCCGCCCCGCCAGTCAGATGGCAGCGTTTGGCACCGTGCTGGATGCCGCGCAGATCGATGGGCTGACCGACTATCTCCAGCGCCCACCCGCCGTCGAGCCGACCTGGAACGAAGACGACACTCGCCGCAGTCATCGCCTGCTGGCGGATCTCGCCACCCTGCCGGACAAACCCCGGCACAACGCCGACCCGCTGAACCTGTTCGTGGTGGTGGAGGCCGGCGATCACCATGTCGATATCGTCGACGGCGATCGCTTCGAGGTGCTGGCGCGTTTCGCTTCGCATTTCGCCCTGCACGGCGGCCCGAAATTCTCCCCGGACGGCCGTTTCGTCTACTTCGCGTCACGGGACGGCTGGATCAGCCTGTACGACCTGCACAACCTCAAGCTCATCGCCGAAGTCCGCGCCGGGCTCAATACCCGTAACCTGGCGGTGAGCAAGGACGGTCGCTGGGTGCTGGTGGGCAATACCTTGCCGGGCAATCTTGTGGTGCTGGATGCCCGTGACCTGTCGCTGGTCAAGACCGTTGCAACGGTCGGGCTGGACGGCCAGGCATCGCGGGTCAGCGCGGTCTATACGGCGCCGCCGCGGGACAGCTTCATCGTCGCGCTGAAGGACGTGAAGGAAGTCTGGGAGCTGTCCACCGGTCCGAACCCGGACTTTGTGCCGAGGCGCATCGAGGCCGAGGATTACCTGGATGACTTTTCCTTCTCGCCCGACTATCGGCAGCTACTCGCCACCTCGCGCAAGGCCCAGGGCGGGCAAGTGATCAACCTCGACACCGGACGGATCGTCACGGATATCGCGCTGCCGGGCATGCCGCACCTGGGCTCGGGGACCTATTGGAAACGCAATGGGCATTGGGTGTTCGCCACGCCCAATATCAGCAAGGGGCTGATTTCGGTGATCGACTTCAACACCTGGAAAGTCATCAAGCAGATCCCCACCCTCGGGCCGGGCTTCTTCCTGCGCAGCCATGTCAATTCCCGCTATGCCTGGACCGATGTGTTTTTCGGCCCCGACAACGATGCCATCCACCTGATCGACAAGCAGACTCTGGAAATCGCCCACACCCTGCGCCCGATGCCCGGGAAAACCGCCGCCCACGTCGAATTCACCCGCGACGGCCGCTACCTGCTGCTGAGCATCTGGGATACCGATGGTGCGTTGATTGTCTACGACAGCAACACCCTGAAGGAGATCAAACGCCTGCCGATGAACAAACCGTCGGGCAAATACAACGTGGGCAACAAGATCGAGTTTGCCGAGGGGACCTCGCACTGACCTGGCATTGTGGGGGCTGCTGCGCAGCCCAGCGGGGCGGTGCGACGTTTCGCTGAATCCCCTCGCCACAAGGGCTGCGTTGATAACCCTTTCTTCAGCCACCCAATCCCCGTGGCGAGGGGATTCATCCCCGCTGGGTTGCGTAGCGACCCCAAAAAGGCCCAACGCAATCAACCTGACCCACCTCGCTAACTGTTCCAAGGGCTGCTGCGCAGCCCAGCGGGAGCAAGCTCCCTCGCCACGGGATCGGTGTCGGTCTTGTGTTCCAAGCCAATCGAAGCATTTGTGGCGGGAGGATTTGATCCCCAAAAACGGTCAATGACTCATCGATGACATCGCCCCGGCCTGCCCCAGCAGCTTCTGGTCGATGTCCTCCAAACGCAGGACTTTGCCGCCGGTATCGTGGGCGAGTTTTTGTGCCGCCTCGGGGTCGGAGAAGGAGGCCAGGACCACGCCCATGGCGCCCTTGAGTCCGGAGCCGATCACGAAGTAGGCGGTGCGGGCGTCGATCAGGTGGGCGTCGTCCGGTGCGTCCCAATGGCTGCGGCCCATGTCGTGGACATACAGCTTCACGTCGGCGCGGTGGTTTTCCGGTTGCAGCCACCAGCCAAGCATTTCCGCCGGAGAGCAGAACTTCTTCGTCCCGCCGGCACCGACCGCCGCGCCCTTGGGCCCGGGGAAATCGGTGATGACCATGCCACACACATGGCATTCATCCCCAGGATGAAAAGCCAGTCCCGCCTGGGCAGCCGGCGGCGATTGAGCCTTGTCGCAAGCCACCAGCGCCAGGCACACCAGAACCCCGGCCAGGACACGGCTCACCTTGAAATAAATCCTGTTCATCACATCCTTCCTCATCAAGACCAGAAACTCATGGGCATCGGCGATTGAACAACCGATAGGCCAGCCACAACGGCACCCCCAACCACAACCCCAGGCACAGCCACAGCAGCGGCGCTGAAACCGGCAAATCGCTGCCCAGCGTCAACACGCCGGCCCCACTGGAAGCGGCGTCGAACCCCGACACATTGATCAGTCGATACACATCAGTCGGGTTCAACAGCAACAGCCAAGGCAACAGCTCCGGACTGAACCGGCCCTCGCTCAGCACCAGCAACGCCAGCAGCGCCAGGTCGAACACCAGCACGAAGAAAAACCACACGCCCAGCGCCAGCCCCGCCGCGGTGGATTTTTCCGCCGACAGGCAACTCAGCACATAGGCCAACCCGAGGAACACCCAACCGAGCAGCGTGCTGGACAGCATGAAGCGACCGAAGGCCCAGAGCAGCAGGCTCAGCTCGACGTCATCCACCAGCACGGCAATGGCCAGCATCGCGCAGCCAAAGCCAATCAGGGTCGCCAGGGCCAGGATCAGCCCATGGCCGACAAACTTGCCCAACAACAGCTGCCCGCGGCCCAGCGGATACGTCAGCAACAGCAACAACGTGCCGCTTTCGTCCTCGCCGACAATCGCGTCGTAGGCCAGCAGCAAGGCAATCAGCGGCATCAGGAACGTCGCCAGGCTGGCGAGGCTGGCCACCGTCGCCGGCACCGAGGTGAAGCCCAATTGGCCGGACGCCGCCGCGCCGAGCCAGGCGATGCCGATCGCCAGCACCGCGAACAACAAGCTGATCGCCAACAGCCACCGGTTGCGCAGGCCGTCGCTGAGTTCCTTGCGGGCCATGTTCCAGATCGGGTTCATTGGCCGGCCTCCTCGGTCGCTGCGCGGGTCATGTAGTGGCGGTACAAATCTTCCAGCGAGGGAGGCTTGATCTCCACGTCCGTCGGGTCGTCCTGGGCCAGCAACTGGCGCAGCAACACCAACTTGCTGCCGTCCGGCGCGGATACTTGCACACCTTCAGCGCCCCAGCCCTGGGTGACGTGCCCTTCGCTGCGCCAGTGCTGGCGCAGCCAGTCGGCCCGGGACAGGCCCGACGCGCGGATCAGCGTCGGCAGCTCCGCGTCTTCGCGCAATTGCGCCAGGCTGCCCAGGGCCAGCAGCCGCCCCCGGGTGAGAATCGCGGCGCGGTTGATGTGTGCCTCCACACCCGGCAAGACATGGGAGCAAAGAATGATGCTGGTGCCCTGCCAGCGCAGGCGATCGAGCAACTGATAAAGGTCCTGGGTGGCGATGGGGTCCAGGCCCACGGTCGGCTCATCCAACAGCAGCAGGCGCGGCTGGCCGAGCAAGGCCTGGGCCAGCCCGAGGCGCTGGCGCATGCCTTTGGAATAGGTGCGCACCCGCCGTTTCGCTGCGCCCGCCAGCCCCACCTCCTCAAGCAATCGCTCGACCTGCTCAGGCGCCGCGCCCTTGAGCCGGGCGAAATGCTGCAAGGTTTCCAGCCCGCTCAACTGCGGATAGAACATGACGTTCTCCGGCAGATAGCCAAGCATCCGCCGCACATTCGGGTCGCTGGGCCCGCGGCCGAAGACCCGCACCCGCCCCGAGCTGGCCTGCAGCAAACCGAGAATCAGCTTCATGGTGGTGGTCTTGCCCGCGCCGTTGTGCCCGAACAGGCCGAGCACTTCGCCTTGGGCCAGGGTCAAGTCAAGCCCGTGCAGCACGGCGACGTCGCCATAACGCTGGCTGACGCCTTCGATTTCGACGACGTTCAAGACGCGTCCTCCTGGGCAACGTTGCGTGGAAAGGGTTGAATGGGCGCTTGCATCAGCGGATGGCTGTCCATCACGCCGGGGGATTTCATCACCGGGAAGGCCCGCTGCACCCAGCGCAGCAGTTCGACGCCCGGGCTGTTCATCAGCAAGCGCACCTGCGGATACAACCACAGCAGCCGATCAACGTTATCGTTGGGTTCATAGGCGACATCACCAACGCCGTCGCTGTTGCGGTCCCAGCCCAGGTAGTCGCTCCAGTAATTGCCGCGCCCGTCCGCCGACCATTCCTGCAGCCGCGTGGCCACATATTTGACCTGGCGCTGGTTATGGACGAAGGCATTGCCGGCGATGCGGTTGTCCTCCGAGCCGGCAGTGAGGTGGATGCCCACGGCGCTGCGCTCTAAATGATTGCCTTCGATGCGGTTGAACAACGAGTTGTAGATGAACAGCGCCTTGCCCTCGGCGCCGGTGATCATGGTGTCGCCGGTGGACCCGTCGCGCACATCCGTGACGAAGTTGTCGCGCAAGGTCGAATAGGTGATGTAGTTCATCAGGATCCCGTAGTTCTGGTCCTGTTCGGAACGGTTGCCGATCACCGTCAACTGACGGCTTTGCATCAGCGCATAGCCCGTGCGAGTGCGGCGGGTGGTGTTGCCCAGCAGTTGGTTGTCGTTGGCGAACATGTAATGCACGCCGTAGCGCAAATCCTCCAGGGTGTTGCCCTGCAGCAGATTGCCGTTGGACGTGTCGATGTAGATGCCGTCGCGGGTGTCGCGGATCTGGTTGCCGATGACCCGCGCGCCATGCACCGCGTACAGGTGAATGCCATTGCCACGATCCTGGGAGCGCAGGCCCGGATCGCCCTGGATGCGGTTGTCGATGAGGCTGACGTCCCGCGTGCCATCGACCCAGATGCCGAAGCCCTGGCCCTGCATGCGGTTCGCCCGCACCACCGCGCCTTGCCCTGCAGGCTGGATGAACACGGCGGCGTTCATGGCCGTCAGGTCATGGCCCCAGTCCAGGAAGGTGCAGCCTTGGACCTGGACGTTCGGCGCCCGGATCACCAGGCCGTTGCCCTCGCCCTGCCCCTGGAATACCGCGTCCGGCGCACACGTGAGCGTCATGGCTTGATCGATGCTGAACGCGCCACGGTATTCACCGGCCGGAAGGCGCCATTGCTGGTCGCCCTCGGCCTGCAATGGCAAGTCCATGATCGATTGCGGCGCGCTGGACGCAGCGCCCGACAACAGACAGAACATCAGCGCAATGACCGTTCGATGAGCGTTTGCATGCGACATGTTCCCGGTCATTGCACCTGCCTCCTCGATGAATGACTCAGGCTTTTTCAACCAGCATGCGCCCGACCATTTCCATGTGCAGCGCATGACAGAACCAGCTGCAGTAGTACCAATGCAGGCCTGGCTTGTCGGCCATGAAGGTGATGGAAGAGGTTTGCTGCGGGCTGATCTCCATGCTCGCGCCGTGGTTGGTCATGACAAAACCGTGGGACACGTCCTCGATCTGGTCGATGTTGGTGATCGTCACCGTCACCTCGTTGCCCTGTTTGACGGTGAACTCCGTCAGGCCGTAGGCCGGCGCCATGGAGGTCATGTAGACCCGCACCTTGTTGCCGTCGCGGATGACCTTGTTGTCAGTCTCCAGGTTGATGCCGTCCTTCTTCGCCCGGGCCACGGTGTCGGCGAAAAACGGGTCGTTGCGGTTCCAGATCTTCTGGGTCTTGATCTGGTCGCGCCGCGCGAGGATGCAGTCGTGGGGCTCGGCGAAGGCCGGGCCATCGTGGACCAATTTCATTTCCTCGCCGGAGATATCGATCAACTGATCGTTCTCAGGGTGCAGCGGCCCGGTGGGCAGGAAACGGTCCTTGGAGAACTTGCACAACACCACCAGCCACTTGCCGTCCGCATCGCTGGTTTCGGTCAGGGACGCATGGTTGTGCCCGGGCTGGTACTGCACGTCGAGTTTCTGCTTGATGTAATTGACCTTCTCGCCCTTGTAGGCGCGGATGGCCTCGTCCATGTTCCATTTCACCACCTGGCTGTCGATGAACAGCGTGGTATAGGCATTGCCGCGTCCGTCGAAGGTCGTGTGCAGCGGCCCCAGGCCAAGTTCCGGCTCGGCGACAATGACTTCGCGCGGGTCTTTGTAGCGGTCGTTGAACAAGTCATCCAGGCGGTCGATGGCGATCATCGAGACGGTCGGCGAGAGCTTGCCGTTGGCGATGAAGTATTTGCCGTCAGGCGAAGTGTTGAGACCGTGGGGGTTCTTCGGCACGGGGATGTAGCGGGTGAACTCGCTGTCCTTGCCATCGACTTTACGGCCGTCCACCACCGGCACTTTGGAACCGTCCAGGTTGATGAACTTGCCGGCCTTGATCGCCGCCTCGATGCGCGGGATGTTGAACACCACGACCCAGTCGCGCTCGTTGCGCATCATGCCGCCCAGGTCGTAGGCCTTCTCCGAGTTATAGCAGGTGCTGGCGGCGTATCTGCCGGTGTAGTCGGCGTCCGAGTTATCCAGGTTGCCGTCGACGATGACCTGGAAGGCCATCTCCATTTTCTCGGCATCGATGGCGTTGAACATCGTGAAGCTGTTCTTGTCCTGCAGGTCGAAGGTGTGACCGTCGTTAGGGTGCGGAATGACGAACTCGGCGTTGGCGAACACGTACTTGGTGTACGGCACCTTTTGCAGGCGCAGGCCGTGGATCGCTTGCACGTTGGGCACGGTAAGGATCTTGTCGCACTTCATGATGTCGAGGCGAATGCGCGCGACCCGCGAGTTGGCCTTGTCGTTGATGAACAGGTATTTGCCGTCGTACTTGCCGTCGGTCATGGAGATGTGCGGGTGATGGCAATCGCCGTTCTGGTACTTGGCGCTGTCGCCGAGAATGTGCTTGCTCTCGTTGGTCAGGCCCCAGCCGGTCGCCGAATCGACGTTGAACACCGGGATGCGCATCAGCTCGCGCATCGATGGCACGCCGAGCACCCTCACCTCGCCTTGGTGGCCGCCGCTCCAGAAACCGTAGTATTCGTCGAGCTCGCCGGGGCCGACGTGGATCTTCGACTTGGCCTCCTTGGCCGCTGCCGCCCAGGATTCGCGGGTGAATGTTCCGGCCCCCAGTGCGGTGGCGCCCGCCAACACGGCGCCAGTGACCGCGCCAGTGCCGAGGAATGTCCGCCGGCTGACGCCCCTGGGCTCTTCCACTGCGTCAGGCGTCGGGATTTTTTTATCGCTCATGCTGTGTGTGCTCCGTGAAGAATGAAAGGGTCGAGGCCAGGTCTTGCGCGCCTTTCAAGGCGTCGGCTCCACCTGCACCACCGGGATTCGTTGCGGGTCGGCCGGGTTTGCCTTGCCACGTTTCTTGCGCTTGTTGATCAAGGGCGGGCATTTGTTTTCGTTGTGCCAGGTCATCTGGCAGTCGAGGCAGTAGTGGCATTCGTTGGCGTTGATCCGGCCGTCGGGGTGGATCGCCTGGATCTCGCATTCCTTGGCGCACAGTTGGCACGGGTTGCCGCACTCCTTGCGGCGCTTGAGCCAATCGAACAGGCGCAGCCGGGTTGGCATCGCCAGCGCGGCGCCGAGTGGGCAGACGTAGCGGCAATAGACTTTGCGGGTGAACAGGTTGATCAGCAGCAGCCCCGCCGCGTAGGCGACGAACCACCACTGGCGATTGAACTTGAGGGTAATGGCGGTCTTGAACGGCTCCACTTCGGCCAGTCGCTCGGCGGTGGCCATCGACTCCAGCGAGACGCCGAACAGCACCAGCAAAATGATGTACTTGATTGCCCACAGGCGCTCATGAACGGCGAACGGCAGCTCGTATTGCGGCACCTTGAGCTTGCGCGCCAGCTCGTTGATCAGTTCCTGCAACGCGCCGAAGGGGCACAGCCAGCCGCAGAACACCCCGCGTCCCCAGAGCAGGATGCTGGCGGCGGTGAACACCCAGAGGATGAAGATCAGCGGATCGGTGAGGAACAGTTCCCAGCGGAAACCTTCGAACAGCGCGTGGACGAAGGTCAGTACGTTGACCACCGACAACTGCGCCAGCGCGACGCCGCCGAGGAACACCACGGTGAACACCAGGTAACCGCGACGCACCCAATGCAGCAACGTTGGACGCCGGGCCAGGGAGTCCTGGAAAAACAGGATCGCCGTCAGCACCAGCAACGCGGCGCCGAGCACGCTGATCTCGACGCTTTTCTGGTACCAGAGGGTCAGCCACATCGGTCGGCTGGCCTCTTCGGCCGCCGCCAGTTGCTCGGCCGTCGGCAATGGCCGCTCCAGATAAGGCTCGGGCAGTTGGTAGCCGAGTTCGAAACTGCTGAAGGTACCGCTGACCGGCCCGGTCTGGCGCCGCACCAGCAGTTCCAGGCTCCACGGCGCGCCGGGGTCGAAACGGTGGGCGGCGCGAATGATGAAGATCGCCATCTCGTCGAAGTCCGGCATGTCGGCGGCAGCGACGTCATCCAGGCGTTGGAAATCCAGGTCGCGGAAACTGATGGTGTCGCCGGACTGGCGCAATTGCACCCGGTCGAAAATCCCCCCGCGCACGTAGCCCGAGCCCTTGAACGAATAGCGGCCGCTGCCCATCACCGCGATCGCCTGCTCGCCTGGCTTGAGCTCGGCCATCAGCGTGCGGTACTGCGTCTCGCCCAGCAGATTGCGGCCGATGGTGGGTGGGTTGAGGTGGGTGACGTAGAGGTCGATGAAGGTGTCGTTCACCTGCTCGCCACTGGCGGTTTCGACGTGTTCGGCTTCGGTGCCTTTGAACGAGGCGTCGACCTGGCCACGGGTCAGGTGCAGGCGCCGCACCGCGCCGTTGCCCACCAGGGTGGTCCAATCGGCGGGCTGGTAGAAATCGTCCCGCACGCGGGCCGGCGCCACGGCCAATCCGGCATCGCCCTTGACCAGGCCCAGGGACACGGCGATGTCGTGGGCGGCGCGCATGATGACTTCGTTGACCACCATGGCCGTCACGGTGGCGCCGGCGATCGCATCGACCGTCACCGCATTCGGGTCGCTGGAATGCCCCACCACCACGCGCTGGTTGACCTTGATGCCGCTGTAGCGTGCGCTGAAGGCGTGGAGTTTTTCTTCGGCGATGCCGATCAGCAGGATCGGTTCGTGGTGTTCCAGCACGTAGGCGTCGAGGATCACACCGGCGGGATCGAGGACCACCTGGACGTTTATCGGTTTGCCTGAATAGGCCGGGATGTTCACCACATCCAGGCTTTGGAACACGTAGCCTACGACCTTGCCGGCGGCGGAGAGCTTGCGAACCTTGAAAGGGCCTTCGGGTTCGGAAGTCGAATCGACCTGGCCCAGGACGTGATGGATGCGTTGTTGCTCGATTTCACCGTAGTCCTTGGCCTGGGCAATGCCGGCAAGTATCAGCAGTAGAAGGAACAGCCCGGGAAACCAGGAACGGGATGGGTGCAGCATCGCTAAGGGACGGGTCATGAGCGCCAGGGCTTGAAGACAGGATCTTGGCGACCATTCTGCGGCTCGCCCCTGCCCTCGGCCCTTGATTGAAATCAACTTGGCGGAAAACCAGCTGCGGCGGTTTTACACAGCCAACTGTGGCAGTCTTGTGTTCCAAGCCGATCGAAACATTTGTGGCGAGGGGATTTATCCCCGCTGGGCTGCGCAGCAGCCCCATAAGCAACGACTTTGACCTTACTGGCACACCGAGTTGTTTGGTTTGGGGCCGCTGCGCAGCCCAGCGGGGATAAATCCCCTCGCCACAAGACCGGTTTCCCTGCGCGACAGCGCAGCGTCAACGACGCGGCGGGGACTCCTCGCCACGAAAGCGGTTCGGCGCAGACAGCAGGAATTCTTTTCGCACCCAAACGGTCGAACCCGGTCGCATAATGATCAGCGCTGTGCTGCAGTCCGCTCCTCACCGCGCGTAACGCACCGACCCTCACAAGGAATCCCCGATGCCTCCACGCTTCACCCCTGCTTCCGCCGCTGGCACCGGTTTCGTCCGGGTGCGTGGCGCCCGCGAACACAATCTCAAGAACGTCGATGTCGACATCCCTCGCGATGCCCTGGTGGTGTTCACCGGCGTGTCGGGCTCCGGCAAGTCCTCGCTGGCTTTCTCCACCCTCTACGCCGAAGCCCAGCGTCGCTACTTCGAGTCGGTCGCGCCTTACGCGCGGCGGCTGATTGACCAGGTGGGCGTGCCCGACGTGGACAACATCGAAGGCCTGCCACCCGCGGTCGCCTTGCAGCAGCAACGCGGCACGCCGAGCGCGCGGTCCTCGGTGGGCAGCGTCACCACGTTGTCGAGCCTGATCCGCATGCTCTACTCCCGCGCCGGCAGTTACCCGGCGGACCAGCCGATGCTCTATGCCGAGGACTTCTCGCCCAACACGCCCCAGGGCGCCTGCCCGGCGTGCCACGGTTTGGGCCGAGTCCACGAAGTGACCGAAGCCACCATGGTGCCCGACCCTTCGCTGACCATCCGCGAACGCGCCGTGGCCGCCTGGCCCATGGCGTGGCAAGGCCAGAACCTGCGGGACATCCTGGTGACCCTTGGCTATGACGTCGACATTCCCTGGCGCGACCTGCCGAAGAAACAACGCGACTGGATCCTCTTCACCGAAGAGACGCCCACTGTCCCGGTGTACGCCGGGCTCACCCCGGCCCAGACCCGCGAAGCCCTCAAGCGCAAGCTCGAACCCAGCTACCAGGGCACCTTCAGCGGCGCCCGGCGCTACCTGCTGCACACTTTCATGCATTCGCAAAGCGCGCAGATGCGCAAGCGCGTGGCCCAATACATGCGCGCCAGCCCCTGCCCCGCCTGCGACGGCAAGCGCCTCAAGCGCGAGGCGCTGACCGTTACCTTCGCCGGGCTGGACATCGCCGAGTTGTCCAACCTGTCGTTGCTGGAATTGGCCGAAGTGCTCAAGGCCGTCGCTGCGCCCGACTATCTGGAGCAACCCGAAGAGCCGGGCGATGTGCTCACCCACCGCCAGACCCGCGAAGCCCGCGAGCAACGCGCAGCCAGGGGCGACAACCCGCACGCCGGCGGGCCTGACGCGCGCCACACGCCCAACCTGTCCCTGGAAAAACGCCTGGCCGCCCAGCGCATTGCCGCCGAACTGCTCGAACGCATCGTCACGCTGATCGACCTCGGCCTCGGCTACCTGGCCCTGGAGCGCAGCACGCCGACACTGTCCTCCGGCGAACTGCAACGCCTGCGCCTGGCGACCCAGCTCAATTCCCAGCTGTTCGGCGTGATCTACGTGCTGGACGAACCCTCCGCCGGTTTGCACCCGGCCGACAGCGAAGCCCTCTTCGGCGCCCTGCAACGCCTGAAGGCGGCGGGTAATTCGGTGTTTGTGGTCGAGCATGACCTGGACACCATGCGCCGCGCCGACTGGCTCATCGATGTCGGCCCCGACGCGGGCGAGCAAGGTGGCAAGATTCTCTACAGCGGTCCGCCCGAAGGCCTGGGGCAAGTGGCCGAGTCCAAGACCCGCGCCTACTTGTTTGCCGAAGAACACGTCACCGCGCGAACCCCACGTAAAACCAAGGATTGGCTGCGCCTGGAAGGCATCACCCGCAACAACCTCGACAACCTCAGCGCGGCGTTTCCCCTGGGTTGCTTCACGGCGGTGACCGGCATTTCCGGCTCGGGCAAATCGAGCCTGGTCAGCCAGGCTTTGCTGGATCTTGTTGGCGCGCACCTGGGCCAGCCCAGCGCCACCGTCGAGGCCGAAGAACAAAGCCTGGAAGACGAACCGGTGCAGGCCAGCGGTGGCCAGGTCACCGCCGGGCTCGAACGGATAAAACGCCTGGTCCGGGTCGACCAGAAACCCATCGGCCGCACGCCGCGCTCCAACCTCGCCACCTACACCGGACTGTTCGACCACGTGCGCAAGCTCTTCGCCGCAACCGAACAGGCC
This sequence comes from Pseudomonas sp. BP11-1-1, assembly GCF_052112105.1. Lineage (NCBI taxonomy): Bacteria > Pseudomonadati > Pseudomonadota > Gammaproteobacteria > Pseudomonadales > Pseudomonadaceae > Pseudomonas > Pseudomonas sp. BP11-1-1. Next base: position 188,613 of record NZ_JAUTYU010000006.1, read on the forward strand.
CAGGCCTTGGGATACGACGCCGGGCGATTTTCCTTCAACGTCGCCAAGGGCCGTTGCGAAACCTGCGAAGGCGAAGGCTTCGTCAGTGTGGAGTTGCTGTTCATGCCCAGCGTCTATGCCCCCTGCCCGACCTGCCACGGCGCCCGCTACAACCCGCAGACCCTGGAAGTGCGTTGGGAAGGCCTGGACATCGCCCAGGTGCTGCAACTGACAGTGAACCAGGCCATGGAAGTCTTCGCCGAACAAGCGGCAGCCCGGCGTTCGCTACAGGTGCTGCAGGACATCGGCCTGGGCTACCTGCGCCTCGGCCAACCGGCCACCGAACTGTCCGGCGGCGAGGCCCAGCGGATCAAGCTGGCGACGGAACTGCAACGCAAGGCCCGGGGCGCGACGCTGTACGTGCTGGACGAGCCCACCAACGGCCTGCATCCCCAGGACGTCGATCGTTTGCTGGTGCAACTGAATCGCCTGGTGGACGAAGGCCATACCGTGGTCGTGGTGGAACATGACATGCGGGTGGTGGCGCAGAGCGACTGGGTCATCGACATCGGCCCGGGGGCTGGGACGCAGGGTGGGAAGGTCGTGGTGAGCGGTGTGCCGCAGGTGGTGGCAGCTTGCAAGGAGAGCCGTACGGCACCGTTTCTGAAAAACGCCCTGCGCTGAACCGTTCGAACGGAAAACAGAACCCCTGTGGCGAGGGGATTTATCCCCGCTGGGTTGCGAAGCAGCCCTAAAACCTGACACCTCGGTATGTCTGTTAGGTAGTGCTCGCTGCTTTGGGACTGCTTCGCAGCCCAGCGGGGATAAATCCCCTCGCCACAAGAGCAGTCCCACCACACTTGCAGCCAAGACATCAAACCGTACGCGAATACTGCACCGTCTGTCCCCCCGCCAGGTACGCGTCGAAGGCCATCGCCACGTTACGCATCATCAGTTGCCCTTGGGGCAGCAACACCAGCGAGTCGGCACGAATGTCCAGCAGCCCATCACCCACCAGTTCCTGAAGCTTATCCAGCGCCTCGCCGAAGTAATCGGCAAAACGAATGCCGTGGGCGGCCTCGATCCGGCCGAAATCGATCTGGCCGTGGCACATCAGCTCGCTGATCACTTCGCGGCGCAAGCGGTCATCATCGCTCAGGCGGTAACCGCGCTGGACCGGCAACAAGCCCTGGTCCAGGCGCGCGTAATACTGGGAAAGCTCCTTGACGTTCTGGTTGTAGCTGTCACCGACCTTGCCGATCGAGGACACGCCCAGGCCGATCAAATCGCAATCGGCGTGGGTGGAATAGCCCTGGAAATTACGTTGCAACGTACCCTCGGCACGGGCGCGCACCAGTTCGTCGTCCGGCAGCGCGAAGTGGTCCATGCCGATGTACACGTAGCCGGCCTCGGTCAGGCGATTGATGGTCAGTTCCAGCAACTCCAGCTTGCGCTCCGGTGGCGGCATGTCCTCGGGGCGGATCATCCGTTGCGCCCTCACCCGCTGCGGCAGGTGCGCGTAGCTGTACGCCGCGATCCGGTCGGGACGCAGGGCGATGATCTTGTCCAGGGTGACGTCGAAACTGGCGATGGTCTGCAACGGCAGGCCATAGATCAGATCGACGCTGACCGACTTGAACCGTGCCCGCCGCGCGGCCGCCACCAGTTCGGCGACTTGCGCTTCGCTTTGTATGCGATTGACGGCGGCTTGCACCTGCGCGTCGAAATCCTGGATACCGAAGCTCAGGCGATTGAACCCCAACTGACGCAAGCCTTGGACCTGCTCGGCGTCGATCGTGCGCGGGTCGACTTCGATGGAAAATTCGTGGGCGTCGCTGTCATCCATGTCGAACGACTGGTGCAGGCAGTCCATCAGGTCAGCCAGTTGCTCATGGGTCAGGTAGGTGGGTGTGCCGCCGCCCAGGTGCAGTTGGGTCAACTTGCGGGAGCGGTCGAACAAGCTGGCCTGCAAGGCAATTTCGCGCTTGAGGTAGGTCAGGTACTCGGCGGCGCGGTGGGTCTTGCGGGTGATGATCTTGTTGCAGGCGCAGTAATAACAAAGGCTCTGGCAGAACGGGATGTGGATGTACACCGACAGCGGCTTGGGCACCGGGGCCTGGTTGCTGCGCTGGGCGGCCTGGCGATATTCGTCCATGGCGAACGCCGGGTGAAACTGTGGCGCGGTGGGATACGACGTGTAGCGCGGCCCTGGACGATCGTATTTTTCGACCAGGGCGCGATTGAAAGCGGAGGCAGCGTTCATGAAGGGTTCAACTTCTCAAAAGAGTTATGGCCTGCGTTATCCAGTGCGGGGTCGAACAGGTTGCAGATCGCGTCCACGCTCAGGCGCCCGGCGGGCAGGATGCCGATGAAACGGCTCGACAGCTCGATCAATCCCTGAGCGTGCAACTGCTCCAACTGTGGCCAGATGGCCGCGAAATGTTCGCGAAACACCAGGCCGAAACGCGACTCGACGGCGGGAATATCCAACTCCAGGTCGCAGGACAACTGTTCGGTGACGGTCGCCCGGATCTGGTCCTGCGCTTCGCAACGCCAGCCACGACACACCGGCAACTGCCCGGCGTCGAGCTGCTGGCAGTACCGCAGCAGGTCATCGGTGTTCTGCACATAAAGCTGTTCGATCTGGGTGATGGCCGCCAAGCCGAGGCCGACGTGGTCACAGCAACCATGCCGGGTAAATCCCTGGCAGTTGCGATGCAGTCGGCCGTGCTCCTGGGCCACGGCCAGGTCGTCGTCAGCCCGGACAAACTGACCCAGGCCGATGTAGTGATAACCCGCCGCGACCAGCTGTTCGCAGCAAGCGCGACGCATCGCGTCTTTGTCGGCCTCGCTGCAAAAGGCCCCGGCGCCTCCGGCGTTCTTCGAACGATAGCGATAAGGCGCGCGGGCATAATCGAAAACGTGCAGGCGATCCGGCTCCAGCTCGATCAAGGTCGCCAGTTTCTGGGCGAAACTCCGGGGCGTCTGCCAAGCGTGGCCGTAGCCTAGGTCAATGTTGATGGAGCGAAAACCAAAGGTCCGCGCCGCATCGATCAGCGAATGGATCGGCGCCGGGTTCTGGTAGCAATCGACCGACAGCTCGCTGTCGACACCGATGTCGGGCACGCCGATGCTGACATGGGTGAAGCCTTGGTCGCGGATCAGGCCCATGGTCGACCAGTCGGTATGGTGCAGGTCGACCTCGATGCTGTGGTCGCCGCTTTCGCAGAAATCGAAGCGTTTGCGCAGATCGCTCATCAACCGTTGCAGATGGGTAATCACCGGGGTTCCACCGGTCAGGCAAAACTGCTCGACCCGTCGCCCGCTGCCGAGGTGGCAGGCGACCAGGCCCAGTTCGTAGGTCAGGCGTTGCAGGTAGCCGTCGATTTCGCCGCACTGGCACACGCTGGCCAGGGGCGAGCAGGAGGCCAGCCGCAAGCGCGATGGCAGGTGCACCGTCAGCGACAGCGGACGGCGTTTCTGCCGGCTGGCGCGCAAGCCCCTGAGCAAGTCGAGCGAGCCGATGCCGCCGTGGAACTTGCGTGTACCGACCGGACAATCGAAGTCCGCCACCGCAGGGGGTCGCCCGGATGGGCGGTCACCGGGGGAATGGAACAGGTCGAACATGACAATCTCCGAGTGGCTCGCACGGCAACAGTGTCGGGCTTATCCCGTGTGGGCGCCTTGACCTGTATCAAGCGTCCCGCAGCGACTACCAGCTCAGGTAGAACATGCCCTTGGCCAGCAGCACGATCGCGACCATGTGCAGGAACACGCTGGTATGAATGAACTGGACGTAGCCCGCATTCATGCGACCGCTTCGAAACAACCACATGGCCCAGAGAAAATGCCCCAATACGCTGGCGGCGAGCAGGATCTTGAGCCCCAGCAACACACCGAACGACGATTGCAGCGGCGCAGCCAGCACCGGCCGATAACGCAGCCAGACCATGGCGATGCCCGCGCCAAACAACACCAGCAACACCCACGGCATCAACTGCCGGGCACGCCGGCTGATGCCATGCTCCAGCAGCACCATCACTTTATTGGGCAACTGCTTGCGGATGTTTTCCAGGAACAACACCTCGAAAAACACCGTGCCGATGAAGATCAGCGCGGCGAACAGGTGCAGTGTGAGAAACAGCGGATAAGTCATGGCAACCCTTTTTCGGCGGGGCGAATGGTTGATTCGAGGGTATCGCGCAGGCGTTGTGGTGGGGTTGATGCCAATCAAGGAAAGGCCACGCCACCGGAGTACCTCGTGTGGGAGCGGGCTTGCTCGCGAAAGCGGCAGTTCAAGCGACATCGATGTGGCTGACATACCGTCTTCGCGAGCAAGCCCGCTCCCACAGGGTTCGATGTTTAGTCCGAAAAAGCGTCAAGGAAATGTTACACATCTGAAATTCCGCCTAACCGTTTATCAGTTTTTTGACACTTCCCCGATGCGCGGTCACAACTTTTTCACTCCGTTGGGTCATAACACCGTGGTCGCCGATGGAATATTGGCATCCAACGAGGTTTTTAGCCTGATACGGAGATAAGTCCATGATTTTCAACGTACAAGATTTTGGCGCCAAAGGAGATGGCGTTACTGACGACACGGCGGCCATTCAAAGTGCGATCGATGCGGCGGCAGCCGCGGGCGGTGGGCAGGTCTACATGCCCACCGGCACCTACATCGTTTCGGGGGGCGAGGAACCGTCCGATGGCTGCTTGATGCTCAAGAGCAACGTCTACCTGTACGGCGACGGCATGGGCGACACCACGGTCAAGCTGGCCGATGGTTCCGACACCAAGATCACCGGCATCATCCGTTCGGCCTATGGCGAGGAAACCCACGATTTCGGTGTCAGCAACCTCACCATCGACGGCAACCGCGACGCCACCACCGGCAAGGTGGATGGCTGGTTCAACGGCTACATCCCCGGCGAAGAAGGCTACGACTCCAACGTCACCCTCGACAGCGTCGAGATCAAGGATTGCTCCGGGTACGGTTTCGACCCCCACGAGCAGACCGTCAACATGGTCATCAAGAACAGCGTCTCCCACGGCAACGGCCTCGATGGTTTCGTCGCCGACTTCCTCAGCGACAGCACCTTCGAAAACAACGTCGCCTACGACAACGACCGCCACGGTTTCAACGTCGTCACCAGCACCCACGATTTCACCCTGACCAATAACGTTGCCTACGGCAACGGTGGCAACGGCATCGTGGTGCAGCGCGGCAGCGAAGACATCCCCTCGCCCAGCAACATCACCATCACCGGCGGCGAGGTGTACGGCAACGGCGCCGAAGGGGTGCTGGTCAAGCTCTCCAGTGAAGTGACCGTCACCGGCGTCGACATCCACGACAATACCAGCGCCGGCATCCGCATCTACGGCAGCAACCACGTCGACATCATCGACAACACGCTCAACAACAACGCCCTGGGCAGCGCGGTGCCGGAGATCATCATCCAGTCCTACGACGATACCCTCGGCGTGTCCGGCAAATACTTCAACGGCAGCGACAACCTGATCCAGGGCAACGTGATCAGCGGCAGCAACCTGTCCACCTACGGCGTCGCCGAGCGCAACGAAGACGGCACCGATCGCAACGCGATCATTGCCAACACCATCAGCCACACCAGCAAGGGCGCGACGCTGGTCTACGGTGACGGCAGCTACGTCAGCGCCACGGTGCCGATGACCACCGTGCAAGGCACGGCGGGCAACGACATTCTCACCGGCACCAGCGCCAGCGAAATCTTCTACGGCGCGGCCGGCAACGACACCATCAATGCCGCAGCCGGGGCCGATATTCTGGTGGGCGGCGCGGGGGTCGACAAACTGACCGGCGGAACCGGTGCCGATACGTTCCGCTTCGCCAGCCAGTCCGACAGTTATCGCAACGCCACGACCAGTTTCGACGACACCATCACCGACTTCGACGTGACGCAGGACAAGATCGACCTCGCCGGCCTCGGCTTCACCGGCCTGGGCAATGGCCGGGGCGGCACCCTGCAAATCAGCTACAGCGCCAGCAACGACCGCACCTACATCAAGGACTTCGACGCCGATGCCAGCGGTAATCGCTTCGAGCTGATTCTGTCGGGCAACCTGGCAAGCACCCTGACGGCCAGCAATTTCATCTTCAACCGGGTCATCACCGGCACCGCCGGCAGCGATTCGTTGCTGGGCAGCGACGCGGCCGACACCCTGCTCGGCCTGGCGGGCAATGACAGCCTCAGCGGTGGCGCGGGCGACGACAAGCTCGACGGCGGCGCCGGCATGGACACCCTCACGGGCGGCGCCGGGGCCGATACCTTCGTGTTCTCCAACCGCCTGGACAGCTACCGCAACTACAACACCGGCGGCGCCAACCTCGGTGACCTGATCACCGACTTCGACATCGCCGCCGACAAGATCGACCTGTCCGCCATGGGCTTCACCGGCCTGGGCGATGGCAAGAACAACACCGTCTACCTGGTCCTCAACAGCGCCGGCACCAAGACCTACATCAAGTCGCTGGAGGCGGATGCCAATGGCAACCGCTTCGAGGTGGCGCTGGACGGCAACTACCTCGACAAGTTGACCAACGCCAACTTCGTCTTCGCCACGTCTTCACCGGTCAACCAGGCCCCCGTGGTGGCGACGCCGCTGCTGGACCAGAACGCCACCGAGAAGACCCCCTTCAGCTACGTGGTGCCGGCCACCGCCTTCACCGATCCGGATAACGACAGCCTCAGCTACACCGCCAAGCTGGCCGATGGCAGCGCCCTGCCCAGCTGGCTGACGTTCAACGCCGCCACGCGCACATTCAGCGGCACCCCGCCGGACACCGCGTCGGGCACCTACTCGATCCAGGTCACCGCGACCGATGGCAGCAACGCGACGGTCAGCGACAGCTTTACCCTGGCCGTGCAGGACGTGCCCACCTCCGTGGTGATCAACGGCACGCCGAACAACGACACCTTGACCGGCACCACGGCCAACGAGCAGCTCTTCGGTGGCGCCGGCAACGACACGCTCAACGGCGCCGCCGGCAACGACATCCTGGTGGGCGGCACCGGCGTCGACAAACTCACCGGCGGCGCGGGCGCCGACGTGTTCCGCTACACCTCCAAGCTCGACAGCTACCGCACCGGTTCCACCAGCGCCAGCGACCAGATCCTCGATTTCGACGTGGCCGCCGACAAAATCGACGTCGCGGCCCTGGGCTATACGGGCCTGGGCAACGGGCTCAACGGCACTTTGCAGGTCACGTACAGTTCGTCGACCAACCGCACCTACCTCAAGGACCTCACGGTCGATGCCAACGGCAACCGCTTCGAAATCTCAATGGCGGGCAACTTCGTCAGCAGCCTGACGGCCAATCACTTCGTCTTCGCCGACCAGAACACCCCGACCAACGTGGCGCCGGTGGTGGTCATCCCGCTGCTGGACCAGAACGCCAGTGAAAGCACGCCGTTCAAATACACCGTGGCGAGCAACAGCTTCAGCGACGCCAACCAGGATGTACTGACCTACACCGCGACCCTCGCCAACGGCAGCGCCCTGCCCTCGTGGCTGACATTCAACGCCACCAACCTGACCTTCAGCGGCACCCCAACCAACACCGCCGCCGGCAACTACGACGTGCTGGTCAAGGCCACCGACCCTTCGGGCGCATCGGTGAGTGATAGCTTTGCCCTGACCGTGGCCGACTCCCCCGCCAACACCATCACCGGCACCGCCAATGCCGAAACCCTCAACGGCACGGCTGGCGCCGACCTGATCCTCGGCCTGGGCGGCAGCGACACCATCAAGGCCGGCACGGGCGCGGACATCATCGACGGCGGTGCCGGGCGCGACTCGTTGTATGGCGGCGACGGTGCCGACACGTTCCGCTACAGCAACCTGTCCGACAGCTACCGCGACTACGACACCGGAGGCGTCACGGCCACGGACACGATCTACGATTTCACCGTCGGCGTGGACAAGATCGACGTGTCCGCGCTGGGCTTCACCGGCCTCGGCGATGGCAGCAACGGCACGCTCTACATGACCCTGAACGCCGCCGGCGACAAGACCTACGTCAAGTCGAGCGAGGCCGACGCCGATGGCAATCGCTTCGAGATCGCGCTGAACGGCAACTACCTAAACACCCTCACCGCCAGTGATTTCGTCTTCGGCGAACGCGCCCAGCAGGACATCCTCTACTTGCCGACCCTCGGCCAATCCAACGCACGCCTGCTGCGCATGACCGAAGACGACGATCAATCCGGCACCTCGATGCTGGTCAATGACCTGGACAAGTACACCACCTATGACGTGCGCAGCCAGTTCACCGACGCCGATGGCAACGGTATCGACATCGCGGTAGGTGGCAGCACGGTCAACGGCTTGTCGACGCTGGGCGCCGAGGAGCTGAAATTATGCTGGTGGCTGACCGACACCAATCAACCCGGGCCGGCATTGTTGCGGGCCGTGACGTTGCTGCGCGACCAACTCACCGAACTGAAGGCCATCGACAACGTGACCATGGGCATCATCTGGGGCCAGGGCGAGGAAGCCGCCCAGGAAATCGCCCGGGCCACGGACAAGGCAGCGGCTGCGGCGGCCTATAAGGCGGCGACGTTGAAGGTTTTCGATTACCTGCACGCCCAGTTTGGCAATTTCACCGTGTACATGATGGAGACCGGTCACTACGAGCAGGACGCGGCACGTGCCCGTGGTTATGCCGAAGACAAGATCGCCGCCATCGTCGACGGTGTCGGCTATGTCCGCGCCACCCAGGAAGCCATCGCCGCCGAGCGCGCCGACGTCAAGTTGGCCGTGGACTACACCGACCTGCCCTTGCGCTATGAAGTCGACCCGCTGGTGTATCCCGATGACGTCTGGCACTTGCACGAAGAGTCGGCGGAAATCGTCGGCCAGCGCCTGGCGGACTACATCGCCGATGACCTCGGTTTCCAAGGCAACCCTAACGACAACAATAGCGTGCAGGACATTTTCGACGGCGCGCAGAACGAGGGCGGGAAAATCTTCGGTACCGACCAGGACGATACGCTGGTGGGTAGCGCCGGCAACGACACGCTGGACGGTGACTTGGGCGCCGACACCTTGACCGGTGGCGATGGCAACGACATCTACATCGTCGACAACGCGTTCGACAGCGTGGTGGAAACCAACACTTCGACCTCGCAGATCGATACGGTGCAGGCGTCGGTGAGTTGGACCTTGGGCGCCAACTTGGAAAACCTGGTGCTGACCGGCGTGTCGGACATCGACGGCACCGGCAACGAGCGGCGCAACTTCATCACCGGCAACGTTGCCAACAACGTGCTCGATGGCGCTGCGGGGGCCGACAGCATGAGCGGCGGCGACGGTAACGACACGTACTACGTCGACAACGCCAGCGACACGGTGATCGAGACCAGCAGCAATCCGGTGTCCGGCGGCAAGGACAGCGTCCACAGCAGCCTGGCGGCCTACACCTTGGGCAACAACGTCGAGAACCTGTACATCGACAGCGCCGGCGCCGCCAACGGGACCGGTAACGCACTGGACAACACGCTGTTCGCCGGTGCCGGCGACAACATCCTCGACGGACGCGATGGCAACGACACGGTGTCGTTCGAGCGGGCCCTGGCCGGGGTGACCGTGAATCTGTCGACGTCTGCGCAGCAGAACACCGTGGGTTCGGGGCTGGACACTTTGAAGTTCATCGAGAACCTGACCGGCAGTGCCTACGCTGACACGCTGTCGGGTAACAGCGCCGGAAACATCCTCAACGGTGGCGCGGGCAACGACACCTTGGTGGGCGGCTCGGGCGATGACCGGCTGATTGGCGGCGCGGGCACCGATAACCTCACGGGGGGCACGGGCGCGGACACCTATGCGTTTGGCGCGCTGTCGGACATGGGCGTCGGCGCGGCACGGGACGTGATCAACGGGTTCAAGACCACCGAGTTGGATAAACTCGACCTCACCGGCCTCGACGCCAACCCGCTGACCGCCACCCACGATGCGTTCACCTTCATCGGCAGCAACGCCTTCGACACCACCAACGCCACCGGCCAGTTGCGGTTTGTCGACGGCATCCTCTACGGCAGTACCAACGCCGACGCCACCGCCGAGTTCGAACTCGCCCTGGTGGGCGTCAAGGAGCTGCATGCCAGTGACTTTACTGCCTGATTGAGCTTTTGAGGCTGCTTCGCAGCCAACGGGAGCAAGCTCCCTCGCCACGGTGGGTCAAGCCGCCCGCAATCCGTGGCGAGGGGATTTATCCTCGCTGGGCCCGTAGGAGCTGCCGAGCGAAGCGAGGCTGCGATCTTTTCAAGAACACTTGGACCCTAAGCGAAAGATCAAAAGATCGCAGGCTTCGCCAGCTCCTACGGAGCCCGGCAGGAGCAAGCTTCCTCGCCACAAAAGATCTGTTCCCGCACCTTGCTCTCAGAACAAACTTTGCACCTGTTCCAGCACCGCGCGGTTCATCTGGCCCGTGTGGGTGTGCAGGCTCACGTAGCTTTGCAGCATGTCCAGCTTGGTGCTGAGCAAATCCCGGCGGGCCTGGAAGAGTCGTTGCTGGGCATCGAGGATGTCGACGGTCGAACGCACGCCGCCCTGGAAACCCTTTTCGGTAGAGGTCAGCGCCCGCTGGTTGGACTCCACCGCCCGTTGCATGGCCTTGCTCTTGGCGAACCCCGCCACCACGCCCAGGTAATCGGTCTCGATGGACTCGGCCAATTGCTGACGCTGCACGTCGTAGTCGGACTGGGCGCCGGCCAGTTGCGCCTCGGCCTTGGCCACCGAAGCGCGCACCGCGCCGCCGCGATACAGCGGAATGTCCAGCTGCACCCCAACGTAGTACGAGTCCTGGCGCGGATCGAGTTCCTGGTACTGGCGGGTTTCCCGGCGGGTCAACTGCGTGGTCAGCGACAGCGTCGGATAGTGCCCGGCCCGCTGGCTGTCGGCCTGGGCCTCGGCGACTTTCACGGCCGCCAACCGCGCCGCCAATTCAGGGCTGGCTTCACGGGCGATCGCCGTCCAGTACGGCAAATCCTGCTCCGGCGGGATAGGCGTGCCGGCGGGCAACTCTTCGCGCATCGGCTGGATGTCGTCGATGGGCACGCTCGCCCGCCCGGACAGCGCCCGCAACGCCGCCACGCGACGGGCCTGGGCTTCGGTTTCCTGGGCCTCCACCAGATCGAGCCGGGCCTGGGCTTCGTCGATGTCGGTGATCGCCCCTTGGCCGCCCTCATAGAGTTTTTTGCTCTGGACGACCAAGCCACGGATCGCGGCTTTTTGCTGGGCGATCAGCTTGAGTTCGTTCTCGGCACGGGCGACATCGAAATAGCCCTTGGCGACCCGATCGAACAAGGCCTGGCCGGCCACGTCGAACTGCTGGCTGCCCAGCGCGCCCCGCGCCTTGCCTTCTTGATAGGCCGCCCAGCGCCCCTTGTCATAGAGCGGTTGCTGCGCCGCCAACGTCACGCTGTTCGCCTGGTAGTCGTTGCTGTTGACATAGCTGCGGTCGTCACCGCCATCGGTACGCCCGCCATACCCATAGCGCGACGACAACGACACCTGCGGATAAAGCCCACCCCGACCAATCGCCTCTTCCTGGCGCGACGCGTCGAAGGCATGGGTCGCGGTTTGCAAGGTCGGGTCGTTGAGGCGCGAAGCGTCATAGGCGGCCGTCAGGCTCAGCCCACCCTCGGCCGCCCAGGCCGGGCCGATCACCGCCCAACTGGTGCACAAGCTCAACAGCACACGGACGCCGTAACGGCAACGGTCGGTCATGCTCATTCCTCTTTGAAGGCAGCCAGCAAGCGTTCGCGCAACGGTTTCATCAGGTAATTCATCAAGGTCCGTTCACCCGTCACCACGGTGACGTCGGCGAGCATCCCCGGACGCACCAGCAGCCCGGCGTCCTGCAGCGAGACAACGGTCTCGGCGGGAATCTCGACCTTGGCGGAGAAGTACGGCTGGTGCGTCTGCTGGTCGATCAACTGATCCGCCGACACGGTGGTGACCGTGCCGGTCACGGTCGGCGTGTCCACCCGTTGCAGCGCGGTGAAATGCACATGCACCGGCAAACCGGGGCGCAGTTTGTTGGCCATCAGCGGCTCGAAACGCGCGGTGATCGCCATCGGCGCGTCCAGTGGCACTACCTGCATCAAGGTCTGTCCGGCCTGGGCAACACCGCCCACCGTGTGGATGGCCAAGTCCATGACCTGCCCCGCCACGGGCGCGCGGATCGCGCCATTGTCGACTTCGAACTGCAAGGCTCGGATCTGATCGGCATACCCCGCGGCCTCGGCCGACACCTCGCTGAGCTGGGTTTCAGCATCACGCCGGAACTCCTGCTGCGCCTGCAAGGCCTTGAGCCGACTTTCATTGATGGCCTGGCGCGTGCGGCCGACATCACCGACACCCGAGGCGATCTGCCCGGCCAGTTGCGCCGCATTGCGCTCGGCCTCGAAGAGCTTGTTGCGCGGCACGTAGCCCTCCCGGGCCAGGTCACGCAGGCCGACGAGTTCCTGCTGCTGGAACCGCATCTGCGCATCGTAGTTGCGCTTGACGCCTTCATAGCCCTGCAACTGCTGCTGCAAGGCGCCGATTTCATGCTCGATGATCTGCAAGCGACTGCCGAGCTCGGCGCGACGGGTCAGGAACAGTTGGCTCTGGAGGGCCATGGCCGCCTTGACGCGGGGCTCGTCAGCGCGCTCCAGCAATTGCTGCGGCCACTGGATGTCATCGGCGCCCAAACGCTCGGCCATCAACCGCGCCTCGATGCTGCGATCGTTGAGCAGTTTGCCAAGGGTCACGTCCAGCTGCGATTGCGCCTGCACCGTGTTGAGCTGCACCAACAATTGCCCTTGGCTGACGCGGTCACCGTCACTGACCAGCAGTTTTTCCACGACCCCACCAACCAGCGACTGCACGGCCTTGCGTTCACCCGCCACCACCACGGTGCCGCTGCCCACCACGCCTTGGTCGAGCGGTGCCAGGCACGCCCAAAGCAGAAAGCCGCCAAGGGCCAGGGCGAGGAACACCACGCCGTAGCGCGCCGCCCCGCCCGCATCGGTGCTGGCGCTGGGCAATGTGTTGCTGCTGAGCACACTCAGGCCATGCTCACCGTGGGCCGGTGCGGCCGATTTCAAATCACGCATCCTTGCTTGCCTCCCGCACAGCCGCCGGCCTCGGTCCCGGCATCAGCGCCTTGAGCACCCGGTCCCGCGGCCCGAACGCTTGTTGAGTACCGTCCTTCAGCACGAGGATGTGATCGACCACTGCCAGCACGTTGGGCCGATGGGTGATCAACACCACGGTACTGCCGGCAGCCTTGAGCACGCCGATGGCCTGCACCAGCGCCAGTTCGCCGGCTTCATCCAGATTGGAATTGGGTTCGTCGAGCACGATCAGCGACGGGCTGCCATACAGCGCGCGGGCCAGGCCCAGGCGTTGCTTCTGCCCGCCGGACAGGCCAAGTCCACCAGGCCCCAGCGGCGTGTCGTAACCCTTGGGGAAGCGCAGGATCATTTCGTGGATGCCCGCGTGGCGGCTGGCGGCGATGATCTTGTCGGCGTCCTGCTCGCCGAAACGGGCGATGTTGTCGGCGACGCTGCCATCGAACAGCTCGATGTCCTGGGGCAGATAGCCGAGGTACGGCCCCAGCGCATCATGGGACCACTGGCTGATCTCGGCATCGTCCAGGCGCACCGATCCACCGATGGCCGGCCACACGCCCACCAACGCGCGAGCCAAGGTCGACTTGCCGCTGGCACTGGGGCCGACCACCGCGAGCACTTCGCCCTTGCCCAGGCTGAAATTGATGCCCCGCAAAATCGGCTGCGAAGCCCCGGGCGGCCCCACATACACTTGCTCCAGGCGCAGCGCGCCGGTGGGTGGCGGCAATGGCATGCGCAAGCGATCACGGGGGTGTTGCGCCAACAGTTGGCTCAGGCGCTGGTAGCTCTGGCGGCCGCTGTTGAATTGCTTCCACGAGCCGATGGCGATTTCCACCGGCGCCAGGGCACGCCCCAACAGCAACGACATGGCGATCATCATCCCCGCCGACAACTGCCCTTCGAGCACCAGGAGCGCGCCCAATCCCAAGGCCAGGGATTGCCCGGAAATCCGCACGAACCGCGTCGCCGAGGTGATGCGCGCACCGCGATCGCTGGCGTGGGCCTGCGCCGCAATGATGCGTTGTTGCAACAGGCTCCAACGCTGGCGTAGCGGCCCGAGCATGCCCAGGGCCTGGATGACTTCGGCGTTCTGCAGCGTGCTGTTGACGTAGATCGACGACTGCACCCCCAGCCGGTTGGCCTCCCCCAGGCGCCCTCGGGTCGCCAGTTCGCCCCACAGCGCCAGGCCGATCAGCGTCAACGCGAGCACCAGGGTCAGCACGCCGAACCACGGGTGGAAGATGAACGCCACCAGCAGGAAGATCGGCAGCCACGGCGCATCGAGCAAGGCGATCAGGCCCTGGCCGGTGATCAGTTGTCGCAAGGTGGCAAGGTCGGTGAGCACTTGCGCCGGGTTGGCGTTGTGCTCGCGCAGGCTGCGGGCAAACGCCGCGTCGAAGATCCGCTCGCCCAAGGCGTCGTCCAACCCGGCGCTCATGCGGATCATCACCTCGCCGCGCACCCACTCGATCAGCGCACTGAACATGAACAGCCCGAGGGCGATCAAGGTCAGCATGAACAGCGTGGTTTCGTTGCGACTGGTGAGGACCCGGTCGTAGACCTGCATCATGTAGAGCGACGGCACCAGCACCAGCAGATTGATCACGCCACTGAACAACGCCAGGGACCAGAACACCCGGCGATAGCTCAACAATGCGGCGTCGATGTCGTGCCGTGGATCAAGGAGCAAACCCATAGAGTGTCAACCCGCAAAAGAAATAACCGTCCCGATGCAATCCATGCGAGTCATTAGCCCGAAGGCGTCAAAAAAAGAGCGTCATCCTGCTGACATTGTCGCCATCTGTGGCGAACTCCACCCGTACGAGCGCCAACTACTGACAACGCTGCCAAAGGTAAGTGCCAGAGGGGAATGAGGGATTTTCGGGGGACGGTGAAAAACGAGGGGATGAGACGCAGGTCCCTGTGGGAGCGAGCTTGCTCCGGGCGGCGATCCGACGATGGCGTCGGGTCAGTGGCTGGGATTTGACTGCCACACCGCTATCGCGAGCAAGCTCGCTCCCACGGGTTTGTAGTGTTAACCCAGGGACACCGCTTCTTCAGGCTGCGCCGATTGCCGCGCCGTCACCAGGCCGATAAAGGAAATGACCAAGGCCAGGCCAAGGGTGGTGCTCACCTCGCTGCGGTGCTCGGGCGTTACCATCATCACCGCCAGGGCCGCGCAGATGAACACGATCACCGCCCAGGTGAGCCACGGGAACAACCACATGCGAAAGCCCAGCTCGACGCCTTGCCGGACCAGCTTGCGGCGCATGCGCAACTGCGACACGGCGATCGCCAGGTACACCAGCAACGCGATGGCGCCGGAGCTGGCGAGCAGGAACTGGAACAACCCGGCCGGCATGAAATAGCTGAACACGGTGATGCCCAACCCCAACACCGTACTGGCAATCACTGCGGCCCTGGGTACCCCAGCGGCCGAGGTCACTTCCGCCGCCTTCGGCGCATCGCCTCGCCGGCCCAGGGAATAGAGCATGCGCGAGGCGATGTAGATCGAGGAGTTCATGCAACTGGCCACGGCGATCAGCACCACCACGTCTACCATGAACTTGGCATGGGGAATGTTCATCAGTTCCAAGGCCCTTTGATAGGAACCCACCGACGCCAACTGCGGATCGTTCCACGGCACCACGGAAATAACCACGAAGATCGACAGCAGGTAGAAAACGCCGATACGCCAGATCACCGAGCGGGTGGCCTTGGCAATGTTCTGCGCGGGGTTGCTGGATTCGGCGGCAGCAATGGTCACCGCTTCCGTGCCGATGAAGCTGAACATGATGGTGATGAAGGCTCCGACCACGGCAGACAAGCCATTGGGCGCGAAGCCGCCATATTCGTCCATCAAGCGACTCAAGCCGCTGGCCTCGCGCTCGGGAATCCAGCCCATCAAGACCGCGAAGCCCAGGGAGATGAAACCGATGATCGCCACCACCTTGGCCATGGCGAACCAGAACTCGAATTCACCGTATTTGGAGACGCTGAACAGGTTCGTCACCGCCAAGGCGATGATCGACACCGAAGCGAACAGCCACGCATCGACGGAGGGAAACCATTGGTTCAGCACATGACCGGCGGCCAGTGCCTCGATGGGAATCACCAGTACCCAGAACCACCAATACAGCCAACCGATGGTGAAGCCGGCCCAGCGCCCGATCGCCTGGTCGGCGTAGGTGGAAAAGGAGCCGGTATCCGGCCGCGCCACCGCCATCTCGCCGAGCATGCGCATGACGAGCACCACCAGCAGGCCGGAAAAAAGATACGCCAGCATCACGGCGGGGCCTGCGGCGGCGATGGCATGGCCCGATCCGACAAACAGGCCTGCGCCGATAATCCCGGCAATTGAAAGCATGGTGACGTGACGAGGCTTGAAGCCCTGCGCCAGGTGGCCGTTCGAATCCTTGAAGGTCGGGCTGGTCATTGTTGTTCTCTTATCGACAGTGAGGCGTGTCGAGGGACTGTCGGTGCTGGTTGGTTTTCGCTCCTCCTGAAAGCGGCACACCCTGGATGTCTGATCCAATCCCTCGTGAAGTTGGCTCTGCGGTAAACCGTTGAGCCACGTTACCCGCCTACACGCCCGAGTCAGTTACCTGTGAGCGCCGCCTTTTTGCCTGATTTCGCCAACGAGTAATGGCGTTTGGCCCGTCAAGCAGGCTCTGCGCCGAGGGTTTCAGCCATTCGCACCAAGTCGGCGAACGACTTGGCATGCATTTTTTTCATGGCGTGGGCGCGATGGATTTTCACGGTGATCTCGCTCAGGTTCATCTGCCCGGCGATCTGCTTGTTCATCAGTCCCTTGGCCGCCAGGGCCATGACTTCTTTCTCGCGGGCCGTCAGTGTCTGGTAACGGGCGTGCAGGCCTGAAAGTTGCTGCTCTACTTCCCTTCGCTTGACGTCGGCCTGGAGTGCCGCTGAGACGGCGTCCAGCAAGTCCTGTTCGCGAAAAGGTTTGGCCAGGAAATCCATGGCACCGGCTTTCATCGCCTTGACGGACATTTCAATGTCGCCGTGACCGGTGATAAAGATGATGGGAATCCTGATATTCGATGCCGCCAACTGGCGCTGGAAATCCAGTCCGCTGCTGCCCTGCAATCGGACATCGAGCACCAGGCAACTGGCACCGTCGGACTGGGGCCGCTGGAGAAACTCTGCGGTGGAGGCGAACGTCTCGACGGGCATGCCAACAGAGCGCAGGAGATTGCTCAGCGCATTGCGAATGGAGGCGTCATCATCGATGACGAACACTACGGAACTGTCGCTGCCCGGCTCATTGGATTTGGAGTTGCCGCTCATGCACGTTCCCCTCGTGTAATGGACAAAAAAGTCTAGCACAGGGCCTTCAGCCCCAACGCGTGCCACGCCTGATCCAGGCGCTACGCGACGAAGTTGTCTCCCAAGGCCGTGATCGATGCAAAAAACTCCCGTGGACGACGCCAGCAAGCATTGAGTTGCACACTGTAGCTTTTCCCGGTCAGGCACCAGGTGCAGAAATGTTCGCAGTTGTTGGAGAACAGCCGGTACTGGTTTTCTCCCAATCTCGAACGCGCCCGATGGACAATTTCATCGGCACGATACTGACCAGCCTCGCGAACTATCCAGAGGGGCTTGCCACTGGCAAAACGTTCAAGACCGGTGACTTCAATCGGTCCCGCCTTCAGCGAGCCGCCGAGCCCTGAATAGTGGGCGACTTTTCCATCGCCCAGGTAAATGCCGTGATGCAGATAGAACCGGCACGGGCTCACCAGGTGCGCACCCAACGGCACCTGGTCGACGGCCATGACATCGACCGGCTCCAACGGGACATTCGCCAATGCGCCGGGCCGCCCAGCGTACTGGCGAGGCTCCAAGGACAGGCAACCTGACGACATGGACACGCTCAAACGATAGAAAACATTCGTAGTGATCAGCGCCAGGCAAATAAGCACGATTGAACGAAGGGATGAAAACTCATCCGCTACGATGGCTGTCAGTTTCATTGCCAGATACTCCGCAACCCGTGCGATCAATCTATCGCGCGGGTTGGCGGGGATCATTTGTACAAGGGATTGCTTCGCTGATCGATTGATATGCGGTCGGTAAACCTAGGTATTAGGGCTTCAGGCGTTCAGCAGCGTTGGATGGGCAGCGTGAACTCCACCGTGGCACCACGGGGTGGATTGGCACCGGCTGTCAAGCAGCCACCATGGGCCTCGATGATCGATCGGCAGATGGATAAACCCAGCCCGAGCCCGGTAGGTTTGGTGGTGTAGAACGACGTAAACACCTGCTCCGTGCATTCCGGGGCGAAACCCGGTCCCGAATCGCTCACCGTCACCCTGACGTATCCATCATCATCCCGCGCGGAGCAGATCAGCAGGTGCCGATCGCCTTCATCGACCCCGGCCATGGCCTCCAGCGCGTTCATGATCAGGTTGAGCAACACTTGCTGCAACTCCACGCGATCGCCCTCGATGGAAGGCAAGGCGTCGGCCAGCTGTGTTTGTATCGAAGCGCCGCTCTTGATGATCTGAAATCGGCTGAACTCGATCATCTCCTCAATCGCCGCGTTGATGTCCACGGGCCCCTTCTGTGGCGGCGCCTTGCGGATATGCTGGCGAATCCGTCCCAGCACGTCAGCGGCCCGATTGGCGTCCAGGACCAGGTGTCCCAGTATTTGCCTGACCTCCTCGATCTCGGGTGGCTGGGCATTGAGCCAACGCAACGCGGCGTCGGCATTGAGGATGGTCGCGGCAATCGGCTGATTGACTTCATGGGCAATCGAGGCGACCAACTGCCCCATGGTCGCTACCCTGTTCGCATGCGCCAGCTCCGTCTGCACCTCGCGATAGCAGCGTTCACTTTCACGGATTTTTTCCTCCGCCTGCCTGCGCTCGGTCAGGTCCAATACAAAGGCCACGCCTTCCCCACTGCCCGCTTCGAACACGGCCAGGCCAACGATGACCGGCAGACGACTGCCATCCTTGCGCCAATATTCCTTCTCGTACGGACAGGCCTGTCCGGTCAGCAGGGCCTGGGCCAATGAGCGCTCGCTCAACTCTCGATACTCGGGCACCGTCAGGTCCCGCCAGCGCAGGCGACCGGAGACCAGGTCCTCTCGCTCGTAACCCACCATGCGCAGGAAAGCGTCATTGGCTTCAATGATGTCGCCCTCGGCATTCCACACGAGAATTCCGATGATATTGGCATCGACGAGGCGCCGGATTTTCGCTTCGCGCTCGGCCACCTCACGATACAAACGGGCATTTTCCAATGAGATGGCCGCACGGGACGCCACCAGGTTCAAGATGGCGATACGCGTCGGACTGAATACGTGGGCGGCAAGGCTGTTTTCCAGGTAGAGCACGCCGACGAGCGTGGCCTGGTTGATCAGCGGCAGGCAGAGCACCGAACGCACGCGCCGCTCAAGCAGGTAGGGATCGGTGGCAAACGGCGCGGCGACCGGCGCCGTGGCGTCGTCAAGAAAAACACTCTCCTGGGTTCGCAGCACATGGTAAAGAATCGACTCCGGCAACAGCTCCGGACTGACCGGGATATCATGCAGTTGCAAGGTGTTGCCGCCCGTCGTCGCTTGCGCTGCGATCCGGTGCCCACCGTCGCCGGCCAGGATCAACAAGCCGCGTTCGGCGCCGGCCTGTTCGATGGCCGTGGCCATGACCCGATCAATCAGCTTTTCCAGGACGATTTCACCCGACACGGCCTGGGAGACTTTCAGGACGGTCGCGATATCCAGCTGCTGCACGGGCGTGGCCATCGTCGAGGCCGGATCGGGCGCGGGCTCCTTATCCCTCAGCCATGGGTATCGGGCTTCAAGCTGACGAACCTTGCCATCAGCCCCCCAGCGCAGATAGCCATAGCGGGCATCCTGCATGTACATGCGAGCGATTTTCTCCAGGCCGCGCCCGGCATAGAACCGTGAAGCCCGTTCGTTGGCCAGCGCCTCGATAGGCATAAAACCGCTTTCCCGGGCGGCCTCCATGGCGTGTTCATAGAGCAACTCGGCTTCGATCAGGCGCCCTTCGACGCGGGCAATCTCCGCCCCCACCAGTGCGGCGCGGCTCGCGAAGTTGTCCGGGCACTGTTGCGCCCAGGCCTGGAGCTGTTGATGCGCCGCCATCATCGCGTTCACGTGTTGCCCCTGCTCATGCGCAGGGGCGTCGGCGCAGACGGCAGCATGGGCCAGGGCTGCAAAAAAATGGAATTCGGCCTCTTCAAAAAACGCTTGGCAAACCCAGAGCAACCGCTGCGCCTTTTCGGCGGCGGCCAATGCCGCTAAAGGCTCATCGGCCATGTAGCGGGCCTGCAGCTTGCGCACCCAGTACAGGCATTCGGCGAGGACCAGGTCGGGATTGCCGGACAAAAGGGTTTCCGTCGTTGGCTCGTCCTGCCCGTCATCGTCCAGACGGCCGAAGGTTGGCGTCTGCCCTCGGAGCATCCGGATCAACAGCAATTGGGTGACGATAAAGTCAGTCACCAGCCCGAACTGCACCTTCTTGGCATATGCCAACCCTCGTTCAGCCTCCCCTTGCACTTCGGCCAGCGACTCGCCAGCAAAGAGCAGGTCCGCGGTGAGGTTATTACCCGCATAGGCGCCATACGGCAGGTCGCCGATCCGGTTCGCCGCCGCAAACGAACGACGCAACAGGTCGCGGCATTCGCCCACGGGCCGCATCCAGCGCACCGCGAAGCATGAGAAACACAGATAGGTGCTGGCCTCGAACCTTTTCAGGCCACGCTGTTCGACCAGGTCGCAGCCAAGCTGGCCAAATCGGAAGCCGACCTCATAGTCACCAAAGCGCCGCCCCGCGACCCTGAACAGGTTGGCGTAGAGCACGCATGAAGCATCACAGTTGCCCCGTTCCAGACTGAGGGTAATCGCCTTGCAGATCAACAAGTCCGCCAGGTTTGCGTCACTTTGCAAGGCTGGGGCGAACAGCTTGCCCAGCGCATTGACGGTTTCCAGCGACGTCGCGTCTTCCATGATCGGCAAGTCGATGAGGTCCTCGATTGCGCGGCCCTCCAGCAGCGTTCCGATCCGGTCGTATTCCTCGCGCACCGCCTCGTCGCTCGGCTGGGAGGACCATTGGATACCGACGTGCCGCAGGTAGGCGAGACAGACCGCGACCGCGCCATCGCTGCGGTCCATGAGCAAATACACGTCCATCATCAAACACGCGACACTGGCGCGCTCACTCAACGTCACGGCACGGTCCGACAACATCGTCAGGCGCTCGTCGGCGACCGCGAGCTGGCCGGTCAGGAACTCACATTCGGCCCGGTTCAGTTCCAGGGCGAAAACAAGCCCGTGTCGATGTGCCCAACAGTCGTCGCCCAACAGCCGGACCCCGATGCTCAGATAGTTGAGTGCCGACGCATAGGCCGTTGACGCCTTGGCCCGTTGGCCGGCCAGCAGGTTGAGCGCCGCCAGCTCCTCGCGCTCGGCAGGGTCCGTGAGCAACGCGGCGCCGAGGTTGAGCTGACCCACGATGTCGAAAATCACTTCATCACGCGCCTGGGAGGATGTTTGTCTGGCCAACGTTCGGCCAATTTTCAAATGCAGCTGGGGGCGTAAGTCGACAGGAATCATCGAATAGGCGGCTTCATGGATGCGGTCATGGACAAACCCGTACGCACCGTCGCGCCGCTCGACCAATTCCTGGCGAATCGCCTCCCAGAAAACCGCTCGGATTTGCGTCCTGGGGATTTCCAGCACGATCGCCAGCGACTTGAGCCCACAGGCGTTGCCCAGGCAGGCAAGCTGCTGCAGGGCTTGTTGTGTGTTTGCCGGCAGGCGGGCCAACTTATCGACCATCAGGTCCACGATATTGTCGGTATAGCCCTTGGCATGGATACGGTCCGGGTCCCACCACCAACGCCGAGCGCCGTGATCGAACGCCAACAGTCCCTCGTCGGCGAGCGCCTGCAGGAACTGAATGACGAAGAAAGGGTTGCCAGCGGTCTTGTCCAACACAAGCTGCGCCAGGGGTTCGATACGCGCCGGCTCATCGTGCAGTGCCTCGGCAACCAACTGCTCGATATGGCCCTTGGCAAGCGGTGCCAGCGTGAGCTCGCTGACCTTTCCCGCGTCACGCAGCGTCTTCAGTTTGCCTGCCAGCGGATGTGACTCATCGACCTCATTGCTGCGGTAGGCCCCGACCAGCAGCAGATAGCGGACGTCGTCGCTGGTCAACAAGTCGTCCAGCAAATCCAGCGTCGCCGCATCAAGCCATTGCAGATCGTCGAGAAACAGCGCGAGCGGATGCTCCCGTCGGGCGAACACACCGATGAAACGCCGCAACACCAGCAGGAAGCGCCGCTGCTCCTGCTGAGGATCGAGTATCGGGACCGCAGGAGGCTCGCCGAGGATAAGCCGCAGTTCGGGAATGAGGTCCGTCATCAGCCGTGCGTTAGGGCCCAACGCCGCCTGCAATGCGTCTCGCCAACCGGCCAGTTCGGCATCGCTCTTGCCCAAGAGCATGCGCACCAGGCTCTGGAACGCTTGAACCAGCGTTGAATAAGGAATATCCCGTCGGTATTGATCGAATTTACCGCTGGCAAACAGTCCCCGTGGCGGCACGAGCACCTTATGCAGTTCATTGACCACCGAGGACTTGCCGATACCGGAATAGCCCGCCACCAAAACGAGTTCCGCCACGCCGTTGTCGACGACGCGGCCGAACGCATCGACCAGCGCCTGGACTTCGCGTTCTCGCCCATAGAGTTTTTCTGGAATCAGCAACCGGTCGGAACTGCCCTGCTCGCCCAGCGCAAAAGCCTCGATACGCCGCCCTTGCCGCCACTGCGCCAGGCACTGGCGCAGGTCGTGTTCGACACTCGCAGCCGTCTGGTAGCGCTCCTCGGCGGTCTTTTCCAACAGCTTCATGACGATCCGGGAAAGCGCCTCGGGAATGGTTTCGATCCGCTCTTTGGGCGACAAGGGTTGTTTGGCGATATGGCAGTGCACCCATTCGATCGGATCAGAGGCAGTGAATGGCAGCGAGCCGGTCAACATCTGGTAAAGCGTGACACCAAAGGAATAAAGATCGCTGCGCGCGTCGATCGAGCGATTCATTTTTCCGGTCTGTTCGGGCGCCATGTAGGCCAGCGTGCCGGCCAGAGTTTCAGGAGCCTGCCGCTCGCGAGGCAAGCGCGACGCAAGGCCGAACCCGGTGAGCCTGGCCTGTCCGTCATCGCAATCGGCCAGGATGTGGCTGGGCTTGATGTCCTTATGGATCAGGCCGCGCTGATGAAGCTTGCCCAATGCCACGGCGATGCTCACTGCAAGTTGCAAGAATCGGGTGATTTCCAGGGGCGATGTCAGCAAGTGCACCAGGGGCAAGCCGCCTGGGTCGCTGAGCATCAGTTGCACCTGGGCGCCTTCACGGACCAGCTGCACAGGCTTCGCCGACCATGCGGCGTCCAACTCGTCCCGCAAGTCGAACTCATGGGCGAGACGGTCGAGACAGTCCGGACGAGGTTGCGCCGTGGCGGGCCGCGCCACCAGGACACTGCCATCGCCTGCGCCCACCGAGCGTCGCTCCCGAGTGAAGATACGCTCGCCATCGTCCCATTGTGTCTGCATGCTGTTTATCCATCGGCACTGGAGCAAAAGTATGTTTCTGTCACATCTGCCGTCGAGCTGGCATCCAGTGTCATATCGCGATTGCCGATGCCGCCGCGTTGATGCGGCTTCCATGGCTGCGCCGGCGACTCGACGGGAAAACGTCGTGTCGGGTTCCGGGACGGATCGTGTTGCCATCGTCAAGATTAGCGCTTCGCCCGTTTCCTTCCCAAATTTTTCCGGATCGCAGATGACCACCAACCTGGCCATTGATCGCCAAGCCCGTCGACGATGCCGCGCCAGTCTATTGGAAATTACGCCGCGATCATTACTCTCCGGGTATCCAGCGTCGCTCCTTTGGTCTTAGCAAGGTATACACAGGTATACTTTTGCACCCGGCGGGACCGCGTATGGTGAAGTGAAGATAGGCGCCATTACGAGCGATCCTCATGCCAGCTACCCCCCTGCAGGACAAACCCACGATTGCGGTAGTCGATGACGACGAATCCGTTCGCGCGGCGCTCGATAACCTGTTGCGATCCAGCGGTTACGCCGTGCGCACCTATCCCGGAGCCTTGGAGTTCCTCGACGCTAAAGCGCCCGGGCAGACGCACTGCCTGGTTTGCGACATCCAGATGCCGCGCATGAGTGGCATCGAGTTGCATCGGCATCTGGTTGAAAGAGGCTGGCGCATTCCCACGCTGTTCATTACCGCTTACCCCCAACTGGCCGCCAATGTTCCAGGGTTGGTCGCTTGCCTGCCCAAGCCCTGCGATGCCAACAGGTTGCTGGAGTGTATCGACAGTGCCCTGCGTCAGCGCCATTGACCGTCTGGGCGGCTTTTTTTCGCCCTCGATATACCTGCGTATAACCCCCCTTGCACCCACGTATGGTTTCGCTGAACCGATGCAGAAGTGCGCCCCGAGGAGCCCGCTCATAACATGCACTGGCGGTGTGTAGACCACCGCTCTGGATTTTTCGCCCCACCGCGGACGCTATTCGAGCGGCGTGCAACGCTCCGGGGAACAGGCTATGTCGGGCTCTCATGATTTACCTCAACACTTTTTCAGGCGTTTCTGCGGCGTCATTGCCGCACTCGGCGCTGCTTGCCTGGCAGGTTGCATGGTCGGCCCGGACTTTGTCAGGCCTGAAGGCGGACTGGACGCTGCGCAACTGGAGCCTCGCCAGGCGCATACCGGCCCCTTTCCCACGTCGGGCGAAGTGCCCGCGCAATGGTGGCTACTGTTCAACGATGGCTTGCTCACTCAGTTGCAGGCCAGGGCCCAGGAAGGAAACCTCGACCTGCAAATGGCGTCCGAACGCATCGAGCAAAGCCGTGCTCAGCTGGGCATCGCCGCGTCGCAACTGTTGCCGGAGGTAGGCGCCAATGCCAGCTATGCCCGTGAGGGCCTGAGCGAGAACGGCAAGTCCGCAGCGCTCGGTGCCCCCACCGCCCCGCAGAATTTCTGGCAACTGGGTTTCGACGCCGGTTGGGAAATCGATCTATGGGGTCGCGCCCAGCGCCTGCGCGAAGGCGCGGCCGCGACTGTCGAGGCCACGCTGTATGATCGCGAAGCCGCGCGGGTGGCCTTATCCGCCGAAGTCGCGCGGACCTACTTGCAGTTGCGCGGGACCCAAGCGCAACAGGACATTGCCCGGCAGAACCAGGCCGTTGCCGAACGCACCCTGGCCCTGGCCGAAAGCCGCGAACGCAACGGCGTGGCGACACGCTTCGAAACCTCCTCCGCTCGCGCGCAACTGGCAGCGGTCAAGGCCCTGTTGCCTGAACTGGCCCAGCGTCGTAACGCACAGATGAATGCCCTCGCGCTGCTGTTGGGCGAACAACCCCGCGCCCTCGATGCACAGCTGCGCGAAGCCATGCCCCTGCCGTCGCTGCCCACGCGCGTTCCGCTCGGCGTGCCGTCCGAACTGGCCCACCGGCGTCCCGATATCCTGCGCGCCGAAGCGCAACTGCACGCCGCCACGGCAGCCATCGGCGTCGCAAAGGCTGATTTCTATCCACGCATTGGCTTGAAAGGACGGGTCGGCGTAGAAGCGTTTAACAGCGGTGACCTGACCAGCTGGGACTCGCGCACGTTCTCCGTCGGGCCGACGGTCTACTTGCCCATTTTCCAGGGCGGGCGTTTGAAACAGCGCCTGACCTTGACCGAATCACAGCAAAAGGCTGCCGCGCTCGCCTATCGCCAGACCGTGTTGCAAGCCTGGCATGAAATAGACAACGCCCTGGATGCCTGGGCTGCCCAACAACGCGAGCATGACGAGCTGCTGGTTTCATACGAGCAGAACAGGCAGGCACTCCACGCCGCCGAACGGGGTTACGAACAAGGCGCCGCCGACTATCTCAGCGTCCTCACTGCGCAACTCAATGTGCTCGCCAGCCAGACCCGCCTCAATGCCAGCACGACCAATGCCACCCTCACCGTGGTCAATCTCTATAAATCCCTGGGTGGCGGTTGGGCTCCGGAGCAGGTTCGATGAACGGCATGGCCTTGTCGCCAGCGGCGGTTGCCATCAGCCAACTGCCTCAGGCAACAGACTCGAAACGGCCACTGATCGGTTTGCTGGGGATTTTCCTCGCGGCGATGATGGCGGGACTGAACATCCGGGTTGGCGCGCTGGCACTCGCGGATTTGAGGGGCGCATTGGGCTTTGGTCTGGACGACGCCTCCTGGCTCACCACGGCCTACAGCGCCGGGGAGCTGATCGCCATGCCCTTTTCCGCATGGTTCGCCGTCACCTTCTCGGTCCGTCGTCTTGAACTTTGGGTGCTGGCTGCCTGTACGATGCTCGCCGTGATGCTGCCCTTTGTCCGCGACCTGGAACTGCTGCTGACGCTGCGCTTCGCCCAAGGCATCGCCAGTGGCACGACGATTCCGTTGCTGATGATGGCCGCCCTGAAGTTCTTGCCGCCTCCCATACGGCTATACGGACTGGCGTTGTACGCAATGACTGCGACGTTCGCGCCCAACCTGTCCATCTGGCTCGCCGGTTACTGGACGGATGGCTTGCAGGATTGGCGCTGGGTGTACTGGCAGATCATTCCCCTGACCTGCCTTGCTGCAGGACTGATCGGCTGGGGGCTCCCGAAGGAGCCCGTCCAGGCCCACCGCTTCGGACAAGCCAACTGGTTGGGCATGGCCTGCGCGGTGCCCGGCCTGGGCCTGATAGCGGTTGCCCTGGACCAGGGCATACGGCTGGACTGGCTGGAGTCGCCGTTGGTGGCTTCGTCGCTGACGGCAGGCCTGGCGCTGCTGGCGATTTACCTATTGACCGAGTGGTATCACCCGTCACCGTTCATCAAATTGCAGATTCTCGGGCGCCGCAACCTCGGACTGGGCTGTACGTTATTCCTTTCCCTGCTCGTGGTGCTGACGTCCGGCTCCCTGTTGCCCGCCAGCTATCTGGGCCCGCTACAGCAATATCGGACGTACCAGATGGCGTCCATCGGCCTGCTCGTCGCGCTGCCGCAGTTAGTGCTGGGCCCCTTGGTTGCGCTGGTTCTTTATCAGAAGTGGATCGATGCCCGCCTCGTCTTTGCCACCGGGTTGATCCTGATTGCCCTGGCGTGCCTGTGTGGCGCGCAATTGACCAGCGACTGGAATCGCGACCAGTTCGTGCTGGCGCAAGCGCTCCAAGCCCTGGGGCAACCCATGGCCGTCGTCTCGATGCTGTTCCTGATCACCAGCGTAGTGCAGCCTGCCGAAGGGCCATACGTGTCGGGCACCATCAATACGTTGCGTGCCTTCGGATCACTGGCCGGCGCTGCGCTGGTCGGGCAATTGATGATCACGCGTGGACGCTTTCACGCAGAGATGTTGCTCGACCAGGCCGCCCTGGCCGGTAACGCCTTGCCTTCAGTACCAGCGCCGCTGCAGTTGACGACTCTCGTCAGCCAGCAATCGCTGGTGCTGTCGATCGCCGATGCCTACCGCGTGCTAGGGGTGCTCGCCCTGTTGCTGATTCCTCTCGTGCTGCGCCTGAGCTTCATCCCGGCCCCTGTCATCCAGGCCGCCTCGCCCCCAACGTCCTCAAACGGTTGACCCATCATGGCATTACCAAAGAAAGCCAAGTTCATCAGTGTATTGCTGCTCACCATAGCAATCAGCGGGGCTGTCTATTTCAACCGTCCCGAATCCGCAGCGTCAGTCCAGTCGACTGACGACGCCTACGTGCTCGCCGACTTCACGACGGTAGCGCCTCAAGTGTCCGGCACGGTGGATTCGGTGTTGATCGAAGACAACCAGACGGTGAACAAAGGAGACTTGCTCGCGACCATCGATGATCGAGATTTCATCGCCGCCGTGAACGCCGCCAAAGCCCAGGTCGCCAGCGCCCGCGCCGGCATCGCGAGCCTGCAAGCACACCTGGCCCGGCAGGCCACCGCCATTCGCCAGGCACAAGCGGCGCTGGCGGCGAGCGAGGCCGAACTCAAGCTGGCGGCTGTCAACCAGACGCGGTATCGCAACCTGGCCAACGATGGCTCAGGCACCGTGCAGGCGCGGCAACAGGCCGAAGCACAACTGAGCATCCAGCAAGCACGCCGGGACCGAAGCGAGGCAGGCCTACAGGCTGCCCGGCAACAAGTGGACGTGCTCAAGGCCGACCTGGAAAAAGCTGCGGCGACCCTTGCCCACGCCGAAGCCACGCAAGCGATCGCCGAACTGAAACTTTCCTACACTCGGATTACCGCGCCGATCAGCGGCACGATCGGGCAGAAATCGCTCCGGGTCGGTGCGTTCGTCAATGCAGGCAGCCCCTTGCTGGCGATAGTCCCCCTCGATGCCGTGTACATCACGGCAAATTTTCGCGAGACGCAACTGGCGCGCGTAGCGGTCGGACAAACCGTGGAAATTTCCGTGGACGCCTTGCCGGGCGAGGCGCTGCGGGGCACTGTACAGAGCCTGGGGCCGGCCAGCGGCGTCAGCTATTCGACCGTCGCACCGCACAACGCCACCGGCAATTTCACCAAAATCGTCCAGCGCCTGCCGGTGCGCATTCGCATCAATCCTGACCAGCCCGACGCGACGAAACTGCGCGTTGGGATGTCCGTTACGCCACGTATTCGTGTGGGTGGGTGACGTTCGGGCCTGCGGCGCCAGACGGACCCGCACGATGCGTTCAAATATGTGCTTTAAAGTTTTAATCCAGTTAAGTATTTTTAGCGGAAGCTGAGGGCATGCCCCTGTCAGCCATGAGAAATCCTGTGGGAGCGAGCTTGCTCGCGATTGCGGTGCGTTAGTTGAGTATAAGGCGGCTGACACACCGCTATCGCGAGCAAGCTCGCTCCCACATGGGTTTGTGGCTAGCCCCCTCGATTTCCTCTATCCAACAAGGACCTCTTCGTGACCGGACTGCGTGAACGTCAGAAAGCCGAACGCCGCCAAGCCATCAGCAAGGCGGCGGTGGCGTTGTTCGAGCGCCAGGGTTTCCAGAACACCACCATCGAGCAGATCGCCAGCCAGGCCGGGGTCTCGGCGCCGACGGTGTTCAAGTACTTCGGAAACAAGCAGGAAATCATCCTGGAGATCCTCCACGACGCCGACCAGCGCGCGCTCAAGGACACGCGCAGCCAGATCCCCGAAATCGACGACCCCGTCGAGGCGCTGTGCTATCTGGAGCGGCTGCTCACCGGTTACGCCTTGGAAGTGATGCACCCAAGCCTCTGGCGGGAGTTGCTGCCGCTGATCCTGTTCGGTGGCGGCAACGGTTTGCCCGAAGGCTATCGAGCGATGAACGACGCCCTCCGGGCCGAGATCAGTGGTTTGCTCAGGGAACTGCAGCAAGCCGGCAAGCTGCGCCCGGACCTGGACGTCGAACTCGCCGCGTTCCTGCTCAACGACTACTCGCACCTGCAATTGTTTCGCCTGGTGAACCAGGAACAGCCAGACATCGAGGCGCACTCCTCCCAGGTCCGGCGCATCACCGAGCTGCTGTTCCAGGGCATGCGGGCCTGAGCGAGCCCGGCGTCGCAACGCCGGGCTGCGCTGATCAGCGATTGGTCTTGATGGCGGTCCAGGTGCGAGTGCGGATCCGCTCGGCGGCGGGTGACACCGGCGCCAAGGCGAACAGCGTCTTGCGGGCTTCGTCCGGCACATACATCGCCGGGTTGTTGCGGATCTCTGCATCCACCAGCGGCGTGGCGTCCATGTTCGGGTTGGGGTAGCCGATCTTGTTGCTGATCCGTGCGATGACGTCGGGACGCAAGATGTAGTTGATGAACGCGTAGGCCTCCGCGGTGTGTGGGGCATTGGCGGGGACCATCATCACGTCCGACCACATCGGCGCGCCTTCCTTGGGCAGCGCCATCGCCACCTTGACGCCCTTCCCTGCGGCGTCGGCCAGTCGCGTGGCCAGGGCGACCCCGCCGGACCAACCCACGCCCACGCAAATCTCGCCGTTGGCCAGGTCCATGCCATAACGCGACGAATTGAAATAGGTCACGTAGGGGCGGATCTTCGACATCGTGGCCTGCGCCTGGGCATAGTCCTCGCGCTTTTCACTGTTGGGATCCAGCCCGGCGTAATGCAGGGCGATGGGCACGATCTCGTTGGCGGCATCGAGGAAACCGACGCCGCAATGGGTGAGCTTGGCCATGTTCTCTTCCTTGAAAATCATGTCCCAGCTGTCCATCTGCACATCGGCACCGAGTGCTTGGCGAACCTTGTCGACGTTGTAGCCGATCAACGTCGTGCCCCATAGGTACGGCGCCGCATAACGATTGCCCGTATCGCCCACCGCTTCCAGGGACTTCATGAACTGCGGATCGAGGTGCTTCCAATTCGGCAACTGGCTGCGGTCCAACGGCTGGACGGCGCCAGCGGCAACCAAATGACTGATGTTGGAACTGCTCGGGTACACCACGTCATACCCGGAGTTGCCGGTCAGCAGCTTGGATTGCAACGTCTCGACGCTGTCAAAAACGTCGTAGATTGGGCGGATGCCGGTTTCCTCCTCGAAGCTCTTGAGGATTTCCGGTGGCAGGTATTCGATCCAGTTGTAGATTCGCACGGTCCGCTCCTCGGCCAGGCTCGCACCGCAGATCAGCATCGAAACGACTGCACCTGACAGCGTTTTGGACAACAGACTCTTCATACTCAAGCTCTTCATTATCTGACTCCAGCGCGGCCGCGACGGCTCGCGGCATCAATAGCGGTAGGTGAGGTAGAGTTCCAACGCACTGAATTCCCGATCGTCGCCAAACACCTGCCGGGCCGCCGCCAGTGGCTTGACCCAGTTATACGAGAGTGAAGTGGTCAGCGACTTCGAAGCCGCCCAGTCGAGGAAGATTACGCTCTCGTCGGCAAAGCGCCGATCGCTGACCGCCGCGCCCATGTAGTTTTTTTCGTCGAGCCAGAATTGATAGTGGATCGCGCCCAGGGTGAGGGTTTCGTCGAGGTGGGTCTTGAGGGAGAACTGCTGGACGTTTTCGTTGCTGTTGAACAGCAGGTAGTTACCGACCACATCGCCGATCAGCCAGGTGCTCCAATCGACGAACCCTTTGCTCAAGGGCTCCCAGGCTTGCTGGCGGTTGTCCGTGAGGTTGCCGTCGCCGGAGAAACTTGCGTAGCGGTAACCAAGGACGGGCGTCAAAGGCAGGCGGTTGAAGGCATAGTCAGCCTGGCCGTACCAGGCCTTGGCGTCGTAATCCACACCTTCGCCGCTGCCGCGTTCCAAGGCGTATTCGGCGTTCAGCGTCAGGTCGGGAATGCCCGGGATCCTGGCGTTCAGCGCCCTGACGTTGTACACCAGCATGCCATCGCGACGTCGCGGCGAGGCCGGGTCCTTGTGCCCCATGGCCTTGACCTTGAACGCGGTGGCGCCGAGCGTGACCTGGTCCTGGACGTTGTAGTCGAGGTTCACGCCGCTCATGCGAAAGTCACCCAGGTCGCTGTCTGTCCCGAGGATGAAGCCTTGGGTCTTGAGCGCGCCATGATCCCAGGCAACCACGGCGGAGTCCTTGAACGCCGTCCGTGGGGCCAGCCAATAGGCGCCGTCCTTCAACTGATCGAGGTTGCCATCCATCACGATGAAACCGGTGCCGATCATGTAGTTCTGGCGGCCGGCGGTGACGGTCCATTCACCGGTGCGGAACCCGCCGTAGAACTCCTCGGTGTCGACCTTGCCGTCGGAGCCGCGGGTGAAGCCACCGGCATCGCCGTCTCCCGTGTTGGTCGCGCCGACGAGGGAGCCGCCGGCCAACAGCGCGAAGTCCGGCTGCAAGGCATATTCCAGCTTGACGCCGGGCTTGACGTAGAACTCCTGCCAATCGATTTTCGTGCCGTCGTTCCTGCCGCTGCGCATGTCGACGCGGCCCGCGCCGAAATTGACGTTGCGGGTGGAAAGCGCCGCCGCACCGGCGGTGAGATTGACTTCGCCCTTGAAGTTGCCGTCTTCGAAGGTATAGCCCGCGAAGGCGGCCTGGGTCGCCAAGGGAAGCCCGAGCGCCAACAGCGTCCGGGACACATGGGTCGTGCAAACCATAAGTAGCTCCTGTTGATTTATTGTTGTTACAGGGCAGTGAATGGCGGCGCAGAACGTCGCCAACACCTGGCGAGGCCAGGTGAACGAAACGTGATTTCTTGTGGGGCGCAGCTCAGCTCAGCGGGCAAGGTCCGCTGCGATTGCGCGCAACATGCGCACGCTGTCGCCGTCGAACGGGCTGACCGCCTCTTTCAACGACGATTGCTTGACGATCACCACGCCGGAAGGCTTGTCGATGAACAGGTATTGGCCATGGATGCCGCCGGCCATGAGCGCCTGGCTGTGGTCGTTGAACACGTACCATTGGCTGCGGTAGGACGCGCCGGGGGTCCACTCGGCGAAGTCCGGTGAGGTGGCGTAGACCGCCGGGTCGGCGCCGGCGGCGATGCGGGCGACGGTCTGCGCCGGGAGCAATTGGCGGCCGTCATGGCGACCCTCGTTGGCGAGCAATCGGCCGAAACGCGCCATGTCGCGCAAGGTGGCGTTGAACCCGGCACCGGCCACGCTGCGCCCCCACGGGTCAGCCAGGAAATAACCATCGCGCTCGCAGCCCAACTGGCCCCAGATCTTCGCCAGCAGTTGATCGCAGGACTGGCCCGACGCCCGCTCCATCACCCAGGCCAGCGCTTCCGTCGTCGCCGTGACGTAATGGAAGAATCCCCCATGACCGCCCTGCTTCTTCAATGACGGCAGGAACTGATACAGCGACTCGAACTGCGCATATTCGGCCGGCGCCGGCTGGAACCCGCAGGCGTAGCCGTACTGGGAGCTTTCCGAGTCCGGGTCTTCATAGACTTCGCTGTAGGCGATGCCGACGGCCATGTCGAACAACTGCCGCACCGTTGCATCGCCGAAGGCGCTGGCGGCCAGTTCCGGTACGTAGTCGGCGGCAGGTCGGGCCGGATCCAGCAAGCCTTCACTTACCAACTGCTCACCCAGGGTGCCGATCAGCGATTTGGTCACCGAAAACATGACGTGGCGGTCGTGGGGTTGTTGGCCGTTGAAGTAGCGCTCGAACAGCACCGTGTCGCCCTGCATGACCAGGAAGGCATCTGTCTGGCTGGCCACGAGATGGTCGATGACGCTGATGCTCAAGCCACATTCGCTGTCGAAATGCAGTTGATCCAGCGCCCGTGGCGCCTGCTGCAACGGGCTGACCGGGCCGGTGCCTGCCGGAACATCGATCGAAGGCCGCAGCCGCGCGAGGTGGCGGAATCCCCATTGGTTGAACGGCGGGCGCATCCAGTTGTGCCAGGTGACGCGGTGCTGGGGTTTGGCGGGAAAGCCCTGCATGAACGTGGGTGCCACGCTCGCTCGAATGGGCGATTCGTGGGCCTGGACATAAAGGTTGGCCAGAGTAGGCACAGTGTTCTGATTCATCGGGTCGCCCCTGGAAATGACTCTGCGTCAAAGCAGATGCAGAGAAATAATTACCCGATGTATTTCTTTAGTCAATAAATGTTTTTACCAAGAGCAAGCTTTTGCGCAACCACTGGGCGATCAGCGCCCAGCCTTAAGCTTATAACTTGATGTTATTTGTTTTATATTTTTTAGATCACTTAGATTAACGTTCCCTCACCAAACGGGCCACCGTCATGCAACTCCTCACGCTTCCCCCCTCGCCCGGCCTGGCCACCTCGATTCGTGCCACGGCCCAAGTGTTCGCAGACCCCAGTTCCCAGGCCTTGCTTGCCCATTTGCAGCAAGTGGCGCCCAGCGACGCCAGCGTATTGATCATCGGCCAGACCGGCACCGGCAAGGAATTGGTGGCGCGCCACGTCCACAACCTCAGCGCCCGACGCGACAAGCCGTTCGTGGCAGTGAACTGCGGGGCGTTTTCCGAGACGCTGGTGGAAGCCGAGCTGTTCGGCCATGAGAAAGGCGCGTTCACCGGCGCATTGACGGCCAAGGCCGGGTGGTTCGAAGAGGCCGATGGCGGCACGCTGTTCCTGGATGAAATCGGTGACTTGCCGCTGCCGATCCAGGTCAAGTTGCTGCGCGTTCTACAAGAGCGCGAAGTCGTCCGCCTGGGCTCGCGCAAGAGCATCAAGATCAACGTGCGGGTGCTGGCGGCCACCAACGTGCAATTGGAAAGAGCCATCAACGCCGGGCACTTTCGCGAGGACCTGTATTACCGCTTGAATGTAGTGAGCCTGGTGCTCAAGCCCTTGCGCGAACGGCCCGGCGACATCCTGCCGCTGATCCGTCATTTCATTGCCGAATACAGCCGCAGGCTGGGTCATGGCGAGGTCACGCTGGATGCCCAGGCCCAGCGTAAACTGCTCGATTACTCCTGGCCGGGGAATATTCGCGAACTGGAAAACGTCATCCATCACACCTTGCTGATTTGCCGCAACAGGGTGATCGGCGAGCAGGACCTGCACCTGTCCAACTTCCGCATCGAACGTCAGGTCGCGCCGCAGGACAGCGCGCCGCAAACGGCGGAAGCATTGCTGGAAAAAGCCTTTGTACAATTGCTCGAGCAAGCGCAAGGCGATGTCCATGAAAAAGTCGAAGCCGCCCTGCTGCGCACCGCCTACCGCTACGCCAGTTGCAACCAGGTCCATACCGCCAGCCTGCTGGGCCTGAGCCGCAACGTCACCCGCAGCCTGCTGATCCGGATTGGTGAATTGGTGGTCAACAAACGCCGCGGGGCGCTGAGCACGCGGGATGGGCGAGTGGTGAACCTTTCAACTTGAGCCAACGCTCACCTGTGGCGAGGGAGCTTGCTCCCGCTGGGCTGCGAAGCAGCCCCAACCTGTCGCTGTGATGCCAGATCCACTCAATCAGCTGCATTGGGGGCGCTACGCGCCCCAGCGGGAGCAAGCTCCCTCGCCACGGGTTCGCTGTCTGGACGAAAGGCCATCACCCCGCTAGGCAGCTTGGCAAAAGCGCCCCCAATCGTCAGGATTCCTTGCTGCAATCACGCGGCGTGATGCCCTTTTCCCGCGCGTACTGGTGCGACGAGGCTTCGATGATCGGCCGCAGCAAGGCGCGGTCGGCCTGTACCCAGTCGCTGATCAGTTTCCATTGCGTACCGTCCCACTGCTGGAAGCGCACCGCGCCGCCCCCTTCATGGTCCGAGCAGGACAACTGCAGCGGCTGCACCAGCCCCAAGGCGCCCAGCTCCTTCAGACGGGCGTCATCCAGCCTGAGGTTCTCGAAGCCCCAGCGCACCTGCTCGCCGGTCAACGGTTGCTGGCCGAATTTCTGCTGGGCGATGCGCAGGGCCTCGACGTTGAGGATACCGTTGACCACGCCCAGGTTGTAATACACCGTGCCGAAACGCTTGGGGTCCGCCAAGTCGCCGTGGCCCGCGTCGACCACGTCCTTCCTGATGCCTTGCAGCACCGGGAAATCGGTGCCCGACGGGTGCGTGGTAATGGCGATGAAACCCTTGGCGGCGGCACCGGCCGGCGCGGCGTCGTCTTCGGAGTTGCTCCAGATGTTGCCGATGATATGGTCCGCCGGGAATCCGACTTTCTGCGCGGTTTTCAGTGCCACCGGGTTCATCACACCCCAGCCACGCAGGATCACCCAATCGGGTTTTTCCCGACGGATGTTCAGCCATTGCGATTGTTGTTCGTTGCCCGG
This sequence comes from Pseudomonas sp. BP11-1-1, assembly GCF_052112105.1. Lineage (NCBI taxonomy): Bacteria > Pseudomonadati > Pseudomonadota > Gammaproteobacteria > Pseudomonadales > Pseudomonadaceae > Pseudomonas > Pseudomonas sp. BP11-1-1. The sequence continues at coordinate 224,418 of NZ_JAUTYU010000006.1, forward strand.
ATGCGGCACCTCCAGCAGGGTCAGGGTAAAGCCGTATTTGTCCGCCAGGGTCTGCAACACCTCGTTGGTTTCCTTGCCGTAGGGCGAGCCGTGGTACAGGGTGACGATCTTCAGTCCCTTGAGCTTGTCCAGCCCGCCGGCGCGCTGGCCGATGTAGTTGATGATCGCCGACACTTCGGAATACGGGTTCAATTGCAGCGGGAAGACGTAGGGAAACACGCTGCCGTCAGTGGAGTCCGTGCGGCCGTGGTTGATGGTGATCAGCGGCAATTTGTCGGCCGTCGAACGGTCCAGCGTGGCGTAGGCGATGCCCACCGACAACGGGTTGGTGGCAGCCGCCGGCGCGCCGTTCAAACCTTTCTTCAGGCGTTCGTAGCACTCGACGCCCTTCTCCACCACGTACTCGGTTTCGCATTCGCTCCAGGTCAGCTTCACCCCGTTTACGCCGCCGTTGGCGTTGACGTATTTGAGGTAGTCGATGAAGCCACCGAAAAACCCGGTGCCACCGGCCGCGTAGGGACCGACGCGATAGCTTTGCAGCGGGAAGTATTGTTCATTGCCCGCCTGCACGGATAACGCTGCGGCGGTGAGTGTCAGGGCCAGCGCGAGGCGGCTGGCGATCGATCGTTTGGACATCGGATTTTCCTTGTTATGAAGCCATAGAGAATCAACGCAATGGAGCTGTTCAGTAGCGCAACGGCCAACGCCGAGCACGCTCGCGAAAACGTTGCCAGAGGCGCGCAAGGCCCTCCGGCTCCTTGATCAGGAACAGGATGATCAGGGCGCCAAAAAACATCTTTTGCAGGTTCTCCAGCTGGCCGGCGTCGATCAGCCCGCCGGGCAGCAGCGACGCCAGGTTGGAAAGCAGCACCGGGAACAGGACGATGAAGGCCGCCCCGAGGAAGTTGCCCGACAGGCTGCCAAGGCCGCCAATAATGATGATGAACAGGATCTGGAAAGAGCGACTGAGATCGAAGCCATGGGGCTCGACGGTGCCCAGGTAAGCGAAGGCCCACAGCGCCCCGGCCACGCCTAGGTAAAACCCGCTGAGGGCAAAGGCCAGCAGCTTGGTTTTCGCCAGGGGAATACCGATCACCGCCGCGGCCGTGTCCATGTCGCGCACGGCCATCCACTGGCGTCCCAGTTCGCTGCGCACCAGGTTCTTGCCCAGCCAGAACAGCACCACCACCACGGTCAGGGTCAACAGATAACGACCGGCCGGCGCATCCAGGTTCACACCGAAAATGTCCAGGCGCGGCGCGCTGATGACCCCCGATGCGCTGTCATTGGAAAACCAGCCAAACCGGGTCAGCGCCCAGCCCACGAAGAACTGCGCCGCCAAGGTCGAGACCAGCAGATAGAAGCCCTTGATCCGCAAACTTGGCAAGCCGAACAACGCAGACACCAACGCCGCCGCCAGCCCGCCCAGGGCGATGCTGATCAATAACGGCAAACCGTCGACACGCACTTCAAGGTTGTACGTGGCAAACGCCCCCACGGCCATGAACGCCGCAGAACCCAAGGACAATTGCCCGGCGTAGCCGGTGAGCAAATTCAGTCCGAGCCCAGCCAGGGACAGCACCAGGAAAGGGATGAGGATTGCGCTGAGCCAGTAGTCGTTCCCCACCCACGGCACCACGACAAAGGCAACCGCCAGCAGCGCCGCGAGCCCATGGCGATCCTGGCGCAAGGGGAAGCTACGGCGATCCTCGGCATAACGGGTGTTGAACTGGCCTGCTTCTCGATAAAACATATTGTTCTCCTAGACCCGTTCGATGGCGCGTTCGCCAAACAGCCCCGCCGGCCGCACCAGCAGGAACAGCAGCGCCAGCCCATAGGGAAACCAGTTCTCGATGCCGCTGCCGATGATTGGCCCCAGGTACACCTCCGCCAGTTTCTCCGAGGCGCCGATGATCAGCCCGCCGACAATCGCCCCGCTGATCGAGGTGAAGCCGCCGATGATCAGCACCGGCAACGCCTTGAGTACCACCAGCGATAGCGAGAACTGCACCCCCAGCCGAGCGCCCCAGAGCAGGCCGGCGACCAGGCCGACGAAGCCCGCCACCGTCCACACCACCACCCACACCCGCTGCAACCGGATGCCCACGGCCAATGCCGCCAAGGGATCGTCGGCCACCGCCCGCAACGCCAACCCCAAGCGGGTCTTGTTGAACAGCCAGGACAACAGCGCCACCAGTGATGCGGCGGTCAGCGCGGCGAAAATGTCGAACTGCGACAGCAGCATCCCGCCGAGTTCCAGCGGTTCGTCGCTGATGCCCAGGTCCAAGCCGTGCACCTGCGCGCCCCACAGCGCCTGGGCGAAACCTTCGATGACGTAGGAAAGCCCCAGGGTGGCCATGAACAGCGTGATCGGCGAGCGATTGACCAGCGGGCGCAGCACCACGCGCTCCACCGCCACGGCAATCAACAGCATGGCCGCCAGGCTGATGAGAAACGCCAGCCAGAACGGCACGCCGCGTTCCAGCAGGCTGACGAAGGTCAGCGCGGAAAACAGCACCATCGCGCCCTGGGCGAAATTGAACACCCCGGAGGCCTTGTAGATCAGCACGAAACCGATGGCCACCAAGGCGTACATCACCCCCGCGAGCAACCCGCCAATCAATACTTCAAAGAAAAATTCCATCGTGTTTTCCTGTTTCGCGGGCGCAGCCTGCCGGCCCTCCCGGACGGGAAGGCATCGAATTGAAAAATCAGTGCCGCGTGCCGAGGTAGGCCGAAATGACCTCGGGGTTCTTCCGTACCGCTTCGGGCGAGCCGTCGCCGATCTTGCGACCGTAGTCGAGCACTACCACGTGATCGCTGATGTTCATGACGACGCCAATGTCGTGTTCGATCAGCAGCACCGTCGTCCCCAGCTCCCGGTTGATGTCGATGATGAAACGGCTCATCTGCTGCTTCTCGTCGGCGTTCATCCCGGCCATCGGCTCATCCAGAAGCAACAATCGGGGCTCCGCCGCCAGGGCCCGGGCCAGTTCCACGCGTTTCTGCAAGCCGTAGGGCAAAGTCCCCACCAACGCATCACGCCACGGTTGCAAGTGCAGGAACGCGATGACCCGCTCGGCCGCTTCGCGCTGGCTGTCGTCCTCGGCAGCGGCTCGTCCGACTCGCAACGCCTGTTCGATCCACGTACTGCGGCGCTTGAGGTGGCGTCCGGTGAGCACGTTGTCGAGCACGCTCATGCCCTTGAACAGCGCGATGTTCTGGAAGGTCCGGGCGACGCCACGCACCGCCACGTCGTGGGCACGCATGCGACGGCGCTCGCGGTTGTCGAAACGTATGCGCCCTTCCTGGGGTTGGTAGACACCGCTGATGATGTTGAGCAACGAACTCTTGCCGGCGCCGTTCGGGCCGATCAAGGCGCAGATCTCGCCGGCGGCGACGCGAAAGCTGATGCCGGTGACCGCTTTGACGCCTTTGAACGACAGCGAGATATTGTCCAGCTCCAGCAGGTGCGTGGCGGCCGTTTGTGTCATGTCGTCGCTTCCTTCCAGACGCGTTGCGGATGATGCTCGTCCCGTCCATTCGTAACGGACACCGACGAACTCGACGACTCTTCCCATTCAGTCGAATCCCCCCATCGACGGACCTTGATGCCCACGGATTCGAAAAACGCCTGGGTCTCGGGCCGCAAGGCATCCCCCACCACCAGCGGCGCATGAGTCCGTGAAAAACCCAATACATCGCGCAGAGGCCGACGAACCAACCAATACCCCACGAACCGCCGCAACGCCCCCGGACGGGCCGCCAAGGCCCAATCCACCAGCCTGCGGGCGCGAACGCCTGGCGGTGGCAGGCGCTCCAGTGCGTAGCCATGCAAACGCTCATAGGTCTCCCGCGTGCCGGCCACCAGCGTTGGCCCCAGCTCACGCCGATCGCGGTCACGGGTCGCGAGGTTTTCCGGGAAGTTCAAGCGGAAACCGGCGATCAGCCAGGGCGCGAGCAGGTACCGCGCCTGGCCGGCCGAGGCAAAACCCCGGGCCGCTAGCGCTTCTTCGTATCGACCCAAACCTTCGCGCTGTACCAGCTGTCGTCCGTGATGCAGCAGCTCTGTGTGGCGGATGCGTTGTGCTTCGGTGGCTTGTTGGCTTCGGCGATGGAACACGAATGCCGTTTGCTGCGCGTGCGCCAGCGGGACCGGGTCAGCGAATGTCTTCGAGGCAATCAACGCGGCGTACTCCAACGCCTGGTCAAACGGCCCCGAGCCTGACAGCCCACGCTTGTCCAGGTAGATCAGCACGCGGGGCGTCACCTGTGCCGCGCCCAGGCGCAACAACTCTTCGTGCCCTTGGGCCAGTACGTAATCCGGCTGCAATTCACCGAGCAGGTCTATCTGCCCGGCGGGTGCGTCCAAGGGATCGAACAGGCTCGCGGTGCCGCCCAGCCATTGCGCTGCCAACGCCGCGACGATCGCTTGCGGCGTCGGCCGGCTGATGATCGTCAGGGTCGCGCCCACCGAGAACCCCCGCGCTTGCAGCGCACCCGCCAAGCTCTGCACCTCATCGGCTAGTTGCCGCCAGGTCCGCAGTTGCCAAATGCCCAAGTGCTTGTGGCGCAGCGCGACGTCCGTGCCATGCTCGAGCGCCTGTCGGTGCAGCCAATGGGGCAACGTGTCGAGGGTTTCAATGAGCGTACCCATGTTGTCCCCCGTCTAGGCGACCGCCGCCGTTTTGACCGTGACTTTCTGCTGCTCCAACTCACGCACCAGCGGCAGGACCCGTTGACCGAAATACTCCACTTCCTCCTGGAAGTGCAGGAACGCGGCGAGCACCAGATCCACACCCACGGCTTTCAACGCCACGATGCGCTCGGCGATTTGCCGGGGCGTGCCGATCAGGTTGGTCTTGAAGCCATCGTTATACTGCACCAGGTCTTCGAAAGTGGACTTGGCCCAGTTGCCCTCGCCTTCCGGGCTGGCCTTGCCGGCCTGCTTGGCGGCGTCGCCAAACGCGTTGACGGCTTCGGGGTCGGCCTGGTCGATGATCTGGGCCAGCACCGCGCGGGCTTCTTCCTCGGTGTCGCGGGCAATGATGAAAGCATTCACCCCGACCTTGACCGTGTGATTGTTCGCCGCCGCCTTGGCCCGCAGGTCATCGACCTGAGCCTTGACCCCTTCCACCGTGTTGCCGTTGGTGAAGTACCAGTCCGAGACTCGGGCGGCCATGTCCCGCGCGGCGCGGGAACTGCCACCCTGGAAAATCTCCGGATGCTGTTGCAACGGTTTGGGCTTGAGGGTGTAGCCGTTGAAACGATAGAAATCACCGCGAAAGGTGTAGTTGTCGGTGGTCCAGATGCCCTTGAGCGTGGTGATGAATTCCTCGGAGCGGCGATAACGTTCGTCGTGCTCCAGCCAGGGTTCGCCAATGGCGGTGAATTCGCCCTTGAACCAGCCGGACACCACGTTGATCGCCACGCGCCCGCCGGTGAGCTGGTCGATGGTTGCGATCTGCTTGGCCAGCACCGAAGGCGTCCACGGCCCCGGCAATACCGCCGCGATGACTTTGAGGCGCGTGGTGGACGCCAGCAGCGCGTGACTGAACGCCACCGATTCGTGCTGGTATTCGGCGCCGTAACCGGCGGTGAAACGGATCTGGGTCAGGGCATAGTCAAAACCGGCGTCCTCGGCGATCTGCGCCAGCTTGCGGTTGTAGTCAATGCCCCAGTCGGTGCGCTGCGCGATCTTACTGACCACCAGTCCGCCGCTGACGTTAGGCACCCAGTAGGCAAACTTGATCGTGTCCTGGCTCATTGCGTGTACTCCCAGCTCGTTGAGATATAGGCGTCGTCGCCTCTGTACAACGGCTAGAGCAGCAACCGTGCCACTTATATTTATCCTTTACTTTCAACAGTTTAGTAAGTTTTCTGATTTTCATGGCTGTCGTGCGACAGGCAGGCTGTTGGATCGCTGTTGCACAGCCAACACCCGGCGTGCCGCTGCTGGAAATACGCATTGTTGCCTGACATACAGTCACCCAACAGATTGTCCGCCGGACGACAGCCTTTGTGCTGGGAAACCCGGCGAACGCCCCGTTTTCGTTGGCTTCAAGCACCGGGCATGGAGCGTGCAAAGGTTGTCGGCAACGGCAGGTTTTCACCCTGCCCGTCCCCTCGCCATCAGAAGGAACACCGCCATGACCGCACAGCAACAACACTTGCCACCAGTTCTTTCCACCGGCACCGACTATGAAGCCCTGGCCGAGCGGTTCCGGCCGATTTTCGCGCGCATCCAGGCCGGCGCCCTGGAGCGTGAACAATCACGCAGCCTGCCGTTCGAACAGGTGAAATGGTTGAAGGAAGCGGGCTTCGGTGCCGTGCGGATTCCGGTCGAATTCGGCGGCGCCGGGGCTTCGTTGCCGCAGCTGTTGCAACTGCTGATCGAGTTGGCCGAGGCCGACTCCAACCTGCCCCAGGCCCTGCGCGGCCACTTCGCCTTTGTCGAGGATCGTCTGAATGCCCACGCCAGCAGCCCGCAAGACGTCTGGTTCAAGCGCTTCGTCGACGGTGACCTGGTGGGCAACGCCTGGACCGAAATCGGCGCGGTGAAACTCGGCCAGGTCATCACTCGCGTATCCCGCCAGGGCGAGCAATGGGTGGCCAACGGCACCAAGTACTACAGCACCGGCAGCATCTTCGCCGACTGGATCGACCTCTATGCCCAACGCGACGACAACGGTGCCGATGTGATCGCCGCCGTCAATGTCCACCAACCGGGTGTCAAGCAAAGCGATGACTGGGACGGTTTCGGCCAGCGCACCACCGGCAGCGGCACATCGGTGTTCGAGAATGCCGTGGTGGAGGCTGAAAACCTCATCGATTTTTCCACCCGTTTCAAATACCAGACCGCGTTCTATCAACTGGTCCTGCTCGCCGTGCAGACGGGCGCCGGCCGCGCCGCCGTCCAGGACTTCAGCGAACACGTGCGCCAACGCACCCGTGTGTTCAGCACCGGCAACGCCAGCGAAGTGAGCCAGGACGTCCAAGTCCAGCAAGTGATCGGCAAGGCATCAGCCCAGGTCTACGCCGCCGAAGCCACGACCCTGCGCGCCGCCAGCGCCTCGCAGCGAGCCTATGAACGTCGCTTCGGCCAGGACACCGAAGCCGAGCACACCGCCAACATCCTCGCCGAACTCGAATCGGCCCAGGCCCAAGTGGTGGTCGCCGACCTGACGCTGCGCGCCACCAGCGACCTGTTCAACGCCCTCGGCGCATCCGCCACCAGCACCGGCAAAGCCCTCGACCGCCACTGGCGCAACGCCCGCACCGCGGCGTCCCATAATCCGCTGATCTACAAGGAACGCATCATTGGGGATTGGGAGATCAATGGGGCAGAGCCGCCGTATGTCTGGCAGATTGGAGGGGGGTCGAAGCAGCGCTAGACGATAGGACCGGAGACAGGCATTTCACGTAAAGGTGGGTATCGCATGGTCAACACTGCCCACCTCAACCCGGGTATTCCCGGGATCCGATCGGATTTCCTGGATGAGTGTTCGACGTAGCCTGCATACTTTTCAACGCCGTCCACGTGTGCCTCCCAGCATGCCTCGTCAAAATTCACGCCTAGAATGATCACGCTGCCCGTGGCGACCCTCTCCGCCTGGGCCTTGAGCCGCGTCATATACCAATAATCCATGGCCGCGCTGTTGAACATCTTTCCCTGATTGCCGTTGGCAAAAGGGGTCTTGAGTTCGATGAAGTGGAAGCGTTTTTCATCGCTGTCGCGAATCCACAAATCGCATTGCTTGGTGGCGATATCCATCTGCGCCCAACGTTGATCGAGCGCGACCTTATATTCGACTCCGACGTCCGCCAGCTCACTGTCCGGCCCACGAAGCCCGCAGGCATGAATGAGCCAGAAGTAGAACTCGAATTTCAACCAGCCCTCGAACCCATTGGCAAGGGCGCTGACAGAGGAAGGCAGATGTTTGCGATCGGCCTCCCACGAGCGCATGAAATTGCTGAAGGCCGTCGCGACGTCGGAGATGCCGGGCATGGTTGCTTCCTTTGGAGGGTCGAGTTGACGAAGCCTTACGCAGGCTCCGGTTGCTTATGTTGAGATGCGTCAGGCAAAGAAATGATGTGTGCTATCGGCGCAATCAGCTCCTCACGCTCCGCAGCAGACAACTTCGACCATCGGCTTCCAGTGCGCCGGTACAGATCGGCGTCATGCGGGATCTCGACGCGCTTGAGCAATCGTTGCTGAGAGCAACCAAACAGATGCTTGAGGAAAATCGGAGGCATCACTACGTCAGCGCTCGGCACCTCGAACGAGATGGCTCTCGTCCACCCTTTTTGAAAGTACGAGCCAAGAAAGATGGATCTGACGTCTTGCGGCTCGCCTATGGAGATCCAGGTCGCCGGGCTTTTGCCGTCCTGTAGCTCGGCCAACCATTGGGGAAGTCGACCGCTCTTCACCGGGTAAGGTATCAATGCTCCCACTTGCAGCTTCGCTGCGAGATGTTCCTCTGATAACCGGTGTGTAATTCGTACCGTGGGATTTCGCTGTATCTGCTCCAGGAAAGCCCTATTGTCGGCCATGGCCCCTCGATGAAGCGCCCAATGAAACACCACCAGTATGGCGAGAACTATCCCGCCAACGACGTAATATTCAATAGACAATGCGATGTCGACATAACGGGGAAACAAAGTGATGAAGACTGCACTGACGAAAAGCGAAAGCGCAGAATTGCGTAGCTTTTTATTCACGTTATTAAAGCCATGGGAATGGCTGGCGATATTACATCGCCATCATTCTATTGGATATCCCTCTCCACGGTGATAATTCATGACAAACACTGACGCAGGTATAACCATGCGCATTGAGCCTTTCTCTATCGACATTCCCGAACAGGCTCTTGATGACCTGCGTCATCGCCTGCGAAACACCCGGTTGCCGCAGCCCTTGGCCAGCGTGGGCTGGAACGAAGGCATGGACGCGGAGGTGCTGCGCGACCTCATCACCCACTGGTCGACAACCTTCGACTGGCGCGCTCAGGAAGCAGTACTCAATCGCCTGCCACAGTTCCTCGCCACCCTGGGCGAGCAAGAGATTCATTTCGTCCACCAGCGCGGGATCGGGCCCAATCCCATGCCGCTGGTGCTCACCCATGGCTGGCCCGGCTCGTTCATCGAGATGCAGCGCATCATCGAACTGCTGACAGACCCCGCCAGCCACGGCGGCGACCCGGCCGATGCCTTTGACGTAGTGGTGCCGTCCTTGCCGGGCTACACCTTTTCCGCGCCGTTCAAGCAAACCGGTTGCGGGCCTTATGAAGTGGCCGGTTTGTGGCGCGAGCTGATGGCCGGGCTCGGTTATGAGCGGTTCGGTGCCCAGGGTGGCGATGTGGGCGCGGCGGTCACCAGTTGGTTGGGCCTGCGCTTTCCCGAGCGCCTGACCGGCATCCACCTCAACTACATCCCCGGCGCCTACCGCCCGCCCCTGGGCGAAACCGACCCACCTTTGACCGAAGAAGAAACCGCGTTCCAGCAACGCGCCGCGGCATTCAGCGAAGCCGAAGGTGCCTATGCGCACATCCAGCGCACCAAGCCGCAAAGCCTGGCCGTGGGCTTGAATGACTCACCTGCGGGATTGCTCGCCTGGATGGGCGAGAAGATTCTGTCGTGGTGCGATCCGAGCGCCCCCATCGACCGCGAATGGTTGCTGACCAATGTGACGCTCTACTGGCTGACCAACTGCATTGGCTCGTCGTTTCGCCCGTACGTGGAAGGCAGCCGCCGGCCTCTGGTGCTTGCCAGCGGTGAGCGAATAAAGCCGCCGTTGGGGGTCACGCTGTTTCCCAAGGAGCTGCCGCTGCCGCCACGCAGTTGGGTGGAGCGTGGCTATAACGTCCAGCGTTGGACGCAAATGCCCCGGGGCGGTCATTTTGCGGCGTTGGAGCAGCCTGAGTTGTTGGCGGAGGATATTCGGGTGTTTTTCCGGGACTACCGTTAAGCACCTATTGCCTTGCGATGAGCAGGGCAATCTTCAGCCGGCTTGCCCTTCGTCAGCGCACGTCTTATCGCAACCAATGCGACTCAGTCGTCCACCCCAGGAAAACACGCGCCCCCTCGATGGTCCGATCCTGTTGCGACAAGCGACGTCCCGCTGCTGCCAGGCGCAGCCCAACCATTGCAGGTCGAAACTTGTCCTGGAAAGCCGCCGGCTGACTACGCAAATGCGCTTCGATGCCTTCGATAGCCGACAGCATTTCGGATTCGTCGAGCATCGACAGGTAAAAAATCATCTGGCGCCAGGCGTAAGCCGTGTTCTTGAGCATGATCAAGCGCCCGTGATACTGCTCGATACGCATCTGCTGGCGTCTGCAGATCCATTCAAAACAGGCCTGGGCGAGTGAGCTCAAGCGTGGATGCAACAGTGTTTTCAGGTCTAGCTCGCAGAACAGCAGCGCGAGGTTCTGCGTGGTGACTATCTGTTGCTGTTCAATGATGGTGCCGTTGGTTGCGGGACGCCAGGTACCCAGCTCTGCGTTTGCACGCCGCGCGCACAAGGTCGTCAAGGCGTCGGTGCCTGTTGACGAACGTCGCCAGAAGGGTTGGCTCGATCTCGACTTGGGTTTGTCGGGAAGCGTCGCCAGCATATGGGTATCGATATCGTAGTAACGGGCGTACAGGGTACCGGTCAGCGCCCTGCCCGCCCGCCTGGCGGCGTCGATGAACTTGTTGGAAAACTCGCCCATGAAGATGTCCGAAGCGACTTCGTCCACGAATGGAAGGTCCAGCCCGGCTGTTTCGGCGAGGGCACGCAGTTCCTTGAGCAGCTTGTTGGGCAGGATCGCCTGGGGAAAGGCAGTCAGCGTCAGCGCTGATGCCTCGATAAGCGCCTGCCGAGCGATGTCCGCGTCGAGAGAGTGACGTTGTCGTTGGCCTTCCATGAGCGCCACCCAGGGCAGCTCGTCCAGCCTGACCTGGCTTTGAAGATCGACCAATAACAACGAGCGGCGCCGGCGAAAAGCACGATAAGTCGCCGCGTAGAGATTGCCCAGTATCGGGTCGGGAAACCCGGCGCTACGTATGTCAGCGGTCGTCGCCGGCAATACCCGCGCGACGGTGTCGCCCGACGTAATCAAGCCGCGTTCGATCAGTTCGGCAATCGTACCGCTACCGCAGCGCTCCACGCGCTGGCGAATCGACTTCGGAAGGTCAGCCCCGTCGGCAAGGGCGAATACGGCTGCCTCCTCTGCGGTGATCGGCTCAAGCAAGGGCGTCAAGTCCGATACGCCGTCATCGGCCGGATAACACTCCATTCGCTTGGCAACAGCTTTGGCGAGCACAGGGTGCCCCGGCGCGGCGACATCCTCGCGCTGTCTTGACCGGTATTCACGATGAGGGCCGGATTCGGGCAGGCCATGCTTGCGCACAAAATCCCCGACGATCTGACGAATTCGGCCGACTTGTCGGCCTGTCAGCGAGCTTGAGTCGCCAGCGCATTGTTCGAGCAGTGCGAACAGTTCCGAGAGGCGTGGTTTAGAAGCGCCAATGGTGTGCCCTTCGGCATCGCGGAACGCATAGAAACGCGTGCAAAGCGAAGCAGCCCGTTCGGGCCAGCCCTCGGGATAAACCCTGCACGGCCACTCATCCTGGTAAGTCAAAAGGAAATGGGAGACAGCGGCGTCGTACAGCGGCAGGCAGATTTCAATGACCTGCTTCTGGACCGCCAGTCGTGGCTGAGCCCGCAACTTCAAGAGCCGCTGGCGAATATCACCGACATTGAAGACATGGACTTGCGCCGAAGAAGATTGCGGTTTTGCACAAGGCGATGGAAAGAAGCGCAGCCGATCGAAGAACGGGGTGATGGTCTCGATGAGTGCCCAGGCTTCATCCACTTGACGTTGGTCCAGCAGCCACGCAACGCCCAGCAAGGCCGACTCCTCCGGAACGTCGACACGATAATTGCCCGTCGCCAGATAGCTCCGCAATACGTCGAGCCCTTCATCCGTCAGATACCACGCATTGAGGTCCAGACGTTCGAAGCCGGAACGGATGCCCGGGATCGATGCAGCCAACGCTTGCTCGTGCTCATTCAGCTCACCACCGGCCAGCAGCTGCCCCGTGGCAAATCCGCCCGTGGCAACATCCAACGTCACCCAGACAGGAATATCGGCTATCGGCATCCGGGCGCCGTACCGCAGAGTCCTCTGCGCGGCGTGCGCTAACACCTGCTGCCAACGGGCGATCCGCTGAGCCACTTTGGCCTGGGCTTCTGGCTCGGGATCGGCGCTTTGGGCGACGAATGCCTTGGACAATTGGAGGGCCGCATAGCCCACGCCAATGTCGGGTATTCCGTCAGATTCAGTGTCGTCCTTGAGCATGCGCGTTGATGACCCTGCGAATAATGGGTCCGGGGGCTGGATTCGAACCAGCGCCCACCCGGTTAAGAGCCAGGTGTTCTACCGCTGAACTACCCCGGAGCAGAGCGGGCATTGTCGGTCAGCATCACCGAGATGTGAAGCGTCTTGGATGACAGGATATGTGGCGCGATTTTGCGGTCCGAAAATCTCGTAGGAAATGACGACCCGTGGCGAGGGAGCTTGCTCCCGCTGGGCTGCGAAGCGGCCCCAAATCAGCGATTCCATTTTGTCCAGGTACACCGCATAGCCCGGTTTTGCGGCGGCTTCGCCACCGAGCGGGAGCAAGCTCCCTCGCCACGGGGGATCGGGGGCGTCCTACAAGTCGGTTGTGGGGGGTGGGATCGACTTCTATAGTTGGGGCGTCGCTGGCTTTCGTCAGTGACTGGGTTTCGCAGCCCGATCACAAAGGAAATGCACCGTCGAGTGAAATTCAGGCAAACTTGCCCGCTTTCATTTTATGGCGGTTGCGCGCGGGAGACTTTCGGGTCTGCCGAGTTTTCCTTCCTCGGTCTGCGAACCTGCGCGCAACTGCCACCCATTTGTTTCGCAGCGAAAAGGGGGCATTTCTTTTATTGAAGGAAGTAATCTCATGACAGCTAATCAACAGTTACCCCGCTACACCCCTCTGACCCAAACCGCTACGACCCAGCCCGTCCTGCTGATCGACACTCAAGCCCCACTGCCCGAACTTCACGCCTGCGTCAGCGAACGCCTGCACGCCACGCTCGATTTCCTGACCCTGGTAGCCTGCTCCAGCCTGCGCGACTCCTCCACCAGCGACATCAACACCCTGACCAACGTTGCCCGGATCCTCGTGCAAGACGCGACGGACGTATTCGGCGTCATCGAACAACGCGGCCTAGAAGGCTAACAGCACTGTAGGAGCGAGCTTGCTCGCGATGGCACCGTGTCAGCAACCACGGATAGTGACTGATCGAATGTCATCGCGAGCAAGCTCGCTCCCACAAGAGATCTGTGGAGCGCATAAGTTTTATATTCGCTAAAGATCCACTGTGGGAGCGAGCTTGCTCGCGATGACGGCGGCACAGCGAATGCAGATGCAAGCTGACCCACCGCTTTCGTCGGAACGCCGCCCGGAGCAGGCTCGCTCCCACAATGGATCGGAGTATGACCGTAAGAATCAGGTCGGTTACGCCAAACCCAAAAACATCCAGGCCGACTGTAGAGCCAATATCCCGAGTAAGCTGCCACAGCAAATAGACCATCTACCACAAATGGAATAAACCTAAATGGAAGTAAAAAACCAGCTATCCCCTGCGCAATGCACCGGCATGGAAGAAATCCGCCAGGAAATAGATACCCTCGACCGAGACGTCATCAAGCTGCTGGGCAAACGCTTTCAGTACGTGCTCGCGGCGTCGAAGTTCAAGACATCGGCCACGTCGGTACGTGCACCGGAGCGCTTCAAGGCAATGTTGACGACTCGGCGGGAATGGGCCGAGGCCGAGGGATTGAGCCCGGATGCCATCGAGAAAATGTACAGCGACCTGGTGAATCATTTTATTGCTGAAGAGATGAAACACTGGACGGCGCAGCAGCCCCAGACCTGAGCCATCTCATAATACTGTGGCGAGGGGATTTAGCGAAACGTCGCACCGCCCCGCTGGGTTGCGCAGCAACCCCATACCAGGCACCGCGTTGCATCTAATGAACCGTGCTGACTGGTTACGACTGCTGCGCAGCCGAGCGGGGATAAATCCCCTCGCCACAAGGGCACAAGGGCACAGGGGCACAGGGGCACAGGGGCACAGATAGTTTTGCTTAAGTGGCTCCCTCCGGTTCTTTCAACGCCGCCAACACCAACGGATGCAGCACCGCATCCGGGTGTTTTTCCTGCCACGCCCCCAGGTCCCGGCGCATGCCCGGCGTCCAGAAGTTCTTGATGTGCTGGCGGATGCCATTCACCGCCAGCGCCTGGTCAGGCTCGGTGGCGAAGTACCGGGCGATTTCGTTGGCCATCTTGATCAGGTTCTGCGAGCTCATCGGCGCACCTCGGCTTTTTCGGCATGGCGGCGTTCCCTGAGCAGGCGACTTTGTTCATCACTGAAGGCCTGGTAACGCTTCTGCCATTCCGAAGGCTGGCTGACCCGCACGATTTCCACCGCCGTCACCTTGTATTCCGGGCAGTTGGTGGCCCAGTCGGAGTTGTCGGTGGTGATCACGTTGGCCCCCGATTCGGGGAAGTGGAACGTGGTGTAGACCACGCCCGGCGCCACCCGCTCGGTCACCTTGGCCCGCAGCACGGTCTGCCCGGCGCGGCTGCCGATGCCGACCCAGTCTTCGTCGACAATCCCGCGGTTCTCGGCGTCGGTCGGATGGATTTCCAGGCGATCTTCCTCATGCCAGGCGACGTTGTCGGTGCGCCGGGTCTGGGCGCCGACGTTGTACTGGCTGAGGATGCGCCCGGTGGTCAGCAACAGCGGATAACGGCTGTTGACCTTCTCTTCGGTGGGCACATAGCCGGTGAGCATGAAGCGCCCTTTGCCGCGCACGAACTCCTCGATGTGCATGGTCGGCGTGCCGTCCGGCGCGGCGTCGTTGCACGGCCATTGCAGGCTGCCGTGGCGCTCCAGTTCGGCGTAACTGACGCGGCTGAAGGTCGGCGTCAAACGGGCGATTTCATCCATGATTTCCGAAGGATGGCGGTAATCCATCTTGTAGCCCAAGGCCTCGGCCAGGGCGATGGTGGCTTCCCAGTCGGCCTTGCCGGCCAACGGGTCCATCACCTTGCGCACGCGGGAGATGCGGCGTTCGGCGTTGGTGAAGGTGCCGTCCTTCTCCAGGAACGAGCTGCCCGGCAGGAACACGTGGGCGAACTTGGCCGTTTCGTTGAGGAAGATGTCCTGGACGATCACGCATTCCAACGCGGACAGTGCAGCGGTCACGTGCTGGGTGTTCGGATCACTCTGGGCGATGTCCTCGCCTTGGCAGTAAAGCGCCTTGAAGGTGCCGTCCAGCGCCGCCTCGAACATGTTCGGGATGCGCAGGCCGGGGTCGGGTTGCAGGGTCACGTTCCAGGCCTGCTCGAACTGGGCGCGGACCGCTTCATTGGAGATGTGCCGGTAGCCGGGCAGTTCGTGGGGGAACGAGCCCATGTCGCAGGAGCCCTGGACGTTGTTCTGCCCCCGCAACGGGTTCACGCCGACGCCTTCGCGACCAATATTGCCGGTGGCCATGGCGAGGTTGGCGATACCCATCACCGAGGTGCTGCCCTGGCTGTGCTCGGTGACGCCGAGGCCATAGTAGATGGCCGCGTTGCCACCCGTGGCGTAGACCCGCGCGGCGGTGCGGATCTGTTCGGCAGGCACGCCGCAGACCGGGCCGAGTTCCTCGGGCGAGTTTTCCGGCAGGCTGACAAAATCGCGCCAGCGGGCAAAGTCCGTCGCCTCGCAACGCGCCTTGACGAAAGGCTCGTCAACAAGGCCTTCAGTAACGATCACATGGGCCAACGCGTTGAGCATCGCCACGTTGGTGCCCGGACGCAGTTGCAAGTGCAGTTCGGCGCGGGCGTGGGGCGAATCCACCAGGTCGATGCGCCGTGGGTCGATGACGATCAACCGCGCGCCCTGGCGCAGGCGGCGCTTGAGTTGCGAACCGAACACCGGGTGCGCGTCGGTGGGGTTGGCGCCCATCACCAGGATGACGTCGGCTTTCATCACCGAATCGAAATTCTGGGTACCGGCGGATTCACCCAAGGTTTGCTTGAGGCCATAGCCGGTCGGCGAATGGCAGACCCGGGCACAGGTGTCGACGTTGTTGTTGCCGAACGCCGTGCGCACCAGTTTCTGCACCAGATAGGTTTCTTCGTTGGTGCAGCGGCTGGAGGTGATGCCGCCAATGGAGTCGCGCCCGTACTTGAGCTGGATGCGCCGCAGTTCACTGGCGGCGTAGGTGACCGCCTCGTCCCAGCTGACTTCCTGCCACGGGTCGTTGATGTGCTTGCGGATCATCGGCTTGGTGATGCGATCCGGGTGCGTCGCGTAGCCCCAGGCGAAGCGGCCCTTGACGCAGGAGTGGCCGTGGTTGGCCTGGCCATTCTTGTCCGGGACCATGCGCACCAGTTGTTCGCCTTTCATCTCGGCGCGGAACGAGCAACCCACGCCGCAATAGGCGCAAGTGGTGATGACGCTGCGCTCAGGCTGGCCGATTTCCACCACGCTTTTGTCGATCAACGTGGCCGTCGGGCAGGCCTGTACGCAGGCGCCACAAGACACGCATTCGGAATCGAGGAAGTTCTCGCCGCCGGCCGCTTCCACCCGAGAATCGAAGCCGCGCCCGCTGATGGTCAGGGCGAAGGTGCCCTGGATTTCCTCGCAGGCGCGTACGCAGCGACTGCAGACGATGCACTTGCTCGGGTCGTAATCGAAATACGGGTTGGACACGTCCTTGGCTTCGGCGAGGTGATTGGCGCCTTCGTAGCCGTAGCGCACCTCGCGCAAGCCCACCTGCCCCGCCACGGTCTGCAATTCGCAGTTGCCGTTGGCCGGGCACGTCAGGCAATCCAGCGGGTGGTCGGAAATGTACAGCTCCATCACGTTGCGCCGCAGCGTGGCGAGCTTGGACGTTTGCGTGCGCACCACCATGCCCGCGGTCACCGGCGTCGTGCATGAGGCTGGATAGCCGCGCATGCCATCGATTTCCACCAGGCACATGCGGCAGGAGCCGAAGGCTTCCATGCTGTCGGTGGCGCACAGTTTGGGAATGGTCGTGCCAAGCAAGGCCGCCGCGCGCATCACCGAGGTGCCGGAGGGAACGCTGATTTTCCGTCCGTCGATGGTCAGGCTGACCTGCACGTCGCTTTCGCGGGCCGGGGTGCCCAGGTCGATGTCGCTGGCTGGATCGAAGATAGTGATCATTGGTCGGCCTCCGAGGTCGCCAGACCGAAGTCGGCGGGGAAATGCTTGAGGGCGCTGGCGACGGGGTAGGACGTCATCCCACCGAGGGCACAGAGCGAGCCGTATTGCAGCGTGTCGCAAAGGTCATGCAGCAACAACGCCTGTTCCTGGCGGGCATTGGCATCGGCGCTGGCGAGCAGGCGATCCACCACCTCGACGCCACGGGTCGAACCGATGCGGCACGGCGTGCATTTGCCGCAGGATTCCTCGGCGCAGAACTGCAAGGCGAACCGGGCCATCTTGGCCATGTCCAGGCTGTCATCGGCGACCACCACACCACCGTGGCCGAGCATCGCACCCATGGCGGCGAACGCTTCGTAGTCCAGCGGCGTATCGAACTGCGCCGGCGGCACCCAGGCGCCCAACGGCCCGCCGACTTGCGCCGCCTTCAGCGGACGACCGCTGGCGGTGCCGCCGCCGTACTCTTCCACCAATTCGCGCAGGCTCAGGCCGAACGCCCGCTCCACCAGGCCGCCACGACGCACGTTGCCGGCCAATTGGAACGGCATGGTGCCCAGGGAACGGCCCATGCCAAAGTCACGATAGAACTGCGCGCCTTTCTCCAGGATCACCGGCACCGAGGCCAGCGTCACCACGTTATGCACCAGCGTCGGCAAACCAAATAGCCCTTGCAACGCCGGCAGCGGCGGCTTGGCGCGCACCGTGCCGCGCTTGCCTTCGAGGGATTCGAGCAGCGCGGTTTCCTCGCCACAGATGTAGGCGCCGGCGCCGACCCGGACTTCAAGTTCGAAGGCGCGGCCACTGCCACCCACATCCACGCCCAGGTAACCGGCCTCGCGGGCAATGCGCAGTGCTTGGTTCAGGGTGCTGACGGCGTCCGGGTATTCCGAACGCACGTAGATGTAGCCCATCGTCGCGCCCACGGCGATACCGGCGATGATCATGCCTTCGATCAGCAGGAACGGGTCGCCTTCCATCAGCATGCGGTCGGCAAAGGTGCCGGAGTCGCCTTCGTCGGCATTGCAGACCACGTATTTCTGCGGCCCCGGGGCGTCGCGCACGGTGCGCCACTTGATGCCCGCCGGGAACGCCGCGCCGCCTCGGCCACGCAGGCCGGAATCCAACACTTGGGCAACCACCTCGGCGCCCTCCGTCTGGATCGCCCGGGCCAGGCCGAGAAAGCCGCCTTGGGCGCGGTAGTCATCGAGGGACAACGGCTGGGTGATGCCGGCACGGGCAAACAACAGGCGTTGTTGGCTCTTGAGGTAAGGAATGTGCTCAACCAATCCCAATGCCGATGGATGGCTGCCAGGATCACCCGCCAGCGCGTCGAGCAGGCCCGGTACGTCCTGGGCCGTGACCGGGCCAAAACCCAAGCGTCCTTCAGGCGTGTCCAGTTCCACCAACGGTTCCAGCCAATAAAGCCCACGGGAACTGGTGCGCAACACCTCCAATGGCAATTGACGCCGTTCGGCCTCGCGGACCAGCGCATCGGCCACCTTGTCCGCACCGACGGCACGGGCCACTGAATCACGGGGAATGCAGAGGGTCAGCATGGACCGTCCTCCAGGCAACCATTCACCAACTGGCGCAGGCGTTCCGGGGTCAACCGCGCGTGCAGTTCCCCATCCAGTTCCAGGGCCGGCGAGCAGACACACGCGCCGAGGCAATAGACCGGTCGCAGACTGATGGCCCCGTCGGCGCTGGTGCCGTGATCGTCCAGCGAAAGCTGTTCGCGCAACTGCGCCGCCAGGCCCTCGGCCCCCATGCTCTGGCACGACTCGGCCCGGCACAGGCGCAGGGTGTGGCGCGCCGGTGGCGTGGTGCGAAAGTCGTGGTAGAAGCTGATCACACCGCGCACTTCAGCCTGGCTGAGGTTGAGGGCATGGGCGATTTCAGGGACGGCGGCGTCGGGAACGTACCCGCAACCTTCCTGGATGGCATGGAGGATCGGCAACAAGGCACCGGGGGTGTCCTTCTCGCGCGCCAGCACGCTGTGAATCAGAGGCAGGTGAAGCGTCTCATCAGGCATAAACGTACCTCGGCATCTCGAACGACAGCGCCGCGTGGCGCTGGTCGTTCGGAGTCTTGGCGGCGGCGTCCGGCCCACGTCACGGTAGCGTGGCATTCCGATCGCCATTCTCGCTCTCCGGCCAAGTGTCTTTGGCGCACTGGGTCCGGGGCATCTTCACAGCTTGCCACTCCCGGGGACTGGCGATTGCATATGGACGACTAAACGTATCCTGAAAACGACGACTGGTGCTTTTTAGCCTTATGGGCCAGCAGGCAAAGGTTTCGAGGCATCCCCCTGGGTGTCCTTGCGCAACGCATTGGCAACCAGTGTAAACGCAGGTGACGGTTGGCGCCGGCTCGGATAGTACAAATAGTAGCCTGAGAATGGCGGGCACCACGCTTCCAAGATGCGCACCAATCGGCCGTCCTGAAGGTACGGTTCAAATTCTTCTTCCGGCAGGTAGGCAATGCCCAGCCCGGCCACTGCCGCCTGCACGATGTGCGTCGACGTGTTGAAGATGAGCTGGCCGTCCACGCGCACGTTCACTTGCTTGCCTCGCTGCTCGAAATCCCAGACATAAAGCCCGCCGGAGGTCGGCATGCGCTGGTTGATGCAGCGATGGTTCATCAGGTCGCGAGGATGCCCGGGGATGGCGCGGCTGGCGAAGTACGCCGGCGAAGCCACCGCGGCCATCCGCAAGGGGGGGCCGATCGGCACCGCCACCATGTCCTTGTCGATGGTGTCGCCCAGGCGCACACCCGCGTCGAAACGGTCTGCGACGATGTCGCGAAAGCCGTAGCTGACATCAAACTCGACGTTGATGTCCGGGTATTCGTGCAGCAGCCCGGTCAGTTTCGGCAGCAAGGTCGTGCGCAGGACATGATCCCCGCAGGTAATGCGCACGGTGCCGGCGGGCTTGTCGCGCAGCTCCGTGAGCCTGTCCAGTTCCGTCTCTATCTCGTCGAAGCGATTGCCGATGGCCTGAAGCAAGCGTTCGCCGGCGAGGGTTGGCGAAACGCTGCGGGTGGTCCGCGTCAGCAGCCTGATTTGCAAGCGCGATTCCAGGCCGTTGATGGCCTGGCTCAGCGCCGATTGCGTGACGCCCAGCGCATTGGCGGCACGGGTGAAACTGCCTTCGCGCGCCACCGTCACGAAAGACAGTAGATCGTTGAGATTTCTTCTGACCATGGCGAAACGCTTCAAGAGTTATTGATTAGCCGTGCTTATAGCCTCTTTAAGCATTCATTAGCTAGTCGCGCAAGTGTCCGCGCGTCACCATTGCTCCCATGAACAGAAACGAATTCGGGGCATCGCGATGAGACCGGTCTGGCTGGGTTTGCTGGCGTCAGCGTTGGTGCTTGGCAGCTACGGGACAACTTCCGATGCCGCATCGGCACCTTCGATAACGGAGCAACCTGACATGTGGATGACCGTCGGCGAACAACGCTTTGCCATTACCTTGGCTGACAACGCGGCCACCCGTGCATTTGTCACGTTATTACCGCTGACGTTGGAAATGAGTGATCTGAACCGCAACGAGAAATACGCCTCCCTTCCCCAGAAGCTACCCGCTGACGCGAGCAAGCCGGGAACGATCCACAACGGCGACCTAATGCTGTACGGCACCGACACCCTGGTCGTCTTCTACACGACCTTCGACTCAACCTACGCCTACACCCGGCTGGGGCGTATGGACGATGCCGCCAGACTGGCGCAAGCGTTGGGCCGGCGAGACGTGCAGGTGACGTTTTCCCAGAACTGATTACTTCGCACCGACAGGATTCCCCATGAAAAAGATCATCGTTTTATTAACCCTTCTGTTCAGTTCTCTTTCAGCAATAGGAGCCGATATGTCCAACGGCGCTGACAACTTCTACACCAGCGACGAAGTCACCGTGCAAAAGGTCAACTTCAAGAACCAGTATCAAATGAACGTCGCGGGAAACCTGTTCATTCCGAAGAACCTCAATGGCAAGAAAAGCAATCCGGCGATTTTCGTGGGCCATCCAATGGGCGCTGTGAAGGAACAGAGCGCGAATCTATATGCGACGAAGATGGCGGAAAAAGGCTTCGTGACCCTCTCCCTGGATCTTTCATTCTGGGGCGAAAGCGCGGGCCAGCCGCGCAATGCGGTCTCGCCGGATATCTACGCCGAGGACTTCAGCGCGGCGGTGGACTTTCTCAGCGCCCAGCCCTTCGTCGACAAGGAGCGCATTGGTGCCATCGGTATTTGTGGCAGCGGCAGCTTCGTCATCAGCGCCGCGAAGATCGACCCGCGCATGAAAGCCATCGCCACCGTGAGCATGTATGACATGGGCGGCGTCAATCGCAACGGGTTGAAGCATTCCCAGACGCTCGATCAACGCCGGGCCGTCATCGCTCAAGCGACACAGCAGCGTAATGTCGAGTTCGCCGGCGGCGAAACTCTGTACACCAGCGGTACGGTGCATGAGCTGGATGAAAATACCCACCCGATCCAACGGGAGTTCTACGACTTCTACCGCACCCCGCGCGGCGAGTTCACGCCGGCCAGCTCGTCGAAAGACCTGACCACGCACCCGACGCTGACCAGCAACATCAAGTTCATGAACTTCTATCCACTCAATGACATCGAGACCATTTCGCCTCACCCTATGTTGTTCATTGCTGGCGCCGATGCGCACTCCAGGGAGTTCAGCGAAGAGGCCTACAAGCTCGCCGGCCAGCCCAAGGAACTGGTGATCATTCCTGGGGCTGGGCATGTTGATCTTTATGATCGGGTCGATCTGATTCCGTTTGACAAGTTGACGAGTTTCTTCCAGAACAACCTGAAATGAATTCGAGCATCAACCAGGATCGGAAAAACCATGGATGAACGTGTAGCCTTCATCAAGCATCGGATCCGCGCCGTTGTGATCGCAGGCGACTGCGACCAAATCACCTATCAATCCGAATGGCTCGGCTACATGCCCTTCCCGGTCGATCACTGGGTTGAACATCAAGGCAAGACGTTCTCCGGCGACTTTCCTTTTGACTGGACGCTCAAGGACTTGGCCGTTCTTGAGCGCACGGGTTTTCTGGAAAAGTTGGAAGCTTACGAAAACCCGGAAGACCGGTTTGACCGGTGTATCCGGTATCGCGTGCATATTGGATGTGCGTAACCCTGAGTTTTCGATGATTCGGGGCTGGGTCATTCCAGTCGTTCCTGTTCATAATCCCTGCCTGCTCATACCCGAGGCGGATCAATGACCACAGAACGCTACGACCAACTCGCCATCTTCTCCGTCGTCGCCCGGGAGCGCAGCTTCACCCGCGCCGCCGCCAAGCTCGGCATGTCGCAACCAGCGCTGAGCCGGGCGATGCGTCAGTTGGAGGAGCGCCTGGGGGTCCGGTTGTTGTCGCGGACCACGCGCAGTGTCGCGCCCACCGAAGCGGGCGAACGACTATTGCAGGTGGTCGCGCCGAGGCTTGAGGAGATCGACCAGGAAATGGCGATGCTCAGTGAGTTTCGCGACAAGCCGGCCGGCAAGTTGCGCATCACCACGGGCGAGCACTCGGCAATCACTGTTTTGCAGCCCGTTCTCGCCAAGCTGTTACCCGACAATCCCGACCTTAATATCGAAATCATCGTTGACTACGGCTTTACGGATATCGTCGCAGAGGGTTTCGACGCCGGGGTGCGGCTGGGTCCCCAGGTCGCCAAGGACATGATCGCCCTGCGCATCGGCCCGGACATGCGCATGGCAGTCGTGGGCTCCCCGGCGTATTTCGCCCGGCACGCCGTGCCTCGGACTCCCAATGACCTTACGGCCCACAATTGCATCAACCTGCGCATGCCGACTCATGGCGGCCTCTACGTCTGGGAATTCGAGAAAAACGCTCAGGAAGTGCAAGTGCGGGTGGAGGGCCAACTGGTATTCAACACGATTGCCATGCGCCTGGAGGCCGCGATCCAGGGATTGGGCCTGGCCTTCATGCCTGAGGATCTGGTAGAGGACGCCGTGGCGCAAGGCCGGTTGATCCGCGTGCTGGAGGATTGGTGCGAGCCGTTTTCCGGCTATCACCTCTATTACCCCAGCCGCCGCCAGAATTCACCGGCCTTCACGCTGTTGCGCGACGCCTTGCGTTACGAGGACTGACTGGCCTCCAACGCTTGAGCAGCACGCTTGGCCGCAGCGGCGTCGCCCTGCTCTTCCAATAACTGGATCACTTGCCGCAATTGCGCCGAGCTCAGGCCGACTCGCAGGCTGGCGGCCATGTGCGAGCGCAGTTGCGACTCCACGCCTGGGGTAACCGCCAAGGCGGCGACCGTCGCCAGCTCACGGCTTTGCCAGTCCAGATTGTCGCGTTCGAAAATATCGCCAAACAAATGCGTCTGCAGGTATTGGTTGATGACTGGGACGAAATCGAACAACGGTCCCTGGACGGGGGCGCCGGCAATGCGCGTCTGATTGGCCTTGCCTGCCGCCAGCAATGCGTCGCCGGTGGGAATCGGGCCAGCGGGTTCACGCCCCGGCTCGTCCTGCACGCCACGTTGCTTGCGCGCCTCCACGACTTTCATCAGTTCACCCAGCGCGTTGAGACTGCGGGGAAAACCACTGTAGGCGTAGAGCTGCACCAGGATTTCCTTGGCCTCGCTGACGGTCAGGCCCGCATCCAGCCCTTGATTCAATGCGGTATTGAGCGCCGGCATGTTGCTCGTCGCCATGGCGGCGGCAATCACCGGGATGGCTTGCTGCTTGGCCGACAGGGTTTGTGAAACCGTCACGTTATCCGGCGCGGTCGGCGGCGTCGGTGTTGCGCCGGTTTCGTATTGCTCTTCGCTGACTTTTTCCATCCATTGCACATTCTTGCCATCCACCGCGCCGGTCACGGCCAGGTGGGTCATGGCGCTGTCTGGCGCAGCGCCGTGCCAATGCTTGACGCCCGGCGGACAGACAATCACGTCTCCCGGGCGAATCTGCTGCACCGGCTTGCCCCACTCCTGCGTCAGGCCAATGCCGGATACCACCACCAATCGCTGGCCGGCGGGATGTGTATGCCAGGCCGAGCGCGCGCCAGGTTCAAAGCTGACGTAGGCCGCGGAGGCATTGATTTCGCCTGTGGCAGGAAACAACGGATCAACCCGCACGCGACCGGTGAAATAATCCTCAGGCCCTGCGGCCGAGGCCTGGCTGCCCGCTCGGCTGATCTGCTGTGACGTGCGCGACCCGCCGGCGCCTTCCTGGCCGGCGGCGTCGGCAAAAGGCGCCGCCGCGCATAACGCGAAATACAAGGTGCTTGCCTTCATTGGGTTGCCTCTCGATGGATATCGTCGAGAACAAACTACCCACGCAGCATTGATCGATAAACCGTGCCAATGGCATAGGACTCATATCAAAACTACATAAATTCGTATAACCGCTGATCGTCATTGACGCTCGTTGGCGAACGCCCCCAATCTCGACGGCCGAGCTACGCTCTTTTGAGCAAACGCGGCTAGGCAGGCCCATGGCCAATCGTCGACTCTACGCCGACCGCACTTCCAAGAGCCTTTACCCGTGCCTGAACAACCGAGCGAATTCGCTTACACAAAACGTTTCGACGCCGTCCTGGCCTACATCGATGCCCATCTCGAAGGGGATCTGTCGGTAAAGGCGCTGAGTGAGGTGGCGAACTTCTCGGTGTTTCACTTCCATCGGCAATTTACCGCGTTCACCGGCGTGCCCGTTTCACGTTATGTGCAACTGATGCGGCTGCGACGCGCGGCACATCGCCTGATCGCGAACGCAGATTACTCGGTACTGGACGCGGCACTGGATGCAGGTTTTCGGAGTCCCGAGGCCTTTTGCCGGGCGTTCGGACGAGCGTTCGGCATGGCGCCGAGTGTGTTCAGGAAGAATCCGAACTGGCAGGTCTGGAATACGGTGTTTGCCATCCCCCATTTCTCAAGGAATATCCTCATGCACGTTCGAATCGTTGAATGCCCTGAAATCAAGGTAGCGACGCTCGAGCACCGCGGACCTCCGGGGCTCGTTAATGAAAGCGTGCGCCAGTTCATCGAGTGGCGCATGCGCAGCGGACAATCGCCGGTGGCGACAAGCCGCACGTTCGGCATCCCTTACGGCAATCCCGATACGACACCGCCACACGCTTTCCGCTTCGCGATCTGTGGTGAGATTGACGAGGAAGTGACACCGAACGAGTTCGGCGTCCGGCCGCTCGTCATACCTGGCGGCCGCTATGTCGTGGTTCGCCACGCGGGGTCACCGGATCACATCGGCGAAACGATCTACCCGATCTACCGCGACTGGCTTCCCGCAAGCGGCGAAGAGCTTCGGGACCAGCCGCTGTTCTTCCACTACCTGAGCGTCTACCCAGAGACGCCACAGGATCAATGGCAAACCGATGTGTATGTTCCGCTGCAATAGCGGCATCACGACATCGCCTTATTTGATCTCCATCAACCGCAGGGAGGGTGAGCCATCCAGGGAAAGGTGGATGACCGCCGCCCTGCTGGGGAAATTCGGCGCATCGTCGTCGGTATTTTCCATCACGGGGATGTCGATCAAGGTCTGCTCACCCGCCGGGTCGCTGACCAGCTTGGCGTCCAGCTTATCGATCGCCCGCCAGCTGTCACCGCCGATGCGCATCACGTCCAACAGACTGTAATGCGGCACGCCTTCTTCGTTCTCCTCGGGATTGAAGACCGCCAGGTACTGGCTGTAGTTGTTACCCATCCCGAAACCCTCGAGGGTAAAGACCGCGAGCGTGACCTGGCTGTCCTCACCGGTGTCCAGGGTCTGCACCAGCGTCGCTTCGGGGTAGCCGGTGGCATAGCTGTCCTTGAGCAGCGCCACCAAGTGCCCGACCTGTTGTTCCAGGGCTTTGGGGATTTTCGGCTCGGCGGCGTGGGCCAGGGTGCAGGCGAAAAACAAGGCAGCTGTGAGCAGGCGCAATTTCATCGAGTGGGGTCCGCGGTGTTGGGAGGTCAGCGCGGATGTTAGCGTTCAAACCAGACAAGCGCTACGGCCTCAGCCCACCGAACGAATACGCTCCACCAACCGCGCCTGCAACGCCTCGAGCTCCTGGGGATCGGCCTTCCCCTGCCCGTGGACGCCAGGCGCCTCGCCTTCCCAGCGCGGAATGATGTGCACATGGATGTGATAGACCGTCTGCCCGGCCGGTGCGCCGTTGAACTGAGCGATCTGCACACCGTCCGGCTGCAATTCGTCAACGATGACGCGGGTCAGGCGCTGCACGGCTGACATCAACGTGCCGAGAACCGCGGGTTCCACTTCGAGGATGTTGCGAGCCTGGGATGCCTTGGGAATCACCAGCACATGGCCGCGCGACTGAGGGAAAATATCCAGGAAGGCCAATACATCGGCGTCCTCGTAAATCTTGTAGGCGGGTGCTTCACCGCGAAGAATCATCGCGAAGATATTCTGCGAATCGTATTGGCCGTTCAAACTCATGGTTGCTCCTTGGACCGTGCTTGTTTGTTTAATGTCAGCGCTATCTTCAGCTGTAATTCGCTTTCTGAAAACGGCTTGTGCAAAACCGGACTTTGCGCAAACTCCTCGGGCAGGCCGCTCGCGCCGTATCCGGTGCTGAACAGGAACGGAACCCCACGACCACG
This sequence comes from Pseudomonas sp. BP11-1-1, assembly GCF_052112105.1. Lineage (NCBI taxonomy): Bacteria > Pseudomonadati > Pseudomonadota > Gammaproteobacteria > Pseudomonadales > Pseudomonadaceae > Pseudomonas > Pseudomonas sp. BP11-1-1. Next base: position 251,292 of record NZ_JAUTYU010000006.1, read on the forward strand.
AAGGATTTGCGCCACCGGAAACACCCGTTCCCCGGCGAGATTGACGTCCAGGATCGCCAGGTCGACTTGCGCCGTACCCGCCTTCTCCCGTGCCAGGGCGAGCCGTGGCACGGACGCCACCACTGTGCATCCCAGGTCCTCAAGCATTTCCTCGATCAACATCGCGACCGTGCCTTCGTCCTCCACGAGCAGGACCCTGATACCCGCAAAAAGGGTCATGCCGAATGCTCAGTGACCATGAACGAGAAGCGACAGAGAACGCCCTCTGGGGCATAGGTCAGCACGAATATCCCACCCAGGTCGCGCTCGATGCAGCGCTTCATCAAACGCGATCCCAGCCCTTCGCGTTCCGGTGGTGACACCAGAGGCCCGCCCTGCTCACGCCAATCCAAGGTCAACAAGTTTCCGTTCGATTGCGCCTGGACGTTCCAATTCACCGAAAGCCTGCCTGTCTCGACGGACATCGCGCCGTACTTGAGGGCGTTGATTGCCAGTTCGTTGAGGGTCATCGTGAGGCTGAGCGCTACGCGGGTATCGACATCAATGGCATCGCCTTCGATCGTGACACGGCCGGGCTCGGCGCCGAATATCGGCAGCAGTACTTCCTGGGCCAGCGACGCCAGGGGCGTCTGTCCCCAATGCCGCCTCGTCAGGAGATCGTGGGCGCGCGACAAGGCGAGCAGGCGTGCCTCGAAGCGGTTGTAGCCCTCCTTGGCGCTTTCCGCGTTGCGTGAGGTTTGGGCCGCCAGGGATTGCACGGTGGCGAGGGTGTTCTTGACCCGATGGTTGAGCTCGTCGATCAGGGTTTTCTGCCGGTCTTCGGCCTGCTTGCGCTCGGTGATGTCCACCAACATGTTGATCGCGCCCACCAGGTTGCCCTCGGCATCGTGCAGCGGCGTCGGGTATGGTGTGAACGGCACGCGACTGCCGTCGGGACGCTCCGCGATGGCCTCGACCCCGCGTATCGGTCGGTTTTCCTTCAGGGCGACGGCCATCGGGCATTGGTCGTGGGGCAGGAAGCTTCCGTCGGTGTTGAACAATTTCCAGGTCACGCACCACAGGTCGCCCAATTGAGGCGTGCGCCCCGACAACTCGATAGCCGCCCGGTTGAAAAAAGTGATGCGTCCTTGGGCGTCGGTGGTGTAGACCGCCGCCGGCAATGCCTCGAGCAGATTGCGCATGTGCCGTTCGCTTTCACGGACCTGGTTTTCCATCCGCCGCGCCAGCGTGACGTCTTGGAGTACCCGCACGCCATAGCGGAATCCGCCATGCGTATCCCGCACGGAGGAGCTGTGGATGTCCAGGTAGACAGTCTCGCCATCAGGCTTGAAGGCGCGCTTGCGCAGCACATAGTGGTCCAGCTCGCCCGCCACCTGGCGCGCATACAAGGCCGCGTCCTGGTCGTGGCTGTCGGTGTGGGTGTAGTCCAGGAACGTCATGTCCAGCAGTTCTTCGCGGGAGCGACCGAGCATGTTGCAGAGGGCGTCATTCACGCGCAGCAGTCGGCCGTCCGCCCCCGCCTCGGCGATGCCAATCGTTGCCGCTTCGTACGTCGCGGACAACCGATCATCGCTCTCCTGGCGCGCCGCCTCGGCCAGGTGGACACAGGTCATGTCAACCGTGAAGCAGCGCGTATTGAACAGCTTGCCGTCCTCGAACCGGCCATTGGAGGTGATGGTGACGTACTTGATCGAACCGTCCTTGGCCTTCAATCGCGCGGGATAACTTTCCAGGCACTCGCCACTGCTCAATTTGCCCAGGATGTCGCCAATCACCGGCTCATCGACATGAAAATCAGCGATGGGCCGGCCAATGTATTCGTCCGCCGAATACCCCAGCAGGGCCAATTCGGCCTTGTTGGCACGCAGGATGATGCCGTCGCCACTGACGATGTGCAGGCCGACGGCGCTGTTTTCGAAGAAGTCTTCCAGGTCGGCATTCTTGCGCCGCAGCTCTTGCTCCAGGGCGTGGTGCGCCGAGACGTCCTGGAAACAGTTGATTGCCCCTTGAATGATTCCATGACCATCTTTCAAGGCGCGGATGTTAACCAGTGCCACGATCCGCGTTCCGTCCGGACGCTCGATGAGCACTTCCTGGTTACGCGTCGCCGCGCCGTCTTCAAGCGCCGAGGCCATCGGGCAATCTTCGAACGCCAGCGGCGTACCGTCGGGCAGGTAGAGACGATAGGAACCGCAAAACCGGTCGCCGCCCTCACCCACTATTGGCGTGCGTCCCCACAGGGTTGCTGCCTCGCTGTTGTAGCGGACCAGCCAACCCTGGCGGTCGCAGAGATACACCGCGCCGGGAATCGCATCGAGCGCGTTGGCCCCCATTGACACGAGACTTTCGTACTCGCTCGGCGTGCGCGTCTCCAGGGGAAACGCTTCAATATTCGACATTACTGATCCTCAATCCGCCTGGCTGGATGCCTGCTACACAGCGCTTGCGGTCAAAATCCGAGGCGCGATCCCGGCCCGGATAAATCCTTTCATACGCCGGCGCGGATTTTTTCATGCAGCTGCAATGGATTCTAGATCCCTATCCAACCCGCGAGTTCAGGAAAATTCGACGGCACCTCCGCTGACATCAGAACCCGAACAATGCACGCGGTGTTTCGACCATCAGCGCACGCATGAGCGGACCCGCACACTCCAACGCCCGCAACTGTTGCATCACGGTATCGAAGCCGACGCTGGCCTCATGTTGTGTATGGGGCCAGTCACTGCCCCATACCAGACGCTGGCGGCCGAAATTCTGCTCAAGCAAGGCCAGTGCGGCGCGGGCAAATTCCAGGTTCCGCCGGTCCGTCCCCGCCAGCCGATAGATGCCCGAGACCTTCACCCATACGTGTCCGCCGAGCCCCAGCGCCAACAACTCGGCAAAACCCGGTTGGTCGATGCCCAGACGCGCATCCGGGCGACCGAAATGGTCGATGACCACCTGCACGCCAAACGGGATCAACTGACGAATCAGGCTTGGCAGCTCCGCCACCGGGGCATGCAATTCCACATGCCAGCCCAATGTCGCGAGATGGCCAAGCAATTCCTTCCAGGCGGCTTCGCGAAAATCGGGCAAGGCCTTGCCCATCAGGTTCAAGCGAACGCCGACCACCCCCAGCCGGGCCATGTGCTCCAGCGTAGCGCGGCCGATACCCGGCTCCACCACCACAACCCCGCGCAACTGCTCCGGCGCTTGTCGTAGGGCGGCCAGCAGGTAGCGGTTATCCGTGCCGAGAAAGCTCGGCTGCACCAACACGCCGTGGCTGAGGCCGTGGGTTTGCAAATGACCCAGGTATTGCCCGAGCGTGGCGTCGTAGTCCGGTGTGTAGCGCCGCACCGTCGCCCACTCCAGTTCCCGGCTGAACACATGAGCGTGGCAATCGATGCCGGTAACCGGCGTCTTGGTGAGATCAACCATGAGTCTTCATCTAGCGTAAATAAGAAATAATCAGGCCCGGGCGCGCTCGCCGCCGGGTGCCAGGTCGGACGCCGCAGGCGCAGTGGCTTCCAGGCTCCGGCCTCGGGTTTCCGGCAGGCACAGCGCCGCAAGCACCGCCACGCCGTAGGCAATGCCGGCGTCGATGCCAATGGCCGAGCCCAGGGACATCGAGTCGCTCATGTGGCCGACCAGGAACGGGAACACCGCCGACAGCACCCGGCCGAAGTTGTAGCAGAAACCGACGCCGGCACCGCGTACGTCCGCCGGGTACAGCTCGTTGAAGAATGCGCCGAGACTCGCCGGGATGCCCGCCGCGAAGAAGCCCAGCGGAAAGCCCAGGAAGAGCATCTGGGTATTGCTCAGCGGCATGAACACGTAGCACTGCACGGTGATCACGCAGCACAACGCGAAGAGCAAGATGTTCTTGCGTCGGCCGATGCGATCGATCAACAAGCCACTGACCACGCAACCGCACCAGAAGGCAAAGATGATCACCGCCAGGTAGCCGCCCGAGTTAAGCACCGACAGATTGCGCTCGGTCTTGAGGAAGGTCGGCAGCCAAGTCATCACCGCGTGATAGCCACCGTGGGCGCCCAGCCCGAGTAATCCACCGAACAACGTGACGCGAATCAACTCGGGACGAAAGATGCCGGCCAGGGACTTGAAAAAACTCTGCGGGATGGCCTGTTCCTTTTGCAGGCGCTGGAAGCTGTCCGGCTCTTCGACGTTGCGGCGCACCCAGATGATCAGGAACGACGGCAGCAGGCCGACGATGAACATCACCCGCCAAGCCATGTCCTGCGGGACGAACGAATAGATCAGCGTGAAGACCCCGACCGCCAGTCCCCAGCCCACCGCCCAGGCACTCTGGACCGTGCCCATGACCTTGCCGCGGTATTTTGGATTGATGGTCTCGGCCATCAACACCGCGCCGGCGGCCCACTCGCCACCGATGCCGAAGCCCTGCAAGGCCTTGACGATCAACAACGAGTGGAAACCGGTGACGAACGCCGACAGGAACGTGAAGAAGGAAAACCACAAGATCATCCATTGCAGCGTGCGCACCCGACCGTAACGATCGGACAACGTGCCGCCGACCCAACCGCCCAGGGCCGAAGTGACCAGCGTGACGCCGCTGATCAATCCGGCATCGCCCTTGGACAAGGCGAACGCGGCAATCAGCGCCGGTATCGCCAGGCCGAACATCTGGACTTCCAGCGCGTCGAGCGACCATCCGCCGAAACACGCCCAAAACGTTTTACGCTCCCGCGAAGTGATTTGGCGATACCAGCTGAACATGATTTTTATCCTTATAAATGGAACGAAAGGCAGCCGAGCGCGTACCGTGCCGCTGCAAGGCCAGTCAGGAACAACAAAACGACAAGGGCAGCGACGACCGACTGGTCGCCGCAGGATCCGCTAGCCCGCCAAGGTCAGCGGATCTCGACGCTGTAGCGGAAATGCTCGGCATGCCCGCGGGAACGGCGCCACTCCAGCGGGTTGCCGGCGTAATCCCGCGCCAGGCGCTCGATCACCACCACCGGGCTGTTCACCGGGACCTGCAACAAACGGGCGTACACCTCGTTGACCGACTCGGCGGTGAGCGTTTCCTGCGCGTAGGCCACGACCTGCCCGCAGGTTTCTTCATAGATCGGATAAAGCAGCGGGCCTTTCTGGCTCAGGTCGATCTCCAGGAGCGCCTGGAACCGACTGCGTGGCAGCCAGATCTCCTCGGCGAGCACCGGCGCCACCTCCAGCAGACGCAGCCGGACAATGCGGATGACCGGCGCGTCCACCGGCAGCCCCAACGCCTGAGCCACCGCCGACGGCGCGGCCACAGGTTCTACGGACAAGATCCGGCTCTCCGGAACCCGGCGTTCACCGGAGGCGGATTGAAAACGGAAGAAACGGAACAGTGACGATTGGAACTGCGGCCGGCGAATGAAGGTACCGCGCCCTTGCTGGCGCTCCAGGATGCCCTCGGCGACCAACGCATCGATCGCCTTGCGCACCGTCCCGGTGGACAGCCCGTATTCGGCTGAAAGCGCCGCCTCAGTAGGAATCGCCTCTCCCGGGCGCCAGCGATTATTGGCGATCTGCTCGGCCAACTGGTCGCGCAAACGTTGATAGAGCGGCAGGCGGGTATCGCTGGGCAGTGGGTTCATAAGATTTTGGCCTTCTTATATAGTCATCTATATGAATATAGGCGGCGAGTATTTGCCTCGCTTCGACGATTGTCAAGAATGTGGGGGTGGCTGAGGTGATAAACGGCGCTGTCGCGACGCTTGCGCCAATGTCGCGGCCAAGGGCGGCTGGAGAATAGCCACCCCAGGTGCCCCATCCTGGATAGCTGCGCTGTGGCTGTCGACAATGGGTGTCGCCTGAATTGAGAAAAACAAGCACGGCTGCGTTGCTCTTCTATGCTTGCCCCAACCAAAGGAGCTTCGCCATGGCCGAGATCGAACCGCGACTTCTACAGGTGCAGGCCCTCAAGGCCGCTTGCTCGAACTGCAGCGTGCTTGAACTGTGCCTGCCTATTGGCCTGACCGGCGGTGAGGTCGAACGCCTCGCGTGACCTGCGATTTACCTCACCTTCAGCCCACCCCAAGGCATGCGGCCAGCGCGGCAAGGCGCTCGCTCAGATCTCCACGGTGTCGCGGTACCTCGTATCGTTTGCACCAGGGCCGTTTCTTCAGACCGCCAGGACACTGCACTGCGCCTGGTACAGGATGTGTTCTGTCGTGCTGCCCAACAGCCCAAACGAATCTTTGTGCTGGGATCTGCCCATGACAATCACATCAACGTCATGCTCCAAGGCAAACTCGCTGAGCGCCGACACCGGGTGCCCCAGTAGAAAGTGCCGGCGTTCGGCAGGCACGCCGAACAGGTTGGCCAGTTCGAGTAAGGTTTTCTCCAGTCTTCGCCGCAATTCCTTGCTGAGCTGCGACAGCGCCAGGCCGCCGCCGCCCACATCGCTCAGGTAGACCGAGGACACCTCAGCGGCGTAAACCAGATGCAACTCGGCGTCACATTGCAGCGCCAAGCCCAGAGCCTGGCGAATGACCCGGTCGTTGAGCCCGCTGTTCTGTGCAAACGCACTGGAGGGGTCTACCGCCGCGACCACCTTGCGCGGCAAGGCGTGACCGGCTGCGCCGACCATGTACAACGCAATGGGGCACTCGCGTAGCAGATGCCAATCCAGCGGCGTGAAGAACGCGCGCTTGAGCAGGGATTCATGCTGGACCTGCTTGATCAGCAAGTCCGGCTGGAAACGTACGACATGTTCCAGAACCTGCTCGCGCATGTCGTCCACCCATGCCATCTCCGTGGTGACACCCAGGCCTCGACGGCGCATTTTGTCCGCCTCTCCCTCCAGCCAATCACTTTGGTCCTGGAAATATTGCTGCCGCGCAGTTTCACGATGCCCCTCCTCAAGCAAAGACAAGATATCCAGCGAAGGAATCAATGCAGTGATGTGCAGGTGTGCCTCGCTGGCTGCCGCCAGGGCGGCGGCGTGATGAAGCGCGGCGGAGTGTCGTTGCGCCGGGTTGAGGATCAACAACAAGCGTTGGTACTGGCTCATGATGAAATCTCCAGGTCCGGACTCGAACGCCACATATTGGCGCTCGATGCCGGGATTAGGGAACGACCGCCATGGCCTGGGGTTTATCCCCTGACCGCCAAAAGACTGCCCGGCAACGCATAGAGCGCCCGCTCCGTGGTGCTGCCAATCAACCGCTCCAGGCCGACGCGGTGCGCGGTTCCCATCACCATCACGTCAGCCTCGATCTCGTCGACGAACTCATGGATAACTGGCACAGGCAGGCCAAGGATGAAATGTCGACGCTCGGCCGGCACGCCACAGCGCTCGGCCAGGTTGATAAACGCCATGTGCAATGACTCACGCAAATCATCGGCAAACTCGTCATCCCAGGCGCCAGCCAACAACGCGGTATCGCCATTGACTGCAGGCGACAGGTCGCAGGCATACAACAGATGCAACGCGGCGTCACATTGTCCGGCCAGCATGGTGGCGGTTTGCACGATTCGTTCGTTCAAGGCACCGGCATGAGGATCCGAGGGATCAACCGCGGCCACCACCCGACGTGGCAAGCCATGCTCCGCCTGGTTGACCAGCAGCACCGGTACCGTGCATTCGCGCAGCAGATGACAATCGAGCGGTGTGATGAAGACACGCTTGAGCAATGGTTCAAAGGTCACGTCCTTGATCAACAGGTCGGGTTTGAACTGCTCGACATGGCGAAGAATGTCGAGCAGCGGGTGCGTGGTCCAGACCACCTCGGTATCCACTTGCAACCCCTCCTCCCTGAGCATTGTCGCTTCCTCCACCATCCAGCGCCGATAACGATGCAAATATCCCTGGATGGTCACCTCGTCGTTTTTTGCGCCCCACAGATGTGTGCGAGGCGGCGGTTGGACAAACACGCACAGGCGCAACACCGCCCCGCTGGCACGGGCCAGGGCGCAGGCCCTGCGCATGGCTGCGGAGGGATGCAAATCGGGCTCGACGATCAATAGCAGACGCTGGTACTGGCCCATCGCACACCTCCACCGGTTTGTTCAATTCATCTGCGACTCCCTTTGCAGCGTGCGCCCGGCGATGCCCCCTGCAGTTTGATCTGAATCAACTACAGCGCAATCAACGGGCGGCTACGCAGGGACTGATCCAGATCAGAATCGATTGCCGCCAAAGGCGTAGAACAGAGATGAATGCGTAGGTTTGCCGAACCGTACGCTCATACCCGATGGAGGCCTCCATGCTCACAGTCAAGGACCACAACAAACGCGCCGCCGCGCTGTATGCCAGCATCAGTGGCAAGCACTGGATCCAGGCGCTGAAAGACGGCCGGCACGTGCTGATCAGGCCGCTGCGGGAAGAGGATCGCCAGCGCGAATATGACTTCATCAAGCGCCTCTCGCCCGAGTCGCGGCACATGCGTTTCCTATCACAAATCAACGAGCCCGGAGCAGCCTTGCTCGATCATTTGATGGATGTCGACTGCAAGACGCGACTGGCCTACGTTGCCTTAGTCCATGACAATGGCCAATTGATCGAAATCGGCGTCAGTCGCTACTGCGCCACCTCTGAACATGAATGCGAGTGCGCCGTGACCGTTGCCGATCACTGGCAGCATTTAGGATTGGGGACATTGTTGATGGAGCATCTGATCGCCGCAGCTCGAAAAAATGGCTATCGCCAGATGTATTCCATCGATGCCGCCAGCAACGCCCCCATGCGGGACCTGGCCCACAGCCTGGGGTTCGAAACCCGCAGCGACCCCGACGACACTCGACAGGTCATCCATCGTCTTTATATTTAGCCGCGACATTGCGCGGGTGCCGCATCGCGGTCCCGCGCAAGGGTTTACCGCCACGCCTGCGGCTTGATCGCCCAGCCGCTGTAAGACGCCCGCTGCGGAGTGCAGAAGACCCGTTTCATCGCCGGCTTCGGCTACGCATCCTCGATGATCAACGCCAGCGGCCATTCGGTCATCATTCAGCGTGGCAGGTTCGGCAGTAGTAGCCCCGCCCAGATCGCCAGCGTCATCAATACCTGGCCAGGAATCACATACCCGGCAAACCGCCTTCCACCGCTGAGCCAGGCAACCAGGCATTTGCTCACCGAGTTGCTGCTCATTGCCATCAAGAGCGGCATGGCGGCGTCATCGAAGGGCAATAGCCCGGACTTGGCCAGGGAAGCCATGGAAGCCGTAGACGCATGGGCGTCGGCCAACCCGCTGAAAGTGGCAGTCACGATCATGCCAACCCGCCCGAATTCGTCGAGCATTGCCGACGACAGAACGGTGAGTGAGGTCATCGCCACGACCACCGTCAACGCCAGTTTCAGGCTGAAGGCCCCGCCGTGCTGGATCGCCTCCTCGACCCGCACCCTGGGTCGAGCAAACAACAGCGCGCCGGCATAGACCGACACCGTCAGCAACCCGCACAGCAGCGGCCAACCTATCCAACGCAGCAAGCCAGGTTCCACCGCTCCAACGATTAACGCGATTTGCGCGAGGGTCGCCACGTTGGCCAACAGGGCGGCCGCGCTCAGCATTTTCACATTGGCCGGTTCCTTCGCGGCGAGGTGCCCCATGGCCGCGACGGTCATCGTCGCGGAGGCAAACCCCGACGCAATGGCGCCTAGAGCGTAGCCATAGCGAGTGCCAAGGGTGCGAACCGCAACGTGCCCCAGGCCGCCTACCACCATCAACATGACCGTCAGGGAGCACAGGGTGCGAAGGTTGATGGCGTTGTAAGGCCCCAGGTAACGATCCGGGGCAAGCGGCAATATGACCAAAGCGGCGATCAACAGCATCAGGCCATCGCGCAACTCAACAGCGGTCAATTGGCTGCGAGCAAAGTGATGCAGCACTTGGCGGCTGGCCAGCAGCCCCGACATCACTACGCCTATCGCGGTGGCCAAGGCCGGAGCGCTGACGCACAAGGCGCCCAACACCAACACCGCAAACAACGCCACCTCGCTGGTGATGCCAGGATCCTTGTCGAGGTTTTTCCAATACGCCAGGGTGACCAGTGCGCCCAACGCCAGCGCGACGAACCCCAATAATAAAGGGCCACCGGCCCGGATCGTGGCGTACCCCAATAGCGAGGTAATCGCAAACGTGCGCAGGCCGGCAGAATCGCGCCTGTCCCCTTCCCCCTTGCGCCGCTCCCGCTCAAGGCCCACCAACAGGCCGATTCCCAGCGCCGCGCCGGCGTTGACAAAGCCCAGGGCTTCGGTCATGGCCGTAGTGCTACGGCGACACGTGAGCAGGCGTTCGCAGGGGCGCCGCTTGCACTATATGTGCGCCATTCATGCGCGTGACCATGCCTTGTGGCCAGACATGGGGGGCGTCGATTCGAGCCTGCAACGTCCTGGTAAACAACAGCGCGTCATCAACGTTCTTGAAGCCCACGCACCAGTCATCCAAATGCACCAGGCAGCGCGTTCCTGGCTGCTGCTCTTCGAGCCGAATAATCATGACCAACCTCTCATCACGGGTGAGCTTGGATTTGAGGAACAAGCACCAGCCTGCACCCGATTGAACCGGGCGGATTGACCATGATCAATGTTTCGCTGTGGCGCATTCGACATCGAGGTCGATCCGGCGCTTTCAAGAGTGTTTGACGCAAGTCAAGTTACCAAGGCTCAGCGCGCCCATGATCGATACCAAGTCATGCCCGCGCGGACGTCGTACCGCGCCGGCAGGTCCTTGCCCAGGAGGTATGTCATGTCCATGCAATCTCGCTTGATGCTGGTGGTTTCGCCACTGATGGAACACAACCCCGCGTTTGACCGGGCCGCCGCACTTGCCCAGGCCGAAGGCGCCGCGTTGCACATCGTTGCTTTTGATTATCTGGAAGGCCTGGCCACGGCCGGGCTGGTGAATGAGCAGGCGCTGGAACAGATGCGCCTGGGCTACATCGAGCGCCATCGCGACTGGCTGGAAGAGAAAGCCAGGCCCTTGCGCAAGCTCGGCATTCAGGTCACGACTGAAGTGACGTGGGTCGAGCGTCCCCTGCAGGAAATCCTGGTGCACCTAAAGGAAACGCCGATGGAGGCGCTGATCAAGACGGTGGATCCCGAATCCTGGTTCTCGCGCCTGATGTTCACGCCGCTGGACGTGCACTTGTTGCGCGAGTGCAACGTGCCATTGCACTTCGTCAACAAAGTGGCCCACGCGCGCCCGCGCAAGATCCTCGCGGCCATCGACCCGTTCCATCGCGACGGCCGCTACCAAGGCCTCAATGACCGGATCCTGGGTGAAGCCAACAAACTGGCGGCGAGCTGCGATGCGGAACTGGAAGTCATCTACGCCTACGATCTTTCCTCCATCACTGCCTCCGAATACGGCTTTGGCAGCGGCTCGACCTTCTTCTCATCCACGCTGGCCCGACAGCTCTACGAGTCCCAGGGCGAGGCGTTCGACGCCTTGGCTGAACGCAACGGCATCGCCCCGGAACAACGACGCATGATCATGGGCGATCCGGCAAGGGTGCTCGCCAGTTACGCCGGAGCCCATGACATCGACGTCATCGTCATGGGACGCGTGCGCCATAGCGGCCTGGACAAACTGATCGGCAGCACCTTGGAAAGCCTGCTGTACAAGATGCCGTGCAGCCTGTGGGTGATTGCGCCGCAGCAGACTGATTGAGAGCGCCACGAAGGTCGGCGGAGCAACGGTTCCGACCGCCTGGGAACGCCGCCGATAAGCAGCAGGCCCGATAGCCACCATTTCCTGCCCCAGCAAGGAAAATGAGCCATGAACGCGTCCCGATTCGCCGCCCTCGCCCCTGACCGCCGTGCTTTTCCCCTCGCTGAGCATTTGCCGCTTGCTTTACGGGCCGGCCATCAGGCAGCTTGCAAACGATTAGTGGTTGCCGGAGGACGGTGATGGATCTTGATTGGCTCAACTTCACGCCATGGTCATCCCTGGCCGGCGGTATGTTGATCGGCTTGGCTGCCAGCCTGTTCGTGGTCGCCAACGGCCGGATCGCCGGCATCAGCGGCCTGCTCGGCAGCCTTCTGCAGCGTGGCGGCGAGGGGCTTGGGGAAAAGGCCCTGTTTCTGCTGGGCTTGCTCGTCGCGCCGCTGTTGTGGGGGATGTTTGCGACGTTGCCGCCGATCGAATTCCAGAGTGGAGGGTTCGGCCTCGCTGTCGCGGGCCTGTTGGTGGGTGTCGGTACCCGTTACGGTTCGGGCTGTACCAGCGGCCACGGCGTCTGCGGCCTGTCACGCCTTTCACCGCGCTCGTTGGTTGCCACGGCGTGTTTCATGCTCAGCGGTTTTGCGACTGTGTTTGTCCTGCGCCACCTGATGGGATTTTGAACATGCGCAAACTGACGGCACTCATCGCCGGCCTGCTCTTCGGCCTCGGCCTGCTCCTGGCGGGCATGGCCAACCCGAAAAAAGTGTTGGGTTTCCTGGACCTTGCCGGCACCTGGGATCCATCCCTGGCGCTGGTGATGATCGGCGCGATTGGCACCGCCATTGCCCCGCTGGCATGGGCGCGCCAACGCACTCATTCCGTGCTGGGCAACCCGATGCAACTACCGGCCAAGCGTGAATTGGACCGGCGGCTGATTGGCGGGAGCCTGGTGTTCGGCATCGGCTGGGGCATCGCCGGTATCTGTCCTGGCCCTGCTGTCGCCATTCTGCTGACCGGGCATTGGCAAATCCTGGTGTTCATGGGGGCGATGCTGGCCGGGATGCTGGTGTTCAACGCGCTGGAAAATCGCCAGGGCCAACGGACCTGAATCGCAGATAGGCTGCCTCGCGCTCAACAGCGACCTATCTCCAACGTCGCGGACAACCCGCCTTCAGGGCGATTTTCCAAACGGACCTGACCGCCCAGGCGATCGGCGATCGTGCGCACGATGGTCAGGCCCAACCCCGCGCCCTGGTCATTGCCACGGCTGTAAAACCGCTCGAAGAGCCGTTCACGTTCGGCCTCGTCGATGCCCGGCCCTTGATCTTCAACGGACAGCTCGTAGTGGTCGCCCTTCTTGACCAATCGCACGGTAATCGTGCCGTTCGCGGGCGAAAAATTCGCGGCGTTGGTCACCAGGTTGTTCAAGGCGATATCGATGGCCACCGGATCGATACGAACAGGACCGACGTTATCGCTGATGTCCAGCACCGGCTCGAGCCCCTTGCTCAATAACCACGGCGTCATCTGCACCAGGCTCTCACGCACCGTGGCCGGCAGATCGATGGGAACCGCCGCATCGGCAGTCGCCTGCGGTTCAAGCCGCGCCATGGTGAGCAGTTGGTTGACCAGGCGCGTGGTGCGATCGACACCGGCGACCAGATGTTCCAAGGACTCGCGACGGCTTTGCTCGCTCCCCGCCTCCATCAGGTTCTGCGCATGCACGCGAAGCACGGCCAAGGGCGTGCGCATCTCATGGGCAGCATCAGCGATGAAACGCCGCTCACGACCCATGACCTCTTGGATCTGCGCCAATACCCGATTGAGTGCTGCTTGCATGGGTTCAAGCTCCGTCGGCAGTGGCATCAACTGCAAAGGTTCCAGGGAGCCCGGATGCCGGGCGCGCAGCTTGGCCGCCATGTCCACCAACGGCTTGAGGCCCCAGCCGATCGCCAGCCAGATCACCGCGGCCAGAATCACGCTGCCGATCAGGTTGGGCACAACCGTGTGACGCACGATCCGATCGACCAGGTCGGCACGCACGTCGTCGCGTTCACCGACCCAGATCTTCAAGCCGTATTGCGTGTCGTCGAGGACGAATGCCCGCCACCGGCGGTTCTTCTGGTCCACGACCTCGCTGAAACCGGGGGCACCCGGAGGTGAGGTGAACGACGGTGCGCTGGAGGTATGGACCAGCACCGAACCCTGGGCATTCCAGACCTGGAAAGCGATCTTGCTTTCGTAGGGATGCCCATCGACCCTGGGCGCCGCCTGTCCCAGGGCTGAATTGAACGCCTGGTACAACTGCGCGTGTTCCTGGCTCGCCATCGGCATGCGCATGACGCCTTGCAGCAGCCGGGCGTTCTGCGCCAACTGGGCATCGTAGACCTCGGCGATTTCATGATTGCTGTCATGCAGGTTGAAGACAGTGATGATCAATAGCCCAAGGAACAACAGGCCGAGAATCAGCGTGAGGGTACGCCGCCGGATCGAGCTCATCGGCGCTCCTCCACCAGATAACCGACACCCCGGAGGGTGCGGATCAAGTCGGTGGAGAATTTCTTGCGCAGGTGATGGATGTGCACTTCCAGGGTGTTGCTTTCGGCTTCCTCGCTCCAGCCGTAGAGCAGTTGCATCAGATGGTCACGGGTCATGACCCGGCCCGGCGGCGAGAGCAGCTCATGGAGCAGTTGATATTCCTTGGGCGTCAGCGCCACCGGCTTGCCTTGGTAACTGACTTGCTGGGTCACCGGGTTGAGGCTGATGCCGGCATGCTCGATCAACGCCTGGGCGCGTCCGGCACTGCGGCGCAACAAGGCCCTGAGCCGGGCCTTGAGTTCCGCCAGGTCGAAAGGCTTGACCAGGTAATCGTCGGCGCCGGCATCCAGCCCGGCGATGCGGTCTTCGGTAGCGTCGCGCGCCGTGAGGATCAGCACCGGCAGGTTGGAGCCGCTGTCGCGCAAGCGCCGCAGCACTTGCAGCCCGTCCATCCGCGGCAGGCCGAGATCAAGTACCGCCAGGTCAAAGGCTTCGCTGAGCAGTGAATGCAATGCGCTGCCGCCGTCCTGCACCCAATCGACGGTATAGCCCTCACGTACCAGCGCCTGGCGGATGCCTTCGCCCAACGCCACGTCGTCTTCGATCAGTAATAAACGCAACGCACGCTCCCCGTCAGTTCAGCCGCTTGTCCACATCCACCAGTAAAGCGTCGATTTCCTTGCGGCGCCCGGCATCGGCTGTTTCCCGGCCTGGCCTCGGCGCGGCCTGCAAGGCTTTTTCAAGCGCCACCTTGGCTTCGCTGTAGCGCTTCTGACGGTAGAGGTGATCGCCCCAGAAGTACAGGCTGTCGATGCCGTTGGGGTTGAGTTGCAAAGCCTGCTTGAGCATTTGCTCGGCCTTGTCCGAATCACCGAAGCCCAGGGGCCAGCCCGGTACTCGGTCGTAAAGTGCGCCGAGGCTGGTGTAAGCGGAACCTTGCAGTGCCTTGGGATCGAGGGCCAAGGCTTTTTCCAGGTCGCCCTTGGCGTCCTTGACCTTGCCAAGAGCACCGATACCACCCTTGGCGCCGGCCCAACTGCTGTTGACGATGCCAGACCAGATCCACGCCTCGGCCACGGATTGGCGTTGCTGTGTGAATGCCGACGCCTGGGTGGCGAGTTGTTCGAACGCTTCGGCGCGCTGGCCTTCGGGCAACTCGTATTGGATGTGCGCCCAGCGCTGCTGGATGTCACTGAGGCGTTGCTGGTCAGCCGCTTCCAGCGCCCAGACACTTTGGCTCAAGGCGCTGATCAACAGGCAAGCGAGGATTTTTTTCATGGCTTGAGGTGCTCGTTCTCGGGTTTGTGACTGAGGCGGCGAACCAGCGGCAGTTGCTTGCGCAGGCCACGGTCCACCAGGTTGGGCAGCAGGCTGTTGAGGCCGACGAAGAAGCGTTCGGGCCAGCCCAGATAGAGCTCGCGACGGTCGCCGATAATCGCGTGGATCACCGCGGACGCAACGGTTTGCGGGTCGTCGACATTGGCCTTGAGCGCACGATTGAGCGCGTCGGCCGCCGGGCTGTTCATCGAGGTGCGGGTGGCCCGTGGCGCCACGTAGAGCACGCCGACACGGGTATCGGCCAACTCCCGGCGCAAGGCTTCGGAAAACCCGCGCAAGGCAAACTTGCTGGCGCAATAACTGGCGTAGCCGGGATAACCGATGGAGCCGTAGGTCGAGCCGACATTGACGACCATGGCACTGTCCGCTTGCTTGAGCAGCGGGAGCAGCAGCTTGGTCAGGCAGATCGGCGCGCTGATGTTCACCGCCAGCATGGCAGTGATCTCACTGTCGTCGAGTTGTTCGAGCATGGCGAAGTGATTCACGCCGGCGGCGTTGATCAACAGGTTGATGCCGCCGATGGCTTCGGCGGCGGCCAGCACCTTGCGTCGATCGGCCAGGAAAGTCAGGTCGGCGCCGATCCAGCACAAGTGCCGGGGGTAGCGCTCGATCAGCGGCAGCAAGGCTTCGTTGTGCCTGGCCACGGCCAGCACCCGCGCACCACTGGCGCACAGGGCAGTGGCGATCGCCAGGCCGATCCCGCCACTGGCCCCGGTCAGCACCACACGGGCATCACACAGGCGCATGTTCAGACTCCCCATGGTGAGGCAGGCCCCGGAACATGTCGGTGTACAAGCGGTACACCACTTTGGAAGCGTGGATCACCGCCGCCTGGTCCGCCGGATCGTCCAGCCTGTTCATCAAGGCGCGGTAGGTCTGCATGTGCTCGATGTCCAGCGAACCGTGGGAGCTGAGGTAGCTGAACGCCGTCGCGGGCAGTTCCAGGCGCTGGCGGATGCTGTCGGCGGCATGGGTCGCCAGGGCAATGCTGGTGCCTTCGAGCACGTTGACCATGCCGAACAGGCCAACCGGGTTGCCTCGGGCGATCAGGTCATACAGGTAGCTGATCATCAATTCGATGGGCAGCGACGGCTGACCGTTGCGCACCGCGTCCTTGTCGCCACCGCACGCGGCGATGTCATCCAGCACCCATTGCTCGTGGCCGTATTCTTCCTCGATGTACTCGCAGACAGCCTTGCGCAGCCATTCCAGGTGCGTGGGCAGGCGCGCTCCGCACGCCATCATCAATGGCACGGTGTGACGGACATGGTAATAAGCCTGGATCAGGAAGCTGCGGTAGCTCCCCAGGCTGACCTGGCCCGCCAGGGCGTCACGGATGATCGGCAGATTGAACAGTGTCTGGCGTTCCTGGCGGGTGGCTTCTTGCAGGGTGTCGAAAAAACTCATGATCAGGATTCCTCGGACTGAACGGGGTCGGTGAGCAGCGCTCGGTACTGCTCGACAATGGCCTCGCGGCGCGGACGGCCGTTGGCGGTGAGCAGGCCATTGGCGGCGCTGAAAGGTTGGTCCAGGCGCGTCCAGCGATGGACCCGGGCGTAATCGGGCAGCGTGTCATTGGCCTTGGCCACAGCCAGCGCAAGCGCCTGGTCGGAGCAGTCGGCACGGTTGGGCCAGAGCAGCGCATGGTTGTGGGGCATGGCTTCGCCATAAACGAAGGCCTGGGCGATGTCGCCGCCCTGGGTGAGTTCGGCTTCAACCCATTCGGGATTGACGTTGCGCCCGAAACTGGTGACGAACTGATGCTTCTTGCGGCCGCGCAGGTAAAGAAACCCGTCCTCGTCGAATTCGCCCAGGTCGCCGCTGGGCCACCACTGGCTGGTGCGCGGCGGCTCACCCAAGTAACCGAGCAGGGTCGAACCCTTGATCAGGACTTCGCCGTCCTCGGCCAGGCGCACCTGCACATGGGGCAACGGCTGGCCGACGCTGCCGGCGCGATGGGCCTGTGGTCGATTCAGGCACACCACCGAGGCGCATTCCGACAATCCATAACCTTCATAGACCGGCAAGCCGAGACGCTGGGCCCTTTGCAGCAGATCGTGGGACACCCGCGCACCGCCCACGGCGGCAAACCGCAGCACATGAGGGTTGAACATCTTCTGCTCGGCAGCCGTGACCAGCAGCAATAACAATTGCGGGACCAGGATCAGGCTCTGCGCACGCCGTTCCGCCAGACAACTCAACAGCCGCGCCGGCTCGACCCCGCTGGCACCCTGGATGCCGAGTGTCTTCTGGCTCGGCAGGCTCACCATTGCACCGGCATACAACGCCGCGTAACAGCCGAGGTTTTCCAGCAGGATGGCCAGGGGCAGCAACGCCAAGTGATGCCTGGCCTCGACCGGTTGGCTGGCCTGCTCCAGTTCCCGGGCCACGCGCAACAAATTTTCGGCGCTCAGGCACACTCCTTTCGGCGTACCGGTGGTGCCGGAGGTGAACGTCAACTTGGCGGTGCCCGCCGGCATGCGACCTGGGCCGTCGAACGTCCGACGCCAGAATTCGCCGCTGTGCCGGTAGCCGGCAGCTCGCAACTCGACATCGAACCCGGGCTCGGCGAGCACCCGTTCAGCCTGGCTCTGCTCCAGGCAGTGACGCCGCTGCGCCTGGCTGAAAAACCCGGGCAGGATCACGCAGGTCAGCCCTTCGAACAGCGCCGCAAGGTCCCAGAGGATCGCTTCGATGCCATTGTCCAGGGCCAGGGCGACGACCTGGGCGTTTTCCTCGCGCAGACGTTGCTGGCGGTAGACCACTTCAGCGTAAAGCGTCGCGTAGTCGAGCTGCGAACCATCGCCCCACAACGCGATCGCATGCCCCCGCCGCTGCGCATGGCCGCGCAACGTGTTCTTGAAGCGCTCCATTTCAGGCGACATGGCAGGTTTCCCCAAGATGGGTTGGCAGTCCCAGGCGATTGAACAGGCCGGTGTTGCGCAGATGGATGAAGCCGGCGCGAATATTGCCAACATGGACCCACGGTTGGCTGTCGTAGTAGCGGCCCCAGAGGTGACGCTCCTCGCCGAGGCGCTGCGGATCGGCCGAACATAAGGTCACGGGCTTGAGGCCGAGGCGATGGAAGCTGTTGACCAGGCCGATGTTGCCGGTGAACGCGACCCACTCCAGGCCGCCCATGGCCAGCAGATAAGTGATCGCGATGATGCTCAACCGAGCGCTGCCGGTGTCGCTGGCGGCCAGGTTGCCCACCTCGACGATGCCGGCACGGTCCACCGGGCGGTCGGCCGCAGCGCTGATCAAGGGTTCGATGGGCTCGTCCAGATAGCGCTCCAGGAACAGCGCCCCTTGCGCGGCGCGGCGTACGCCCGCCACCGCACAGAGCGCTCCACTGGGGTCATCGAGCCCGAACAGCTCCGGCATGAAGTGCCGAATGTCGGCGCCATGGACCTGGCGGAAACGCTGCTGGATAAAAGTTTCGAATTCGCCGCGCCGAGGGTGTGCCGGCAGGCCCCTGTGCAAATGGCGGAGCCCTTGGCCGGCGTCGCCGAAGGCCAGTGGCAAGTGGATGTTCCAATCGAAATCGGGCATGAGCCGACGTTCTCCCCAAGGCTGATGGGGAGGAGTATCGAGCCCGTTTCTTAACGGAGTCTGAAGGGCATCAAGGATTGACCGTCGTGGGCTGCCCATGCCGAGGCAATGCGAGGGAAACCAGGGCGGCCACCACCACGAATGCACTCGACAGCCACAGGCACGCCCCCAATCCGTGCGCCTGGTACACCCAGCCGGACAGCACCGTCCCGGCCAACCGACCGAGGGCGTTGGACATGTAGTAGAAACCCACGTCCAGCGACACACCGTCTTCCTTGGCATACGCCACGATCAAATAGCTGTGCAGCGACGAATTCACCGCGAACAGCGCACCAAAGACCATGAGCCCGCCCAACAGCACCGCTTGATGAGACAGCCCCAGCGCAATGATTGCCGGGAGACCCGCCAGCGCAAGCGCCCAGAGGCAAGCGGCGCGTCCATCCGGCACTTGCCCGCGCTTCTTTCCAGTGAGGTTCGGCGCCAGGGACTGCACGATGCCGTAGCCGATGACCCAGGTGGCGAGAAAACCGCCGACTGTCCAGAAATCCCAGCCAAAGACACTGCTCAGGTAAACCGGCAAGGCCACCACGAACCACACGTCCCGGGCGCCGAACAGGAACATCCGCGCCGCTGACAGCACGTTGATCGCCCGACTTTTGGAAAGGATGTCGCGAAACTTCGGCTTGGCTTTCGCCCTGCCCAGGTCTTTTTTCAGCAGGATCAGGCTACCGGCCCAGATCAGCGCCAGCACCGCCGCCATCGCCAGCAACGCCCCTTGGAAACCGAGCACGGCGAGCAGCGCTCCGCCGAGGAAGAAACCAACGCCCTTGAGCGCGTTCTTCGAGCCGGTGAGGATCGCGATCCATCGATAAAGCGTGCCCTGCTGCCCATCCGGCACCAACAGCTTGATCGAGCTCTTGGCGCTCATCTTGTTCAGGTCCTTGGCGATGCCGGACAATGCCTGGGCGCTCATCACCCAGGCGATGGTCAGGAGCGCGGAAGGCACCGTCAGCATCAGCAGCGCTGCAACCTGCAGGCCCAAACCGATGTTCATCGTCCGGTTCAGGCCCAGTCGTGCGCCCAGGTAGCCGCCCAGCAGGTTGGTGATCACGCCAAAGAACTCGTAGAACAGGAACAGCGCGGCAATCTGCAAAGGGCTGTAGCCCAACGCGTGGAAGTGCAGCACGACCAGCATGCGCAGGGCGCCGTCGGTCAAGGTGAACGCCCAGTAATTGCCCGTGACGAGCAAGTACTGCCGCACTTCTGGCGCAAGGGCCGACAAGACTTTCATCGCCCCTCCTCAGCCCGCCAGGCCGACCATCCGGGCCAGTTCGACGGTACGGTTGGCGTAGCCCCATTCGTTGTCGTACCAGGCATAGAGTTTGACCTGGGTGCCGTTGATGACCAGGGTCGACAGCGCATCGATGATCGAGGAACGCGGATCGGTGCGGTAGTCGATGGACACCAGTGGTCGCTCTTCGAAACCGAGAATGCCCTTGAGCTCGGTGCCGGCGGCATCCTTGAGCAAGCGGTTCACTTCCTCGACCGTGGTGGCGCGCTCGACCTCGAAGACGCAATCGGTCAGCGACGCATTGGCCAACGGCACGCGCACGGCATGGCCGTTGAGGCGTCCGCGCAGCTCCGGGAAGATCTCGGCGATGGCGGTGGCCGAGCCGGTGCTGGTGGGAATCAGGCTCATGCCCGAGGCCCGGGCGCGGCGCAGGTCCTTGTGCGGCTGGTCAAGAATGCTCTGGGTATTGGTCAGGTCATGAATGGTGGTGATCGAGCCGTGACGAATACCGAGTTTTTCGTGGATCACCTTCACCACGGGCGCCAGGCAATTGGTGGTGCACGAAGCGGCAGTGACGATGCGATGCTGTTCTGGCTTGAACAGTTGGTGGTTGACGCCCATGACGATGTTCAACGCGCCCGGCTCTTTCACCGGGGCGCTGACCACCACGCGCTTCACGCCTTGGTCCAGATAAGCCTGGAGCACCGCGACGGTTTTCATCTTGCCGCTGGCCTCGATCACCACGTCGCAACCCGACCAGTCGGTGTCGGTGATCGCCTTGTTGGCGGTGACGTTGATCCGCTGGCCGTCGATGACCAGCTTGTCGCCCTCGGCGTCGGCCTGACGGTGCCAGCGACCGTGCACCGAATCGAAGTTGAGCAGATGGGCGTGGGTCGCCGCGTCGCCCGCCGGATCATTGATCTGCACGAATTCGAACTCAGGCCAGCCCCAGGCCGCACGCAGGGCAAGGCGCCCGATGCGGCCGAAACCGTTGATGCCGATTTTGATAGTCATGGTAGGGGCTCATAGAGGGTGGCGCGAATATAGGGTTTTCCGCATACGAGCGAAAGACCCGCTTTTTGTCGAGCATCTTTACCGGCGCATAACCTCGTGGCGAGGGGATTTATCCCCGCTGGGCTGCGAAGCGGCCCTGATGGTGACAGCCTGATGCCTCAGAAAAACTGCTTGAAGGGCTGCTGTGCAGCCCAACGGGGATAAATCCCCTCGCCACGGATAACCGTTAATCTTGTGAATGGCTGTGCCCTCAAGTCACGCTCGTAGTACAGTCTCCACCCGATGTCAGAACCCATTTCGAAAGACGTGACGCCAACAGAACTCCGTTCGAACCGAGCCTCGCCTCACGTCATTCACCAGCCGCAGCGGTCACAGCATGATTGAAATCACCGAAGTCTCCATCGCCCAACTCCGGGCTGCGCTCGAATCCGGCCAGACCACGGCGGTCGAGTTGGTCCAGGCCTACCTGGCCAGGATCGATGCCTACGACGGCCCCGAAACGCCCACCGCGCTCAATGCCGTGGTGGTCCGCAACCCCGCTGCACTGGAAGAAGCCAGGGCGTCCGATGCCCGTCGCGCCGCGGGCCAGACCTTGGGTCCACTCGACGGCATTCCCTACACGGCCAAGGACAGTTACCTGGTGAAGGGCCTGACCGCCGCCTCCGGCAGCCCGGCCTTCAAGGACCTGATCGCCTATCGCGACGCCTTCACTATCGAGCGGCTGCGCGCCGCCGGCGCCATCTGCCTGGGCAAGACCAACATGCCACCCATGGCGAACGGCGGCATGCAGCGCGGCGTGTATGGCCGCGCCGAAAGCCCGTACAACGCCGCCTACCTCACGGCGCCTTTCGCCTCGGGCTCTTCGAACGGTGCGGGCACCGCGACCGCCGCCAGCTTCGCCGCCTTCGGCCTGGCTGAAGAAACCTGGTCCAGCGGACGCGGCCCGGCCTCGAACAATGGCTTGTGTGCCTACACGCCGTCGCGCGGGGTGATCTCGGTGCGTGGCAACTGGCCGCTGACACCGACCATGGACGTGGTCGTGCCCTACGCCAGGACCATGGCCGACCTGCTCGAAGTGCTGGACGTGGTGGTGGCAAACGACCCTGAGACCCGAGGCGACCTGTGGCGCCTGCAACCCTGGGTGCCGATTCCTCCCGTCGATTCGGTTCGTCCCGCCTCCTATCCAAGCCTTGCCGCCAAACCGGAAACGCTGGCGGGCGTGCGCCTGGGCGTTCCGCGCATGTACATCAACGCCGATCCTGAGGCGGGCACCGCTGAGAAACCTGGCATCGGTGGCCCGACGGGGCAGCGCATCATCACGCGCCCCTCGGTGATTGCCCTGTGGGAAGCCGCACGCAAGGCCCTGGAGGCCCGAGGCGCCGAAGTGATCGAGGTGGATTTCCCGCTGGTGTCCAACTGCGAGGGCGACCGTCCCGGCGCGCCGACCGTGTTCACCCGTGGCCTGGTGTCCAAGGAATTCCTGCACCATGAGTTGTGGGACCTGTCGGCCTGGGCGTTCGATGACTTCCTGCGGGCCAACGGCGATCCGAAACTCAATCGCCTGGCGGACGTCGACGGACCGCTGATTTTCCCCCACGACCCCGGCACCCTGCCCAACCGCGAGGACGACCTGGCCGCCGGCATGGACGAGTACGTGAAGATGGCCCAGCGCGGCATCACGCCGTGGGACCAGATCCCCACCCTGCCCGAGGGCTTGCGCGGCCTCGAAGAGACCCGCCGGATCGATCTGGAGGATTGGATGGCACGGCTGGGCCTGGATGCGGTGATCTTCCCCACCGTGGCGGATGTCGGGCCAGCGGATGCGGACGTCAACCCAGCGTCCGCCGACATCGCCTGGAGCAACGGGGTCTGGGTCGCCAATGGCAACCTCGCCATCCGCCACCTGGGCGTGCCCACCGTCACCGTGCCGATGGGCGTCATGGCGGACATCGGCATGCCCGTCGGCTTGACGTTCGCCGGCCGGGCCTATGACGACTCGAAACTGTTGCAACTGGCTTCGGCCTTCGAGTCGCTGGGATCGAAACGGATGACTCCGCCGCGGACGCCGCCGTTGTCGCCAGCACCGTCAGCCTAAACCCGACCTTGAAACATACCCTGTAGGAGCTGGCGAAGCCTCGGGCCGCGTTCGGACGATCTTTTGATCCAAAGATCGCAGCCTCGCTTCGCTCGGCAGCTCCTACGGGGACGAACGCACGCTTATTCGAACCGCCCCACCGCCAGCCGACCGATCTCTGGCCGCGCATACAGAAACCCCTGCATCAGCTCGATGCCCAGCGCCAGCAGCGCGGCGCTTTCTTCCGGCGTCTCGACGCCCTCGGCGATGACGGTAATCCCCAACCGATTGGCGACCAGGAGGATCCCATCGACGATGGCCTGTTTGACCGGGTCCTGATCGATGCCTCGGGTCAACGCCATGTCGATCTTCAGCACTTGGGGTTGGAACAGTGCCAGCAGGTTCAGCCCGGAGTAGCCGGAACCGAAATCGTCGATGGCGGTGGTAAAACCCTGGCGTTCGTACTCCTGGAAAATCGATTTGAGATGGTCGGGATCATCGACCCGTTCGCCTTCCGTGACTTCGAACATGAGCCGGTTCGACGGGAAATTGCTTTGACGCGCTGCCTCCAACGTCGCCCGTATGCAGGTCTCGGCCCGATACACGGCGTTGGGCAGGAAATTGATGCTGAGCAGGCAATCGGGAATGTCCAGGATCCCCAGCCGCGCGGCCTCTTCGATCGCTTTCACACGGCACGCCTGGTCGAATCGGTAACGGTTGCTGTCGTTCACAAGCCCGAGGATATGGGCTGCCGATTCGCCGTTCACGCCCCGGACCAGCGCCTCATAGGCAAACGCGGACCGCGTGCGGACATTGAAGATGGGCTGGAATGCCATGGTGAAATCGAACCCCAGCGCCTCATGGTCGCGGCATTCAGCGCAACCAAGGGACCGGAAGGTTGGAGAGGATGAAGGTGGGGTCATGATCATGTTCCGTCGCGGCAGCGGGCGTCCCTGTGAAGCAGAAACTATAGGCAATACCCTTTGAGTCGGCACGGGCCCCGCTTTCTGGAGTGCTGTCAGGCCCGTTGATCGTGTGACCGCTGTCGCAAATCAAATGCTTATTCGATCATCGGCACCTTCGATGCCCGCTGGTAAGGCCCATATTCGACGGGCACCCATTGGAAATGCTTGTCCACCGCGGTGATGTGGCCCACGCCCGGAAACGGCAGGTGCGCCGCTGCGACCCAGGTCTTGCTGGTCGCCGCGTCCTTGAACACTTTGGCGCGGCTCTTGATCGCCTGCTGATTGTCGACGTCGAAACGAATCGATACCTCGGGGTGTTCGAACTGCACCGCCAGGTTATGCACCAGGTCCCCCATGAACAGGATGCTCTGGCCATTGGACGTGAAGCGATAAGTGGTACTGCCCGGGGTATGCCCGGCCTCGAGCTGGACATCGACGCCAGGCACCGGTGCCTGACCATTGGCGAACGTCTTGAAGCGACCGGCCGCGACGTAGGGCGCGGTGGAATCCTGGGCGATCTTGAAGAACTCGCGGGCACCGGCGGGCGCCTTGGCCAGCGCTTGTGGATCGAGCCAGTAGTCGGCTTCGGCCTTAGCCGTGTAGACCGTGGCGTTGGCGAATATCGGTTGTTGCTTGTCATCCACCAGGCCACAGACGTGGTCCAGGTGCAAATGGGTCAGCAGGATGGCGTCGACCTGCTCCGGGCGATAGCCAGCGGCACGCATGTTGGCCGAGAGCATCCCGGCGGTGGCGCCGATGCATTGGCCGGCGCCGGTGTCCACCAGGATCAATTGCTTGCCGGTATTGACCAGGAACGCGTTGAACGCGGTCTGTACGCCGGGTGTTTCAATCGAGCGGCGGGCCAGCAACGCGCGGACCTGATCCTGGGTCATCCCCTGGAGCAGCTTGGGCGACAGATCGTTATAGCCGTCGAACAGCGCCGTCACTTCGTAATCGCCCACCGCCAACCGGTAGTAGCCGGGCACCTGGGTGCCTTGGAGCGGCGCCTGGGCCATGGCGACGTCGGACGCCAGTGCCAATGCCAGGCCTGCCCCGCGTAATGTGCGTACCAGAGATCGTTTCATCATTCACCTTGACCAAGTCAGCAAACGGCCACCCTTCCAGCAGCCAGACGGTGCCGATCATGCACGCGCCTGCCCCTGGGAAATTGCAGCCATGTGCTGACTTGCGGCCCGGCGACGCTGAGGTGAAACGCAATTAACAACGTTTAACTCGCACGTCCACGTGACCTCACCAAGAATGCCTCTTCGTTCAGACTTTTTTGAAGCGGGAGGCGCATACCCGATCGTGCGGTACGCCTGCACGTCTCCCGTGGACACGGAATTCATCTCATGGCCCATGCATCGCTCGTCGCCGACAGCGCCCCCATCAGTCCCGCACGCCGGACCACCACGGGTGGCCTCTCGCCCTGGCGAGAAAAACGGGTCAAGGCGATGATCCTGGACGGCCTGAGCGACACCTTGGAAATTGCCCGGCTGGCCGAGGCCTGCGCCCTGTCCCGCAGCCATTTTTCCAGGGCGTTCAAGTGCAGCACCGGGCAGTCCCCACAAGCCTGGATCCGTGCCCAGCGCATCATCCGGGCCAAGCACCTGATGCAGACCAGCGACCTGACCCTGACGCAAATCAGTCAGGAATGCGGCTTTTGCGACCAGGCGCATTTCTGCCACATCTTCACCGACAGCGAAGGCATCAGTCCGTTTGCCTGGCGGTCGCGGGTGCTACGCGCGCAGCCCGCCTAGTCCGACTCTTCAATTCTTTCACACGGAAAGCACGCATGCCGCCCGCCTCAAAAAACACCTGCGCAGCCAGGCAAACGACAACCGCTTCGAAGCCGCTCCTGCTCCTCGCCTTGCTCGCCGGGCATGCCCCGGCGATGGCCGCACAAACCGCGCCGGGATTCCTGGACGGGGCATCGCTAGAGATCCTCAGCCGTAACTTCTACCTCAATAACGACTACCGCTCCCCGAGCCCGTCGGGCAAGAACTACAAGCAGGAATGGGCCCAGGGATTCATCGCCACATTCGAGTCGGGCTTCACGCCGGGCACCGTCGGCGTAGGCGTCGACGTCCATGGTTTCCTGGGTTTGAAGCTGGACGGTGGCAAGGGCCATGCCGGCACCGGGTTGTTGCCGCTGGACGACGACGGTCGCAGCGAGGATGAATATTCCAGTGCGGGCGGCGCGCTGAAACTCAACGTATCGCGCACCACCCTGGCACTCGGTGAAATGACCGTGGCGACACCGGTATTCGATACAGCGGACAAACGCCTGCAACCGGAATACGCCAGCGGCGCGCTGCTCACCAGTCGGGAATTCGATGAGGTCGATTTGCAGGCCGGCCATTTCAATGCGTTCAAGAATCAGGACGCGTCCACCGCCAGGGGCGATTTTTCCGGCTACGGGGCGACCACCCGCCACGCCAGCATCGATTTCATCGGCGCCGATCTGTTCAGCGGCAGCACGGTGGGCGGCGCGCTCTATGCCTCGGAACTGAGCGACACCTGGCGCCAGTACTACGGCAACCTGCATTCGACGGTTGGCGACCTGTTCCTGGACGGCAACCTGTATTACACCCGCGACCATGGTCAGGCCAGTGCAGGCAGCATCGACAACACCGCTTTCAGCCTCTCCGGCAAATACCGGCTCGACGCCCAGGCGTTCACCCTGGCCTATCAGAAAGTCCACGGCGACACGCCTTTCGATTTCGTCGGCGGCGACTCCATCTACCTCGCCAACTCGATCAAGTATGCCGATTTCAACGGCCCGGGCGAACGCTCCTGGCAAGCGCGCTACGACTTCGATCTGGGCGCCCTAGGCATCCCCGGCCTGAATTTCATGGCCCGCTACGTGAGGGGAAGCGGTATCGATGGCAGCCATGCCCCCCAAGGCGGCGCCTATTCCGCAACCTTCAGCCCGCAACAGGGTGACGGCGGTCGCCATTGGGAACGCGACCTCGATCTGCGCTACATCGTGCCGTCAGGCCCGGCCAAGGACCTGTCGCTGCAGCTCTCCCACGTCACCCACCGCGCCAACAGCGCTCAGGCCGGCGATGACATCGACAGGGTGTACATCGTCATTCAATACCCGCTCAAACTGGGTCCGTTCTGAAAGCGCTAAAAAAACGCATTTCACGCCATCGCCAGGGTCTGTAGAGCATCAAAGGCAAGAGGAAAAAAGCGTGGATTATCTGGGATGGGTTCAATGGCCAGCGATGGCCGTCACGGTGCTGGCCGCCTGGCTGATCGGCTCGCGCCAGCCCCGTCGACGAGTGGCGGGGTTCAGTTGTTTTATCGTCAGCAACATCCTCTGGGTCATCTGGGGCCTGCACACAAACGCCTACGCATTGATCGTCCTGCAGTTCTGCCTGTGCGCGATGAATTTGCGCGGGTTCAGGAAAAATACCCAGTAGCCGCTGATGGCAATTTATTTCATCGTCTGCCCAATGACCTGCACCAGATCAATTTGCTTGAACGGCTTGATCAACCGTGGCAGTTGCGTGGCGAAGCCCTCCAGCCGTTCGGCGTAGCCAGTAGCGAGGATGATCGGCAGGGTCGGCTGACGGTCGCGCAGTAATCTGGCCAACTGCGCCCCGTCCATCTGGGGCATGGCCATGTCCGTAATCACCAGGTCGAAATGCTGGTTGCGCTCGTACAGCTCCAACGCCTGGGCGCCCGACGACGCGCAGAGAACTTGGTGGCCGAGGTCTTCAATGAGCAACCGGGTACTGGTCAGGACCAGGCTGTCATCATCCACGATCAACACCCTCAGCCCATTGACCGGCGGGGCCGCGGTTTCGATGGTCGGAGGCTTGTCCGCTACCGCGTCGCCAGCGACCGGCAGCCACAGCTCAGCGGTGGTACCGACGCCTTTTTCGCTCTTGAGCAGCAGCCGACCGCCCAACTGCTCGGCCAGGCCGTGGACCATGGACAGCCCCAGGCCGGTGCCCTTGCCGACGCCCTTGGTGGTAAAAAACGGATCGACGGCCAAGGCCAGTGTCGCCTCATCCATCCCCTCGCCTTCGTCGGTGATCGCCAGGCAGACATAGCGTCCAGGCGCCAGCGGCCTGTCCGGTGCTCCGACCTCCTCTCCCAACCGTTCCTGCGCCTGGATCAGTATTCGACCGCCTTGCGGCATGGCGTCCCGGGCGTTTGTCGCCAGGTTGAGGATCGCCAGTTCCAACTGGTTGACGTCGGCCAGCACCGGCGACAAGGCCTCGGCAAATTGGGCCTGGATATGGATCGACGGCCCGAGTGAGCTTTGCAGCAAGCCACTGATGCCCTGCACCAGCGCGACCAATTCCACCGGCTCGGAGGTCAGTTTCTGCCGGCGGGCAAAGGCCAGCATGCGCTGGGTCAGCGAAACACCCCGCAGCGCGCCCTGGGTGGCGTTGTCCAGCAACTGGGCGAGCTTCGGCTCGTTGGGCATGCGCTTGCGGACGATTTCCAGGTTGCCGAGGATCACCGTCAACAGGTTATTGAAGTCATGGGCAATGCCCCCGGTGAGTTGTCCGATGGCCTGTAGTTTCTGCGATTGGAACAGGGCCTCGCGGGCTTGCTCCAGTGCCTCTTGGGCCTTCGTGGCGTCGGTGATATCGCGGGTGATCTTGGCAAATCCGAGCAAGGTGCCGGTGTCGCTGCGGATCGCATCGATGACCACATGGGCCATGAACCGCGTGCCATCCTTACGCACCCGCCACCCCCTCTTTTCGAAACGCCCCACGGTGGCGGCGACACTCAGGGCGCGCTGCGGCTCACCCGCGTCGCGGTCCTCGGGGGTATAGAACATCGAGAAATGCTGGCCGATGGCCTGGGCCGGCAGATATCCCTTGATGCGCTGCGCGCCTTGGTTCCAGTTGGTCACGCGGCCGTCAGGGTCAAGCATGTAGATGGCATAGTCGGTGACGCTCTGCACCAGCAGACGAAACTGTTGTTCGCTTTGCTTTAGGGTTTCCTCGGCCATCTTGCGATCGGTCAGGTCGCGGGTGATCTTGGCGAAGCCGAGCAATGTGCCGCTCTGGCTGTCGATGATCGGATCGATCACCACGTGGGACCAGAACAATGTGCCGTCCTTGCGCACGCGCCAGCCTTCGCCTTCAAAGCGCCCTTCGCGCACTGCCGTGTCCAGTGCCCGCTGCGGAAGGCCGTCGGCACGGTCCTGCTCGGTGTAGAAGCGCGAAAAATGCTGCCCCAGGATTTCCGACTCTTCGTAGCCCTTGAAGCGCCGGGCGCCGGAGTTCCAACTGGTGATGATCCCCGACGGATCGGTCATGTAGATGGCATAGTCGACCACCGCGTCGATCAACAGGCGAAAGCGCTGTTCTTCGTTGATGCGAGGGGTCTTGGGGTCGTTCTCAAGCATGTCGGCCGAGGCATCCGAGGGAATTTGCGTGGAGTATGGAACAAGTGTCGCGTCAGGAAAAACCTGATTTATGTGTGGCTATACGATCCTTGTGGGAGCGAGCCTGCTCGCGAAGGCGTCAGCACATTCAACATCACTGCAAACTGACCCTCTGCTTTCGCGAGCAAGCTCGCTCCCACAATGGATCTTCAGCAGGCACAAAATTCATGTGTACCGCAAAACCTGTGGGAGCGAGCCTGCTCGCGAAGGCGTCGGCACATTCAACATCACGCAAACTGACCCTCTGCTTTCGCGAGCAAGCTCGCTCCCACAATGGATCTTCAGCAGGCACAAAATTCATGTGTACCGCAAAACCTGTGGGAGCGAGCTTGCTCGCGAAGGCGTCCGCACATCCAACATCACTGCAGCTGACCCACCGCTTTCGCGAGCAAGCTCGCAGGTTGGGGGGCGTTGTTCTGGCCTGACTGACCACCACAGCGGCAGCAAACGCTGCACCTTGGTCTCTGCGAACCGGTCATCGATCAGCATCACCACCCCGCGATCCTGCTGGGTGCGAATGACGCGGCCAGCCGCCTGCACGACTTTCTGCAGGCCGGGATACAAGTAGGTGTAGTCATAGCCATCGCCAAAAATGGCCGCCATGCGCTGCTTGATCTGTTCGTTGACCGGGTTGAACTGCGCCAGCCCCAGGGTCGCGATGAATGCGCCGATGAGGCGCGAGCCCGGTAGGTCGATCCCTTCGCCGAACGCACCGCCCAGCACCGCAAAGCCGATGCCCTGGCTGTGCTCGCTGAACCGGTCGACAAACGCTTGCCGGGGCGCTTCCCCCATGCCACGCGATTGGCTCCAGGTGGCAATGTGCGGGAATCGCTCGGCAAACAATCCCGCCACCTGCTGCAGGTAATCGAAGCTGCTGAAGAACGCAAGGTAATTACCGGGACGCTCGTCAAACTGGCGGGCCATCAACGTGACGATCGGTTCGAGGGAGGCCTGGCGATGGGCAAACCGGGTGGAAATCCGGCTGATCACCTGGACATCCAGCTGTTCGGCCTGGAACGGCGATTCGACATCGATCCACACCGTGTCCGCTGGCGTACCCAACATGTCGGTGTAGTAGCGTCGGGGGCTCAGGGTCGCGGAAAACAGCACACTGCTGCGCGACGCGGTGAACCGGGGCCGCAGGAAACCAGCCGGCACCACGTTGCGCAGGCACAGCGCGGAGAAGCTGCGTTGGCGCGCGGATTCGCGCTTGTGGATGTCGAACAGGAAGTGCTCATCGAACGACTCGGCGACCCGGCCGAACTGCAAGGCGTCGAAATAGAAGGCTTGCAGGCCGCTATCCAAGCCCTGCGGATGGTCGTTGAGGTAATCACCGATAGCGGTCGTGCAGGCTCCCAATGCCTGGAGCAATTTGTCCGGCGGTTTTTCATAGGCCTGGTAAGCGGCAACCTGTGGCGCATGCAGGGCGTTCCACTGGCGATTGACCTTTTGCAGGGCTTTCTTCAGCGGCTCGGGAGCCGTCTTCAACAGCGCCGTCAACGCGGCCTGGTCGAGGGTCGCGCTGTACATCTGCCGTCCGCGCTCCACCAGGTTGTGGGCTTCGTCCACCAAGGTGGCGACGGTCCAGCCATTGGCCTGGGCGAGCCCGAAGAGCAAGGCACTGAAGTCGAAGTAATAGTTGTAGTCAGCCACCACCACGTCGGCCCAACGGGCCATTTCCTGGCTCAGGTAGTACGGGCAGATATCGTGATCCAGCGCAATGTCGCGCAAGGCGGCCTGATCCAGCAGCGTTACCTGGCTCGCCGCCGCACGGGCCTGTGGCAGGCGATCATAAAAACCACGGGCCAACGGGCACGATTCGCCATGGCAGGCTTTGTCCGGATGCTCGCAGGCCTTGTCCCGGGCGATCATTTCCAATACCCGCAACGGCATGGCCGGGGCGCTGTCGGTAATCAGCCGGGCCGCGTCCAGGGCCAATTTGCGTCCCGGGGTTTTCGCCGTGAGAAAAAACACCTTGTCCAGTCGCTGGGGCGCCAAAGCCTTGAGCATCGGGAACAGCGTGCCAACGGTCTTGCCGATCCCGGTCGGCGCCTGGGCCATCAGGCAACGACCGGTGCTGACCGCCTTGAACACCGACTCGGCCAAGTGCCGTTGCCCGGGCCTGAAGCCGGCATGGGGAAAGGCCAGGGCCTGGGCGCCGCGGTTGCGCGCCTGGCGATGGTGCAATTCCTGTTCGGCCCAGGCCAGGAACAGGGCGCACTGCTGCTCGAAGAACATCTGGAGCTGCGATGCTTCGAAGCTGTGGGTCAGGCAGGTCTCCTTTTCACTGACGATGTCGAAATACACCAATGCGACGTCAATCTGCGACACCTGCAATTTCTGGCACATCAGCCAGCCGTAGATCTTCGCCTGGGCCCAATGCAACTGGCGATGGTTGTCGGGTTGCTTGCCCAGGTCGCCCCGGTAGGTCTTGACCTCTTCGAGGCAGTTACGACCAGGATCGTAGCCGTCTGCCCGGCCCTTCACTCGCAAGGTTTGGTAGATGCCTTCGAGGCTCACCTCGGCCTGATAGCCCTCGCTGCGCCGCGAGGCCACGGTGCGGTGACCGACAATCCCCTCCAGCGCGGTGGGAGACGGCGTGAAGCGCAAATCCAGGTCGCCGACCTTGGCGGTGAATTCACACAACGCCCGTACGGCAATGCTGTAGCTCGGCAGATCGGTCATGCACCCTGCTCCGCCCATTGCACGTAACAGACGGCGACGGGCATCCGGTGCTCATGGCAAAACTCCAGCCAGCGCAGTTGGTTGTCCTGCAAGCGATCGCCGGGGCCTTTGACTTCGATCATGCGATAGGTCTTGTGCTGCGGCCAGAACTGGATTAGGTCGGGCATGCCGGCGCGGTTGGCCTTGATGTCCAGCAACAGGCGGTTGAACCAGTGCTTGAGGTGTTCCGCCGGGAGGCAGTCGAGGGCCTGATCCAGCAGCGCCTCGGACAGCGAGCCCCAGAATACGAACGGTGACTGTACGCCCCACTTTTGCACGTAACGACGGCGGATGGTGTCCCGGTAGCGACCGTCATCCAACTCGGCGAAGCACACCGCGAACAGCTCGGCGCGGCGCTCATGGAAATCTTCGTTGAGCAGGTCCACCGGCCCGCGCTGGAACGGATGGAAAAAAGCCCCCGGCAGCGGCGCGAAAATCGCCGGCCAGCACAGCAGGCCGAACAGCGAGTTGACCAGGCTGTTCTCGACGTAATGCACCGGAGCGGCTTCTTCATGCAGGTGGGCCTGGACGCAATATTCCACCGACAACATGGGATCGACGCGAGGCAAATGCAGATCCAACCGTTCCACTTCCCGGGCGACGGCTCGCGGTACCGGCGGTCCACCCAGCTTGCGCCGCAGCCGGGGCACGATCCGCAGCAAGGCCTGGCACTCCGCCGCGCTTTGCGGCGATTGCACCGCCGTCTCGGCCAATTCGAGGGCCAGCGTGTATTCGCCAATGCGCTCCAGCACACGAATCATCCGCAGCCGCGCGCCGGGATAAGTGCAGTCGCGATAAATACACAACGCCAAGGCAAAATCGCCGATGCGCTCGCCATGCTGGCCCATCTGGAACAGCAATTTGCCTTGGCGTCGCTCCAGCCAAGGATTGTCCAAGACCAACGCGCTGACGTGATCGGCGATCGTTTCCAGCGGTTCGCCGGTTTCGAAGCGTTGCTGGCATTCATGCAGGAACAGGCAGGCATCGATGTCCTGGCGGCTGCGCAAACCCCGGGACTCAGCGCTGAACTCGACGGTTTCATAGGTAAAGATGCCCAAGTCCGCCAGCACGAACTCCGACCAGTCCTGGTAGAGGTTGCCAAAAAACATCAGTCGCAGGCGATCGCACAGGTCCATGACCGTGATACTGAACAGCCGTTCTTCAAGCTGTGGGCACCAGTCGCGAAATGGCTGGGGTTCGCTGAAGCAATCGGCCAGGGCCAGCAACCACTCGGTCTTTCTTGCCTTGGGCTGCTCGATCAAGTGCCCCAGGCACAGGAGGATTTCCGGCTTGAGCAGCACATCGAACAGCTCGACCAGGCTCAGGTTGGCGTGCTCCTCGACCCAACCCAGCGCCAACAACGGCGCTACGGCGGCGCTGATCTCGCCGATCTCCACGTAGTGAAGCTTGCTGTGGCGAAAATGCAGGCCCTTACGCATCACCAGCCGCACCAACAGGCCTTGGGACGAACGCGGCAGGGCCGCGAAAGCATCGATGAATTGCTGTTCTTCAACGCTGAGCACATCCCCGTAACGCTGGCTCAGCCAGGCGAGTACGCGTTGGAAGTTGTTCAGGTAATAGAAGGGATCGTCGAGGGGGTTGGCTGTCACGGGAGCGGGGCCACAAAAGCTGGATACTGGTTATGCGTACAGATATCAGCTACCGAGGGCCCAGGCAACTGCAAAAGATGAGCGGTCTCCTAGTATTAAAGGTGAAATCCCTCAAGCGGCGATGAACTTTCCTACGGCAAGCGGGACAAATGGCGGTTAACTCAGTGATGGCCCGGTCGAATCAGACCGGCCACGCCCTTCTGATCAAGAGGTTATGGATTATGAACATCAGGTTTCTGGGCCTGCCCCTGGCTGCCATGGCGTTCCTGGCTTTGGCCGGCTGTGCGACACCCACCGTGGTGACGCTGCAGAACGGTACCCAGTATTTGACCGAGGACACGCCCAATACCCGCACCGCCGATGGCTTCTACGAGTTCGAAGACATTTCGGGCAAGAAAGTCCGGGTCCGCGCCGACGAAGTGGCCACCATACGCAAGGGAGACTGATGGAATCCGCACCCTCTCGACGATAGGGCTGGCCTGGGGTTCACCGGGTAAAACCGGTACTGATCTCCGGCTCGATACTGATGCTCGGGCATCCTGCCCATCCTCCCCAGCCGCCGTTTCGACGCAGTGCCTGGTTCTGCGTGCGCCGGCAGCGCTCATGGTCCTGCTGGGCTGATTGGTCGATGCTTATATTTCCGGTCATGGGCGGCTTCATTGCATCGCTCGGGATCACTGCGCCCCATGATCCTACTGGGGGCACCTTGAAATATGACTTTCCGGAAGGCGTCTCAACGGATTTATCAACCTGTCCGGCCGGCAATTGATCCGAGGCAATGCCGTAGCGGCTGAGAATGGACTGATCCGGTAGTTCCGCCATCGCGCTGGCGCAAGCCAGCAAGCCTATCAGTGCTGCGATCGTGTTTTTTTTAGTCACCTGCACATCTCCTTTCACAACGGTTCGATCGTGCCCGCGCACACTTCTCGCAGGCAGCTCCTTATCCAGCGGTGCACGGGGTCAGCGTCCATGCGCGGATGCCAGAGCATGGCTACCGTAAACCCGGGGAGCACGAACGGCAATGCGAACGTGTGCATGCCAAGGCGCAAACGGGTGCTGTAGCGTTCCGGCAC
This sequence comes from Pseudomonas sp. BP11-1-1, assembly GCF_052112105.1. Classification (NCBI taxonomy): domain Bacteria; kingdom Pseudomonadati; phylum Pseudomonadota; class Gammaproteobacteria; order Pseudomonadales; family Pseudomonadaceae; genus Pseudomonas; species Pseudomonas sp. BP11-1-1. Next base: position 286,499 of record NZ_JAUTYU010000006.1, read on the forward strand.
GCTGGCGATCATGTCACTGGACCGCGCCAGCCCCAGCGCGGTGGAAAAGCCCGGCACGGTGGTGATGAGGTTTCGGGACAAACCCAAGGCCCCAAGGGCCTGGTCGATGGAGCCGTGCTCCAAGCCACGCAGGGAAATGCCAATGTGCTCGCCCGCCGCATAATCAGCGGCGCTTACTTCGATCCTGCTCAGGGGATGCCCTGCTCGCACGACGCCAACGATACGGTCACCGAACAACCCTTGCGTCAGCAGCTCCGGACTGGTGTCTTCGTCTACAACGGCGGTCTCCAGATCCACGTTGCCCTCGCGCAGCGCCGTGCTGTCCCTGTCGGTCTTTTCGACAAACCGCAGCCTTATTCCCGGGGCCTGCCGGGCAATCCGCTCGATCAGCTCGATCGCGAAGTTTTCCACGAAGCCTTGCCGGGTGCGCAACGTGAAGGTTCGATTCACCCTCCGCAAGTCCGTGGCCTGCACCGGACGTAGCGCGGCCTGAGCGCCCTGCACCAATTGGCTGACTTGCTCACGCAACTCGATCGCTCGCGGGGTCGGAACCAGACCGCGCCCCGCCCGCACCAGCAATGGATCACCAATGGCCTGGCGCAACCGCGCCAAGGCCCGGCTCATGGCCGAAGGGCTGAGCTGCAGCCGCCGGGCGGCACCGGCCACACTGCCTTCAGACAAGAGCGCGTCCAGCGTGACAAGCAAGTTGAGATCGGTAGCGGACATCATCGGGCCCTTGGATAGGATGGATAGCGTTTCATGCAGCTATAACATGCAACTCGTGCGTCTTCCGCCATGTTATGCCACCGCGTACCGTTCTCGCAGCGCTTTATAGGCGAACCGGATTGCGAGGAAACATGATGAAACCAGCCAATATGAAACCAAGCCTGTCACCCGCGAGCGGCCCTCAACCGCTTGCTCCCGCGCGCCGGGCCTTGGCCAGCCTGGCGCTGTCAACGTTATTGGCGTCGCTGGGGGCCAGCGTCACCGCCGTTGGACTGCCTGTGTTGGCCCAAGCGTTTGACGCCTCGTTCCAGCACGTTCAGTGGGTAGTGCTGGCCTATCTCCTGGCGATCACCACGCTGATCGTCAGTCTCGGACGCCTGGGCGACTTGATTGGCCGACGCAAGCTGTTATTGGCGGGAATCGCGCTGTTTACGCTCGCGTCAGCCTTGTGCGGCCTCGCGCCGTCGCTGGGGCTGTTGATCGCCGCCCGGGCACTGCAAGGGCTGGGGGCCGCCATCATGATGACGCTGACGCTGGCCCTGGTCGGCGAAACGGTCGATAAGACCAGGGCGGGCAGCGCCATGGGGCTGCTCGCCACGCTGTCCGCGGTAGGTACCGCACTGGGCCCTTCCCTGGGCGGCGTATTGATGACCGGGTTTGGCTGGCAGGCGTTGTTCCTGGTCAACGTACCGCTCGGACTGCTGACCTTGCTGCTGGCCTGGCGGTCCCTGCCCGCCGGGCAAGCCGCCAACGCCGAGAAGGTACGTTTCGACATCAAGGGCACGCTTTTGCTCGCGACGGCCCTTGGCGCCTACGCCTTGGCCATGACCTTGGGTGGCGGGCATTTTGGTGGGCTGAATATCAGCTTGCTGGCGGCGGCCATTCTGAGCGGTGGATTGTTCGTCCGGACGCAGCATCGGCGCTCATCGCCGCTGATCCCGCTGACGATGTTCAGCGATCGCTTGCTGGTATCGGGCCTGGCGACGAGCGCGCTGGTGGCAACGGTCATGATGGCGACGTTGCTGGTGGGGCCATTCTACTTGTCGATCGCGCTGGGGCTCCCGTCGGCCATTGTCGGCCTGGTACTGGCCGTCGGGCCATGCGTCGCCGCCCTCGCCGGCATGCCTGCTGGGCGCCTCGCCGATCGGTTCGGGGTGCGTCCCATGCGGCTCCTGGGGCTGGCGACCATGGCGAGCGGTTGCCTGCTGCTGTCGCTGGTTCCCCCGACGCTTGGCATCGCCGGTTACGTCACGGCGATCATGGTAACGACCTTGGGCTACGCGATGTTCCAGACAGCAAACAATGCGGCGGTCATGGCCGAGATCCCCGCCAACCAACGCGGCGTGATTGCCGGATTGCTCAATTTGTCGCGCAACCTCGGCTTCTTCAGTGGCGCAGCGATGCTGGGCGCGGTCTTCGCGGCCATGTTGCCGACCAACGGTACTCCCTCCGCCACTCCCGAGGCTGTTGCCGACGGGCTGCACGTCACCTTCATCGTCGCCCTTTCCCTGGTGGTGCTGGCAGGCTTCATCGCCTTCAAATACCGCGAGCCAGAGCCATTGGCGGCTTTTCAGGACACTGTGGGACGACCATGATGGCACTCTGAGCATTTGTACTTAGGTCATGATGCAGATCAAATAAAATGAACCAATCGCCAAACGGACTGAAAAAATCCACGTGGCGTTCATTTTCAGGTGCTATTTTTAGTTCTCACTGGTAGAGCCATGAGGGCTCTTCCTTCCTGACATGAGCAAACGGAAGCGCTTGATGAAGAAGGCGGGCTACAGATGAATAAAGGATCTTTCAGCAAGGTTACGTTCCCCAACGCCTGCCAGTTGATGCGCTGGCATTTCCATCCCATGGGTTTCGAGGCCAGCATGGACGCGCCAGGCAGTATGGTCGCCCGGCTGTTTGACCGTGCCAGCGGCGAAACCATGATCGCAATCGCCGGCATCCCCTGCGCGACAGTGATGAATGCCCCCGACGTGGAGCGAATCATCGAAGCGGTGGAAGCCGAGCTTGAAGCCTTTGTGCCGCCGGTTGGCTTGCGACGATTTGCCTCCTGACAAAAAAAGCCCACATTTTCATGTGGGCTTTTTTGTGGATCACCGAACGGTCGCCAGCGCGTCAGCCGCGAGCACGGCGACGATCGTTGAAAAACGGCTTGCCTACCCCGATCCGGTCCGACGCCTTGGGTGCATTGGCGGCCTGGCTATCCTGGCCGTCGACGTACCAATAGCAATGCTGAACCGCCCGGGTGATGCCTACATACGCCAGGCGCAGGATTTCATCCTTTTGCGCAGCATCATAGGGTTCGGCGTCACCGTCCTGTCCCAACCCGGCCATCCGGTAGACCTGATTCTTGTAGGGTGAACTGGTCAGGTGCTGGCAATCCCCCAGCAGGAATACCGCATCAGCCTGAAGCCCCTTGGCGCTGTGATAAGTCATTTGCCTGAGGCGGCGTTGCGGATAGGGCAAGCTAGAATCCACATTAACTATCGAATTAATATGCTTATCTATCAGTAACTTATCGCTACTTTTTCGATACAGCATCAAGATAGAATCGCCGTTGCGGTAGTGTTCATCGAGCCGCCGCCCCAAGCCTTCATCGTCCCTGTCCAACACCGTCACCGGGCTTGGCGAACGAGGCGTGCCGCTGGCCTTGCCTTTCTTGCCGGGGACGGCTGCCGCTCCGCGTACGATGTGCTCAGCCGCGTCAATGATGTGCTGGTGACTGCGGTAGTTGTCGGTGAGCATCACCCGAGTGTGGGCCGGTGACGGGAACTGCTTGTTGAAATCCATGAAAAAACTCGGCGAGCTGCCGCGCCAGCCATAGATCGACTGCCAGTCATCACCCACGCACAACAAGGAAGAACGCTGGGCGCCGCGCCCGGTATGCAGGGCAGCGCCACGCCTGCGCACTTCACGCAGGCTCGCCCTCAGCCAAGACACGATCTGGGGCGAAACGTCCTGGAATTCGTCGATCATCAAATGCGACAACGGCCTCAACAGGGCGTCATCAAGCAGCTTGAAGTTTTCCGGAGAGTGTTCGCTGAACAACGCAAACATCCGGTTATAGGTCATGACCGGAGGCGATTGATCCAGCAGATGATCTTCGAACGCACGCCAGAAACGACTCAACGCCTCGAAGAAATAACGATCCGGGTCATTGCTTGAGAAACACATCCTGCCCACGGCTTCAGGTACATCCAGGCCAAGATTTTCGATAAACCCCGCCGCTGCGACAAAACAGTCCAGCAAAGGGGCCGACGTCAGCTCGCCCTTGACCTTGTAGTCGAACCCGGGACCCGCACTGACATCCCCAACCACGGCGGACAACAGGCGCTTTGAGTCGCCGTATTTATCAAGCCAAATCAGTGGCTTACGAAAGAAAGCTTGAAACAAGGTGCGCTTTACGGCCCATTCCGCACGCACACTCAGCTTGGCACCGGGACGGCTGAGCTGCGGGTTCTCCCGTGGATCGAATCCAAGCATCACCCAGGTATCAAGGGATTTGATGTAGCCATGGCAATAAAATCTAGCTCCGTTGATTTCGAACACCTGGCGTTTCGGTTCAATGCCTTTGATCGGCCAAGCCCCCGCGCGAAACCACAGGTCTTCGATTGCGTCGCAGAGTGCTTCATCACGCTGGGCAGCCAATTCCGTCACGGCCACACGCTTCTGCACATCCGGGTGGTCGCGCTCCAGCTCCTTGAGCTGCAGGGCATGACGGGAAAGCGGCTGGATCAACTCGCGGAAACGCTCGTCACGCTGATAGAGGTTGTAATAACAGGCATTGAGCTGCTGGCGCTGGGCATCGTTGATGCGCAAGTCGAACGGGTTGCCCTGGGCGTCATCCTCATCCGCTCCGGCGCGGTGGCTCAAGGTCTCGAAGGCCTGGAGTCGCTCGAATCCCGGCAGGCTGCGGACCATGGGCAAGATACGCGAGTGGAAGGTGCGCACCAGATCCCGGGCTTCCTTCTGGCTGACCGCGCGCCCCCACAGGGCAAACGTTTCGATGAGTTTCTGGACAAAGTCCTTTCGCGATTCCCGGGTGAACGTCACCACGGTCATTGAATCCAGTTCGAACCCCAGGTATTGCGACAGCAACACAATACGCAGCACCAGGGTCGTTGACTTGCCCGCACCTGCGCCCGCCACCACCGAAGTGGCCGGCGTGTCGCTGAAAATCATCTTCCATTGGCCGCTGCTGGGCTGCGCATGGGCCGGTAGCAGTCGCGCCACATCCGCCTTGATGCGTTTCTTCAGCTCGGTGGTCAGCGGCAATCGCCAATCGTCAAACAGCAGGTCATCGACTTGCGGGGCCGGGTGCTCGGTACCACGGGAGTCGCGGATCAACAGGACCTGACGCCCCGCTTCGAGCCCCTCGGCCCTGCCTTCCTTGTAGCCATAGTCAAAACCGGCGGTATGACCGCTGCGAAATCCGTCGGCCTGCCCGTGCAGCCACGATGCGCGGTGTTGGGCGCGCAGGCGCGTCAGGCCATGACCGAAAAAACGCGCAGCCAGGCGTTTGAACCAGGACATCTGGGCCAAGGGCAGGAGATCAGGGGGAAGATCGGGATTGTGTAGCGACACGCTGGGGACTCCGGTGTTCAGAACCATGGCGACTATGGTGTCTGGATTTGCTACCGGTTTCCAGCCAAAAGCTTTTATCTCAGGGATTTAGGCGATGAAGTGAAAGTAGTATGGCAGGTTGGTATCGCGGCGCTTCGTGGAGACGCGTTCGCGAGCAAGCCCGCTCCCACAAGGATATGCATTGCTGCGTGGGAGCGGGCTTTGCTCGCGATACGACGCTCAGTTACTGCCCGGAAATGGCACCGTCCACCAATGCCTGGGCTTCAACCACCAATTGTTTCAGGTGATCGTCGCTAATGAAGCTTTCGGCGTAGATTTTGTAAATGTCCTCGGTACCGGACGGACGCGCCGCAAACCAGCCATTCTCGGTCATGACTTTCAATCCGCCGATAGCCTGCTCATTGCCTGGCGCATGGCTGAGGATGCTCTGGATTGTCTCGCCCGCCAATTCGGTGGACTGGACCTGATCCGGCGATAGCTTGCTCAGCAGCGCCTTCTGTTGAGGACTCGCCTTGGCATCGACACGCACCGAGAACGGTTCACCCAATTCATCCGTCAGGGCGCGGTAGGCCTGGCTTGGATCACGACCGGTGCGAGCCGTCATCTCAGCAGCCAACAATGCCGGGATCAGGCCGTCCTTGTCGGTACTCCACACCCCGCCGTCCTTGCGCAGGAACGAAGCCCCGGCACTTTCTTCGCCGCCGAAGCCAAGGGAGCCATCGAACAGCCCATCAGCGAACCATTTGAAGCCCACCGGCACCTCATACAGGCGTCGGCCAAGGCGCTTGGCAACCCGATCGATCAGGCCGCTACTGACCACCGTCTTGCCGACTGCGGCGTCAGCCCGCCACTGGGGACGATTCTGGAACAAGTAATCGATGGACACTGCTAGGTAATTGTTCGGCGCCAACAGGCCGCCGCTTGGCGTCACGATGCCGTGACGGTCGTGATCCGGGTCGCAGGCAAAGGCCACGTCGAAACGTTCTTTCAGGCCGATCAACCCTTGCATGGCGTGGCTGGACGACGGGTCCATGCGGATCTGCCCGTCCCAGTCGACGGTCATGAAGCGGAACGTCGAATCCACTTGTGTATTGACCACTTCCAGATCCAGGCGATAGTGCTCGGCGATCGCAGGCCAATAGCGCACCCCTGCTCCGCCCAATGGATCTACGCCCAGGCGCAAGCCGGCTTCGCGGATGGCATCGAAATCAATGACATTGACCAGGTCGGCGACGTAGGTATTGAGGAAATCGTGGCGGTGGGTGGTCTCGGCCTTGAGCGCCTGCTCGTAGCTGATGCGCTTGACACCCGCCAATTGGTTGGCCAGCAACTCGTTGGCCTTGGCTTCGATCCACTTGGTGATATGGGTATCTGCCGGGCCACCATTGGTGGGGTTGTACTTGTAGCCGCCGCTCTGCGGTGGATTATGGGACGGCGTGATGACGATGCCGTCGGCCAGGCCAGTGGTGCGGCCGCGGTTGTAGCACAGGATGGCATGGGAAACCGCTGGCGTGGGGGTGTACTCGTCACCTTCGGCGATCATCACGGTCACGCCATTGGCGGCCAGCACTTCCAATGCGCTGGCGCCGGCAGGCGTGGAGAGTGCATGGGTGTCGATACCCACGAACAATGGCCCGTTGATGCCATGGGCTTCACGGTACAGGCAGATTGCCTGGCTGATGGCGAGCACGTGCCACTCGTTGAAGCCCAACTCGAAGGAACTGCCTCGATGCCCTGAAGTACCGAAAGCCACGCGCTGGGTCGCAACCGAGGCATCGGGCCGGCCGGTGTAATAGGCCGTCACCAGTCGCGGGATATCGATCAACAACTCTGCCGGTGCCGGCTTGCCCGCAAATGGACTGACTGTCATGCAAAACCTCGGAATGGAGTGGCTCGAATGGGTGCAGTTTACTGACAGTTCGACCATGACGCGACGGGTTCGATCCATAACCCTGCGATCATGATTGCTCATGCCTCAATGCTTCGGCCAACGCATAGAACGCGGCGTCCGGATCATCCGCTCCCTGGAATGCGTGAGTCAGGCGCAAATGCTGGCTGTAGAGGCCCTGAATGCTGAACAACTCCCCCGGGGCGATGACAATGCGCCTGCCAAGCAATCGCTGGAATACCCCACGCATATCTGCCTGTCGCGATGATCGAGCCCACACCGTTGCGCCACCTTCGGGCTCGACCCATTGCAGGCAGTCGCCCAGCCGATCACGCATCAATTGTATTGTCGAAGCAGCGTTTTCCCGCAGCAGGCGCCGCAGCACCAGCAGGTGCTGGTCGATCCGACCGTTGCCATACAAGCGCGCGATCGCTTTCTGGCGGATCGGCGACAGACGAAACGCACGCAAAAGGAATTGCCGTTGCAACACCAGTGTCAGTTGCCGCGACAGCACATAACCATAGGGCGCCTCGGGACCAATGGTCTTTTCAAACGTGGAGTAGACAATCAGCCTGTCCGGATCGACCAAATCCCGGAACGGAGGGCTCCCTGGCTCGAATACCAGATCGGTGTAACTGTCGTTCTCCAGCACCCAGGTACCGCACTGCTCCAACAGACGCGCCACCTCTCGACGGTTGGCTTCACTTTTCACCGTGCCCATGGGCATGCTCAGGACCGAAGACAGCACCACCAGCCGTACCGTTTCGCTCGCCAGCAACTGTTCCAGTTGTTCGACATCAACGTCCCTGTCCGCCATCAAGGGCAGCTCGACAACCTGGATGTCGGCCGCCTGGAGCAAACGCAAGACAGTCCAGTCACAGGGCGACTCAACCAGGACAGTCGCACCTTTCAACGTCAGCACGGCAATCAGGATTTCCAACACCCCGCGCAGGTCAGCGCCTATATAGACGTCATCGGCGCTCCAGCATCGGGCGGGCGAAGAGGTGTAGCGAGCCGCCAGCGCCATGCGCAGCTCCTGCTCGCCCCAGGGTTGCGAGGGCATCTGGGATGCACGCGGGTACTGGCGCAACAACTCGCGCTCAAGCAACAGGAGCGGACTGTCCAGCGACTGCAATGACGCCGGCTCATCAGCACCCAGCATCAGCATGCCTGGCCGACGGGCATTGACGTAAAAGGTTTCGAGCAAGTCGCCACCGTCGCCCAGGGCGGTCGCAGAAGGCGCTGGCAGTGCGTAATAGCCGGATTTGGCGATCGAATACACTCGCCCTTCCTTTTCCAGCAAGGAATAGGCGTACTGGATGGTGGATATGGACACGCTCAATCGCTCGGCCAATTGGCGCAACGACGGCAAGCGCACCCGAGGATCAGCGCCCAGTTCATTGATCAGGTTTGTCAGGTACCTGTAGACCGCCTGGTAGGCAAAATCGGGTTCACGACTTCCCTTCATGAGGCAAGCCCAATGAAACGTGCCACAGCCGGTCCTGCCTCGGTGCTGAAAACGAAATCCCTCAAGCCTCCTTCCTCAGCGCGCCCAGCGTTCGTACAGTTCATGGGCGCCTTGCTCGTCCTCGCTCGAGTCGGGCGCCTCAGGCACAGACCGGCGGGCGGACACAGTCACGATTGGCTGCTCCGACACAGCAATGGGGGACTGGTATACCTTGTTGAGCAAGGCGACGGACAGGCCGCTGATCTCGTACAACCATTGCTTCGCCTCCTCAGTGGCGGGCCCACCCTCTATGGCGTTGCGCAGCTCCGGCAGGGCGAACAGCATGTCGGGATGGCAACAACGCAGGTAATTTTCCAGGCCCGCGCCGTTTTCAATAAAGGGCGCATACAACATGCACACCAATTGCGTTTCGCTAAGCCCCAGGGTTTCCTGTGCTTCGGCGGCGGCCTGGGCGCGGCGCTCAGGCATGACCGAAGGCGAACCGAACAGTTCCTGGACCTGCTGGCAGACATGCATGGGCAATTGCTTGCGATGCATGAGCATGATCGTGCGCTGGACGTAGTCACCATACCCATGTTCATAGCTGCGTCCTTGCAGGTAACAGGCTTGCAGGCCATACAAATGAGCCGACAGGTACGGGCTGAGGTATTCATGATCCAGCGTCGGTGCGATGAGCCCATCGGGTCGCACTCCCAGGAACTCGCCGAACAACGCCCAACTGCTCTCTTCCAGCCGATCGACGATCAGATCATCGATGCTGACGCGCCCCAACCGTCGACACGCCTCGAAACGCCCTTCGGGACGCCATGGCTCGATGTTTTCCTGGCCGTAGAACTGTCGGAAAAGCTCGCCCCCCATGGCATCGAGTTGTGCAAAGAGGCCATCGAAACCACCGCCCGGTTCAATGACCAGGCCGAACCTCCTGGACGCACGCTGAAGCCCGGCCATGAACTGCTTCTGCTGCCGTGGCGTGTCGCTGCTGACCCACGAATCCACTCCCGTTCCCCAGCGCGCCATGTTCCTGTAGAACTCCGCCATCGCCAGGTAGCCCTCATCCCCCAGGCCCAAGAGGCTATCAGGCGAGCGAAGATGGCCGAACATCAACAAGTCCGTACGGTTGGCATCTCGCGCTGCCGTCGATAACGGCTTCCGATGATTGAAGGACGTCACTTCACGGTTGTCGGCCATCAACAGCTCCACGCGAGGGTCGTCGTAGACGAACAGCGCGCTGTAGCAGTGATGAATGTTTTCCAGGGTGGCTTGTGAGATATCGCCCATACGGGGAGTCACGACGCGCAGGCCGAACGTCGCTGGATACCGGCCCGCGATGGTCAACTGCGCCGCCCGCAAGGCCGTCAGGACGTAGAAGCTTTCCCGACTGCCATTCTGGACCATCAGCACTCGATAATCGCCAACTCGCTCAGCGCCGCCAGCTGCCACGATCAGACGCTGAACCAAAAGCTGTATTGCGGTGCGTTCCGCGCGGGAATAGAAATCCAGCAAGCGTTGCAACATCTGTTGGTATACGTAGGTCATTGCCTGCTCATGAATTGCACTCATAGCCATCTACCTGGAAATTCGATTATCGGCGCCACACCCGCACCGACTTGATTGCAGGGCGGGTTGGCCTGGATGAAAGACTTTGTTATTGCAAACAGTATTAGCAGTCCGCTCACACCTTGCCTCTGGTAATTATTTGTCACACATGTAAAAGTCGTCCTACCTGCTTGACACACCTCTCCTTGCTCCCCCTTATTTCATTGAGCATCGCCGCATTCCATAATGCGTCCTAGGAAATTTCTTACAGCGTCCCACAGACAATGGATACATAAAATAAAGAACAAACCTAGCCGCAACTCCGCATGCGCCGGGTCATGCCCTCCAAATGTTGATAGATAGGTTTAAAGCATGCAAATGCGGCCAGACCATGCACTAACAGGAATGAACTTTAGATATTTATATCGCACCATGATTTCTTCCTTGATAGAAACAAGCGCTCAATTATCAAGACTTAAATAATGATTAGAAGATACAGATTGACGGCAAAAACCAGTTCAGTTGGGTTTGCGGGTCGTTGATCCTGGGCGATTGGGCAGCAGCCTCGACATCGCGCGTCCAGGCGTAGCTACGCTCGGCGTCAAGCGGACGCGATGACAGAGAGAATACAGGGCCGATTCGGCCGGAGACCGCGCAAGAGCCGTAGACAATGACTCTTGCGCAAGGGGACAGATCAGGCGGGATCGACGACCTGAAGGGCAACGCGCTCACGGCAAGGGCATTCACCCATGTAGCGATGAGCCTCGACGAACTCGGAGAACGGGAACACCCGAGTCTTGAGCGGCAACAGCACGCGGTCGGCGGTCAGTTGATTGATGTCGCGCAACGCGCGTTGCAACGCCACCTGGTCCTGGACAATGCCCAGTTCCGGCTTGCCAGTGAAGTTGCCGATGCAGTGCACGAAGAACTGGATGTTCTTCTGGAACGCCGCACAGGCCGGGAATGGCGTCTGGTTGCCGCCTTGCAGGCCATACAGCACCAGACTGCCACGGGGCGCCAACACATCGCCGAGCAGCGACATCTGCGGCCCGCCAAGGCCGTCGAACACAACATCGACGCCACGGCTGTCAGTGAGCTTGTTGATCTGCATCAGCAAGTCCTGCTCTTCGGTGACAATGACCTTTTCAGCGCCCAGCGACAGCAGGTATTCACGCTCGTCGGCCGTCTTGGTGGCTGCGATCACCCGCACACCCAAGGCTTTGCCCAACTGTACGAAGGATGGGCCGGCGCAATGGCTGGCGTCGGTCACCAGGGCAAATTGCCCAGGCTTGACCCTGGCCAGGTCCATGTAGGCGAAATAGGCGATCAGCAGCGGCGTGTAATGCACGGCGGCTTCGATCGGGCTGAGCACGTCGGGATAACGGGTCAGGGCGGTGCGCGGCAATACGATGACTTCGCCATACACCGGGTAATCGTTCGGGCTCTCGGCGGGGAAGCTGGCGACTTTGTCGCCCACGGCCAGATCGTCGACACCCTCGCCGACGGCAGTTACCACGCCGGCCATTTCATGTCCCAGCCCTGATGGCAGGCGGGCCTGGGAAGACGCCAGGTTCTGGCGCCAAAGGGTGTCATACCAGCTGATGCCGATCGCTTCGACACGGACCTGCACTTCTCCTGGCGCAGGAAGAGCCGCCGCATGCTCTTCGCATTTGAGCACCTCGGCACCACCAAACTTGTGAAAACGGATCGTGCGGGACATCGCAAACCTCGTCAAAGTAACCTCTAATGCCATGAACTCTATCCGGGCTTTGTACCCAAGACCATCAGTGGCTATTAATAGTCGACATGCCTGTCATTGATTCCGCAGCAAGAAAACCGAACCAGTCCTGTAAGCCTTATCCTGAAGAAAATGCATTTACCCGATGCAGAGTACCAGCCTTTCCCCGTAAGATTCATGCCGGCCATTGTTCCCATATGGCCGTCCACGTCAAGCTTGCCGAATCTGCCAGGACCCCAGATGAATCGTAATGACCTGCGTCGTGTCGACCTGAACCTGTTGATCGTGTTCGAAACATTGATGCATGAACGCAGCGTGACCCGCGCCGCCGAGAAACTGTTCCTCGGCCAGCCGGCCATCAGTGCCGCGCTGTCGCGCCTGCGCAGCCTGTTCGATGATCCTCTGTTCGTGCGCACCGGGCGCAGCATGGAACCCACGGCTCGGGCGGTCGAGATCTTCGCCCTGCTCTCTCCGGCCCTGGATTCGATTTCAACGGCGGTCAGCCGGGCGGCGGAATTCGACCCGGCCACCAGCACCTCGGTGTTTCGCATCGGTCTGTCGGACGATGCCGAGTTCGCCCTGCTGCCGATGCTGCTCAAGCGGCTGCGGGCCGAAGCGCCAGGCATCGTGCTGGTGGTGCGCCGGGTCAATTACATCCTGATGCCGGGCTTGCTGGCGTCCGGCGAGATCTCCATTGGCGTCAGCTACACCGAAGACCTGCCGGCCAACGCCAAGCGCAAGGTCCTGCGGCGCAGCATGCCCAAAGTGCTGCGGGCCGATACCGCGCCGGGACGGCTAACCCTGGATGAATTCTGCGCCCGCCCCCACGCCCTGGTGTCCTTCGCAGGTGACTTGAGCGGGTTCATCGATGAAGAGCTGGAAAAACTCGACCGCAAGCGCCATGTGGTATTGGCCGTGCCGCAGTTCAACGGATTGAGCACACTGTTATCAGGCACCGACATCATCGCCATCGTGCCCGACTACACCGCCGACGCACTGACCGCCGCCGGCGGCGTACGTGCCGAAGACCCGCCGATCCCGGTGCGCAGCTTCGAACTGCACATGGCCTGGCGCGGGTCACAGGACAACGATCCGGGCGAGCGCTGGTTGCGTTCGCGGATTCAGATGTTTTTTGGCGACCCTGATAGCCTGTAGCGCCGCGCGCTCAACCATCTCGCAAACCGCAAGACTCTTATGCCCTGGCGCCCGAAAACGGCCAGGGCCCAAGGAAGACCCCACCGCAAAGGAGCATTCATGTCGTATTTCAAAACCACCGCCGCCGTTATCGTTCTCGCTTCACTCGCAGGATGCGTGACCAACCGTTCCGAGGTGGATGTAACCGGCCCGGTACCGCAAGTGGCCGCTTCAGGCCAAGGCCAGCAGATTTACATCAATGCATTGGATGAACGGGTATTCGAAATCAAGCCACGCAGCGCTGATATTCCTTCGCTGAAAAACGATGAAGTAAACGACACCAGCGTCACCGAGCGAGCCATCGGTCGCAAACGCAACGGTTTTGGTAAAGGGCTTGGTGATGTGGTGCTTCCTTCCGGGCGGACCGTGTCACAACTGGTAGGGAATGCTGTGGCCACAGCTTATCAGCAGGCTGGCTATCAAATCGTGACCACGCCAACGCCGAGCGCTACACCGGTCAATGTGCACATCATCGAATACTGGTCGTGGTTCTCTCCTGGCGCGTTCACCGTGGCCGTGAACAACAAAGCCCATCTGAAAATCGAAGCGCCGGGCACCGTGCCGCTGGAAGTGACAACCAACACTCGTGACAGCATGCAATTGGCCACAGACAGCGACTGGAAGAAGATTAACGAGCTGGGTCTCCAAGCTATCGTCACTGAGACGGGCAAGCAACTCGGCAAGACCAAGCCCTGAAAAAGAGCTCATCATCAACGGCAGCCACCATCCGGGGGCTGCTGAACGCTCTCAACATGCTGGACCTCAAGCCAAAATCAACTGACTACTCCCGCGGTAACTCAGCCTTGACCTTACCGCGAAACACCCAGAACCCCCACGTGCAGCCACGAACCATCTCACCATCGTGTTCGATCCAACAGACATCGCAGGTCTGGATCGGCCCGAGGGCGCGGTGATAGCAGACGTGAGGCAGATCGATGCCCTGCTCGGCCAGGAAATCGATCAGCGGCTGGTCTGCTTTACCCCTCAAGGTCCGACCGTTGTACTCGACGCAGCACTGATTGTTGACGCTCATGGAAACTCGCCCCCATTGGCCGACCGACCGCCGTGACAGCGGCCCAACGAAACGTGAGGGCCGAATGTCTGGACGGAAATGTTCAGTTACAGAGTCGATATCCCGGTGCTGAAAATGTTCATTAATTTTGCTTGCGGATCATCGGAGCCGTTACAGCTTGTGGCAACCCAATGCCAGGTACCGCTGCGGCGCCGCCTCCCGCAGGCGAGCCGCCAGGAACACGCCCACCAGTAAGGCAGCCGGGATGATGGCGCAAAGACTGTAGGACAGCGCCTTGCTGGCACCCGTCAGCACATCGAAGTGCACCACGGCGATCACCAGCACCGCCAACAACACCAGGCATGAAAAACCGGGAAAGAGGCCTCCTCGCCAGAGCCCCAACTTGAGCTCCGGATGACGCTGGGAGAAAACCACGACCGCGGCGGAGGTGAGCGCCATCAGTAGGATCACGCACAGCGTCGCCAGGTTGGACAGCCAGGCGAACAGTTGCAGGATAGGATCTGCGTCCATCGCGGCGAAAACCAGCACGACCACGGCGGAGATCAAGCTCTGCAACGCCGAGCCCATGTGGGGGCTCTGGTGGATACGGTGGGTCGTGCCCAACCGGCTCGGCAGCAACCCATCGCGGCCAATGGCGAAGAAATAACGGGCTGCGGCGTTATGAAAGGCGAGCAATCCGGCATAGATACTGACCATGAACAGCACACGAATGATCTGGGTCAACCCGGGGCCGACGAAGTGGTCGGACATGCCATAGATAAATGTCGTCGGGTCCTGCAAGGCCTGGAGCGTGGCGACAATCTTGTCCGCGCCTACGCCCACCACCATCGACCAGACCGACAGCGCGTAGAAGCCGCCGATCAGCAACACCGAGCAGTAGGTGGCAATCGGAATGGTTCGCTGGGGATTCCTCGCCTCCTCGCCGTAGATGGTGGTGGCTTCGAAACCGATGAACGCCGCGAAGCAGAACAACAAGCCAATGGAGGGTGTGCCACTGAACACATGGCTGCGATCGAATGCATCCAGGTTGATGCCGCTGTCGCCCCCGGACTTCAGGATGGCGAAATCCAGGACCAGGATTGCCAGGTATTCAGCAATGACGATGACTGACAGCACCCGGGCAGACAGATCGATCTTGCGGTAGCCGAGGATCGCGACGCTGGCCATGGCCATCAGCGAGTATGCCCACCAGGGCAACAGCAGGCCAAACGCATTTTGCATCGTGCCGCTGACGACACCGCCGAACATACCGTACAAGCCGACCTGGAGGATGTTGTAGGCAAACATCGCCAGCACCCCCGCCGCGCCACCGGCCATTCCGCCCAGCCCCACGGAGGTAAAGGCATAGAAACCGCCCGCGTGGGTGAGATGCCGGGCCAGGGTGGTGTAGCCCACCGAAAACGCCAGTAACACCAACAAGGCCAGGATCAGCAGTGCCGGCGTACCCGCGCCGTTGCCGAGCATGATGCCGATGGGAAAGCCGCCGGCAATGACGCTCAACGGGCTCGCCGCCGAGACCACGAAAAAGATGATGAAGCCGACACCCAGGGCGCCACGCTTGAGCTCGGTGGAGCTGTTGACCGGGAGAGGTACGCTCATGTCTTGTTGACCTTATGGGATGAGGTATTCGCTGCAGGATCGGCGCGGGCCACGGCGGGATCGCATTATCGTGGGTGTCGCACGCCGGATTCGATCCTATGCCTCTCCCTCGATGCCTCACTAACCCAAATCGGCACGCGCGTAATCGGCAATGGCGGCGCGGGCGGTATGGGATGGCAACTCTGCGAACAGGGCCTGGTACTCGGCCGCAAAATGACTCAGGTGAAAGAAGCCCCACTGGGCGGCGACATCGCCGATCGATAGATGGGACGCCCGGGTCGACATCAGCGTCCGGCGTACGCCATTGAGCCTGACGGAGCGCAGGTAATTGATCGGCGTCGTCTCGGCGACCGCGCGAAAGCTGTTCTGCACGGTGCGCCGGCTTACCTGGAGACGCTGGCACAACTCATCGACGCTGGGCACGTTGTTCAGCTGCGCGGTCGCCAAGCGATGGCACTTTTCGACGATGTAACTGCGTGTGGAACTTGGCGTGCGCTGCTGTTTGTCGCAAGCGGGGTCGGTCATCAGTTGCAGCAACTCGCCGAGCATGGTCTGTTCCAGCTGCAATTCCCGGTCCTGGGCAACGTCATCTTCTTCGCTCAACAGCGCCTGGGAAAATGCCGCCAGCATTCGACGGCGAGCACCTGCGTAGCGCTGGGTCGACACCCTGATCACCGGTTGCCGCAGCAACTGGCCGATGTCCTTGGCCGATTCGGTTTGCGCCAACGCTTGTTCGAACAGCTCGCGCTCGAACGTAATGGCCAGCAGCTCCATGCCCATCGGCATATGGAACATGAACTCCTCGCCACCGTGGAGAAAGAACAGGCTGCTGTCGTCCACTTCCCTTCCCTGCATCCGGACCGAACCCGGGACGGTGATGGGCACGGCAAAACACATCTTGCCCCGTGGGGCCACGCCGTGCTGCACGACGCGCTGGTTGATCTGCTCGCGAAAAACATGGCAACGCGCCGTCGTCAACTGGATGAGCGAGCTCTCGGCCGAGCCGGCGGTCAACTGGTTGTAGTCCTGGCTCCATTCCTGGACGGTCGCGGCATGGACATGAATGTCATGGAACCGGCTGATGTTGAGATGCTTCATGATGACGAACGCCTCGGCCAATGTTCTTGTTGTTTGAGCGCCTTCCTTGCCGATATTCTCACAATAAGAGAATTCCGCAAATTTTGTTTGATCGCTACAGCCTTCTCTGTGAATGCACGAAGACTGCTACCAACAGGTTCCTGTCGCAACCAATCCCTGTGGCGAGGAAGCTTGCTCCCGCTGGGCTGCGGAGCAGTCCCAAACGACGCCGTCAACACACGGCATCGCTCACTTTTGCGGCGGCTGCGCCACCGAGCGGGAGCAGCTCCCTCGCCACAGGGATCAGGCGTCAATGGCGACGCGGCTTGAAAAGTACACCGCTCACTTTAGTGCTCCAACGACGCTGGCAATGTGCCGATTCGGGCTAACGGCTGCGAACAGGCGGCGGGGATGATCGAGACACTGAAAATCGACATCCTGAGAGACCGTCATGAGTGAAGCCAAACTTGAATCCCTCCATTTCGCGGACGCCCCGCGGATCATTTCCACCATCCCCGGCCCCAAGACCACCGAGGCCCTGGCATTGTCGGCGCGTACCGAGTCGATGGCGCGCGGCGGCGCACGCATGCCCGTCGCCATGGACCGTGCCTTTGGCGCAACCTTCAAGGACCCGGATGGCAACACCTACATCGATCTGTCCGCTGGCGTGGGCGTCAGCAGCGTAGGCCGCTGCCACCCGAAGGTCGTGCAGGCCATCCGTGAACAGTCCGAAGTGTTGATGCACGCCCTGGAAGTCAACAGCACCCGGCGCACCGAACTGGCCGCCAAGATCGCCGAGATCGCGCCCGACGGACTGCGCGGCGACTGCATCACCTTCTTCACGCAAAGCGGCAGCGATGCCCTGGAAGCCGCGATCAAGTTCGCCAAGCGCATCACCGGACGCCATCAGATCATCGCTTTCCATGGCGGCTACCACGGCGTCTGGAACGCATCGGGCGCGCTGACCACGGGCACGGCCTACCGCAAGGGCTACGGTGCCCAGATGGGTGGCGTCATTCATGCGCCCTACCCTTATGCCTATCGTTTCCCGTTCGACACCACGCACAAAAGCGCCGAGCAGATTGCCGGCGAATACGTGGACTACCTGCTCAACACGCCCTACACCGCCGCCGATGATGTAGCCGCCGTGATCGTGGAACCGGTACAGGGCGAAGGCGGCTACGTGCCTCCCTCACCGGAGTTCCTGCAGTTGTTGCGCCAGGCCTGCGACCGCAGCGGTGCGTTGCTGATCGTCGACGAAGTGCAGTCCGGCGCCGGGCGCACCGGCAAGATGTGGGCGGTCGAGCACTCAGGCGTGAAGCCCGACATGCTCACCTTCGGCAAAGGCATCGGCAGCGACCTGCCCATGGCCGGCCTGATCATGCGCTCGGACCTGGCGGCCGCGATTCCCGATGGATCGGTGCCCAACACCTTTGCCGCCAACTCGCTGTCCGCCGCTGTGGCCCTGACCAACATCAGCATTCTCCAGGATCCAGAACTCGATCTGCTCAACCGTGCTCACACCCTCGGGCTCGAAGCCCAGGAGCGCATCCGTGGCTTCGACAGCCCCCTCATCGGCGAAGTGCGCGGTCGCGGCCTGATGATCGGAATCGAGCTGGTGGAGGACCCAATCACCAAGGCGCCACTGGCGCCGGCGAAGATCGGCCAGATCATGGGCTACTTGCTGAACCACGGCGTGCTGATGATTCCCTGCGGTCGCTACAGCAACGTGATGCGGGTCATGCCCTCGCTGACGATCCCTCGTTCGCTGTTCTTCAAGGCCTTGGACATTTTTGGCGATGCCCTGGCCTCCTTGAAGGCTTGAGTGTCCATCTCACCTCATTACGGATCGCAAAAATGACCCAGCATTTCAATCACTTCATCGAAGGCACGACCTTCGAAGCTTCGGACGGTCGTCGCATCGCGCTCGTCGATCCGGTGACAGAACAGACTTACGGCAGCACCGCCCGCGGCACCGCCGAGGATGTGGACCGCGCCGTGAGCGCGGCACGCCAGCAACTTGAGCATGGCGCCTGGCGCCAACTCGACGGAGCCCAGCGCGGTCGGCTGCTGTCGAAACTGGCGGACCTGGTCGAGCGCGACACCGAATTGCTGGCCGACCTGGACGCCAACGCCATCGGCCGTTCACCGGTCGAACCACGCCGGCTGGACATCCCCAACGCGATCGCCAACCTGCGTGCCGCCGCCGGCTGGGCGAATCAGCTCGAAGGGCGCACCATTCCCACTGGTGGCTATTTCGGCACCAAGACCCTGTCCTACACGGTGCGGGAACCGGTGGGTGTGGTCGGTGCCATCGTTCCCTGGAACTCACCACTGATGATCACCGTCTGGAAGCTCGCCGCGTTGTTGGCGGCGGGCTGCACGGTGGTCGTCAAGCCGTCGGAAGAAACGCCACAATCAGCCCTGCACCTGGCGGCGCTGGCTCAGCAAGCGGGCTTCCCCGACGGTGTCATCAACGTCGTCACCGGCTACGGCGACGAGGTCGGCCGCGCCCTGTGCGAGCACCCGCACGTGGCCAAGATCAGCTTCACCGGCAGCCCCGAGGCCGGGCGCGAGATCCAGCGCACCGCCGGTGTGTTGTTCAAGCGCGTGGCATTGGAGCTGGGCGGCAAGAGTCCGCAGATTGTCTTCGACGATGCCTCCTTCGACGACGCGCTCTTCGGTTGCTCCCTCGGCCTGTTCGCCAATCAGGGACAAATCTGCGCGGCCGGCTCGCGCATCCTGGTCCAGCGCGGCATCGCCGAACGCTTCGCCGCCGCGCTCGCCGACGCCGCGCGCGCAGTCAAGGTCGGCGACCCACGCCAGCCTGGCGTCCAGATGGGCCCGGTGGCCAAGAAGGCGCAATTCGACCGCGTCAACCGCTACATCCAACTGGGCATCGAACAAGGCGCCTCGCTATTGGCGGGCGGCGTATCGAATGCTGGCCAGGGCTGGTTCGTCCAGCCGACGATTTTCGCCAATGCCCGCAATGACATGGCGATCGCCCGGGACGAGATCTTCGGCCCCGTCGGCACGGTGATCACGTTCGACAGCGAAGAAGAGGCCATCGCGCTGGCCAACGACTCCACTTACGGCCTGGCGGCCACGGTCTGGACGGCCGACCTGGTGCGAGCCCATCGCGTGGCCGCCGCGGTGAAGGCCGGTGCCGTCGGCGTCAATTGCTGGAGCCCACTGGACGCCAACCTGCCTTGGGGCGGCGTCAAGTCCAGCGGCATCGGGCGTGAAGGTGGGTTCAGCGGCGCACAGGCCTACACCGAAGAGAAGGTCATCACCGTGTTGCTGCCCGGCTGAGAACAAAACCCGCACTGACCGAACGGCCCTGCAATGCGAGCTGGCAGGGGCCGTTCGAGGTGCATTTCGATGCGTTGATGATCCTTGGAGAGACTGCGATGAGTCCGGCAAATCAAACAATAATTGATCGGTATCCGACGTCCCTGCGTATTTTGCACTGGGTGCGCGCCTTGCTCGTCGCAGGCCTCCTCTGGGCCGGCTGGCACATGACCGGGCTGAATGACGAAGTGGCGAGCAAATATGAGCTGTACTACCCGTGGCACAAATCCTTTGGGGTGTTGGTGTTCCTGGTGGTCCTGATCCAGATCGCCCTGCGCATAAGCACGCCCAGGCTGCCGCAACCGCCGGAGACATTGGCGCGGTATGAGAGAGTTTCATCAAGGCTGGCGCACCGCACCCTGTATGCCCTGCTGGTGATCGTGCCGTTGATGGGCTATTCGATGTCGAGCACCTACACGATGAGCGATGGGGTGTTCTTTTTTGGCGTGAACCTTCCGGAGCTTCTTGGCAAGAATGACGATTGGTTCGTGGTCTTCCAGTGGCTGCACAAGGTACTCGCCTATACCCTGCTCGGCCTGGTCCTGGTGCACATCGCCGGCGCCCTCAAGCACCGGTTCTTCGACCGTGACCCTCGCAGCGACGTCTTACGCCGCATGCTGTGACGACCAGGGGCCTTGGCACCGTCATGGAATGCCTCCTTATCGAGTGTTCATGCGTTCACGTCGACGACCGTGCGCCCGCGAACCTGCCCTTGCAACACCCGGGCAGCCACTGCCGGAACCTCGGCCAAGCCAATCACCTGGGTGGTGCGGGCAAGCTTGTTGACATCAAGATCCCGGGCCAGTCGCGACCAGGCCTGCAAGCGCGCAGCTTGCGGAGCGTTTACCGAGTCGATACCCGCCAGGGTCACGTTGCGCAGGATAAACGGCAGCACCGAGCCGGGCAGGTCCGCGCCCTGGGCCAGGCCGAAGGCAGCGACAACCCCGCGGTACTGGGTCTGGGCCAAGGCATTGGCCAAGGTATGGCTGCCGACCGAGTCGATGACACCCGCCCAACGCTCCTTCGCAATCGGCGCGCCGGGCTCTGACAAGGTGCGGCGATCGATGATTTCGGCCGCACCTAAGTCGCGCAGGTAGTCGGCCTCTTCCTGCCGTCCGGTCGAGGCGATCACCCGATAACCCAGGCCGGACAACAACGCGATCGCCACCGAGCCGGCGCCGCCATTGGCACCGGTCACCAGGATATCGCCACGCTCGGGTGTCAGGCCGCCGTGTTCCAGCGCCAGGACGCTGAGCATCGCCGTGTAGCCGGCGGTGCCGATGGCCATGGCTTGTTGGGTTGAAAACGCCTCCGGGATTTTCACCAGCCAGTCGCCACTCACCCGCGCCTTCTGGGCAAAGCCACCGTGGTGGGTCTGGCTCAGCCCCCAGCCATTGACCAGCACCCGATCACCAGTTTGGAAACCGGCGTGGCTCGACGTTTCGACGATGCCGGCGAAGTCGATGCCCGGAATCAACGGGAACTGGCGGATGACCGGCGAACGCCCGCTGAGGGCCATGGCGTCCTTGTAATTCACCGTCGAGTACTCGATCGCCACGGTAACGTCGCCGGCCATCAGGTCCTCATCCTTGAAATCGACCAGGCGGGTGGAAATCACATCGTCGGCTTTAGTGGTGAGCAGCGCCTTGAAAGTCATTGTCATGTTTCCTGTTCGATTGAAGGATTGGGACTACGGGCAAGCGGCTGGACGGGGCAGACTCACGCAAGCTGCATGGCTTTGCGGATACCCGTATCCAGAACGCCAGCCGGGGCGAAGCGACGCATCCATTGCAACTGCGCCGCCGCCTTGCCAGCGGTATAGCGCAGCTTGGGACGCCCGGCCCGCGCCGCCTTGAGCACCACGTCAGCCACAACATCTGCGCTTTCGGCGGTCGCCATCGCCTGGTTGACGACTTTGGTGACCTTTACGCGAATATCTTCGTACAGGTCCAGCTTGGCGTCAGCCTCCAGGCTGTTGCTTTCGAACGAAGTCCGGGTATAGCCGGGTTCGATCACAGTGACCCGGATGCCATGGGTGCGCAGTTCGTGGTCCAGGGCTTGAGAATAGCCATCTACCGCATGTTTGCTCGCGACGTAGAGCGCCACATAAGGCACGGCCACGACGCCGAGGATCGAACCGATGTTGATGATGCGACCGCTGCCCTGGCGTCGCATGTGGGGCACAACAGCGCGAGTCATCCGGACAACGCCCATGAAATTGGTATCGAAAACCGCCTTGGCCTGCTCGATGGAGCTCTCTTCCGCCGCCGCAGGCGCGAGCCCGAAACCGGCATTGTTGACCAGCAGATCGATACGGCCCTCCAACTGCAACAACTCCTGCACAGCGTGCTCGACAGAGGCATCCTCAGTCACGTCCAGCGCCAGCATGGCAAACGGCCGTTGATCCGACTGGACGCCTCTGCGGCTGGTGCCATAGACCTTGTAGCCCGCCGCAACGAGCTTGACGGCGATGGCCTCTCCGATACCGGACGAAGCGCCTGTTACCAATGCTACGGGTTTGTTGATTGTCATGAAGTTTTCCTCGGGCAGCAGGGTCGGGGCCGGCATCGAAGCGTGTCGGGCAAATCTATGATGATGAGCATAATCATAAACGTCAACAGTTTTGATTTTGATCGACATCTAATTGATCACGCCATGCTTTGTTCGCCAGAACCGTAGTCTGTCCGACAGGCTTCACCGGAACCGTTACTGAACTTGCTGCGATCATCAGCAAAAAAACGTTTCACCGATGAAACAATCCCGGAATTACCATCATCACCGCTTTGTAACAAAGTGCGACTAGGATCGGGAATGCCTCCTATTTCGCGAGTTTCCCACCATGACAACGCCTACCCTGGCTTCCAACCTGTCGGGCTCGGTCGCCTCCCCTTCGAGACCGCAGCTGGATCGCAAACCGAGCATGATGACCCTGGCGATTTTTTTCGCGGTGCTGGGCATCGGCCTTTTGTTCACTGCCTACAGCCTGATGCACGATATGAACGAGCTCGGCACCGTGGTGACCACGTGGACACCGTTCCTGCTGCTGGGTGTCGCGCTGCTGATCGCGCTGGGCTTTGAGTTCGTCAACGGTTTCCACGACACCGCCAACGCCGTGGCCACGGTTATCTATACCAACTCCATGGCCCCCAATTTCGCGGTGGCCTGGTCGGGTTTCTTCAATTTCCTTGGGGTGTTGCTGTCCAGTGGCGCGGTGGCTTTCGGCATCATCGCCTTGCTGCCGGTGGAGCTGATCCTGCAGGTCGGTTCCTCCGCCGGTTTCGCCATGATCTTCGCGTTGCTGATCGCCGCGATCCTCTGGAACCTCGGCACCTGGTGGCTGGGCCTGCCGGCCTCGTCTTCCCACACGCTGATTGGTTCGATCATCGGCGTCGGCGTCGCCAATGCGCTGATGCACGGTCGCGATGGCACCAGCGGGGTGGACTGGGCCCAGGCGACCAAGATCGGCTACGCGCTGCTTTTGTCGCCGTTGGTAGGCTTCGGCTGCGCCGCGTTGCTGTTGCTGGCGCTGCGGGCTTTCGTCAAGAATCGCGCGCTGTACAAGGCACCTGAAGGCAACACACCGCCACCTTGGTGGATTCGCGGCCTGCTGATCCTGACGTGCACCGGCGTTTCGTTCGCCCACGGTTCCAACGACGGCCAGAAAGGCATGGGCCTGATCATGCTGATCCTGGTAGGCACCCTGCCGATGGCGTATGCACTCAACCGCACGATGCCTGCCGACCAGGCACTTCAATTCGCCGCGGTGGCTCAAGTCACCCAACAAGCCCTGGTCAAGCACTCGCCCTCGCCGGCGCCGGCCGACCCGCGCCCTATCCTGTCCGCCTACGTCAGCAGCAAGCAGGCCACGCCACAACTGGTGCCGGCCCTTGCCGCGATGACCGGCAGCATCGGTGCCGAAGTCAAAGGCTACGGCTCCCTGGCGAAGGTGCCCGTCGAAGCCGTGGGCAACGTGCGCAACGACATGTACCTGACCAGCGAAACCATTCGCCTGATGGACAAGAACAAGGTCGGCGACTTTGATGCCGACACCCGGGACAAGCTGCAACTGTTCAAGCAGCAGATCGACAATTCGACGCGGTTCATTCCGCTATGGGTGAAGATCGCCGTGGCCATCGCCCTTGGCCTGGGCACCATGGTCGGCTGGAAACGCATCGTGGTGACGGTGGGAGAGAAAATCGGCAAGTCGCACCTCACCTACGCCCAAGGCGCCTCGGCTGAGACGGTCGCGATGCTGACCATTGGCGCTGCCGACGTGTTCGGCCTGCCGGTGTCCACCACCCACGTGCTTTCCTCGGGCGTGGCCGGCACGATGGTCGCCAACGGCGGTGGCCTGCAGATGCGCACGATCCGCAACCTGCTGATGGCCTGGGTGCTCACGCTGCCAGCCGCCATCCTGTTGTCCGGCAGCCTTTACTGGTTGTTCACCCAACTGTTCTGATCCGAATCCCGAAGGGAATGTTCGGGGCCCGGGTGTGTTTTCACCGAGCCCCGAACTTGTTTTCAGGCGACCAGATCGTTGGCGTTGAAGGTATTGACACCGACCAACTGGATTTCGAAGTCCGCGCCCAGATCATCGTTGACGTTGCCATAGAGCACATGATCAACGAAGCGCAACTGCCCCGCGCCAGTGAAATCCCCTGCATCGACAAAGCTGAACTTGTTGAACAGTGGCGTCAGCGCATTGGCATCCAGTTTCGACAGATCGATCTTGTCGCCTTGCAGGCGGCTGAAATCGAGGATGACGTCGCCCGCCCCGTCCTTGCCCAACTCACTCAACGAACTGAAAACGAAACGATCAGCTCCGACGCCGCCCGTCAGGGTGTCGGTCCCCACCCCGCCAATCAGGGTGTCGTTGCCAGCGCCGCCATCGAGACGATCGTTGCCTGCGCCACCGTTGAGCACGTTGGCGGCGGCGTTGCCAATCAGCACGTTGTCCAGCGCGTTACCGCTGCCGTTGATCGCGGCAACGCCGGTCAGCGTGAGGTTTTCCAGGTTGCTGCCCAGGGTCCAGCTCACCGAGGAACGAACGCTGTCGATTTCGCTGGCCGAGGTGCTGGTTTCGCTGATGACGTCCTTGAGGTTGTCGACCACGTAGGTGTCGTTGCCAGTGCCACCGATGAGGGTGTCGATACCGGCGCCGCCGTCGAGGGTATCCGCGCCGTCCATGCCATTGAGCACGTTCGCCGCGGCGTTGCCGATCAGGCTGTTATTTGATGCGTTGCCGGTGAGGTTGAGCGCGGCGGCGCCGAGCAACACTGCATTCTCGACGTTGGCGGACAAGGTATGGCTGACCGCTGTCCGGACCAGGTCGATGCCTTCATCCGCAAGCTCTACGACGCTGTCACCCGCGTTGTCGAGGGTATACGTGTCGTTACCCGCGCCACCGACCAAGGTATCGCGCCCGGCGAGGCCGTCCAGCAGGTTGTTGCCGTCGTTGCCGGTCAGCACGTTGTTCAACGCGTTGCCAGTGCCGTTGAGGTTGGCGCTGCCGGTCAGCATGAGGTTTTCCAGATTGGCGCCCAGCACCCAGTTGACCGAGGCACGTACGCTGTCGACTTCAGCGGCCAGGGTGCTGGTTTCGCTGACGACGTCCTTGAGGTTGTCGACCACGTAGGTGTCGTTACCGGTGCCGCCGACCAGCGTGTCGATGCCGAGGCCACCGTCGAGGATGTTGGCGCCAGCGTTGCCGGTGATGCGGTTGTTCAGCGCGTTACCGGTAGCGTTGATGCTGCCGGCGCCGCCCAATGTCAGGTTTTCCAGATTGGCGCCCAGGGCGTAGCTGATGGACGAAACGACACTGTCAATCTCGGTCAGCGCCGTGCCGCGCTCGATCACCGTGTCGCCGAGGTTGTCGACGTAGTAAGTGTCGTTGCCGGCGCCACCGTCCAGGCTATCCGCGCCGCCCAGGCCGTTGAGCACGTTGGCGGCGGCATTGCCGATCAGCACGTTGTCCAGCGCGTTGCCGCTGCCGTTGATCGCGGCAACACCGGTCAGCGTGAGGTTTTCCAGGTTGCTGCCCAGGGTCCAGCTCACCGAGGAACGAACGCTGTCGATTTCGGAGGCCGAGGTGCTGGTTTCGTTGATGACGTCCTTGAGGTTGTCGACCACGTAGGTGTCGTTGCCGGTGCCGCCGATGAGGGTGTCAATACCGGCGCCGCCGTCGAGGGTATCCGCACCGTCCATGCCATTGAGCACGTTCGCCGCGGCGTTGCCGATCAGGCTGTTATTTGATGCGTTGCCGGTGAGGTTGAGCGCGGCGACGCCGATCAACAATCCGTTCTCGACGTTGGCGGACAAGGTATGGCTGACCGCTGTCCGGACCAGGTCGATGCCTTCGTCCGCGAGTTCGACAACGCTGTCACCCGCGTTGTCGAGGGTATACGTGTCGTTACCGGCGCCACCGACCAAGGTATCGCGCCCGGCGAGGCCATCGAGCAGGTTATTGCCAGCGTTGCCGGTCAGCACGTTGTTCAACGCGTTACCGGTGCCGTTGAGGTTGGCGCTGCCCGTGAGCGTGAGGTTTTCCAGGTTGGCGCCCAGCACCCAGTTGACCGAGGCCCGTACGCTGTCGACTTCACCGGCCAGGATGCTGGTTTCGCTGACGACGTCCTTGAGGTTGTCGACCACATAGGTGTCGTTGCCGGTGCCGCCGACCAGCGTGTCGATGCCGAGGCCACCGTCCAGGACGTTGGCGCCCGCGTTACCGGTGATGCGGTTGTTCAGCGCGTTGCCGGTAGCGTTGATGCTGCCGGCGCCGCCCAATGTCAGGTTTTCCAGATTGGCGCCCAGGGCGTAGCTGATGGACGAAACGACACTGTCAATCTCGGTCAGCGCCGTGCCGCGCTCGATCACCGTGTCGCCGAGGTTGTCGACGTAGTAAGTGTCGTTGCCGGCGCCACCGTCCAGGCTATCCGCGCCGCCCAGGCCGTTGAGCACGTTGGCGGCGGCATTGCCGATCAGCACGTTGTCCAGCGCGTTGCCGCTGCCGTTGATCGCGGCAACACCGGTCAGCGTGAGGTTTTCCAGGTTGCCGCCCAGGGTCCAGCTCACCGAGGAACGAACGCTGTCGATTTCGGAGGCCGAGGTGCTGGTTTCGCTGATGACGTCCTTGAGGTTATCGACCACGTAGGTGTCGTTGCCGGTGCCACCGATGAGGGTGTCGATGCCGGCGCCGCCGTCGAGGATGTCCGCACCGTCCATGCCATTGAGCACGTTGGCCGCGGCGTTGCCGATCAGGCTGTTATTTGATGCGTTGCCGGTGAGGTTGAGCGCGGCGGCGCCGAGCAACACTGCATTCTCGACGTTGGCGGACAAGGTATGGCTGACCGCTGTCCGGACCAGGTCGATGCCTTCGTCCGCAAGCTCTACGACGCTGTCACCCGCGTTGTCGAGGGTATACGTGTCGTTACCGGCGCCACCGACCAAGGTATCGCGCCCGGCGAGGCCATCGAGCAGGTTATTGCCAGCGTTGCCGGTCAGCACGTTGTTCAATGCGTTGCCGGTGCCGTTGAGGTTGGCGCTGCCGGTGAGCGTGAGGTTTTCCAGGTTGGTGCCCAGGCTCCAGGTCAAGGAGGCGCGCACGGTATCGATCTCGCTGGCGAGGGTGCTGGTTTCGCTGATCACATCCTTGAGGTTGTCGACCACGTAGGTGTCGTTGCCGGTGCCGCCGACCAGCGTGTCGATGCCAGCGCCGCCGTCCAGGACGTTGGCGCCAAGCGTTCCGGTGATGCGGTTGTTCAGTGCGTTGCCGGTGCCGTTGATGTTGCCGAAGCCAGTCAGGATCAACGTCTCGATATTGGCACTCAGGACGTAACTGCTGGAAGCCTGGACAGTGTCGACTCCGCTGTTCAGCGCACTGGTTTCTTGGATGACGTCATTGATATTGTCGACGACATAAGTGTCGTTGCCTGACCCACCGATCATGACGTCTGCGCCAGCGCGACCGTTCAGTACGTTGTCCAACGCGTTGCCGATAAGCGTATCGTCGTTGGCCGAGCCAATCGCGTTTTCGATCTTGGTACCGTAGGCAATCGCCAGCCCTTCGTTGAAGTCAGTCTGGGTAGTGAGATTCTGGAAAGTCGCGCCGATCTTGCTGAACTGGCCTTCATTGAGGTTGATACGCACAGCTTGCGCCTGGTTGCTCGCATCGATGGTGTCAACACCGCCGGCGTCCCAGATAGTCTCGAAAACCGATTGATCGGCCGCCCAGCTATAGCTGTTGTTGCCGACCTGCCACTGCTTGTTCGCGCCATACAGGCTTTGGATGGCAGCGATGTCCAGCAACATCGGTGTGGTGGGCTCATACGAATAGTTGTTGTTGTAGCTCATGATCGTGTAACGGACGTCATCGAACTGAGAGGACAACACGGTGCTGTTCGTAGCACTTGGCGAGAACGGGTGCTTGAGACCCAGCGCGTGGCCGATCTCGTGCATGAACGTCATGTAGTCGTACGTGCCCTTGACGGGATTCGGGTCGTTGGTGACCGGACCGATCCATACGTCGCCGCCACTGGGGGTCTTGGAAGGGAAATAGCCCCAGGCGGCAAAGCCATCGGGCATGTCCATGTAGCCGCCAAACCGCAAGTCACCAGCGTTGGTGACTGAGTCATTGACTTTCGTAAACTTGATATTGGAAACCGAACTCCAAGTGCCGAGCGCGCTAGTAATGCTGTTCTGTTGCGCCGAGGTGAGGAAATAACTGGACCGGAATTCCTGATCCCCGCTGTAATCCCTGGCGAAATAAGAGTTCATCGATAGGAAGCTGTACGTCAACGACGTGCCCGTGGTCGCGCTACCGGTCCAATAAGTGCCGTATAGCAGGCTGTTGACCTGCACGTTAGTGGTCAATTTCGCAGACGAAACGGAGGAGTAACCAAGGGGACTGGGCATACAAGCTTCCTATGAGCGATCTGCGGCCCTTCCCGGATGCGGCCGCTACAAGTCGTTAATATTGCCTGAAAAATGGCGCCAATAATATTACTTGGCCATCATTTTTTCTACCGCACATCCGATGAACCGGGGGTAGCCAGCCAGTCGTTGGCCTTGCGTATATCACCCTCCCCCAACCTGCCACTCCAACGATGCAGGACAAGCAGGCTGGTCACGAAGCGGTACTGCGACTGATAGAAATCACGCCGCGCGCGAAACTCCTCCTTGATGCTGTCCAGTACGTCCACGGCATTCTTGACGCCATAGGAAAAGGCCTTCTCCGTGGCGAGTCGCGACTTCTCGGCCGATTCGAGCGCGCGATGCGTCGCCTTGATACGGCTTAGCTCGGCGGTCATGCCCAGGTAGGCCGTGCGAGTCTCCTTGATGACTTGGCGCCGTAACGCCTCGAGTTCTTGTTGCGCGGCCTCCTTGTCGCTCTCGGAAGTCGACACCCGGGCGCGGGTGGTGCCGCCACTGTAGAGCGGCATCTGCAAGTCCAGGGACGCGACGAGATTGTCCGAGCGAGGCGCCAGCGCACCTTCGTAGCCGATGTCGCTGCGTTGCGCCATCAGGTTCAGGCCCAGCTTTGGCAGATGGCCGGCCTTGGCTTCTCCGATGGCGGCTTCGGCGGCGCGAATGCTGTGTTCGCGAGCGTGCAGCGCCGGGTTGCTGTCCAGCGCAGTCTGCACCCAGTAATCCTGCGCTTGGGCCGGCAGACTGAACGCCGGACTCTCGGCGATGCGCTTGAACGGCTCGCGAACCTCGCGCCCCACCAATTCGGAAATGGCTTCGCGGCTGACCTCGACCTTGTTGACGGCTTCGATCTCGTCAGCCTTGAGCGCATCCACACGCGCCTCCAGGTCCAGCGTGTCGGTCACCATTGCCATCTGCCGCGCATACAGGGCGTTGACGCGCTTGAGATTGCGCTCGGTCGCGCCCAGCTCGCTGCGCACCAGGGCCAATTCGTCCTCGGCGGCAAGCACGGCGAAATAGCGCTCGGACAGGTCAATGCTGGCCTGCACTCGCGTGTCATCGGACTCAAATTCGCTCTGGCGCGCCAGCTCCACGTAGCGCTGATAACTGCGCCAGACCTGCGGGTCGTAGATGACCTGGTTGAGCATCACCGCCATGCGCTTGCCGTTGTACTGGATACGGCTCAGCTCATCGTCGCGCCGGCTGCGGTTGACGCTGCCGCTGGCATTGAGCTGCGGCAACAATTGACCGAAGGCCGCACGCTCGTTACCTTCACCACTGCGAGTCAGGGCTTCCGCCCGCAGGATACGCGGATCGGCGCCCTGCGCCTCCTGATGCAACTGCCAGAGATCGACATAGGCAGACGCCTGCCCATTGTCCGCCAGGGCGCCAAACGACAGGACGGCCAGCCCCAGTGCGACCAGAGATTTCATATCAATCCTCGATCAACGAACGGGCAAACGCATTGCTGGCAGGCTGCATCAGGTATTCCAACAACGTTCGCGACCCCGTATTGATCAACACCTCGACGGGCATCCCGGGCACCAGGGTAAGACCGCCCAATGCCTGCCTCCCCTTATCGGTCAAGGCCACGCGTGCCAGGTAATACGGGGTTGCGGTGTCCTTGTTGATCAGCCGATCGGCAGACACCTGTACCAGTTGGCCCTCGATGACCGGCGTGGTACTGCTTTTGAACGCACTGAAGCGGATGCCAGCCAGCTTGCCCGGCGCAATGCGGTCAATGTCCATCGGTGAAACCTGGGCCTCGACGATCAGCTCCTCGTTGGCCGGAACAATGTCGAGCAGCGCCGTCCCGGGGCTGACCACCGCACCCAGGGTATGCACGGTCAAGCCCATGACCTTTCCGGATTCGGGCGCGACGATATCGGTGCGCTGGTCGCGATCCTGCAGGGTGGCCAACCGTTCGCGGAGCTCGTAGACCTTGGTTCGGGCATCGCCCAGCAAACCCGCGACTTCACTGGCAAAGGTCTTTTTCAGCTGCAAGATCTTCAACTGCGCTTCGTCGGCCTGAACCCTGGCCCGCGCGCTGGCAGACTGGCTTTCCGCAATTTCGGCCTGCAGCCGGGCCAGGCTGCGCTCCTGCTCGCGCAAACGCTGCTTGTCCACGTAGCCTTCGGACAACAACGCGCGTAAATCGACAATTTCTTCTTGATAGGAAGCCGCGAGCATTTGCTTGCTGGCGACGACCGCTCTGTAGCCACGAATCTGTTCCTCGATTTGCCCGATGGACTTCTCCTGCAACGCGATTTCCCCGAGCAAGGAGGTCCGCCGGGTCTGGAAGATCCGTGCTTCGCTGTCGCGCGCCTCGCGCACCCGAGCATCAGCGAGGTCCAGGGCGGCAACGGGCAGCGGCTCGGACAAGCCATCACGCTCGGCCACCAGTCGGGCTTCAAGTTCGAGCGCTGCGATCAACTGGCTGCGCATCGCTTCCATTTCAGAGCGCGCCTGGGTGTTGTCGAGCACCAGCAGCACATCACCGACCTTCACCAGGTCGCCGTCATGCACGCGCAGCTCGCGCACGATGCCCCCTTCCAGGTGCTGCACGGTCTTGCGGTAGCTCTTGACGGTGACCACGCCCGGCGCCAGCGCCGCGCTGTCAAGCGGCGCCAGGGTGGCCCAGCCGCCAAACAGGCCGAATGTCACCAGCAACATGAGATAGCCAATGCGCCGTATCGGTTTGTCGTCAATGGAAAACCCGGTGACAGGGGCGGATGATGGCTTGATTTGTTGCATCGAATGGCTCATCCGCTTCCTACGATTCAATGGCGGCGGCCGGGTGCGCCGCGGGCGTGGCAGCCTGCAGTCGCGCCAGGACCTTGTCGCGCGGCCCGAACAGGCTCAGTTCGCCCTGATTGAGGACCAGCAGTTTGTCGACCTGCGCCAGCACGCCGGACCGATGAGTGATGACAAACACCGTGGCGCGGCTCTGCCTGAGTTTTTGCAGCGCCTCGGCGAGCATCTTTTCGCCCGCATCGTCCAGGTTGGAGTTCGGCTCATCGAGCAATACGAGGCGCGGTTCGCCGTACAGCGCGCGAGCCAGGCCGATGCGTTGGCGCTGGCCGCCGGACAGGCCACCGCCATTGGCCCCGATCAAGGTGTCGTAGCCATCGGGCAATTGCAGAACCAGTTCATGCACCCCGGCCATGCGCGCGGCAGCGACCACGGCTGGTGCGTCCACCGGACCGAAGCGTGAAATGTTCTGGCTGATGGTGCCTTCGAACAACTCGATGTCCTGCGGCAGATAACCGATGTAGGGGCCAAGTTCGTCCCGCCGCCATTGGCTGATGTCCGCACCGTCCAGGCGCACCGTACCCGCCAGGCTTGGCCAGATGCCGAGCAATGCCCTGGCCAGCGTCGACTTGCCCGCGCCACTCGGACCAATGATGCCCACCACGGAACCCGCCGGCACCTCGAATGTCAGGCCACGGATAATCGGTTTGCGCTGGTTGGGCGCGCCAACCGAAAGGCCTTCCACCCGGATCGCGCCCTCGGGTGCCGGCAAGGACATGCGCTCAGGTTCGGCGGCGATCGTTGCCAGCAATTGGTGCAGCCTTGCATATTGCGATCGTGCGCCCAGGAAGCCTTTCCAGACCCCTATCAATTGATCGATGGGCGCCAGGGCTCGCCCCAGCAGAATGGAGCCGGCGATCATCAGCCCAGACGAAATCTCGTGATTGATCGTCAGGTACGCACCCAAGCCCAGCACCAGCGACTGGACGACCTGGCGGAACGTCCTGGAGACGGTCGCGACCGTCGTGGCGCGGTCACTGGCGAGGCTCTGCAGGGAAAGAACGGTGTGGGTCTGCTCGCTCCAGCGCTGACGCAAGCTGGCAAGCATGCCCATGGATTCAACCACCTCGGCGTTGCGCAAGCTCTTGTTGGTGAAAGCGGTAGCCGCCATCTGCTCGCGGTTGGCCGCATGCAGCGGTGCCTGGGTGAGTTTTTCATTGACGTAGGCCAGCGTACCCAACAGCACCGCGCTCAACAGCCCCATCCAGCCGTACCAGGGATGGAACATGAACATGACGGCCAGGTAGATCGGAATCCAGGGCGTGTCGAAAAACGCAAAGAGGCCGTTGCCGGTCAGGAACTGGCGCAACGCGTTCAAATCACTCAGGGGCTGGGCCGTGGCGTTCATGCCGCAGCTTGTCAGCGCCTGCTTGAAACTCGCGTCGAACAGGCGCTGGCCCAGCAACGTATCCAGGCGCGTGCTGATCCGCACCATGATCCGCGACCGAACCCACTCCAGTCCGCCCATCGTGGTCAACAGGAGCAACATGATCAGCGTCAACATCAACAAGGTCGACAGGCTGGCGCTGGCGACCGCCCGGTCATAGACCTGCAGCATGTAAAACGAGGGAACCAGCATCAGCAGGTTGACGAAAAAACTGAAGAAGGCAACGGAAAGAAAGCTGCTTTTGCACGCGGCAAGGGCATCCTCCAACTCGGTCCTGGAGTGGGCTGGCATGGTTCATTCCCTGAGGTCCGATTAGGGTCAAACCTGGAAAAAATCAAAAGGGCACAGGCGCGCAAACGCCTGGAATATCTTTTCTTGGACACTACTGCAGTGCCCGCAAAATCGGATCTACCGCGCTGTATCGGCACATCCTTGCGGTTCTTAAGGAGGAATTTCAAAGGAGCCTCTCTGGCCTGCGGTTTGCTGGAAGCTCACAAGCTCCTGCTTGCGGCACCAGGCTGATGTCGACACGTCGATTGGCAATTCGCCCGGCCTCGGTATCGTTTCCTGCGATGGGTTGATGGGCGGCAAAGCCCTGCACGGCAAAACAATCGGCGGGAATGCTGCCCACGCTCTGCATCCAGTCACGTACCGCAGACGCCCGGGCATGGGAGAGCCGGAGGTTCTGCTCCGATGAACCTGTGGCATCGGTATGCCCGGCAATGATGATCAACCAGCCTGGCTGGGCCTTGATGTCGACCAGGGCCTTGACCAGGACAGGGGTCGAGCTGGGCTTGAGCTCCGCGCTGCCGGCGTCGAACAGCGACAGGCTGTCCAGGCGCACCGGATCGGGCCAGGCGACGTCCGTCTGCGCGCCCTTCCACCACCCGGCAACCCCAGCGGCGACGGCAAGCAGAAGCGCCGCTGCGCACAGCCACGGCAATAACCGTCGTTTGCCGCTTGTCGCATCGGGCGGCGGCACGAGCACGATCGGCATCATCAGTGCCGGTTCCGCCACCCGGACGGGGAGCAATGCCGTTTCGGTGCCGAAGTCGCTCCGTTCCAAGCGCTGGATGAGGTGCGTGACCTGCAGTCGCAGGGCCTGCAGCGTGGTCAACGGTACGGGCGCCTGGCAGGGCAACCGTTCACTGAGGTCGGTAAGCGCATTATCCAACTCAAGCAATGCGCGCAGGTTGTTGGTCGACAGCGCCCAGCTGCGCAGCAGCGTTTGCAGTTGGGCAAACAACCACCCGAGCATATCCAGGCGAACGGGGACCGACGCCGGCCAAAGACTGGACCATTGGCCACAGAGAGTCTTGAGCAATCTCATACCTTCGACCATGCCATCCAAACCGTGACGCTGCCCCCGCGCCAGCGCATAAAAGCACACGGTCTGCAGTTCTGCCCCGTTCAATTGCAGTAGCACGAGGCACAACTGCTCCACTTTCTGCCAATCCACGTCGGGACAGGCGCTATGGCCCAGCTTCGCCAATTCACCGCGTAGGGCGGCGAACTCAGCATAACCGCGCGGATCGCCGCCGAGTCGAACATGCACCTCGAACAACGCGCTCATCGCCCGCCCCTTGGGTGATCCATTCCAGGCGTCGAAAAGTAGTTCTGCCGCGTCAGGTGACGCACAAGGACTTTGCCCTCCGGCCCCACGGTGGTCCCGAAACTCACCCGCCGCCCGCCTTTCAACTGCACGTCCAGCGCACATTCCAGATGCCCCGGCAGCACCTGGGGCAGCAGCTCGATGGCAAGCTCCGCCAACCGTGGTTCGTATTTGAGCAAGGTGTCGGTCATGGTCTTCATCAAGGTATGCGCCGTTGCTGGCAAGCCCTGCAGAACCGTGCCCATATCCGGCAGTCCGTAGTCCGGCAAATGACTGAGTGCGCCCGCCCGGCAATTGAGGATGCGTTGGAGGTTGTCCAGGACCGACAGCGTGTGCTGGTCCTGCTCGCTGACGCGATGCACATCCAGTTCTCCGTCGAAGTTTTGCAGCAACATTTCGTAGAGCGAGGGGTTGGGCTCGGTCATGGCTTATTCCTTCGCCAAGGGACGCAAGGTCAGTTGGTTGTCTCCCATCTCGATGAGCCGTGCCCGATCCGGGTCCAAGTCATCGCGTGTCAGCAGCAGGCGCCAGGTGTCGGGTTGAGCATCGGGATTGCGAAACAGGCCCACCAGCGCGACTACCCGCGCCTGTGGATTCATCGGCACGCTCAACTGCGTCCCTGCTCCGGGTTTCACCACCACGGCTCGCTTGTCCAGCAACGCGCCGTCGAGCAGCCCCTCGTCACCCCTCACCAGCCCCTCGTAAGTCGCCCGGTCCAGCGCTTTGCCATCGCGCAATTGGTACACGCGGACCAGGGTTGGCAACGACAGCGCATTCATGTCCGCAACGTCGGTGTTGAGCGCCGGGCGCGCGTTGAAGTCCAGATGCAGGGTCTTCACTTGCTTATGGAAAATCGTCTCGGCGGCGGATGCAGTGCCTTGCGTGACGGTCTGGGCCAATCCACACCCGCCCAGTGCGGTGACGATCACTGCCAGTATCGATAGATTAAAAAGGGTACGAGACATGCTGTGTTTCCCTGTTCCGAGAATGGATCGAAAGGCCTTGATAACGGCCCAGATTGATCGTGAGGGTTTCGTGTTCTTTCGCCCGCCAGGTGTCTGTGCCCAAGCCCAGCACACCGGTCATGCCCAATCGAATCCGGGGATTGCCCAGGACCGGGGTCGACAGGCTGCTCAGCGCGACCGTCAATTGCAGCGTCGCGCTGCAACGCCATCCCAGGTACACCCGCAGCAGTACCAGCAGGTCGCTGTGCAGCGTTCCGCCAGGCAACCAGCCGTTGGCCTCCTTCGCGTCATCGGTGCAAAGCATCAGGTGCAACTGGCTGTTGACGTCCCGCCCGACACTGCCCAGCGGCGTGCCTTCAGACAGTGTCACCAGACGGGACGGGCAAAGGCTGGCCGGATGCGCCAAAGGAATTTTCTGCGGCCAGTGCGGGCTGACTCGCGCCTGGGTCTTGCTCGCCAGCAGCTTGACCAACGCC
This sequence comes from Pseudomonas sp. BP11-1-1, assembly GCF_052112105.1. NCBI lineage: Bacteria > Pseudomonadati > Pseudomonadota > Gammaproteobacteria > Pseudomonadales > Pseudomonadaceae > Pseudomonas > Pseudomonas sp. BP11-1-1. Next base: position 322,878 of record NZ_JAUTYU010000006.1, read on the forward strand.
TCGATGCCTTCGGCGTTACGGGTCGGCAGGCGCATGACGCTGAGCAACGCAAGGAAACGCGAAATCGGCGTCGCGACCCGTCGCGTGCTTCCGGGAATGCCTAGCCCGATCAGGCCCAGCAGGCATTGCGACGTTGCATCGGTGCCGCCTGCTGCGAACGTGGCCGGGTAGGAATACTTGCGCCAGATCCGGTAGAACTGGGTAAATATCCGGTGATTGAAAATGTCGAGGAATGCCTCCAGCGCCTCATGCCCTTCCCGGCGTTGGGCGATGTCATCGAGAAACGCCGTCGGCAACGGCGAATCGACACCGTACAACCCCAGCACACGAGTGCGTACCGTCGCTGGACGCCCCGGATTCTCCGGATCGAGTTCGATCGCTTTCAGCTCTCCGGCCGGGAACCCCATGCCGGGATCGGGCCGAAAACGCACCGGGTCGTCCGTCGGACGCGCGGTGCTGCCCAGCAGAGGATTTCCGGGCAGCGCTTGTTCCAGCAACTGGCAAAAACGGTACAGGCTGGCCTCGGCCACCCGCTCCTGCACTGTGCTCAGCAACCCGCCGGTGTTCAACCGGGAATACGCTGGCTGTGATTCTCGCTCCATCGCAGGCACGCTCCAGTAGGTTGAAGGACCAGCGTGAGCTGGGTGTAAAGATGGACGTCCGCGTAGAGCGCAAAGAAGCGGTTGAGCATTTCGCCGAACAGACTGATATCGCCCTCCCCCGCGAATCCGTTGGTGTCCAGGGTGATTTCGATATCCACCCCGCGCAGCAGGAAGCCCTTTTCGAAGCGCTGGACCAGGTGATGACTTACCTCGACGATCGCCGCCAGCCGACGCCGGTTCAGCTCGCTGCCCGTCCAGTCGTACAACGCCAACGTCCCGCGCAACACCTCGGCGCTGTCGAGCATCGGCAGGAAATTCGAGCCCAGGTGGCTGAGGATGCGCCAATGAAAACGGTCGCGATTTGGCGGATAGCAGGGCAACGTCGGGGCACACAGGTTGCGCACCCGCAGGCCGAACTGGGTGAGCTGCACCGCCGTATCGAGCACCGTGCTCTGCAACGCTTTGCGCGGCAGTTGGCCGTGGGTGCCGGTCAGGCGCAGCGACAGGCGTTTATCGGGCCGCAGCAGCCGATCCTCGTCGAAGCCTTCGCCACCGAGGATCAACCAGGTGTCGTGCAAGCCATTGGCGGCGCGCTTCAGGCGAGTATGGAAATAACGTTCCGGCGCTTCGTCACGCAGCATGCCGCCCTTGTGGCGAAAGCTGCTGAACGGCACGTAGTCCAGGCGCTGTTCTTCCTTTGAGGCGGTGACCTCGTCCACCGAATAGATTTCCAGATGGCCGTCCTGCAAGCGCATCGGGCGCAGCAGGTAATCGGTTTGCAAAGGGTCCAGCTCCAGCGGATCGGCCTCCAGCACAAACAGATTGATCACCGGCACCGCGTGCAGGCGGATGTGTTCGGCGCTCAGGTCAAAAGCATGGGGCCAGGGTTCACGCAGTACCACTTCGAGGTCGAACCAGGGCGCATTGGGTTCAATCACCAGTTGATCCAAGCCGCAGAGCGTGACGAACATGAATTTTTCCCGGAACGTGAAATATTCCAGCAGCAACTGGTAACCACTGAAGGCGCTGTCGCCCTTGGGCCACAGCCGATCCTCGTCGGCAAAGCCCTTGGCCGCGAAGTAACCATCCAAAGGCGTGCGGCCAGGCTGCTCCGCGACGCGCACGTACATAGCCTGCCGGTTCAAGGTCAGGGCTTGGTGCAGCGCGCTGGCCAGCGGTGCATCGGCATTCAAGTACAACGGCAGGCGACGCAGGTCGATCTCCGTCCAAGGGACGGATTCGCTGCGGGCAAAGCGCAAGCGCAGCAGCGAGCGACCATCCGGTTCGTGGTCACGCGCCACCGACGCCAACGCCAGCGGCTGCAACGTCACGTCTTGCGTGGTGGTATAGCGGCAGCAGGTGCGCTGCGGCCCGATGGGTTGCGAGAGGATCTCGAACCCCCGGGCGATCCGTTCGCTGCGTTTGATCTGGGCAAGATCGGGCACCAGCTCGATGATCGACAGCGACGGAATGGTCCGCAAATAATGCGGCCACAACAGGCTCACCAGGCCTTCGGTCAGCTCCGGCAGATCATCGTCGAGCTTTTCCCGCAGGCGCCCCATCAGGAACGCAAAGCCCTCGAACAGTCGCTCCACATAGGGGTCCTGCGCCCCCGGCTTGTCCAGGTTGAGAAGCGCCGCACGGTCCGGGAACGCCTCGGCGAATTCCTTGCCGGCCTCGCGCAGGTAGCGCATTTCGGCGTCAAAATAGCGCAGTGTCAGATTGTCCATGTCCATAAAGAATCCTGATTAATGATCGTCAGCCGCACAGCACGGCGGCACGTACCGGATCGATGGCTACGAGCGCCGCCAGCAAGGTTTCCATGCGTCGAGCCAGGGCGGGTTTGTCGGTGTCATTGCGTTGGGCTTTGAGGCGCAGCAGCTTGAGCAGACGAGCCTTGACTTCGAAATACAGCTCGGGCTCCCACCCGCGCAGATCGTGGTGTTGAACGGCGGCGTCCAGCTCCCCCAGCAGGTGGATGGCCAGATCGGTCTTGCCGAACTGTTCGGCGACCCGCGCCATCAGCAGACGCAACAGCCAACGTTGCCGCCCACCCTGAATGTCCGGACGCGCCGCCAGCCAGGCCAGTGCGGGCTCGACCCCTTCCCTGTCGGCCTGCGCCAAGGCTTCACCCTCCCACGACAAGATGTCGGCATCGCCGATGCCATGCGTCGACGATGGAGCCGGCAGCCATTGCCCAGGGCCATTGCCGCTGATGTGTTGGGCGATCCATTCACGGGTTGCCTCATCGGCGAAGGGCGTGCCGTCACTCCAGCGCAGCAGCTCGATCCCCGGCAACCGCTCGAGGAACATGCCCAAGTCACGCTGAACGACGTCCGCCCAACCATCCTGTGGCGCGGGTTGTTTACTCAAGGCCTGGTACGCGTACCACTGCAAGTCCAACCAGAAATGGTTCACGCCCTCGGCATAGATCCGCTCCACTTGATCGAGCATCTGCCGCCAAGCTTGTTGCAGGTACAAACGCTTGAGCTGCGCCCGATAATCCGCCCTCGGCGGCGTCAACCGCGTATTGCCGTCGGCGTCCTCGGGCGGCGCCTGATGCACCGTGTCCCAACGCAGGCTTTTCATCAGTCGATGGCCTGCCAGCCAGCCGTGGGGTTGATCGCGCAAATAACCGGCCAAGGCCCGGCCGTGGTCCAACAGATCCCGACCGGACTTGATCGCGGGAACGGTCGGCGTGCCTGCCTGGGCATTCGATTCCTGGCTGGCCGCATTCTGCGGAACCACCGCCTCCACGCCGCCGGATTGAGCCAGGCGGGCAGACAGCGCGGCATGTAGCGCGCCAAGGCAAGGACGTTGATCTTCCGGCCAAGCCTCCAGCCCCTGCTCCAGCCAGGCCAACGCCGCGGCCGTGCGCTCGGCCTCGGCCTTGACCACCTCGGGGTACAGCGACAGGGTGTCCAGCACCTTGGCGCCGGCCAGCCATTGCAGCGCCACCTTGCGACTGGTGGCGCGCGCCGGCAGTACGCTGTCGGCGAACCGCTCCACCAAAGCCGCCAGCAGGCACAGACCGTCGGCCAGCCCCGCCTCACCGTCCCGATGCAAGCGCGCCCACACGTAATAGGTGACCACGCGCAGATCCTTGCAGGTCCGGGTCAGCAGCTTCTCAGCCAGTTGGGCCACTCGCTCGGCATCGGCACCCGACAACTTGTCGACCTCTTCGCGCATGCGCTGGAAGTCATCGTCATAGCCAGGGTCGTCACCGACGGGTGACGCCTCGCTGATCGGTTGCAACCAGGGCTGCCAACGTGCGGCCTGTTCACGGGCAACGGCCACCGCGTCGCGCTCTCCGAGGCAACGGGTGATCAAGCTTTGCAGGCTCATGGCTTGGAGCTCTCGGACACGGGCTTCCGGAACGGGTATCCATGCTGCCGCACGATGCCGTCTGGCAACGGCTTGCCGAATACACCGTAGCGGGCCGGCCAGTCCTTCACAGGTAACTTGAACGTTCCAAACACCATATCGATCAGCGGCAGGTGAATCGCGTAGTTTTTATAGATGTAGTCCGCATGACGGGCGTGGTGCCAGTGATGATATCGGGGAAGTACAAGAATGAATTCCAGCCAGCCCGCGTTGACTCGCATATTCGCGTGGGCCAGTACGGCTTGAATGCCAACCAGGACCACATAGGCATTCAATGCAGGCGCAGCGAAACCCAGCAACATCAACGGCACCAGTACACCTGTGCGCGTTAGTAAAATTTCAACGAAGTGGACCCGCGAACCGGCCAGCCAATCCATCGCGGTACTTGAATGATGGACAGCATGGACTCGCCATAACCAAGGCACCACGTGGTAGAGGCGATGCAGCCAGTACTGCCCCAGATCAGCCACCAATACCGCGAGAAAAAACTGCACGACCACAGGCAGGCTCTGGACGCTCTCCTGAAGGTTCGGGGAAACCGCCCATCCCGCCATGAAGTTTGAGGAAGCCGTGATGAAAATCAGGATGAATTGCACCAGCATATGGCTGACGAAAAAATAGCCCAGGTCCGTGCGCCAATGGGGACGCAGGATGTTCTGCTCCGGATCCTTGGCATACAACTTTTCCAGCGGGATAAATACCGCCGCAGATATCAGGAGCGCCAGTACGAACCAATCCAGCCCCAAGGAGTAAGGTGTCTTACCGATGGCATCGACCTGTATGTCAGTCCCACCGAGGACCATGGCCAGACCGGAAGCGACAATAGCCGTAACACCCAAGCGCTTATGGCCGTTGAGCATTATATTCAACGTGCCCAAGCTGAACGACAGGATCAACCCGAGCAGCAACAGCGACCGGGCGAATTGCTCGTCGTAAACCTCGCGCAATTCACTGGTCGTCAGCCACTCCGGCAGCAGGAAGCAAAACACTGCGAGCAAGCTCAACAATCCCAAGGCGGCACCGATGTAGCCACTGATGCGCCCTTCGCCAAATATGAAAGGAGCGTGCCCATGTTTCTGTAAATAAGTTTTGATCTTGTGCATTACCTATCCTTTTTGTTTGAAGCCGAGCGGTATTTCTCCTGTCGCTTCAGCGCGACGGAGAGCCAGGCGCCAATGGATCCCTCCAACGATCAATCCAAGCAGACTCATTTTCCTCTCGCGCGCCTACCCGTCCGCCGCCTCGCGTCCCTCCAGGAATATCCGCCCCGGCAACTTGAACCCGCGCAACTTCAGCAGCGTCATCGGCCCGGCATCGAGTTCGGTGCGCAGGTGCCAGGTCAGGCCCAGGCCATCGGGGGCCTTGAGCACCATGCGGTAGCGGCTGTCGCCATCGTCCAGCGGCGTAAATTTGGCCTGTTCCAGCAAGCGGATCAGCCCCCAGGTGCCGGCGTAGTCGGCGAACAACCGCTCGCCGGTGTGCACGCTGGTCCAGGTCAGGCTGACCCCGGGATAGTCGCTGCGCCCCGGCCAGCCGAAGCGCTGCCAGCGTTCCTTCTGGTTGAAGTACTCGTGTTTTTCACCGTTGAGGATGAAGGTGGTCTGCACCACATCGCGCACGCCTTTGCCGCTCAGCTCGAAACTCAGGCCCAGGCCGCCGTCGGTGAAGAGCACGTCGGCCAGGTCGCCGAGTTGGTTGATTGCCGTCAGGAACTGCGGATTGACCCGCAAGCCGCGACCATGACGCGGATCGGCCACCCAGCGGTTGCCTTCCTTGCGCAGCACGCCGCTCAACTGGCTGTGCAGGAAGCGCTCGATGCGCCCCGTGTCGGCGCGGATCATCTGCCCCAGCATCGGCAGCGAAGCATCGCTGGCCGTCGCGGCGAACGGATAGCGCCCGGCGAAGGCCGCGTTCCAGTGCTCGACGATCGAGCGCTGCCACTGGCTGTTGAGGCCCGCCGTCGACGGTTGCAGCACCCGCTGCCAGGCCTGTTCCAGCGGCTGGACGAACAGCGTCTCGCCAACGCCGGCCCATTGCGCGCCGAGGCTGGCGGCCATCAATCGGCCGTAGGACTGGGTGTCGGTCAGGTCGATGCCGCGGCCCTGGAACACCGTCTGCGCCAGCGCCTGGGTCATTTCCATGGGGTCGGTGGCGGTGCTGATCTGTTGCAGCTTCAGGCGCACGCGGGTCACTTGGGTGAGGTAGGCCTGGAGGCTCAGATGGTCGCTGGCGTTTCGGTCTTCGGCGCCCTTGCCCAGCAGCGTCAACAACGGTCCGAAGGTAGCGTCCAGCGGTCCACCGGGCAGATCCACGAATTGATCGATCACCGGCGCCTTGTCCGGCCCGATCAGCTTGTGCGCGGACTTCATCAGCGAGTCGCCCAAGGCCGGCGCGCGGCTGCCGGCCTGCCCCTGGTAAGCCAGGGTATTGATCAACGCAATCAGCGGCGACTGACGCACATCGCTCATCAGCGTCAGTTGCTCGATCACCCCGTCCAGGTTTTTCGGTTGGCGGGCGCGCAGGCTGTTGAGAAACCCCAGCCAGGCGCTGGCGTAATCCTGGAAATAGCGTTCAGTCAGGCGCGTCTTCAGCTCGTCCGGCGTCAACCGGGGATCGACCTCGCCGGGTCTGTCGCTGAGCACCCAATCGATTTCCTCACGCCGCGCCTGGGCGATGTCGTCGATGGCCTGGCGCACCTGACCCTCCCAGGCCTGGCGCGTGAACACCCCCGGCACGCTGGCCTTGCTGGAAAACAGCCCGGCGGCCTCGGTGTCGCCGACCATCTGCGCCAGGCCCAAGGCCGAATAATGCTGGCCGACGTCATCCAGCACCTGTTGGTACAGGCTGGCCTCGGCGTTGCGCTGGCCCAACTGATCGAGCAAGGCCTGGCGTACCTGCGCCACCAGCCGAGGGTCGGCCTCGATGCGCCAGTCGGGGTGCGCGGCCAACTGCTCGGCGTAGAACTGCCAGAAGCCGGGCGCCAGCGTTCGCCAGAGCGCGGGGGCAACCTCTTCCCGGGTGGGTTCGGCATGGGCGAGCGTCTTGACCAGGAGGTCCGCCTCGGCTTTTTCCGGTCGCGCCATCATCAGGTACGCCTTGAGCTGATCATAGGCAACCGCCGAGCGCTCGACGCGCTCGGCACTGCCCGGCGCCAACTTGACCAACGCCTCCAGTTGCTCGCGCAACCGCGCCGCCGCCGGGTCGCGCACCAGGCGATTATTGGCCTCGACGTAACGCGGCCAGAGCGTTTCAAGCAGGACGGGATTGCGGTTCAAGCCAAAGCGCAGATGCCATGGCGCACCGGCCACAGCACGGTGATCCAGGCGCGCCAGCACGTGGACCAGCTCGTTGAAGGCGAGCAATTGCTCATCGGCCCGCGACGACGCGTCCAGCCCCGCCAACACCGCCTGCACCTGAACGATCTGCGCCCGATTGCCGACAAAGGACAGCGCCATTCCCACGCCCCACACCACGGCCAAACCCAGGAACAACGCATAAACGACCCGCGGCGCCCCCCAGCCCAGCCGCGCGCCAACCGCCTTGTCGTGCTGCACGCCCTGCCACACCGGATCCGGCCACCAGAAATGCTCGCCGTCAGCGTTCCTGATCTCGCGCAGCGCCTGGCTGAACCACAGCCCACGCAGCCTCACCCCCGGATTGAACCCACTCAACGACGGCACGAGCGCCTGGCGCCAACGGGCAATGCCATCGGCCTGCAAATCCCGCGACAGGCGCAGCAGAAAATCGTGGTGCAGTTGCTTCTTGAGCTTCATTTGCACGATGCCCTGGTGACGCAAAGGCTCGATCAACTCCTGTAGGCATTCTTCCAGCATCGCTGGGGTGACCTTGGCCGGCAGCAGACACCCCACCGGCTGACGCTCGCGCCCCTCCTGGGACCAGGTGCTTTCGCACACCTGCCAGAGATGCAACGGCACCTGCCGCCGCATTCGACGGGCCAGCCCCTGCAAATGGCGCATGCCCTTGGCCAGCGCCACTGCATCGGCGCTTTGCTCTGGGGTCAGCGCCCAGACGACCCCGTCCAAGGGGCACCAACGGCGGAGGTTGAGCCATGGGTCGAGCACAGGATTTTCCAGACTCTCTTGGAGGCTGCCGCCCCACAACAGCACGGTGCGCTGGCCTTCGAGCCACTTCTTATCCGCCAGCTGCGGGGCGATGGCGGTGATCTCGGTGGGTTCGCCGACGATGAGCAGGAGACGGACTTTGTGGCGCCAGAGGGGGCCGTATTGGTGGTGGAGGGTTTCGTGGAGCTCCAAGTGTTCAGAACCTGATCGGCGTGGCAGCACCAAACTCGCATCCGCGTCAGGGCGTGCTTTTCCCGCCAGTTCGTGCTCACGGTGGAACTGCCGCTTGAGATAGATCAACAAAAGAGGTGCCTGATACCCCATTACGGCCATGGTCATGATTAACAACAAAGCCAACAGCTTCTGGGCATCTTCCACCAAGCCCACCCGATCGCCGTACGACCAGATAGCCCATCCCAAGAGTGCCGTCAGGGTGACGAGCCATACCGCCGCACCCGTGCGGAGCCATAAGTTAGTGAAGGTTCTCATGCGATCTCTCCGGTCGTCACGGTGCTGATCCAATGCCCTGATTCATCTTCGGCCAAGAGCAACAAAGGGCATTGTTGATGCCTGGACATCTCCACGCCCAGCGCTGCCGTCAGCCAATGACTGAACGGTCCTGTCACCCCACACAGGCGCTCCTGAACCCACTGCTGCCCTACTTCGAGCGAAGCGTCCAGAGCACCGCCGGCGGCGAAGGCTTGGCCCATCAATGATTGCCAGTCGGCGCTATCGGCCAATAAGCCGGTCGCTTGGCGAGCGTTGGTTTGGGTTTGCAGGAATATCGATAATTCGTGGGGCAAGTGCTTGATATCCAGCGGCATGGGGCGCAACAAACCACCGATTACCGGCAGCTCCCACGCGAGCGCCGACTTATCCGGGCACAACAGCAAGGCAGCCAAGCCGTCCGAGTACGCCGATTCGCCTTGTAGTTGCAGCACCAGGATCAACTCAACGGCGGTACTGCCTGTCCTCAGCGTCTCGTCGATCCACCGGTATGACAATTCAGCTGATACGGTGACCGACTCTGGCGGCGGCAACCCCATGTCGGTGGCCCAGATTTGATGCCACGTATCGCGCAACACGGCGTATTCCTCGGGCTCGACATCGCTTAGCAGAGTGACCCGCAACGGTTGTCTTGCCGGCAAAACGCGTACGACCGGCTCCAGGGCCGACAACAGCAATGACAGTCCGGCGGGCGCGCGTTTTGGCTGCTGCGGGAGCTCGGTAACGCGCCGAGCCTGTCCCGTTCGAGGCGGCAGATTGATTCCGTCTTGAACGACCACACTGGCGGAGACGCGATCTGGCAACAGCACACAGCTGGCCTGGACCGCCAGATAGCGATGCGCCCAGTCCTGCCAAGCGTGTTGCGCATCTTGCGCCTCCGCTTGCAGGAACTGGTGATGGCTCAGCGCGCCACCGTAGGCATAGGCGCGAGCGCTGAACATCAATGCCCAAGCCAGCAACGGCGAACCGGAAAATGCCCAGATATTCAGTTCCTGTAATACCGGCATGTGTCCGGCGGTATGCAACAAGAACAACAAAACAGACGCCAGCACTGCCGCGCCTGCCGCCAATACCCAGCGACCCAGCACGATAGGCGCCGGGGCCTCCACCACTTCGGGTGCCTGACGATCCCAACTCATGGCTCAGCCCACCGCGCAATCGGAAGCGCTGGAAATCAACTGGCAACCACACTCGCTGCGGCAACCGTTGACCACCATTTCGCGACCATTCTCGGACCATTCCCCGCAGCCTTCGACGATGGGATTGACCCCATGCCCCGGTATCGGACAGCGGACCTTATCGCCGACCAGCGCTACAGGTCTGCCTCTGATAATCATCGTGGAAGAGGCCGAGATGACTTCTCCGTTGTGAGTGGTTTTATCACCCAGCAAAACAAATCCCTGTGACATGTTCAGAACTCCTGTTCTTAAGGTTGGTTAATGACTGTTAGGTTTGCTTCAAGCAGAACGGGAACAAGTGGCTTCATTCTTTGTTCTCCGCAGCCAGGCGAATGGCTTGGAGCTTCTGGAACTTCGAGTCCAGACGACCATCGGCCCAAACACTTCCATCGGGGAAGGTGAATGCAATGTAGTTGCCCTCTTTTTTCTCCTTGGGCTCAGTTGAATGCAGCATGAAGTCGGTGTGCAGGACGGGTTCGAAATATATTTTCTGAGCTTGCAGTGCCTGATATTTAAGATATAAATGCCCCTCACCTAATAGGCTAATGTGTTTTTTATATCCCCCCAGAAATGCCTCGCTCACCCATGGGTAATAATCTTTTTGTATCGTTAAGTCTCCATCTATTTTGAAGTCAGCTCCTCCTCGTGGAGAGTTGTTGTGGTCGAGGATCACCACAACTCCACCGCCTCCTCCAGGAATTACGTTTTCACCAAAGCGAGCGGGATCGGCATAAGCAACACCGAAGGTGACATTGGCCAGATGCCATTGGCATGCACCGCCCCCATCTTTGGGTAGCTCGACTTGATAAATATCACTCTGCCCCTGGCGTTCGAATTCTTTATAAACGGAGTTATGACCATCCCGTTCGGTACGTTGGCCGCTAGCGCCATAGCTGATGCGCTTACAAGTGGCCGAGCGATACATCACCCACATGGTTTCGGTTTTCAGCTCCTTAGGCAGTTTTACCGTTACCGTCACTTTTTCGCTGTCCGCCGGTGGCGCCAGGCTGTAGTCCTTGGCGCAACCGCTGAGGCTCGCGAACGAAGTGATAAATATAAACGGGAGAACTGATCTCATTTTTTGTTCTCCGCAGCCAGGCGAATGGCTTGGAGCTTCTGAAACTTCGAGTCCAAGCGACCATCGGCCCAAACGCTTCCGTCGGGGAAGGTGAATGCAATGTAGCTGCCTTCTTTTTTCTCCTTGGGTTCAGTTGAGTGAAGCATGAAGTTCGAGTGCAGGACGGGGTCAAAATATACTTTCCGAGCTTGCAACGCCTGATACATAAGATAGATATATCCCTCGCCCAGCAAACTGATATGTTTCCGATACCCTCCGAGAAATGCCTCACTTACCCACGGGTAATAATCTTTTTTTATTGTTAAGTCTCCTTCCACTTTGAAATCGGCTCCCCCGCGTGGGGAGTTGTTGTCGTCGAAAATTACCACCACGCCGCCGCCGCCGCCGAAGTTCACGCTCTCCCCAAAACGAGCCGGATCGGCATAAGCGACACCGAAGGTCACGTTGCTCAAGCGCCATTGGCACGCGCCGCCACCGTCCATAGCCAGCTCGGCTCGATAGAGGTCACTCTGTCCTTGGCGAACAGGCCATATATCAGTTCGCTGATACTCGTCACGTTGATAAGGCTTACCCATTGCCGTGTGGTCGGTGAACGTACAGATGGTGGAACGGTAAATGACCTGCATGGGTCTCGCTGTCAAATCCTTAGGCACTTTCACCGTTACCGTCACTTTTTCACTGTCCGCCGGTGGCGCCAGGCTGTAGTCCTTCGCGCAGCCGCTGAGACTGATGACCATTGCCACTATGGCGATGGGTATTTTCTTGATCATGATCCACTCCTTGGTCGTGTCGACGGACTCAGCCCCAGGTTTTCGTAAAGTAGGTATTCGGGTTGGCCACGGCATCGAAGCGCTGTAACGCCTCGATACCGCCCTCGACCTCCCGTGTGGTGCCCAAAGCCTGGGGCAGCAAACCCTGCAAACCCAGGAAGACCCGATTACGGTCCCGCTCGTGTTCATGGATGCGGCTGTAATGCTCGTGCATCTGCTGCTCAAAGCGTTGTCGCTCAAGCTGCTCCTTCATCAAGGGCTCCCGCTCGGGGTTGATCGACTCCAGCAGGTGGTTATGCAGGTAGGGTTGATACTCGGACATGAAATGGTTGCCGAGGCCACTCAGTCGGCCCTTCTTGGGGTTGCCCTGGGGTGGGAAATAACGGGCCCGATCACCCGGCCGCAGCGTGCCGATCAGGCCTTTTTGCGCTTGCTTGGCCTGTTGGTCGTCCTCAGGACTCAGGCTGGGTACGAGGTAGAACTTGGCCTTTTCATGCAGGGGACGAGCGATGGTGGTGTAGTAAGGCGCGCCGAGCCCGTCCTTGTTGCGATAGGCCGGGTATTGCGAGCCACGTTCCTGCACATGCTGCTCGGCCCTGAAGAACATGGCGATTTCGCCGTGGTGACAAAAAGGATCGCCATGCTTGAACACCGCGCTGGCTGTTAGCTGGAGCAACGACCAGGTAAATCCCAGGGTGGTGCCCAACGGGCCGTACAAGTCGTACAGGTAATTATCCAGCGCCGCTTCGGGCGGTGCGCTGGGAATAGTGTCGGTGTCGTTGACGTGCCGGAAGTGCTGCAATTTCCCCAGGCCTTGAACAGCCTTAAGGGTGAAGGTGCGCGGCATGCCGTAGGTGTACAGCACTGGATTGTGCGTTTGCAGTGAGGCTGCATGAATCAGCCCGAGGGCGCCACCAAGACTATGGCCGCAAATGAAGAGCTTCCTGTCGAAGGCCTCTCCAGGAATCGTCTTGCCCAAATCATCGGAATAAATCCTTCTTGCAACCTCATAAGCATCCCGAAAGCCCAGATGCACGCTGCCTTCCGGCGTCAGGTCCGCACAGGGCACCTTGGGTTCGCAGTTGGCCGCAACTTCTGGCTGGACCGGTCGAAAGGTCACGTCTGTCGCCAGGTCGGTAAAGGGGTAGGCCATCTCTGTGCCGCGCCAGGCCACCAGCACCTGGGTTGCATTGATGGCGTAGAACAGTTGCGTATCTCCTTCCGGGGGACGCGCCTGACGGGTGTCCAACGGTTTGGCTATCGTATAGCGCTCATCAAAAGGCACATCGCTGACCAGACAAGGCCAATTCTGCCCCCCGTCCCATATCCTCGGCGTACGTGACAGGTCCAGGCATTGCTGGTTGAAAAATTCCTTGACGGAGCCTCGGTCCTGCTCCGGCCATGTGCTGTACGACAAGATGCTCATCAGCCCCAGGTTGTAGGCGTTGGCAAGGCTGTAATGGGGCTGGTGATGCAGCACCAGCGACCAGGCCCGGAGCGGACAGACCTCCAGCACATGGCGGCGGTCCAGTTGTTCATCGTCGACCGTAAAACCACTGAACGTCCGGTCCGGGAAATGAAAGGCTGGCGGTTGACTGGCGTCGGTCAATGGCGGGGACAGATTGGGCAACTGATCGCACAACTGGCCGATACGCAGGTAGTGGTAGCCATGCCCGGCCTCAATGGCCTGTCGTTCGATTGGAGAAAAACCCGAACGCTGCGGACTGTACAGCGGGGTACGGTCGCCAATTATAGGCCTGTGTGGCTCAGGCCGTTCGGCGCGCAAACGACGGGTTTGCAATTGCCCGGCCAGCGAATTGGCCTCCAGCAACAAGGTGATGGCCAGCGGGTGCAAGCCGTCAATACGGATCACCCCGTCGGCATCGCTGATGCCAGCGTATTCGGGAACATAGGCCGTACGCGTGGCCTCGTTCTGCGCACGGAAGGGCATATTCGCCAAGGGGTCACCTTGCTCGTCCAGCAACTGGAATTCGATCCAGTGCTGTTTCTGTTTGCCCACGGTAATGACTTTGAATGGATTAAGCGTATCCGTACGGTGCCGGGTATCATTCATATCGATCGCTCCTTAATGATTAATGTGTCCTTACGTAGCGAATGGGTCTCCACCCACCGCAGATAAAACCATGTCGCTATTCGCAAACTAGCCAACCAAAGCAGTTCATTTGCTCACAGAAATAAAGCCATCCCTGTAAAAATGAACGGAGCCAACTTTCAATACCTCAGAGAACAACAACAAAACAATCAGCGATTCAGCATAAATTACATCGCCAAAACTCACGACCAAGGGGAGAAACACTAAGGATGGCATCGCCAGCAGGATTCTAAGCGGCGCTTGCACATAGACGACATATCGCACCGAATCACTTCCCAAAAAAAATAAAAGCAAGGAAAAAATGATCGACACGTTCAGCGCCAGATATGACATAAAAAGCACTGCAGAAACCAAGCCGTGTTCCTCACCCAACAAAACAAAGGCGCGCAGATCGCTAAAAAAAGGAATATCCCCTTGAGAGATACTCAGATAGCAGAACCCGCCTAAATACAGCAGATCCATCCCGCCCCAGAAAATATAAATCCATTGTGTTTTCATAGTTCTTGTTATCCATCCTATGACCCTGGCCAAAACCGGCCACTTGAAGGCAGTCGCACTTAAATTCCGGCGAGTGCGAATACTGATAAATCTTATTGAAGACCGCTGAATCATCAACACTCCGCAAATTGGCAAAGGCTATTTATCATTAGCGCCCTGAGTAGCGTGGCGAGGTGGAACCAGCTCGCCATGCTCAATGGTTCGATCGTACTGAAGATATTCCAGGGTTCCATCCGCGGCCCTACCGATGGAAAAAATAACTGCATACGTATCTCTTGGACGGTAAGCGTCAGTCAATCGAAAGATATAGACCCTATTAATCTCAACTTTCAAAGGTCGAGCTTTTACTTTTAGATCGTCATTCTCATAGCCGTCTGGAACCGTACCAAAAACAACGCAGTCGCCGGGATGCAGTACTGTCGGCTGAGCACCCTCTCTTAGTGCGATCCCCCAGGATGCGGGATTTCTGACGCCCCCCTCGGATAGGGATACCCATCCCAACCTGAATACAGGACTTTCCTTGTTTGGCAAACAGATGGCCGGCTTGTTGTCAATCGTAGCAATATCGGCGTTAGCCTTGCGCCCAAATGATGTCGCGTTAGCCGAAGCACCAAGCGTCAGAGAAACACCAAACAGATAAAATACTGCGTACTTCATATGTTCTACGCCTTATTGGGAAGATTAGCCTTGTTGGCAGGGGCTGCTAGAAGCCCCGCTACTGTTGAGGCGAGAAGACTAGGACTCTGTGTAGAGTTCCGCTTATTCCACACAGCACGGGCATCCCTCATAATGCAAATCATGTAATAGTCGGAAACAATCTCCCCCTGCTGCTCCATGTTGTAATCAGAAAAAACCCCGCCGGCACTCAAAATATACTTGTACGCCTCTGCCCCGCGACTACTCACCGACATACCTTTATGTTTCACAGGATAGCCAAGTTGATGCTGCCAAACATGAGTCATCTCATGCATGAACAAAGCCTTGTACTCGCCGTCTATCGTATTGGAGAAATCGTCCCTGTAGTACTCGGTACTTGCTGGGTAGTACATCTCCCCATTGGGTGTAACAGCCGTATTCTGGAATCCCAGAAACAACCACCACCCACCGTGATGTACTTTGACTTTCGTATAGTTGATTGCATCCTTGAATACGGTTCTAGCCATGGCGATCTCGCCCGCAGTCAGCGCTCGTTTTTTGCCTTCAGGCAGCGGGATGTTTCGGGTGGAAGTACCGACATTCGTGTCGTTGGTAGAAACGTCCAAGGGCCTCAAATCAATGTCCAGTGACGTCTGGGCGTTAAGTGCCGCGCAGCAGAAAGATTCCATTTTTTCAGGAGGAAAGAGCTTCAGCTGAGTGACCTGTATGGGTTTTTCGGTTACGAGGCGCCCCGTGTAGCCCTGTTCATCCGTCACGCCTTCCACGGTGCTGCCATCCACCAAGGTGACCGAATATCTGAGATTGCTTGCCAAGTCACCGTTAGGACCGATCAAGCGAAGTTGTTCGTCATAAACTGCCTCAGGCAATTCAACCCGCAAATCCCCCGGCACCAAGGTATTGACACTCATGGTCCGCCCATCCCTGTCCGTTACTCCATTGAACACATCCCCCTGTTGGGTCGTAACGCGATAGCGGGCAAACGGCATCGCTGCCTGGGCGTGGTCTTTGAGCGTATAGCCGGCGGCATAACCGGCTGGTAAAGGGGATGCGGGTGTGTTCAGGCTGGCCCCTTTGGTTTTTTCCACATGGGTGGCCTTCAAATAGATATTGCCCGGCGCACCCACTTCGATGTCACCGTCTTTCAGGCGGATGTAGGCGCCACCACAATTGAGCACTAACTCCTGTGGAGCACTGATTTCCACGCGCCCTTGAACGCTTTCGATCTTCACGTCGGTCTTCGCCAAGGCATGAAGATCGTTGCCTAGAGCATGTAGCTCGACCTTCCCTTCGGCAGCCTTGAGTTGTAGGCCGGCTTCTTTGGCCACTACGCTGATGCCGCCCTGCGCGGTGGCGGTGATATTGTGGCCTGCGCCGATATCAGCGTTGTGCGCAGCGATGATGCCAACGCTCTCGGCGCCGGAGGCCAGGCATACGGCTTCGGGGCTGACCATGCCGATCCCGCTTGGGGCGTGCAGCAGTACGCCAGGCTGCTTCAATCCGTTGAATGCCTGGTTCAGGCGTTGCTGGCTGTCGATGTCGCTTGGCGTTGCTTGAGCGCTACGGGCCGCTTCGGCCAAGGAGCGCGCCAGGGAGAGCGCGCTTTCCAACTGTTCAATGGCGGCCGTCATATCCAGCTGTTCCCCCTTGGCCTTGGCCTGCTCATCCGCACTGATAAACACCCCCCTGCCACCC